>NZ_JBIVVS010000026.1:0-44591 GCF_044768625.1 Kitasatospora sp. NPDC091207
TCGCCCTGCCCGCCCTCGGCACCCAGTCGATGCCCGTCCAGGAACCCGGCGAACGCCCCCACCGCCACCTCCCCTACCAGCCCTGGGCCGACATCGAGGTGGACCGGAGGACGGGCAAGGTCACCTGCACCCTGAGCAACGACGGCACGGTCGCCTTCCCCTACACCGTCTACCCCAACATCGTCCTCCCGTTCGCCGGAACGCCCTACACGGTGGCCCCCGGTGCCACCGCCACCTACACCTGGGACGCCGCCGCCACCCACGGCCGCTACGACTTCACCGTCCACGGCCCCGACGGCTTCGTCCGCCGCTTCGCCGGCACCGTCGTCCGCGACGGCCAGGACGGCCAGAACGACATCGGCGTGCCGATCGTGACGGCCGACCTGAGCACCTCCTCCCGGCTCACCCTCCAACTGGTCAACGACGGCCTGACCGACATCGGCTTCACCGCCGTGCCCAACGACTTCGCGGGCACCGCGCAGACGGTCTGGGTCAAGCCCGGCAAGCAGGTCAACCTGGCCTGGCCGCTGGACAAGCAGGGCCGCTACGACGTCGTCGTGACGGCCGCCACCGGCCTGCGCTTCACCCAGCGCTACGCGGGCTGGGTGCACTGACCCGCCGCCCGGGCCGGGCGGGCGAGCCGGCCGGAGGCGCCGAACCGGTGACCTCCGGCCGTGGCTCGACCGCCCGGCCGGGGCCGACGGCTAGCGTCGAGCCATGCAGAAGATCACCACCTTCCTCTGGTTCGACGACCAGGCCGAAGAGGCTGCCCGCTTCTACACCTCGGTCTTCGCCGACTCCCGGATCACCACCGTCACCCGCTACGCCGAGGAGGGCCCCGGCGAGGCCGGCACGGTCATGACCGTCGCCTTCGAACTCGCCGGCCAGGGCTTCGTCGCCCTCAACGGCGGCCCGGTGTTCCACTTCACCGAGGCCGTCTCGCTCCAGGTCGACTGCGCCGACCAGCGGGAGGTCGACGAGCTCTGGGCGAAGCTCACCGCGGACGGCGGCGAGGGCGGCCCGTGCGGCTGGCTCAAGGACCGCTACGGACTCTCCTGGCAGATCGTCCCCCGCGTCCTGACCGAACTGATCGCCGACCCGGACCCGGCCAGGGTCGGCCGGGTCACCGCGGCGATGCTGCGGATGCAGAAGATCGAGATCCAACCGCTCCTCGACGCCGCCCGGGGCTGATCCGACGGCCGCCCCCGCCGGGCGGGGGCGGCCCGGTCCTCAGGCCGGTTGCCGGCCGCGCCGGCGCCGCCGCAGCCGGCCCGGGTTCAGGCGTTCGCCCCGGGCCAGCCGGCGCAGCCGGGCGAACCGGGAGAACCGTTCCCGGTTCGCCACCGAGGCCCGGTCCAGCTCCTCCATCAGACGCCGGCTGCGGTGTTCCAGATCGAGTTCGTCGAGGATCCGGTCCACCTCGGCCAGCAGCGCCCCGTGCAGCTGCCAGGCCTCCGGGTGCCCCTGCACCCGGAGCAGCAGCAGCTGGGCGACGTTGTCCCGGACGGCCCAGGCGGCGGCCAGCTCGGCGGTCAGCCGCCGCTCCGCCTCCTCGGCATTGCTGCTCACCTGGGTGGTGACCAGCACCGCGAAGCTCACCAGGGCCCCGCCGAGGTGGCTCAGCAGCTCCTCCAGCGCCACCGCCACGTCGGTGGGGAAGAGCCGCTCGCCCGGGGCCCGCCGCTTGGCCAGGTCGGTGAGCGACCGGGCCAGCACCCGGATCACCACCACGCAGATCTCCAGCGTGTCCAGGCCGGTCCGCAGCACCAGCCGGGAGAGCAGCCCCTCGCTGATCCGGGGATTGAGCCGCAGGCTGTCCTCGGCCTGCCGCAGCGCCCCGTCGACGTCCGCGATGGCCTGGTCGAGCCGGCGGGCCTCGTGCAGGCGTTCCGCCGCGCGCTCCACGGGGGTGGGGGCGCCGAGCTCCTCGGCGATGCCGAGCAGCAGGTGCCGGGCCCGCCGGGCGAGGTCCTCGATCGACTCGCCGGCCGTGTCCACCCAGACCGGCGGGGCGAACAGCAGGTTGAACAGCAGCCCGACGGTGGCGCCGATCAGCGTCTCCAGCACCCGGTCCCAGGCCTGCGAGGTCACCTGGCTGACCCCCAGGATGAGCATGGCGCTGATCGCCACCTCCTGGACGAACTCGTCCACCCGGACGAACCGCCCGATGGTCAGCGAGGCCAGGATGATCAGGCCCAGGCTCCACCAGGACAGTCCGACCACCGAGCTGAAACCGATCGCGATCAGTACCCCGACGACCACCGAGTTGACCCGGCGGATGCTGGTGGTCAGCGTCGAGTAGACGGTGACCTGGACGACCAGCAGCGCCGTCAGCGGCGCGGTCAGCGGGGCCGGCTCGCTGCTTAGCCGGGTCGCCACCGCGTACGAGAGGGTGGCGGCCACCGTGGCCCGGACCGTCTGGACGACGAAGGGTTCGCGGGCACCGCGGCGCAGTGTGGTGGCGAAGGACTCCGGGAGAAGGGCCATGCCGCCCTTCTTTCCCCGCCGGGGCCGCTCACACCGTCGATCCGCCGCACCGGCACTCGAAAGAGCCGTTCGTCCGGCCCAGCGCGGCGGGCCGGCTACGGACGGCGGCGCTGCTCGCGCAGCAGCTTCCACGGTGCGAGCGCCGATTCGACCTGCACCCCGAGGCTCATCTTGGAGGTGCCCTGGATCCGCTCCTCGAAGCGGATCGGGACCTCGCGGATCCGCAGCCCCCGCTGGACGGCGCGGTAGTTCAGCTCGACCTGGAACGAGTACCCGTTGCTGTGCACCGAGGGCAGGTCGATGGCCCGCAGGGCCTCCGCCCGCCAGGCCTTGAACCCGGCGGTGGCGTCCCGGACCCCGAGGCCGAGGATGGTGTTGACGTAGAGGTTCGCCCAGGCGGACAGCGCCTTGCGGTGCCACGGCCACTCCTCGGCGGTCGAGCCGCCCGGCACGTAGCGCGAGCCGAGCACCACGGCGGTGGTGTCGTCGGTGAGCAGCGTGTCGACCATGACCGGGAGCACCGAGGCCGGGTGCGACAGGTCGGCGTCCATCTGGACCACCACGTCGGCGCCCTCCGCCAGGGCCCGGGTCATGCCCGCGACGTAGGCCCGGCCGAGCCCGTCCTTCTCGGTGCGGTGCAGCACGCCGACGGTGCCGGGCGCGTCCGCCGCGAGCTTGTCCGCGACCTCGCCGGTGCCGTCCGGGGAGTTGTCGTCGACCACGAGCAGGTGCAGGCCGGGCAGCTTCAGGTCCGCGAGCAGCCCCGCGAGGACCGGCAGGTTCTCCCGCTCGTTGTACGTGGGTACGACGACAACGACCTTGGGGGCGGCCTCGACCATGTTCTGTCCCTCGCGCGATTACCGGCCGGCGCCGCGCCGCCGGCGCCCGCGCCCGACCGGACAGGTGTCCACTTCGGTCGGGCGAGTCTAGCCGCGGTCGTCCGTGCGCGGTCCCACCGTCCACCCGGCCGCGGGTGCGGGCGGGTGGACGGTGGGACCGGTCGGGCCCTACCGGCTGGGGTGCGACCTGCTCCAGGCGGGGGCGACGAGGGCGACCAGGCCGACGGCGAAGGCGAGCTGGAGGATGTGGCGGATCCAGTCGATGCCGGAGGTGTGCCGTACGCCGATCCAGCCGGCCACCGCGTTGCCCAGCCAGGCCCCCGCCGCGCCGAGCAGCATCGTCAGCCACCAGGGGATCGCCTGCGGGCCGCGCAGGATCAGTTTGGCCAGGACACCCAGCACGAAACCGATGAGCAGAATCCACAGCAGCTGGAACATCGCATTCCACCTTTCGAGGTGCGTTGTCCCATGATCGCCCGGATCGCCCGCTCCGGCACGTCGACGGGGCTCCCGCCCCGTCCCCGCTCACGTGGTCCTACCGCGGCGGCGGGCCGGCCGCCCGGACTCCGCTCAGGCGGTCCCACCCGCGGTGGGCCGTTCCTTGTTGGTGTCGACGACGGCCCGCTCCAGGACGGCGGTGCGCTCGGTGACCGTGCCGGGCTTGACGTTGTCGACCTGCTTGACCTGGATGCCGCGGCTGCCCAGGTAGGCGAAGGTCGTGCGGTCGAAGACGAGCTCGACGCGCTCGCCGCTCCGCTCGTCCAGGCGGGCCAGGGCGAGGCCGGTGCGGCCGGCCGCGTCCTGGGAGTTCTGGACGACGACCACACCGGGGATGTTCGCGGCGGCCCGGTAGAGCGCGGCGGCGCTCGGGCCCGGCACGAGCTGTTCGTTGATGATCGCCTTGATCGTCTCGAACGCCTGCTGGTCCCGGTCACGCGGGCCGCTGACGGTCGTGTAGATCGACTTCAGCAGCGGCTCCGGATCGGTCGGCTGGGCCTTGAGCCAGTCGTACGACAGCCGGACGGCCTCGCCCGCGATGTCCGTGCCGTTCACGGGCTTGGCGTGGGGGTTGTCGTCGCCGAGGCCGGTGCCGCCGTCGGGCTGGTAGCCGGGCTCGTCGAGCCAGCCGCCGCGCGCGTCGGGCGTCTTCCAGATCTCGCGCCGGTGCAGCGGCTGCACCCACGTCCTGGACTCGTCGGTGTCGGCGTTGTGCGAGTAGGACAGGAAGGAGACCTCGCTCTTGATGTAGATGTACTGGCCGGGCTTCGGCTCCGGGGTGCGCTGGGTGCTCACGGCGGCGGCGATCTGCTGGACGGTCGAGACGAGCTGGAGGGCGCTGCCCTCCTCGACCGCCACGACGGGCGCTTCCACCGAAGCCGACCCCAGCCGCGGCGCGCCGAGGCCGCTGGTCAGCGCGTTGACGGCGACGACGGCGGTCAGCGCGGCGGCGGTGACCGGGACGGCGATCAGCAGGGCCCGCCGGACCGGCCGCTTCGCGGCCGCGGGTGCGGGAGTGCGGATCTCGTTCAACAGGTACTCCTCGAAAAGCAGCTGACGGTCGAGCGGCATCGGGGCGACCGACGGGGCCGGCAGCAGCTGGGCGAGCTCCGCGTGATCCGGCTCCGCGTGAGGCAGCTCCGCGTGATCCAGGGGCTCGGCCCGCTTCCAGAACTTGCGGGTCATCCGTACGTCTCCTCGTGCGACTCGTACGACCGGGCCGCGCACGTGCGGCCGCCCTGTACTTGTCCGGGACGCGGCTGCGGTTCCCGGTTCTTTCCCAGTTCCTGTCCGGCGAGTTTGCGCAGCCGGGTGCGGGCGCGTGAGAGGCGCGAACGCACGGTGCCGATGGGGATCCCGAGCGCGGCGGCGGCCTCGGCGTACCCCAGTCCGGACCAGACGCACAGGGTGAACACCTCGCGCTCGGTGCGGCGCAGTTGCCGCAGCGCCCGCTGGGCGGCGGCGAGTTGGTCGGCGTCGGCCATGCGTCCGACGAGCTCGTCGGCGAAGTCCGGGACGGTGTCCCGGACGGGTAGGCGGCCGAGGGCCGCCTGGTGGCGGCGTGCGGCACGACGGGTGTTGCGCAGCACGTTGACGGCGATGCCCATGAGCCAGGGGCGCGGGCCGGCCTCGTGGTCGAGGAGCCGGTCGCGCAGCCGCCAGGCCTCCAGGAAGGTCAGCGAGACGACGTCCTCGGCGAGGTCCCGGTCACCGCTCACGCGGACCGCGTGCCGATGGACCAAAGGGGCATGGTCACGGAAGAGTTCCCTGAACGCCTCGGGGTCCCCCGTGCGTATCCGGGCGTGCAATGTGTAGTCCACGAAGTGCCTTGTCCGCCGCGGGTGCCCGGTTCCGGTGACCTGCCTCACACGGGGCGTCAGGGGGAGGCGGTCTCCCGCGGGCTCGCGCACCGCACCCGCGGTCAGGGCGACGCCGTCATCCGGAACTGTACCGACCGGTCCCGCCGCGTCTCCCGCCGGTGCCGCGTCACCCCGCGTGGCTGAGGGCGGCCCCGGTCACCGGGTCGAACACGTGCAGCCGGTCGGTGTCGATCCACAGCTCCAGCGGGCTGCCCTCGGCGGCCCGGGTGTCGGTGCCGATCCGGGCCACCACCTCGCGCCCGCGCGTGTCGGCCCCGGTCTCCCGCCGCAGCGCGGTCAGCTCCTCCGGAGCCCCCGGGGCGGGAGTCCCGCCCGCCACCGTGAAGTGCGCGAACACGTCCGAGCCGACCGACTCCAGCACCTCGACGCCGACCGTGGCCGTCCGACCGCCCGGTGGACGCGCCAGGAGGGCCGCGTCCTCGAAGTGCTCGGGCCGCAGGCCGACGACCACCTCGCGCGGGGCGTCCGCCGCGGCCAGCCGCTGACGGAGCCGGTCGCTCACCGGCAGGTCGGCCAGTGCGGTGCGCAGCACGCCCTGCTCCAGGGTGGCGTCCAGGAGGTTCATCCCCGGCGAGCCGATGAACCCGGCGACGAAGAGGTTGGCCGGCTCGTCGTAGAGCTGCTGCGGGGCGCCGACCTGCTGGACGACGCCGCCGCGCAGCACCACCACCCGGTCGCCGAGCGTCATCGCCTCGACCTGGTCGTGCGTGACGTAGACGGTGGTGGTGCCGAGCCGGCGCTGGAGGCGGGAGATCTGGGTGCGCATCTGCACCCGGAGCTTGGCGTCCAGGTTGGAGAGCGGCTCGTCCATCAGGAAGACCTTGGGGTCGCGGACGATCGCCCGGCCCATCGCGACCCGCTGGCGCTGGCCGCCGGAGAGGTTGGCGGGGCGGCGGTCCAGGTGCTCGGTGAGGTCGAGGATCCGGGCGGCCTCCTCGACCTTGGCGGCGATCACGGACTTGTCGGTCCGGGCCAGTCGCAGGGCGAAGCCCATGTTCTGGCGGACGCTCATGTGCGGGTAGAGCGCGTAGCTCTGGAACACCATGGCGATGTCCCGGTCCTTGGGCGCGCGGTCGTTGACCACCTGGCCGCCGATCCGCAGGGTGCCCTCGGTGATGTCCTCCAGGCCCGCGATCATGTTGAGGGTGGTGGACTTCCCGCAGCCCGAGGGGCCGACCAGGATCACGAACTCGCCGTCCGCGACGGTCAGATCGATGCCGTGGACGGCGACCGCGCCGTCCGGGTAGCGCTTGGTGATGCCGTCGAGGACGATCTCGGCCATGCCCTGCCTGCCTTCCTGGGACGTCTTCGGTCGGGGTGCTCCCGGGCGTCAGCCCTTGACGGCGCCGGCGGTGAGGCCGGCCACGATGCGGCGCTGGAACAGCAGCACGAACACCACGATCGGCACCGTGATCACCACGGCGGCCGCGGCGATCGAGCCGGTCGGCTGCTGGAACTGCGAGCTGCCGGTGAAGAACGCGATCGCGGCCGGGACGGTCCGCGCCGCGTTGGTGGAGGTCAGCGAGATGGCGAACAGGAAGTCGTTCCAGCAGAAGATGAAGACCAGGATCGCGGTGGTGAACACGCCCGGCGCCGCCAGCGGGGCGATCACCAGCCGGAACGCCTGCGCGGGCGTCGCGCCGTCCACCTTCGCGGCCTTCTCCAGGTCCCACGGGATCTCCCGGAAGAACGCCGAGAGCGTGTAGATCGCGAGCGGCAGGGAGAACGTCATGTACGGGATGATCAGGCCCGCCCAGGTGTCGAAGAGGCCCAGCATCCGCTCGATGTTGAACAGCGGCGAGACCAGCGAGATCGGCGGGAACATCGCGATCAGCAGGGACATCCCGATCAGCAGGCGTTTGCCCGGGAAGCGCAGCCGGGCCACCGCGTAGGCGGCCATCGTGCCGAGCAGCACCGCGAGGGTGGTGGCGATGACGGCGATGCCGATCGAGTTGAGCAGCGCCCGGGTGAAGTCCGAGGTCCGGAAGATGCCGCGGTAGTTCTCCAGCGTCCAGGTGCGCGGGACGAAGGCGCCGTCGTCGAGGGTGCCCGGGTCCTTGAAGGAGAGCGCGGCGATCCACCAGACCGGGAACAGCGCGTAGAGCACCACCACCAGGTTGACGACGCCCCAGCCGGTCGCCGCGCGCGTACGGCGGGAGGTCATCGGCCCTCCGTCCCGCCGCCGGGCGCCGAGGCGCCGAACACCTTGACGAAGACCAGCGCGATCGCCGCCACGCAGAGGAAGATCAGCACCGAGATCGCCGAGCCGATGCCCAGGTTGAGCGCGGTGAAGAGGTTGTCGTACCCGAGGATCGACACCGAGCCGGTGTCGTTGGAGCCGCCGGTCAGCACGTAGATGTTGTCGAAGACCCGGAACGCGTCGAGGGTCCGGAAGAGCAGGGCGACCAGGATGGCCGGCTTCATCAGCGGCAGGACCACCAACCGCAGCCGCTGGCCGAACGTCGCGCCGTCCACCATCGCGGCCCGGACGGTCTCACCGGGGACGAGCGCCAGGCCGGCCAGCAGCAGGAGCGCCATGAACGGCGTGGTCTTCCACACCTCGGCCAGGATGATCAGCCCGATCGCCTGCCAGTGGTCGGTGAGCGGGGCGCTGCCCGCGGGCAGCAGCGCGGCGAGATAGCCGGTGCCGGGCGTCCAGGCGTACTGCCAGGAGTAGGCGGCGACCACGGTGACGATCCCGTACGGCACCAGGACGGCGGTGCGCACCACGCCCCGGCCGAACACCGCCCGGTGCATCACCAGCGCCAGGGCGAGCCCGAGCACCAGCTCGACGGTCACCGAGACGGCGGTGATCAGCACCGTCACCCAGAGCGCCTGCCACCAGAACGGCGAGGAGAGGACGGCGGCGTAGTTCGCGAACCAGACGAACTCCGCCTGCTGGGGGAAGCGCAGGTCGTAGCGCTGGAGGGAGAGGTACACGGCGTAGCCGACCGGATAGGCCGTCACGGCGGTCATCACCAGCACGGCCGGGGCGCAGAGCAGCCAGCCGAGCCGGCGCTCCTGCCGCGAGCCCTCGGACCGGCCCTTCGGCGCTGCCCCGAGGAGGGTGGGCGGCCTGGTCACGGGATCAGCCCCTTCGAGCCGAGCGCGTCCTTGAGTTGGCCGTCCAGCGCGGAGACGGTGCGCTCCGGCTCGACGGCCGACGGCGGGGAGAGCGCGTGCGAGATCGCGATCGAGACGTTCTGGTAGGCGGGTGTCTGCGGCCGGACGGAGGCGGAGTCCAGCGCCGCCAGCACATCGGCGGCGAACGGGTAGCTGTCGGTGAGTTCGGCGGCGGTGTAGAGGCTGCGCAGTGAGGGCGGCAGGCCGCCCTTGAGCGCGTTGGTCAGCTGGTTGTCGCGGTTGCGCAGACAGAGGGTGGCCTCCTGGGCGAGCTCGGGGTGCCGGCCGTAGGCACCGACCGCGAGGTCGATCCCGCCGATGGTGACGCGGGCCGGGCGGTCCGGGAGGACGGCGGGGTAGGGCGCCCAGCGGAAGTGCGGGAACAGCTCGGGCCGGTCGGCCTTCATGGCGGGGTAGACGAAGGGGTAGTTGAGCTCGAAGGCGGCCGTGCCGGACTCCATCGCCAGCCGGTTCTGGTCCTCCATCTGGTTGGCGAGCGAGGGGTCGGCGGCGGGGGAGCGGGCGAGGTCCCGGATGACGCCGGCGGCGGTGACGGCGGGCGGGCCGAGCGAGGGCGCGGTGGCGTCGGGGGTGAGCACCGAGCCGCCGGCGCTGGTCACCAGGGTGTTGAACCAGACCGTCAGGCCCTCGTACTGGGCGCCCTGGACCTCGACGAAGTGCGGCTTGCCGGCCTTGGCCAGCTCGCCCGCCGCGGTGAGCATCTCGGCCCAGGTGCGCGGCGGCGCCGGCACCAGGTCGTCGCGGTACCAGAGCAGTTGGGTGTTGGAGTTGTAGGGGACGGCGTACAGCCGGTCCTTCCAGGTGGCGGTCTTCAGGGCGGCGGCCAGGGTGTCGGCGCCGGCCTGCTCCTTCGCCGCGCCGGTCCACTCCCGGACCCAGCCGGCCTCGGCGAACTCGGGTGCCCAGGTGACGTCCAGGCCCATGATGTCCACACCGGCGTCGTGCGCGGCGAGCCGGCGGACCAGCTGCTGGCGCTGGCCGTCGGCGGTGCGCGGCAGCTTGTTGTAGCGGATCGAGTAGCGGCCCCCGGAGGCCCGGCCGCAGGAGTCGGCGGCCTGCTGGAGGGCGCCGGAGTCAT
Source organism: Kitasatospora sp. NPDC091207 (assembly GCF_044768625.1). Classification (NCBI taxonomy): domain Bacteria; kingdom Bacillati; phylum Actinomycetota; class Actinomycetes; order Kitasatosporales; family Streptomycetaceae; genus Kitasatospora; species Kitasatospora sp. NPDC091207. Next base: position 9,927 of record NZ_JBIVVS010000026.1, read on the forward strand.
CGGGGAAGTTGTACCAGTCGAGGGTGACCGCCGTGTCGCCGCTGCCGGAGCCGCCGCCGCAGGCGGTGAGGGCCAGCGTCAGCAGCAGGACCTGGACGACCGCGGTCCGGTGGCGTGGTCTCGGCACGGTTCTCCCTCCGGTGGCGGCCCGCGGATGGTCACGCTAGGACGCGGCCCCGCGCCGCACGGGAGCTGACGGCGCGACACACCCGATACCCGCCGACCGGCCTAGCGGCGGACACCCGTGACCGGGCGGCGCGGGACGCTCCTCGGACGGCTCTGGCGGGCAGGACCGCGGAGCCGCTACGGTCTGGACCAGTCACCCGTCCGGCCGATCGGCCGTCATCCCTGTCCTGGCCCTTTCCGGGAGTCGTCATCAACACCCGATCCACCGTCAGTGCTCCGCTCACGCTGCCCGATCTGCTGGACGACCGGGCGGCCCGGCACCCCGAACGGACGGCCCTGCTCGTCCCCGGCGGCGCCCCCCTCGACTACCGCCGGTGGCGCGAGCGCGCCGTCCGCGCCGCGCACGGCCTCGCCCGCGCCGGGGTCCGCCCCGGGGACCGGGTACTGCTGCTGTTCCCCAACCGCGCGTGGGACGAGTACGCGGTGGCCTTCCTCGCCGCGCACTACGCGGGCGCGGCCGGGGTGGTGGTCCGCGAGGACCTCGGCCGGGAGGACACCTCCCGGCTCGCGTCGGCGAGCGCCGTCCGGCTGGCGGTGGCCGGTACGGCGGACGACCCCCGGGCGGCCGGAGCCGGCCTGCCCTGCCTGCGGCTCGCCGCGCTGGAGGCGGCGGCCGACACCCCCGACGAGCCCCCGCACCGCCCCCGCCCCGAGGACCTGGCCCAGGTGATCGGGACCTCCGGCACCACCGGGGCGCCCAAGGGTGTCCAGGCCGCGCACGCCAGTCTCACCGCCGGCCAGCGGCTCGACCCGCGGCCGCGGCCGTACGCCCACTCGGCGCACGCCGTGCACGCCTTCCCGATCGGCACCAACGCGGCCCAGGTCGTCCTGGTCAACGCGCTGGTCGCCGCGCCCGCGACGATCTGCCTGCCGCGCTTCGACGCCGAGGAGTTCGGCCGGACCGTCGAGGAGCACCGGGTCGGCACCGTCTTCCTGGTGCCGTCGATGGCCGTGGAGCTGCTGAACTCGGGCGTGGCCCGCCGCCGGGACCTCGGCAGCGTGCTGCTGGTCAGCTCCTCGGCGGCCGCGCTGCCCGCCCCGGTCGCGACGGCGCTCACCGCCGCGCTCCCCACCGCGACCGTGGTCAACACCTACACCTCCGCCGAGTCCTCGCCGGCCCAGATATCGGCCGTCGTGGACGCCCGCCGCCCGGGCTCGGTCGGCCGCCCCACCAACCCGGCCGACCTGCGGCTGCTCGGCGCCGACGGGCAGCCGGTGGAGCCCGGGGCCGTCGGCGAGGTCTGGCTGCGCCAACCCGGCCCGCCGCGCGGGTACGTGGCCGGGCCCACCGAGACGGCCGCGGTGTTCCGCGACGGCTGGGTGCGGATGGGCGACCTCGGCCGGCTCGACGCCGAGGGCTACCTGTACCTGGTGGACCGGGAGAGCGACCTCATCAAGTCCGGTGCGCTGAAGGTCTCCACGCTGCGGATCGAGGACGTCCTGCACGCCCACCCGCGGGTCGCGGACGCGGCGGCGCTGGGCGTCCCGCACCCCGTGATGGGCGCGGTGCCGGTCGCCGCCGTGGTGCCCGCCGCCGACGGCCTGGACCTCGACGAGCTGCGGCTCTTCCTGAGCACCCGGCTGGGGCGCGGCGAACTGCCCGTCCGGATCCTGGTCACCGACCGGCTGCCGCGCAACCCCAGCGGAAAGGTCCTCAAGCACGAACTGCGGGCCCGGTTCGCCGAAGCGGCCGACCGTCCGGCCGGCCCCGGCACCCCGCCGGCCACCGACCGCGAGGTCGCGCTGGCCGCCCTGTGGCGCCGCGTGCTGGGCCGCCCGGTGCACGCCGTGGAGGACGAGTTCTTCGCCCTCGGCGGGGACTCCTTCCGCGCCGTCCAGCTGGCCGCCGCGATCTCCGCCGAGTTCGGCGTCACGGCCGGCACCGCCCTGGTCTTCGAACGGCCCTCGCTGCGCGCCCAGGCCGCCTGGCTCACGGCGGCGCCGCCGACGGCCCGGACGGCCGGCCCGGCGGGCGAGGAGGAGGTCTCGGACTACCTGCGGGAGCTGCGCGCCCAGCCGCACGACGTCCCGCTCACCTCCCAGCAGGAGAACTTCCTGCGCTGGACGGCCGAGGCCGAGGGGCGCAACGTCGGCTCGGTGGCGGTGATGTTCCGGGTCACCGAGGCGCTGCGCACCGACCTGCTGGCCCAGGCGCTGCACGAGGTGGTCCGCCGCCACCCGGCGCTGCGGACCCGGTTCGTCCCGGTGCCGGACGCCGGACAGCCGGGGGTCCGGCGGGCGGTGGTCGACGAGGAGCCGTACACGGAGGTCGTGCTCGCCGGGGCGCCGGGCGAGAGCGACGACGAGGTGTCCGCCCGTCTGGTCGCCGTCCGGGACCGGTTGACCGATGTCGCCGAGGGGCCGATGACCCGCCTCGCCGTGGTCACCCGGGGGCCGGACGACCACGCCGTGCTGCTGGCGGTGCACCACATGGTCGCCGACGGCTGGTCGGTCGGGGTGCTGCTGCGCGAACTGGGCGTGCTCTACTCGGCGCTGCGCCGCGGCCGGTCGGCGCCCGCGCCCCGGCCCGGGCGCGAGTACCGGGAGCTCATCGCCTGGTCGAACGCCCACTGGCCGGCGTCCCGGGCCCACTTCGCCCGCACCCTGGCGGGCGCGCCGCAGGCGGTGGAGCCCTTCCCCGGGCGGCGGGACACCGAGGTCGTGCTGAGCGCGGCCCACCGGCTGGCCGTGCCGCCGGAGCGGGCCGAGGCCCTGCGGGCGCGGGCGGCCGAGGCGGGCGCGACACCGTTCCAGGCGCTCGCGGCGCTCTGGCTGGGTCTGTTGGCGCACCGCAGCGGGCAGTCCGACCTGGTGCTGATGACCCCGGTGCCGGGCCGGACCGAGCCGGAGGCGGAGCGGGCCGTCGGCTGCCTCGTCCAGTCGCTGCTGCTGCGGATCGACGCCTCGGGCGCGCCCGGCTTCGCCGAACTGCTCGCCCGGGTCCGGGCGGCGTCGACGGCGGCGCTGGACCACCAGCTCTACCCCTTCGCCGAGTTCAGCCCCCGGGCGCCGTTCGCCGCCTGGCTCCGCTACGAGGCCTGGAGCGCCCCGGCCCAGTTGCCGGGGCTGGCCTGCACCGCCTGGGAGCTCCCGCGCAGCGCCACCGTCCCGTACCCGATGCCGGGCGGGGACCGGCACGTGCCGGAGCTGGCGGCGGTCGAACAGCCGGACGGCGAGCTGGTCTGCTGGCTGCGCTACAACGAGCACGCCTTCGCCCAGGAGACGGTGGAGGCACTGGCCGCCGAGCTGGAGCTCCGCCTCGCGGAGGCCGCCGGGGGCTGAGCGCCTGCCCGGGAGGTCCGGGGCGCGCTGCCCGGAAGGGCACGGGTTCGGTGTCCGGAGGGTGGGGGCGGGGCGCCCGCCGGAGTGGGTGCCGGGCGGACGCCGGGGCCCGGACCCCGGTGTCCGCCCCGGCCGGTGACGGGTCGTGGGACCGGTGCCGGCCGGGTCCGTCCGGTCCACCGTGATCCGCCCCCGGCGGAGGGCCCGGACGAGCGGCGGCGGCGGCCGGTTAGCCTCTAGGTGACCGTACAACCGTACGATTCACGGACAGGAGCCCCGCGCCACCATGCTTTCCCAGCCCCCGGCCCGCACCCGATCGGTCGGCAGCGTCCGCCCCAGGTCCTCGGCTCCGTTGACCGGCGGGCCCGCCCACACCTCGCCGGGCGGCCTGTCGCGCCGTCACCGCACCGCCGGGAGTGACCGATGAGGGGCCTCGCCGGACTCTGGCGGTCCCGGACCGGCGCGGTCGCGGTGGCGGTGGTCGTCGTCCTGGCCGCCGGACTGCTCTGGTGGCGCCCGTGGGCTCCGGCCGCCACCGTCCGGCCGAAGCCGCTGGCGGAGGCGTTCACCACCGCCGCCGGCGGCTCCGCCCGCCTCGGCACCGGCGAGCAGCTGCTCCGTTACAAGGTGCGTGCGGAGAAGGGGCTCAAGGAGAGCCCCGAGCAGTTCGCCGCCGAGGTCGACGCCGTCCTCGGCGACGTCCGGCGCGGCTGGGCCGCCGACGGCACGCGCTCGTTCCAGCGGATGGCCGCCGACCCGGTGGACTTCACCGTCTACCTGGCGACCCCGGAGACCACCGACCGGATCTGCGGCCAGTACGGGCTGGACACCGGCGGCTCGGTGAACTGCGGGGTGGGGCACCAGGTGGTCATCAACGCCAAGCGCTGGAACGAGCTGACGGAGTTCTACACCGGTCAGCCGGAGCAGTACCACGCGCTCGCCGTCAACCACGAGGTCGGCCACGTCCTCGGCCTCGGCCACGTCGACTGCCCCGGCCCGGGCCAGCCGGCGCCGGTGATGATGCAGCAGATCAAGGGCCTGCACGGCTGTGTGCCCAACGGCTGGCCCTTCTCCGACACCGGTACCCTGCTCACCGGCCCCCTCCTCCCGCCCGCCAGCCCGGCGCCGTAGCGGGGCCCGTGGCGGAACGGACGCCCCGCCGGCCGGTCGCGGTTCCCGCTCACGGCGCCGCACCGGGAGTCCGACGGTGCGGGAGTCCGACGGTGTGGGGGTTCGACGGTGCGGGCGTGCGGGTGCCCGGCGAACGGGAAGGCCCGCGCCGTCCCCGACGGCGGGAGCGCGGGCGGCACGGAGGTGTTGTCGTACCCCCTCGGTACGTTCGGCCCATGAGCGTCTCTCTCTATTACTCGGCCGGCCGGGCGCTACCGCTGACGGGGGCCGAGACGGCTGCCGTCGGGGCCGTCCTCGCTGCCCGCGGATCGTCGTTCCCGTTCCAGGACGAGGAGGGCCTCCACCTGTACGACGGCGGCGGCGAGCCGGACGAGGTCCTGGACGGGTCGACGAGGATGCCGGCCGACCCCGGGCGGCTGCTGCCGGTGATCGTCCATGTGCTGGACTCCGTCACCGCGTTGCGCCGTGCGCTGCCGGGAGCGCGGTGGCGTGTGCACCTGGACGACCTCGACGTCCCGTGGGACGAGGAGGACGGCTACGCCCTTCCCGGCATGCGCGACACCGACAGCGGCTTCTGAGGCTCCGGTGGAGCGGGTCGGCCCCGGCCGGCTCCCGGAGGGCATTCCCGGGAGCGGGCAGGGGCGCCGCGGGCGGCGGCCGGTCAGCCGGTCAGCCGGTCAGTCGGTCGGCGGCCTCGTCCTCGCTCAGGGCCTCGATCTCGGCGATCAGCAGCTCCTCGACGCGGGCGGCCAGCGCGGCCGCGGTGGAGAGTTCGAAGGCGTCCCGGATCGGCACCTCCAGGCCGACACCGGCGCGGATGCGGGCGACCACGCGGGTCACCAGCAGGGAGTCCCCGCCGAGGGTGAAGAAGTCGTCGAGGACGCCGACCCGGGGCAGGCCCAGCACCTCCTGCCAGAGGTCGGTGACGAGCTGTTCGGCATCGGTGCGCGGGGCCAGGTAGTCGGCCGAGGCGGTCGGGTCCGGGGCGGGGAGGGCGGCGGCGTCCAGCTTGCCGTTGAGGGTCAGCGGCAGCCGGTCGAGCAGGACCACGGTGTCCGGCACGAGGTAGGCGGGGAGCCGGTGGGCGAGGTGTTCGCGCAGCGCGACCGGTGTGGGTTCGGTGCCGGGGGCGGGCACGGCGTAGGCGACCAGCCGGCGGCCGGCGTGGACGACCGCCGCCGCCAGCGCCACCTCCGGATGCCCGGTCAGGGCGGCCTCGATCTCGGCCGGTTCGATCCGGTAGCCGCGCAGCTTGACCTGCTCGTCGGTGCGGCCGAGGTACTCCAGCTGCCCGTCGGGGCGCCAGCGGGCCCGGTCGCCGGTGCGGTAGAGCCGGTCGCCGGGGCCGGCGAACGGGTCGGGGCGGAAGGCCGCGTCGGTGAGGTCGGGCCGGCCCAGGTAGCCGCGGGCCAGGCCCGCGCCGCCGATGTGCAGTTCGCCCTCGGAGCCGCGGGGGAGCAGCGCGCCGCGCTCGTCCAGCACGTAGAGCCGCACCCCGGGCAGTGGCCGGCCGAGCGGTGGGTGCCGGACGGCGTCGGGGGCGTCCAGGTCGGCGGCGGTGACGATCACGGTGGCCTCGGTCGGGCCGTAGGTGTTGACCAGCCGGACGGTGTCACCGTGCCGCTCCCGCCAGCGGGCGACGGCGTCGGCGCGGACCTCGGAGCCGCCGAGCACCACCAGCCGCAGGGCGGCGGGCCAGGGTGTCTGCGCGCCGAGCGAGACCAGCTCCTCCCAGTACGCGGTCGGCAGGTCGAGGACGGTCACGGACGGCCCGTGCGGGCCGCGGAGCAGTTCGGGCAGGGTGCGGCCGCCGTCGGGCAGCAGGACCACGCAGGCGCCGGCGGCGAGGGCCGGCCAGAGCTCCTCGGCGTGGGTGTCGAAGCCGATCGAGGCGAACTGGACGATCCGGTCGCCGGGGGCGAGCCGGTAGCCGTCCGGCCCGGTCATCCAGCCGACCCGGGCGGCGAGGGCCGCGTGTCCGACGGCGACCGCCTTGGGGGCGCCGGTGGATCCGGAGGTGTAGAGGACGTAGGCGAGGTCCGCGCGGTCCTCGCCGGGCGCCGGGGCGGCCCCCGGCAGGATCCGCGGGCCGTCGCCGCCCTCGTCGGTCAGCAGCAGGACGGCGCCGGACTCGCGGAGCATCAGCCGCTGCCGCTCCTCGGGGTGGGCCGGATCGAGCGGCAGATAGCCGGCCCCGGCCTTCCAGACCGCCAGCAGCGCGACCACCAGGTCGAAGGACGGCGCGATCCGCACCGCGACCAGCTGCCCGCCGACCGGGCCCAGGCGGTCGGCCAGCTCATCCGCCAGCCGGTCCAGTTCGGCGTAGGAGAGGGTGCGGCCGGCGCACTCCAGGGCCGGCGCCCCGGGAGCGGCGGCGACCCGCTCCGCGAAGCGTCGCAGCACCGGGTGCGCCGGGCCGGGCTCCGGCCCGGCACCGAGCGCGAGCAGCTCGGCCCGTTCCCGCGGCCCGAGCAGCCAGTCCCCGTCCAACGGCAGCGCGACGTCCTCGACCACGGCGGCCAGCAGGGCCCGGCACCGCTCGCCGAGCGCCGTGACGGTGGCCTCGTCGAACACCTCCCGGTCGAAGGTGAAGGAGAGCGTCAGCCCGCCGTCGGCGGTCCGCCAACTGTCCAGCAGCAGATCGGTCTTGGCCCGCTCGAAGCCGGAGTCCATCGAGGCGGTGCGCACCCCGGCCGGCAGCTCGGCGCCGCCGTCGCCGCCGGCCAGGTCGTACTGGCTCTGGTGGACGAACACCGCCTGGTAGAGCGGCGCCGCGCCGGCCTCGGCGGGCAGGCCGAGGTGGGCGGCCAGCCGCTCCAGCGGCACGTCCTGATGGCTCAGCGCCCCCAGGGTGGCCGTCCGGACCCGGTGCAGTACGGTCCGGAAGTCCGGCTCCCCGGTGAGGTCGGCGCGGATCACCCCGGTGCGGGCGAAGTAGCCGACCAGCGCCTCCTGGGCGGCCACCGTCCGCCCCGCCAGCGGGGTGCCCACCAGGAAGTCCCGGGTACCGGTCCAGCGGGCCAGCACGCACTGGTAGGCGGCCAGCAGCACCATGAACGGGGTGCAGCGCTCCCGCCGGGCCAGTGCGTCCAGCTCGGCGGTGAGCGCGGGGCCCAGGTCGACCGAGGCGAACCCGGCCGGGTGCAGCGGGTCGGCCGGCCGGGGGTGGTCCAGCGGCAGCCGGAGCCGGCCGGTGCCGGCCAGCTTCTCGGCCCAGTAGCGGAACGCCGCCTCGGCGCCGCCGGCCGCCGCGCGCTCCTGCTCGGCCCGGGCGACGTCGCCGTACCGCAGGGCGAGCGGAGCCAGGTCGGCCGGGGCCTCGCCGGTCTCCTCCCGGTACAGGGCGAGCAGCTCGCGCCAGAGGATCCGGAACGACCAGCCGTCCGAGACGATGTGGTGCACCACCACGGCCAGCGCGTGCTCGTCCGGCCCGGAGGAGATCAGGAGGGCGCGCAGCGGCGGGCGCGCGGCCAGGTCGAACGGCGCGTTGACCGCCGGGCGGCAGGCCTCGGTGAAGGCGCGCTCGCTCGCGCCCGGCGCCAGCTCGACCAGGTCGAGCGGGACCGGCGCGGGCGGTTCGACCAGCTGGACGGGCGCCTCGCCGGCCAGGGCGAAGCGGGTCCGCAGGGTCTCGTGGCGGGCCGTCAGCCGGTCGAGCGCCCTGCGCAGCGCGGGCCGGTCGAGCGGGCCGCTCCAGCGGCGGCAGAGGTACATGGTGAAGCCGGCGTCGGCGGGGTTCAGCTGCTGGAGGAACCAGAGGCGCCGCTGCTCCTCGGTGAGCGGATGGGCGGCCTCGGCGGACCCGGTGGGCAGGGTGGTGGTCATCGGACGGCGGCCTCGGTTCCGGTACGGCGCGCGGGCGGGGTGGCGGCGGGTACGGCGGTGGTGGTGTCGGGTGCGGGTGCGGGTGCGGGTGCGGTGGTGGCGGGTGCGGGCGGGGCGGCCGCCGGTGCGGCGGGTGCGGCGGCGCGGTCCGTCAGGGCGGTGAGGCCCACCAGGTCGTCGGGTTCGGCGTCGGGGACGTCGCGGTCGAAGTGGCGCAGCGCGGGGACGGCCAGGCAGATCAGTACGAGCAGGGCCATGGCCAGGCCGAACAGGAGGTAGAGCAGGCCGATGCCGCGCCCCTCGCCGGTGCCGATCAGCCGGCCGACGGTGCCGGCGAGCGGGCCGTTCTCGTCGACCAGCGGCTGGACCAGTCGCGGGCCGAGCGGCGCCACCACGGCGAAGCCGACCGGCAGGGTCGACCAGGCGACCATGGTGTTCACCGCGATCACCCGGCCGTGGAAGCGCAGCGGGACCTTGGTCTGCACGATCGTCGCGTAGACGCCGTTGACCAGGGCGAGTCCGTAGGCCATGCCGAAGGCGCCGAGCGCGACCGGGAGCACCGAGGGGCGCAGACCGGTCACCAGGCAGGCGGCGGCCAGTCCGAGGGTGGCGAACAGGACGCCGCGCAGCCGCAGCCGCCGGGGCCCGCCCCAGACGAGCAGGGTCAGGCCGCCCAGCACGGCGCCCAGACCGGCCGCGACGGCGACCCACCCGGCTGCCGCGAGCGGGGCGAAGGAGAGCACCAGCGGGGTGGTGAGCAGGAACAGCGGCGAGAGGAAGATGTTGAGGACGGCGAAGAACAGCAGCATGGCGCGGAAGTGCCGGCTGCCGAGCGCGCGCCGGAACCCGGCCCGGATCTCGGCGGCGACGCTCTCCCGCCGCTGGGCGGCCATCACGTCCGGGAAGCGCACGGCCAGCGTGACCCCGGTGGCCACCACGTAGCTGGCCACGTCGAGGGCGAGGATGCCGCCGAGGCCGAGCGCGGAGAGCAGACCGACGGCGAAGAGCGGCACCAGGAACTGGGCCAGCCCGAAGGCCATCTGGACGACGCCGTTGGCGCGTCCGAGGAAACGTTTCGGTACGAGCTGCGGGACGGCCGAGTTCCAGGCCAGCCGCTGGAAGGTGAGTGCCGTCGAGAGCACCGCGATCAGCACGTACGCGTGCCAGACCTCCAGGCCGCTGGTCAGGTACAGCAGCAGCATCACCGCCTGGGTCAGACCGGCCGCCACGTCGCCGTACAGCATGATCCGGCGTCGGTCGCCGCGGTCCACGACGGCGCCGGCGATCGGGGCGGCCAGGATGCCGGGCACCAGACCGCAGGCGGCCAGCAGGCCGAACTGGGCGAGCGATCCGGTGGTCAGGTAGATCCAGACCGGCAGGGCGAACTCGGTGAGCGCCGAGCCGATCATGGAGATCTGCTGACCGGCGGCGACCCCGAGGAACCGCCGCATGGTCGGCCGCGCCGTCGTCGGGGCGCCCGCCGCCACCGGGGTGTCGGCGGGCTGCTCCGCGCCGTCCCGGGAGAGGCCCGCCAGCCACCAGGTGGCACCCTCGGCCCGCCGGTGGCGCTCCTCCTGCCCGGCCGCCACCGAGCGGTGCACGGTGGTCAGGATGTCGGCGAGTTCGGCGGCCCGGTACTTGAGGTAGAAGTGGCCGGCCTCGTCGAGCACCACCACGCCGGTGGTGTCGCTGAGCCGGTGCCACTCGCGGTACCGCTCCTGGTAGAACTCGGTGGCCGGGTCCCGGTCGCCGCAGACCGCGATCACCGGTGCCTGGATCCGGCCGTCCGCGCTCTCGAAGAGCCGGGTGAAGTACTGCTCGGCCTCCTTGGTACCGGTACGGCGGTTCTTGACCATCAGGCGCAGTTGCTCGGCGCCGACCTCGTCGGTGTCCAGACCGGCCGCCGCCAGCGCGTTGACCATGCCCTGGTCGCTGCGCAGGCGGTCGGCGATCCGCGCCCACCGCTCGCCGGCGGCGGCGCCGCGCCCGCGCGGCCGGGCGAACGGGAAGATGCCGCCGAGGTGGACGGCCTCGATCTCCCGCCCGGCCGCCTCGACCCGGCGGGCGATCTCCACGGCCAGCCGGACCCCGACGCCGCAGTGGCCGTAGAGGACGATCCGCCCCTCGACGGTGTCCACGATCTCCTGCGCGCAGAGGGCGGCCACCTCGTCGATGTCCATCGCCTCCTCGCCCAGCTCGTGGCCGGGGACGGCGAGCGAGTGCAGGGCCCAGTCGGTGGGCAGCGCGTCGGCGAGCGGCTTGTAGATGAGCGCGCTGCCGCCGCCGTAGGGGGTGCAGATGAGGCTGGCGGTGGTCCGGCGGCCGGCCGGGGTGAGCCGGTGGAGCAGCCGGCGGGGGCCCCGGTCGGCGTCCGGGTCGCTGAGCAGGGCGGCGAGCCGCCGGACGGTGGGGTACTTGAAGAGGTCCATCACCCCGACGGGGGTGGGGAGTTCGGGGAAGGCGCGGCGCAGCCGGGCGACCACCTGGGTGGCGAGCAGCGAGTGTCCGCCGAGTTCGAAGAAGTCGTCCAGGGCGCCGACCCGGGGGACGGCCAGCAGTTCGGTCCAGAGCTCGGCGAGGAACCGCTCGGCGTCGCCGTGCGGTTCGACGTACTCGCCGGTCGCGGCGGGTTCCTCGGGCTCGGGCAGCGACCGGCGGTCGACCTTGCCGTGGGCCAGCAGGGGCAGCCGGTCGAGCACGACGAAGCGGGACGGCACCATGTAGTCGGGCAGCACCTCGGCGAGGGTGTCGCGCAGCTCGGCGGGCGCCGGCGCGGGGCCGCCCCCCGGGTGTTCGAGGTAGCCGACCAGGGCCTGCCGCAGCCCCTCGCCGCGGGCCAGGACGACGGCCTGGGTGATGCCGGGCAGGGCGGTGAGGGCGGCCTCGATCTCGCCGGGCTCCACCCGGTAGCCGCGCACCTTGATCTGGTCGTCGCCGCGCCCCAGGTAGTCGAGCGTGCCGTCGGGCCGCCAGCGGGCCAGGTCGCCGGTGCGGTAGAGCCGGTCGCCGGGCGCGCCGAAGGGGTCGTCGACGAAGCGCTCGGCCGTCAGGTCCGGGCGGCCCAGGTAGCCGCGGGCGAGCCGGTCGCCGCCCAGGTAGAGCTCGCCGGTGACGCCCGGCGGTACCGGCTGCAGCGCCTCGTCGAGGACGTGGCAGCGGGCGCCGGCGAGCGGGGTGCCGATGGGGGTGCTCCCCGGTCCGGCGGTGCCGGCGGTGACCTCGTGGACGGTGACGCCCACGGTCGCCTCGGTCGGGCCGTAGTGGTTGAACACGGCGCAGCGGCCCAGGGCGGCCAGCTCGGCGGCCCACGGCCAGGCCGAGGCCTCGCCGCCGAGCACCAGCGCCCGGCGCGGCAGCAGCCGGTCCAGGGGGGCGTCGGCGCCGAGGGCGGCCAGGTGGGAGGGGGTCATCTTGAGGTAGTCGAGCTCCAGCGCCTCGATCCGCTCGGCGAGTTCGGCGCCGGCGATCCGGCGCGGCAGGAGGTGGACCCGGCCGCCGGTGCTCAGCGCGAGGTAGAGCATCGTGATGCTGAAGTCGAAGGACAGCGACTGCAGCAGGCCGTAGCCGGCGCCCGGTTCGATCCGCAGGCGTTCCCGCACTCCGGCCAGGTAGTTGAGGACCTGCCGGTGCTGGACGGCGACGCCCTTCGGTGCGCCGGTGGAGCCCGAGGTGTAGATCACGTACGCCAGGTGGTCCGGGCCGGAGACCTCGTCCAACGGCTCCGGGTCGGGGCTGAGGGGGTCGGCCTTGAGCGGGTCGGCGTCGGTCAGCAGCTCGGTGCCGGCGTAGCCGGGGAACCGCTCCCGCAGCGCCGTGTCGGTGATCAGCACCCGGACCTCGGCGTCGGCCACCAGCCGGGCGAGCCGGGCGGGCGGCTGCTCCGGGTCCAGCGGCAGGTAGGCGCCACCCGACTTCAGCACGCCGACCAGGGCCACCGCCAGCTCGGGGGACTGCTCCAGGCAGACCGCGACCCGGTCGTCGGGCCGCACGCCGAGCGCGCGCAACCGGCGGGCCAGGCCGGTGGCCCGCCGCTCCAGCTCGCGGTACTCGACCGTGCGGTCCTCGAAGACCACGGCGGGGCGCTCCGGGTGGGCCCGCGCGGTGGCGGCGAGCAGCGCCGTCAGGGTGCCGGGTGCGGTGGCCCCGTCGGGCAGCGGCGGTCCGGCCGCCCAGGTCTCCAGGACGTCCCGCCGTTCGCCGGGGGTGAGCAGCGGCAGTCGGGAGACGGGGCGCGCCGGGTCGGTCACGGCCGCGGTCACGAGCAGTTCGAAGCGCTCGACCAGCCGTCGGACGGTCGCGGCGTCGAAGAGGTCGGTGCGGTAGGTGAGCAGCCCGTACAGGCCGCCGTCGGACTTCTCCCGCATGTAGAGCGCGAGGTCGGTCCGGGTGGTGGCGGCCTCGTGGCCGAAACTCTCGCCGGTGAGCCCGCTCCCGGTGCCGTTCCCGGCGGCGCGGTCGCCGTAGTTCTGGAAGGCGAAGCTGACCTGGAAGACGGCCGACCGGCTGACGTCGCGCTCGATCTCCAGGTCGGCCACCATCTGTTCGAAGGGCACCTCCTGGTGGGTGTACGCGTCAAGGGTGGTCTCGCGGACCCGGCCGAGCAGCTCGGTGAAGGTCGGATCGCCCTCCAGCCGGGCCCGGATCGGCAGCATGTTGACGAACAGGCCGACGACGTCCTCGAGTTCGCGGTGGAGCCGGCCGGCGACGGCCGAGCCCACCGCGAAGTCCCGCAGGCCGGCGTGCCGGCCGAGCAGCGTCTGCAGCGCGGCCATCAGCACCATGTACGCGGAGGCGTTGGCGGAGCGCGCCAACGCGTTGACGCCGCTGCCGAGTTCCGGTCCCCAGTGGAACTCCAGCGCGGCGCCGTCGAAGGTCAGCACCGGCGGCCGCGGGCGGTCGGTGGGCAGTTCGAGGACGGGGACGCCCCGCAGTTCGGTCCGCCAGTACGCGCGGGAGGCGGCCAGCGCGCCGCCGGTCAGCCGCTCGCGCTGCCAGTGCGCGTAGTCCCCGAACCGGACGGTGGGGGTGGTCAGGCCGTCCGGGGTGCCCTCGGCGTGCCGGGCGTAGAGCGCGTCCAGCTCGCGGTTGAGGATGTCCAGGGACCAGCCGTCGCTGACGATGTGGTGCATGACCAGCGCGAGCACGTGCTCGTCGGGCGCGGTGCGGACCAGCAGGGCGCGCAGCAGCGGTCCGGCGGTCAGGTCGAACGGCTCGGCCACCAGGGCGCCGAGCTCGGCCGCGGCCCGCCCGGCCGGGTCCGGGTCGGCGACGGCGTCGACGAACCGGACCGGGCACGGGGCGGCCTCGGCGACCCGGACCACCGCGGTGCCCTCGGGGGTGCTCGGGAAGGTCATCCGCAGCGCCTCGTGCCGCGCGACCAGGTCGGTCAGGGCGGCGTCCAGCGCCGCGCGGTCCAGCGGCCCGCGCAGCCGGCGGGCCGGTGCCAGGGTGAAGGCGGTGGAGCCGGGGGCGAACTGGTCCATGAACCAGAGCCGTTCCTGGCCGCTGGAGAGCGGCGGGACGGCCCCGGGGGGTCGGGCGGGCACGGTTCTGGCGGGGGCGGAGGCCGTGCGCAGCCGCTGGGCGAGCAGGGCGCGCTTGGTCGCGGACAGCCCGGCCGTGGGGTCCTGGATGTCGGTCATTGGTGGTCCATTTCGGCGCACGTCGGAGGTGGCGGTGCCCTCGGGGCGGATCCGCCGCGGGGCGGGCGGGCGGCGCGGTGCAGCGCGCCGCCCGGGAGGTCAGCGCAGGTCGCGGACGGCCGCGGCGATGCCGAGCGGGGTCGGGGTCGAGAAGAAGACGTCGAAGTCGAGCTCGACGCCGAGCAGGTCGCGGATCCGGGCGGTGATCTGGATGATCGTCAGGGAGTGTCCGCCGAGTTCGAAGAGGTCGTCCTCGGGGCCGAGGGCGGGCAGCCCGAGCACCTCGGCCCAGACCCCGAGCACGGCGGTGAGCACCTCGTCGTGTTCCGGCCGGCCGGCCGCGTCGGTCGCGGTGACGGCCTCGACCGGTCGCGGCGGGAGGGCCAGCGCCCGGCGGTCCAGCTTGCCGTTGGGCGTCAGGGGCAGCCGGTCGAGCACCGCGTAGCGCTGGGGCAGCGCGGCGGCCGGCAGCACCCGCTGGAGGAAGGCGCGCAGCTCGGCGGCGTCCGGCGCGGCGGCCCCGGGCGCGGGGACGAGGTAGCCGGCCACGAACGGATCCGCGTCGTCCTCCCGGTGGACGGCGGCGGCCGCCTCGGCGACCGCCGGGTGGGCCAGCAGCGCCGACTCGATCTCGCCGAGTTCGATCCGGTGGCCGCGGATCTTGATCTGGTCGTCGAGCCGGCCGAGGAACTCCAGTTCGCCGTCGGCGCTCCAGGCCGCGAGGTCACCGGTGCGGTACAGCCGCTCGCCGGGCGCGCCGAAGGGGTCCTCGACGAAGCGTTCGGCGGTCAGCCCGGGGCGGTCCAGGTAGCCCTCGGCGACCCCGTCGCCGCCGAGGTACAGCTCGCCGGGCACGCCGACCGGGAGCGGCCGGCGCCGCCGGTCCAGCACGTAGGCACGGGTGTTCGCGATCGGCCGGCCGATCCGGACGTCCTCCGGCGCGGCCGGGACCTCGGAGCAGGTGGACCAGATCGTGGTCTCGGTCGGCCCGTAGACGTTGAACAGGCGGTCGGTACCCGCCCGCAGCTGCCGGGCCAGCGGCAGCGGCAGGGCCTCCCCGCCGACCAGGGCGGTCAGGCCGGCCGGCAGCGGCCCGGCGCCCAGCAGGACCCGCCAGCCCGAGGGGGTGGCCTGGACGTGCGTGACGCCCTCGCGTTCGACCAGGGCCCGCAGGCCCGGTCCGTCCACGGCGAGGCCGTCCGGGGCCAGGACCAGCCGCCCGCCGGTGACCAGGGGCAGCAGCAGTTCGAGCGCGGAGATGTCGAACGAGAGCGAGGTGAGGCCGAGCCAGACGTCCCGGCGGTCGGAGCCGAGCCGGTCGGCGAAGCCCGAGAGCAGGTTGACCAGTGCGCGGTGGCCGATCTCGACGCCCTTGGGGCGGCCGGTGGAGCCGGAGGTGTAGAGCACGTAGGCGAGCCGGCCGGGGGCGGCGGGGCGGTCCGTCGCCGGGCCGGTCGTTGTCGTCGGGCCGGTCGTGGCCGCAGCGGTCGCGGTCGACGGCGTGCTGCCCAACGCGTCGGCGAGCCGGAGCAGCGTCGGGGCCGCGGCGGTCACCTCGGGGGCCGGTTCGCGGTCGGCCAGCAGCAGGGCGGCGCCGGAGTCCGCGAGGACGAGGGCGAGCCGCTCGGCCGGGTAGCCGGGGTCGAGCGGCAGGTAGCCGGCGCCCAGGGCGTGCACGGCGAGCAGGGCGGCCGGCAGGTCGGCGGTGCGGCTCAGGTGCAGGCCGACCAGGTCGTTCCGGCCGACCCCGGCCGCCGCGAGCGCCTCGGCCAGCCGGTCGGCGCGCCGCAGCAGTTCGCGGTACGTCAGACGCTCCGGGCCGGCCACCACGGCGAGCGCCTCCGGCGTGGCGTCGGCGCGCTCGCGGACCAGGTCGAGCACCGTCCGGTCGGCGGGGTAGCCGTGGGCGGTGGCGTTCCAGGTGGTCGTGAGCAGGCGCTCCTCGGCCTCGTCGAGCAGCGGCAGGTCGGCCAGGGCCGTACCGGGGTCGGCCGCCGCGGCGGCGAGCAGGGTGGCGAGGTGTCCGGCGATCCGGCGGGCGGTGGGCGGCGCGAGGACGGCCGGGTCGTACTGGAGGGAGAAGGCGACGGCCCCGGTGTCCTCGACCGCCTGGAGGTGCAGCGTGTTGCGGGAGGTGTGCGGGAAGACCGTCCAGTCGACCCGCGCGCCGGTGCCCGGGAAGACCGGGTCGGCGGTGGTGCGGCGGCGGTAGCCGAACGAGACCGGAGCCAGGCCGGCCCGGGGGGTGAGCCCGGGTACGGCCGCGCCGAACGGGACGGCGCGGTGGGCCGAGGCCGGCCGGACCTCGGCCCGGACGGCCCGTGCGTACTGCGCGAAGGAGCCCTCCTCGTCGGCGCCGGCCGGGGCGTGCACCGGCGACTCGTTGACGAAGAGGCCGATCTCGTCGCGCTGCTCCGGGCGGCGGGTGGAGAAGGGGACGGCGACCGGCACGGCCTCGCCGCCGTAGCGCCGCAACAGCCCGTGCAGGCCGGCGAGCAGGAACTCGAAGACGGTGACCCCGCAGTCGCGCGCGGCGTCCGTCAGGGCGGCGCGGTCGGGGCCGTCGAGCCGCCAGGTGACGGCCTCGCCCCGGCCGGCGTCCGTGGTGGCCCGCGGGCCGTGCGGCAGGACCGGGTCGGTGGCCGCGGCCCAGCGGGGGCCGTGGAACTCGGCCGCCCGGCGGACGGCCTCGGGATCAGGGACGGCCTCGGGGCCGGAGCCGGAGTCGGCTTCGTGGCGGGCCGGCCGGTCGTCCCGGGCCGTGGGGGAGTCGGGGACGGGCCGTTCGCCCGCGAGCGCGGCGGCGTAGGCGGCGGCGAGGTCGGCGGCCAGCACGTCCTTGGACTGGCCGTCGAACACCGCGTGGTGGGCGACCACCAGCAGGTCGTCGGTCCCGTCGGGCCGGCGGTACAGGGTGAAGCGGGCGAGCGGTCCGGCCGCGAGGTCGAAGGGGAGGACGAGTTCCTCGGTCAGCCGCTTGGCCGACGCCTCACCGGTGTCGGCCGTCGCGTCGACGACGGTCAGGGCGGGCGGCCGCCCGGCCGGGACCTGGTGGACGAGTCCGTCCCGCTCGACGAGGGCCGCCGCGAGCGCGGGGTGGCGGGTGACGGTGGCGTCGACGGCGCGGGCCAGGGCCTCGGTGTCGATCCGGTCGAACGTGAACCGCAGGGCCAGGTGGAAGGCCTCGGGGACGGGGTTGCGCCGGGCGGTCAGCCAGATCCCGTGCTGGGCGGGGGAGGCGGGGTGCCCGGACCGGCCGGGGTCGTGCGCCGCTCTCGCGGGCTCCTCCGGGGTGGAGGACGGGCCGGACACGGCGGGGGAGTGGGACATGGCGAGCTCGATTCGGGAGACGGAGGCGGGGCTGTGGGGCACCCGTCCGAGCGGTTCTGCCGCGACGTTGCGGCCCGGCGGACGGCGCGGCCGCCGTACAAGGCCCGGCCCGCCCCTCGGGCCGGTCGGCAGGCCGCTTGAGCAAGGCCGACCCGACTCCCAGGTTCCCCCCTGATGCGTCGAGCGGTCCGATCTTCTCCCCCGCGGGAAGATCATTGGACTGGACCTGCCGAGAGATTTCCACAGACCACATGCCTCGTCAAGGGTTGTCCACGACCCGGCGCGAGCGGTCCGACGGTTCGTCAACTATCTTCCGCTCCCGGACGGCTGGGCGGTGGGGGCGAACCGGCCCGGACGGTCGTCGGGGCGGTGGTGCGAACGGCGGCGGGGCCGGCGGCGGTCGGGAGGTGCTTCGGTGGCGGTACGGCGGCGCCAGGGCACCGGGGTCGGTGGCCGGATCGGTGACGGGATCGGTAGCAGGTTCGGTGGCAGGTTCGGTCAAGTTGTCTGTACAGCTCTGGGTTCACTGGCTGTCATCGAAGCGCCATCGAACCGGCCCGCTTCCGTCCATCTCGGGCGCATACACATAACGGGTCTGGGCCGAACGGATGCCCAGCACCCGTGATCAAGGAGCCGTCCCCCGATGATTCCGATGCCCGAACTGTCGCGCCGCACCCTGCTCGGTGGCGCGGCGGCGGCCGCCGTCCTGTCCGCCCTTCCGCTCAGCGTGCGCGAGGCGCTGGCCGCGCCGGCCCGCCCCGGCAAGCTGGCGGACATCCAGCACGTCGTGGTGTTCATGCAGGAGAACCGCGCGTTCGACCACTACTTCGGCACCCTGCCCGGCGTGCGCGGCTTCGGCGACCGGACGGCGGTGCGCGGGGTCAACGGGCGCTCGGTGTTCCACCAGCCCGACCCGGGGCGCAAGGAGGGCCACCTGCTGCCGTTCCCGATGAACGCCGCGCACACCAACGCCTACCAGCAGGGCGCCCCGGCCTTCGGCTTCGTCGACTCGATGAACGCCTGGAACGACGGCCGCGCCGACGGCTCCGTCACCCGACGCTCCGGCGGCTGGCTCGGCCAGGGCTACTACGAGCCCGCCGACATGCCCTTCTACAACGCGCTCGCCTCGGTCTTCACGGCCTGTGACGCCTACTACGCGTCGGTCCAGTGCAACACCAACACCAACCGCGAACACCTGATGACCGGGACCAGCGGCGGCACGGTGCGGGACACCCCGGTGACCGACAACACCGAGATCCCCGGCGGCTACGAGTGGACCACCTACGCCGAGCGGCTGCAGAAGGCCGGGGTCAGTTGGAAGACCTACCAGGCGCTGGACAACTTCGACGACAACGCGCTCGCCTGGTTCACCCCCTTCGTCAAGGCCAAGCCGGGCGAGCCGCTCTACGAGCGCGGCATGCGCGCGGTCGGCGACCCGGCGAAGAAGAACGACCCCTTCGCGATGGGTGACGCCCTGGTCGAGGCGTTCACCGCCGACATCCAGGCCGATCAGCTGCCGCAGGTGTCCTGGCTGATCGCCCCCGCCGCGCTCTCCGAGCACGCCAACTACGCCCCGCCGAACGGCGAGCACCTGACGGCCCGGCTGCTCGCCGCGCTGGCCGCCAAGCCGGAGGTGTGGGAGAAGACCGTCTTCATCCTCAACTACGACGAGCACGGCGGCTTCTTCGACCACCAGCTGCCGCCCGTCCCGCCGCTGGCCACCGGGCGCGGCAAGTCGACCGTGCCGGTCGACGGCGAGGTCGTGGTCCGGGTCTCCAAGGGCGGCTCGACCTACCACCGGGTGGTCAGCCAGGACGGCACGTACCGGGTGAAGGCCGCCGACGGCTCGCTCACCTGGTCCGACACCCTGCCCGCGGGCGAGACCCTGGTCTCCGGCCCCTACCCGATGGGCCTGGGCGTGCGCGTCCCGATGATCGTGGTCTCGCCGTGGACCCGCGGCGGCGTGGTCGACTCCACGGTCTACGACCACACCTCGGTGCTGCGCCTGCTGGAGCAGCGCTTCGGCGTCGAGGAGCCCAACATCAGCCCGTGGCGGCGCGCCGTCACCGGTGACCTCACCAACGTCTTCGACTTCTCCGGCCGCAACCCGGTCTGGCCCCAGCTGCCCGACACCAGCGGCAACCGGCAGAAGGTCGTCGACACCGGCAAGCTGCCCGCGCCCACCGTGCCCAACCCGCAGGCGTTCCCGCAGCAGCAGCGCGGCACCCGCACCGCCCGGATCAGCCCGTACGACCTGCTGGTCAAGCCGAGGCTCAAGGGCGGCGAACTGACCGTCGACTTCATCAACCAGGGCCGCCAGGGCGCCGTCCTCGCCGTCTACCCGGCGCCCGGCGCCGCGCCGCGCCACTACACCGTCGGCGCCAAGAGCCGGACCTCCGACGTCTGGACGGTCGGCCCCGAGGGCTACGACCTGCGGGTGCACGGCCCCAACGGCGCGCTCTGGCACCTGCGCGGGGACGCCGCCTCGGTGTACGAGATCTCGCTCTCCGAGGAGCAGAACGGCAAGGTGCTGGAGGTGGACGTGATCAACCGCTCGCGCACCGCCCAGACCTTCCTGGTCGGCGACCTCGCCTACGGCGACGGGCTGCGCGAGGTGCGGGTCGCGGCCGGGGACGACAAGACCGTCAACGTCAAGGTCGGCCCGGAGGGCTGGTACGACGTCGCGGTGGGCGTCCGCGGCGAGCTCGGCTTCCGCCGCCGGATCGCCGGGCGCTTCCCCTGGGACGGCGACCACCTGGTGACCGATCCGGCGATGGGCCTCGCCGACCCGCTCGCCCTGGACGTCACGCTCAAGGCCGCGTCCACCACCATCGACGAGGCGATCCTGCTGCCCGGCCGCCCGGCCCGGGTCACCGCCCGGTTCACCGCGACCGTCGCGCTGACCGCGATCGAGGTCCAGCCGGTCGTGCCGGCCGGCTGGACGGTCACCGCCGTGACCGCGCCGCCCGCCTCGCTCGCCGCCGGGGCCGCCGCGACCGCGGAGTGGGACGTCACCCCGCCCGCCGTGCTGCCGGACGGTGCCACCCACCGGATCCTGGTCACGGCCCGGGCACTGGCCGGCGACCGGTTCGCCCTCGCCGACGGCGAGATCGCGGCCCGTACCGCCCCGGTGATGGCCGGTCACCTGCTCGGCGAGGACTTCGAGTCGCTGGCCGGCGCGCTGCAGCCGCTCGGCGGCGTCCTCGGCTGGACGCCGCAGGCCCCGCAGGGCTGGTCGGTGGTCAACGCCCCCGGCATGCCGCAGGGCACCGTCCGCCTCCAGGGCTGGACCTTCCACACCAAGCGCGCCTGGTCCACCCCGGCCGGGCAGGACCGCGGCAACTTCAGCCGGGGCCTGGGCGTCCTCGCCGTCGCCGACCCGGACGACTGGGACGACACCGGCGCGCCGTCGGGCAAGGGCAAGTTCGACTCGACCCTGGTCTCGCCCGTCGTCCAGCTCCCGGCCGGGGCGAGCACCCTGTACCTCGGCTTCGACTCGCACTACCGGCAGGAGGCGCCGCAGAAGGCCTCCGTCACCGCTGTCTTCGACAACGGGACCGAGACCCGGCTGGTCTCCTACAGCAGCGACGCGACCGGCAACGACAACGCCGGCAAGGACGTCCAGAACGCCTTCGTCACCAAGCAGTTCGCCGTTCCGGCGGGCGCCCGCGCGGTGACCCTGAAGTTCCGGATGTACGACGCGGGCAACAACTGGTTCTGGGCGGTCGACCACATCCGCCTCGACACCAAGCCGATCTCCGGCTGACCCCGGCAGGACCGTACAGGCGGCCCGCGCACCCCGTCCCCGGGGCGCGCGGGCCGCGCTGTTCGGGCCGGGGCCGGTGAGCGTCGGGTGGGGTGAGTGGGGTGGCGTGCGGGGGCTGCGGTGGTGGGTGCGGCGGTGGTGGGTGCGGCGGCGTCAGAAGGACATCAGACCACCGCGATAGGAGATGGCGACGGCCTGGGCCCGGTCGCGCGCGTCGAGTTTGGCGAGGACGCGCTTCATATGGGTCTTCACGGTGGACTCCGCGAGGACGAGCAGGCCGGCGATCTCCGCGTTGGAGCGGCCCTCGGCGGCCAGCCGCAGGACCTGCCGCTCCCGGGCGGTCAGTTGGCCCAGCCGGGGATCCTCCGGCTCGGCGGCCGAGCGGCCCGGGGTCCGGTCGACGACCCGGGCGACCAGGCTGCGGGTGACGGCCGGGTCGAGCAGCACCTCCCCGGCGGCGAGCGACTGTACGGCGTCGATGAGGCGCTCGGGGGAGGTGCGCTTGAGCAGGAAGCCGTCGGCACCGGCGCGGAGGGCGCCCCACACGTAGTCGTCGTGATGGAAGACGGTCAGGACGAGGACCCGGGTGGGCAGGCCGGCCGCCACGATCCGGCGGGTCGCCTCGATGCCGTCGATCCCGGGCATCCGGACGTCCATCAGGACGACGTCGGGGGAGAGGTCGCGGCAGAGGTCGACCGCCTGCAGACCGTTCCTTCGACCTGGCCTACGCCAGCGCGGCCTGGACGTCCTGGCTCATCAATCTGCTCGTCGCCGAGCGTGTGGTCGTCCGGGCGGGAGCGGCGGACGGGCGTGCGGAGGTCCGGAGCGACTCCTCCAGCGGGTGCGACGGCCCGGACGTGTCGGCCCCGGCGGAGGTGACGCTTCGTAGAGGATGAGGCGGCGCGCCGGCCGGGTGAACGGCCGGGGTGAACCGCTCGGGTGAACGGTCCGGCGGCGACCCGTCCGGGCGGCCCGCCGCGCCGAACCACCCGGAGAACCGCTGTCCCCGCCGCCCAACGGCCCTGCCCCACCGACCCTGCCCACCCACGCTGCCCCACCGACCCCGGGAGACCGTGCCATGAACTCTCGCCTGCTGCGGCTGACCGGCGCCGCCACCGCCGTCTACGGCCTCGCCGTCGCCCGCCGGCCCGCACTGCTGGCGGCCCCGTCCGGGCTGACCGCCGCCGACGGTTCGCTGCCGCGCTCCGTCGCCGCCTGCCTGCGCCCGCTCGCCTTCCGGGACGCCGCCTGCGGCCTGGCGATGGCCCTCGCGCCCGACGAGTCCGCGCTGCGGGTGGCGACCCTGGTGCGGATCGCCTCGGACCTGGGCGACGCCGCGCTGTTGGCCACCGCGCTGCCCGAGCGCCGGCACCGGGTGATGGCGGTGGCCGTCTCCGTCGGCTGGGGTGCGCTCTCGGTGGCCGGTCTGCTCGGGGGTGGTCGCCGACCGCCGGGCGACGGCACCTGACCGGGGGTGGTCGCGGGCCGTCCGGCGACCAGGCCTCTTGACGGTCAAGTCTCTCGACCATTGAGAGATATGATTCCCGCTGTCCGTCACCCGCCCCTGCCCGAAGGGCGCTCCGCGATGCGCACCGGTCCAGCCGCTCCCCACCCCACTTCCCGGCGCCGAACCCGGCTGCTGGTCCCGCTCGCCCTGCTGGTCGTCTGGCTCGGCCTCGGCGGCGCCTTCGGGTCCTATGCCGGGAAGCTCTCCGAGGTGGCCACCAACGACCGGGCCGCCTTCCTGCCCCGCAGCGCCGAATCCACCGAGGTGGCCCGGCTCGGGGAGGACTTCCGGACGGCCGCCACCCTGCCGGTGATCGTGATCTGGGAGAGCCGCGCCGGAGCGGTCGACGATGCCCAGCGCGCCGCCGCCGCCCGGGCCCTGCAAGCGGCCGCGGCCGTTCCCGGTGCCACCGGGCGGGTGTCGCCCGCCCTTCCGGCCGAGGACGGCCACGCCCTGCAGGGCGTCGTCCAGTTGCGTTCCGACCTCGGCCGGCAGACCGGTGACAGCGTCCGGGCCGTCCGCGACCTCGCCGCCCAGGTGCCGGACACCACCGTGGGCCTGGCCGGCCCGGCGGCGATCGCGGCCGACCTCGGCGGCGCCTTCGCCGGTATCGACGGACTGCTGCTCGGCGTCGCCCTCGGTGTGGTGCTGCTGATCCTGCTCGCCGTGTACCGCAGCCTGCTGCTGCCGCTGCTGGTGATCCTCGGCGCGGTCTTCGCCCTCGGGATCTCCTGCGCGCTGGTCTACCTGCTCGCCGACCACGGTCTGGTCCGGGTGGACGGCCAGGTACAGGGCCTGCTGTCGATCCTGGTGATCGGCGCGGCCACCGACTACGGACTGCTGCTGTCCGCCCGGTTCCGCGAGGAACTGCACCTGCACGGCGACCGGTTCGCGGCGATGCGTGTCGCCTGGCGGCAGTCGGTCGAACCGATCGCGGCCTCCGGGACGACGGTCGCGCTCGGTCTGCTCGTCCTGCTGCTCTCCGACCTCACCAACAACCGGTCGCTCGGCCCGGTCGGCGCGATCGGGATCGGCTGCGCGGTGCTCTCCGCGCTGACCTTCCTGCCGGCCGCGCTCGTCCTGCTGGGCCGCGCCGCCTACTGGCCGGCCCGACCGGCCGCCGACGGGCGGGCCCCGGTGAACGCCGTCTGGCAGCGGGTGGCCGCCCTGGTCGGGCGCCGGCCGCGCGGCACCTGGGCGGCGAGCCTGGCCGTGCTCGCCGCACTCGCCGCCTTCGCGCCTACCCTGGACTCGGGCGGCGTCCCGCAGAGCGAACTCTTCATCAAGGCCCAGCCCTCGGCGGCCGGGCAGGCCCTGCTCTCGCGGCACTTCCCCGGCGGCGCCGGCAACCCGGCCGTGGTGATCGCCGCCGCCGGGCGGGCCGAGGCGGTCGCCGCGGCGGCGGCCGTCCCCGGGGTGGCCGGCGTCCGCCCGTACGCCGGCGGGGCGCCCGGCGGCGCTCCCGAGGTGGTGGACGGGCGGGTCCGGTTGGACGTCACGCTCGCCGACCCGGCCGACAGCGACGCGGCCATCGCCACCGTCCAGCGCCTGCGGGAGGCCGTGCACGCGGTGCCGGGCG
Source organism: Kitasatospora sp. NPDC091207 (assembly GCF_044768625.1). NCBI lineage: Bacteria > Bacillati > Actinomycetota > Actinomycetes > Kitasatosporales > Streptomycetaceae > Kitasatospora > Kitasatospora sp. NPDC091207. The sequence goes on from NZ_JBIVVS010000026.1 coordinate 34,175, forward strand.
GGGACGCGCTGGTCGGCGGGTACACCGCGCAGCAGTACGACACCCGGATCACGGCGGAGCGGGACCGGGGGTTGATCATGCCGGTCGTGCTGCTCTGCATCCTCGTCGTGCTCGTGCTGCTGCTGCGCTCGCTGCTCGCCCCGCTGCTGCTCGCCGCCACCGTCGCGCTCTCCTACCTGGCCACGCTCGGTGTCAGCGCGCTCGTCTTCGACCACGTCTTCGGCTTCAGTGCCGTCGACCCCTCCGTGCCGCTGTACGGGTACGTGTTCCTGGTCGCGCTGGGCGTGGACTACAACATCTTCCTGATGACCCGGGTCCGGGAGGAGGCGCTGCGGGTCGGCACCCGGGAGGGGGTGCTGCGCGGGCTGACGGCCACCGGTGGGGTGATCACCTCGGCCGGGGTGGTGCTGGCCGCGACCTTCGCCGCGCTCGGCGTGATCCCGCTGGCCTTCCTCGCCCAGATCGCCTTCATCGTCGCCTTCGGGGTGCTGCTGGACACCCTGCTGGTGCGCTCGCTGCTGGTGCCCGCGCTGGTCCGGGACCTCGGGGAGCGGGTCTGGTGGCCGGCCCGGCCGGGCCGCTCGGCGATCGGTGCGGCGGTACCCGAGCCGGTCGGCAAGCACGTCTGACACGGTCGGGCCGGTTAGGCTGAACGGGTAACAGCGGTAGGAACGCCGTACGCGACCGGAGCGGATGACCTTGTCGGAGCAGGACCCGAGCACGCCATCACCCGCCCCGGTACCGTCGGACGCTCCGCCGCCGGCCGTGCCGGTGGCGTCCGACACCCTGGCGCTCGGGCGGCTGCTGCAGGACCTCGCCGCCGAGATGCACCTGCTCGGGCACGGCTTCGCCGCCGCCAGCGGTCTGCACGCCACCGACGTCCAGGCGCTGCTCGCGGTGATGCGGGCGGCGCCCGGCCCGGCCGGTGGCCAGGGCGGGATCACCCCCGGCCGGCTCGGCGAGGAGCTGGCCCTCACCTCGGGGGCGGTCACCGCCGTGCTGGACCGGTTGGAGCGGGCCGGGCACGTCCACCGGACCCGGGACGTCGCCGACCGTCGTCAGGTGCTGGTGCGGTACCTGCCCGGTGCCGGGCGGATGGCCGCCGAGTGGTTCGCGCCGGTGGCCCGGCGCACCGAGGCGGTGCGCGGTGAGTTCACCCCGGCGGAGCTGGCGGCGGTGGCGCGCTTCCTCGGCCGGATGACCGGTGAGCTGGAGGACCTGCGCCACGCGCGCTGACCCGCACCGTCCCGCCGCCGCACCGTCCCGCCGCCCGACCGCGACCCGCACCCATCCGCCGCCCCGCCGGGACCGACCCGCCCCGTCCGGACCGTCAGCCCGACCGGCGCGCGATCAGGGCCGCCAGGCCGTCCAGGATGCGCTCCAGGCCGAACTCCAACGCCTGGTCACGGCCGTCCCGCTCCGTCATCGCGACCGCCAGTGCCGGGAACCGCTCGGCGTGTTCCTGGACCAGCCCGCCGAGGACGGCCACCAGCTCCGACTCCGGCCGGCCGGCCGGTCCGGCCGCTCGGAGCTGTTCGGTGATGCCGCGGACGTGACCGGCCAGCAGGACGGCGGTGTCCATCCGCTCCGGCCCGGTCAGACCGGTGCCGTCCAGGGCGGCCACCACCCGTTCCAGCCAGGAGAGTTCCTTCGGGCCCGGCACCCGGGGGCCGACGGTGGCGTCGAGCAGCCAGGGGTGCGCGCCGAAGGTCGCGGCCACCTGCCGGGCCCAGGCGTGGAGTTCGGTGCGCCAGGCGGGCGGCGCGTCCTCCGGTGCCCCGCCGGTCGGAGGGGTTCCGGGCGGCCCCGCCGGGGTCGGTTCTCCGATCGCGGCCTCGACCATCAGGGCCACCAGTTCGGCCTTGCCCGGCACATAGCGGTAGAGCGACATCTTGGTGTAGTCGAGCAGCCCGGCCACCCGCTGCATGGAGACGGCGCCGATCCCCTCCGCGTCCGCGATCTCGATGCCCGCCCGGGCGATCCGCTCCAGGCTGAGCGCCGGCTTGGGCCCCCGGCTCGGCTTCTGGTGGGGGCCCCAGAGCAGCCGCGCCGTGTCTCCCGCTCCGCCGCCGGATGTGCTGCCCAAATCCCCGCTCCTGTCCCGGTCTCCGTCGGTGCCTTGCACGCCGACCCAACTGTGTCTACCGTACACAGCAACAATCAGTGTCCGACGGACACAGTTTCTCGGTTCTCCCGGACGGAGTGGTTCACATGGGTGCGAAAGTCCTCATCTCGGGTGCGAGCATCGCCGGCCCCGCCCTGGCCCACTGGCTCGGGCGGTACGGCTTCGAGCCCACCGTCGTCGAGCTGGCCCCCGCCCTGCGCGGCGGCGGCCAGGCCGTCGACTTCCGCGGCGACACCCACCTGACCGTGCTGGAACGGATGGGCCTGCTCGACGAGTTGCGCCGGCTCGACACCGGCGGCAGCCCGATGGACTTCGTCGACCGGCGCGGTCGCCGGAAGCTCCACCTGCCGGCCGACTTCGCCGGGGGCGAGGTCGAGGTGCCGCGCGGCGAACTGGCCCAGCTGCTCCACCGGCACAGCCTGCCGTCCACCGAGTACGTCTTCGGCGACTCGGTCACCGCGTTGGAGGAGACGCCCACCGGCGTCCGGGTGGAGTTCCGCCACGGCGCCCCGCGCACGTTCGACCTGGTGATCGGCGCGGACGGCCTGCACTCCACCGTCCGCCGGCTCGCATTCGGCCCCGAGCAGCGCTACGTCCGGCACCTCGGCTACTACGCGGCCACCTGGCAGCTGCCCAACTACCTCGGCCTGCGGTCCGGTTCGGTCGGCCTCAACGTGCCGGGCCGGCTCGCCGCCGTCGGCGCGGACCACCGCGACCCGGCCCGGGCGGGCGCCTTCTTCCTCTTCGCCGCGCCCGAGCTGCGCTACGACAGGCACGACCGGGACCAGCAGAAGGCGCTGGTCGCGGACGCCTTCGCCGATCTCGGCTGGGAGGTGCCGCGCCTGCTGGAGAGCCTGCGCGAAGCCCCGGAACTCTACTTCGACTCGATCAGCCGGGCGGACGTCCCGGCCTGGTCCACCGGCCGGATCGCCCTGGTCGGGGACGCTGCCTGCGGGGCCACCATCGGTGGGATGGGGACGGGCACCGCGGTGGTGGCCGGGTACGTCCTGGCCGGTGAACTCGCCCGCGCCCGGGGCGACCACCGCACCGCCTTCACCCGGTACGAGGAGACCCTGCGCGGCTACGCCGAGGGCTGCCAGCGGGGTGGGGACCGGACCGGGCCGTTCCTGGCCCCGGGCACGGCGGCCGGACTCCGGCTGCGCAACGGGCTGTTGGGCCGGCGGTGGATCCTGAACCGGATGCTGGAGCTGGGCCGGAAGGTCAGCGGCACGGTCGTCCTGCCCGACTACCAGGCGGAGTTCGCCGCCCACTGATCCTCGGGGGTGCCGTCGTGCACGGTGCCGAACAGGTCGGCGGCGGGCTCGGTGGCGGGTTCAGTGGCCGGGCCGGCGGGCGCCGCGTGCCTCGACCGTGCGGCGTGCCCCATCCGGTAGCCGATCCCGCGGACCGTGATGATCCAGCGGCTGCAGCCGAGCTTCGCCCGCAGCGTGCTCACATGGGTGTCGATGGTGCGACTGGTCTGTCCCCAGTCGCTTCCCCACACCTTGGCCATCAGCTCCTTCCGCGACACCACGGTCTCGGGGTTGGCGGCGAGTATGTAGAGCAACTCGAACTCCTTGGACGTCACCTCGATCAGCCGGTCGCGCAGCCGCACCTCCCGGGTCCGCGGATCGATGTGCAGCGGGAGCAGCGAGATGGCCTCGGGAGCGGCCGGGCCGGGGCGGCGGGAGGACCGGCGGAGAACCGCGTCGATGCGCGCCCCCATCTCCCGGAAACCCCAGGTCCGCGCGACACAGTCGTCGGCCCCCGCCTTCAGCGCGAGCACCCGTTCCAACTCGTCGTCCCGGCGGGTGAACGCGATCAGCGGCACGTCGCTCTCGGTCCGCAGGCTCCGGCACACCTCGATGCCGTCGACATCGGGCAGTTCCAGCGAGAGCAGCACCAGATCGGCCTCACGGTACGTGCGCAGCGCCTGCGCACCCGTGCCGACGCTGCGGGCGACGAACCCCTGTCGGCGCAGATCGCGCACCATCGACTCGGCAAAGGTGATCTCCCGCTCCACCACGAGTACGTTTCTCATTTCCGAGCTCCCTCCTCCGGACGCCAAGCCCCTCCGTACCCACCCCCCGCTCGCCCCCCGAGCCGCACCCGGGCGCCGTTCGAATGTCAAAGTACCGCTTCCGGCGAGAACGTCACCGAATCGGGCCGGTCGGCCGGATTCCGCTTCCGACCTGCGAAGACATCCTCCGGAAACGCTCTCGCCATGGATCCGGTGGTGCCGGCCCGCTGTGCGGCTCCGAACGGTCCGATCAGCTCCTCGGAGCCTTCGACCGCAGGTCAGAGCGCTGCCGTCGCCGGTGGGGGCGTGGGCGCGGGGCGGGCGCGGGCAGGCGCTCCGGCACCCGTGTCAACACTTCATGAACTCTGCCGCGCCGTCCGGCATGCGGACGACGCGGCAGGGGCCCGGGCCGGGGGAGAACGCGGCCGAGAACGCCGGGGGAGAACCCGGGGGAGAACGCCGGGAGGCCACCGAAGGCCCGGGGGACAGGTTGCCTTCGGTGGCCGTTCCGGGGAGTGGGTGACGGTCCGTCACCCACCCGAATCGCCTTACGCGGTGGGGCGCTTGGCGGGGAAGCCGTGGCTGCGGGCGGCCAGGACCACCACGAGCACCGGCAGCAGGAGCAGCAGCACCGTCCAGGGGAAGGAGTCGCTGCCGCTCACGTCGAGCAGGACACCGCCGATGATGCCGCCCGCGGCCATCGCGACGTTCCACAGCGTCACGAGCATGGTCTGGGCCGCGTCGGCCTGGTCGCCGCCCGCGTCGGCGACCGCCGTCTGCAGCAGGGTCGGAATGCCGCCCCAGCCCAGGCCCCACAGGGCGGACGCGACGTACACCAGGGCCGTGCTGTCGGCGAGCACCGCGAGCAGCAGCGCCGCCGCGGCGACGAGCAGCGTGCTGGCGACCGTGAGCGAGCGCAGCTTGGCGTGGATCTGCGAGCCGACGATCCAGATGCTCGCGAGCGAGGCCGCCCCGAAGACGAGCAGCACCAGGTCGGTGCTGTCGCCCAGGCCGTGGTCGTCGAGGAAGGAGGCGATGTAGGCGTACAGGACGGTGTGCGCCAGGACGAAGACCAGCGTCACGAACAGCACCGGCGTCACGCCGGGCACGCTCAGCGCCCGCAGCATCCTCGGCCGCTCGCCCGCCTGCTGGCCCGGGTAGTCCGGCACCGTCGCGGAGATCCAGAGCAGCAGCAGGACGGTGAGCCCGGTCATCGCGAAGAACGGCACCCGCCAGTCGGTCTGGGTGCCCAGGAAGGTGCCGGCCGGCACCCCGAGCGAGAGCGCGACCGGGATGCCGGCCATCGCGATGGCGATCGCCTTGCCCTGGAGCGCGGGGGGAGCCATCCGCCGGGCGTAGCCGGCGAGCAGGGCCCAGGCCAGACCGGCCGCGACACCCGCGACGAACCGCGCGACCATCGTCAGACCGTAGACCGACGACACCGCCGTGACGGTGTTGGCCACGGCGAAGCCCGCCATGGACGTCAGGAGCAGCCGCTTGCGCCGCCAGCCGGCGGTGGCCGAGGCCAGCGGGATCGCGGTCAGGGCGGTGCCGATCGCGTAGATCGTGACCGTCTGGCCGGTCGCGGACTCGCTCACCCGGAGGTCCGAGCTCATCGAGGGCAGCAGGCCGGCGGGCAGGGTCTCGGTGAGGCTGGTGATGAAGACGGCGGTGGCGAGGGCGATCAGGGCGAGCAGCGGAAGCTTCTGCGGTTCCTCGCCACCCGCCGCCGCGGGCGGCGAGGAGCGGGTCTCCGAGCCGGGAGCGTCGGTGATGTCGGGTGAGGTGCTCATGGGGCGTGCTCCGGAGGTTCCAGGGGAAGGGACGGGTGGTGCGAAGGGGCGGCCGGTGTACTGCCCGGGGGGTCGGCCGGCCCGGTGGGTTCGGGCGAGCCGGCTAGGAGTGCGCCAGACCGCCGTCGACGGGGAGCCGGGCGCCGGTCGTGAACGTCGCCTCGGTGGCCAGGAAGAGCGCGGCGCGGGCCACCTCCTCGGCGGAGCCGAGCCGGCCGAGCGGCGGCAGCGGCGCGGCGCCCGCGGGCGCCGCCTCGATACAGCCCGGGGCCACCGCGTTGACCCGGATACCGCGCGGGACCAGCTCGGCGGCGAGCGTGCGCACGGCGGCGGCGGACGGTGCCGGGGCGGTGAGCACCACCGCGCCGCCGTCCCGGAGGTACGGCAGCAGCGGGCGGACCCCGGCCACGGCATCGGCGAACAGCAGGTCGGTGTCGTCGATGCCGGTACCGCCGTCCTCGGCGCTCTCGACGACAGTGGCGGTGGAGCCCAGCTCGGTCCTGGCCCGGGCGCGTTCCTCGGCGGTACGGGCGGTCAGCAGGACGAGCGCTCCGCCCTCCACCAGCCGTTTGGCGATGGCCAGGCCGATATCGGGGTCCTGGCCGAGGACGACGGCCCTGCGGCCCGCGTACCTGGTCATGCCGGTCACTCCTTCCGCCGCTCGGCGACTCAGTGGTTCCGACAGTGCCCGAGGGCGCTTCCGGGGCACTGCGGATCCGCTGCCGGTGCGCTGAGGGTCGGCTGACGGCCCCTCGAAGATCCCCCGGGCCGGGCCGGCGCCCCCGGGGCGCGATACGGTGGCCGACATGCGGTTTGGGGTACTGGGACCACTCGTGGTGTGGGGCGACGACGGCGAGGAGATCACCGTCCCCGAGGTCAAGGTCCGGGGTCTGCTCGCGGACCTGCTGGCGCACGGCGGCGGCCCGGTCTCCGCCGACCGCCTCATCCAGGACCTGTGGGGCGACGAACCGCCCGGGAAGCCCGAGGGCGCGCTCCAGGGCAAGGTCTCCCAGCTGCGCCGGGTGCTCGGCCGGGACCGCGTGCTGCGCCAGGGCGCGGGGTACCGCCTGCGGCTGGACCGGGCCGCCCACGAGGTGGACGCCGACCGTTTTGGCGGTCTGGTGGCCGGGGCCGGCGCCGTCGACGACCCGCGCGCCCGGGCGGCGCTGCTCACCGAGGCCCTCGACCTGTGGCGGGGGCCGGCGTACGCGGACTTCGCCGACGAGGAGTTCGTCCGGGCGGCGGCGTGCCGCCTCGCCGAGCAGCGGCTCGCCGTTCTGGAGGAGCAGGCCGAGGCGCGGCTCCTCGCCGGTGACCACACGCTCCTGGCCGGCGAACTGGCCGCCCTGGTCGCCAGGCACCCGCTGCGCGAGCGGCTGCGCGCGGTCCAGATGCGCGCCCTCTACCTCGCGGGCCGCCAGAGCGAGGCCCTCGCCGGCTACGAGGACCTCCGCTCCCGGCTCGCCGAGGAGCTGGGTGTCGACCCCGCGCCCGCTCTGACCGCCCTGCACCGGGCCGTCCTCCGCCAGGACCCGGGCCTGGGCGACGGGCTGGGCGACGGCCTCGGCACCGGCCGCACCGCCGCGCCACCCCGGACGGCGCCCGCCGGGTCTGCCGCGCTCACCGGGCCCGCGCACACCCCGGACCCGCTGGTCCCCGCGCTGCCCGTGACCCCCGCGCTGCCCGTGACCCCCGTCGCCCCACGCCCCGCGCCGCCCTCCGGCGGTGCCGTGGAGAGGGCGGCCGCCACCCCGGCCGCCGGTGAGTACTCCAACCTGCCCGTACCGCTGACGCGCCTCATCGGGCGGGAACAGGCCGTCACCCGGGTGTCCGGGCTCCTGGACGACAACCGCCTGGTGACCCTCGCGGGCGCCGGCGGCGTCGGCAAGACGCGGCTGGCCGTGGCGGCCGCCGCGGCGATGGCGGAGCGCGGTCCGGCCGGCGACCGGCCCGACGGGATCCGGCTCGTGGAGTTCGCGGGAGTCCGCGGCGGCACCGCCGCCGACCTGGCCCAGGTCGTCGCCACCACGCTCGGCATCCGGGACGACGCCCCCGCCGCGCCGCCGGGCACGGGCGGCGGGGCGGGCGCCGCCTCGCCCGCCCACCGGCTCGCCGCCGCGCTGCGGGAGCGCCGTACCCTGCTGGTCCTGGACAACTGCGAGCACGTCGTCGACGCGGCGGCGGACCTCGCCGCGTTGCTGCTGCGGACCGCGCCCGGCCTGCGGGTGCTCGCCACCAGCCAGGAGCCGCTGGGACTGACCGGCGAGGCCGTGTTCCTGGTCGAGCCGCTGGGGACCGACGACGCCGTGCGGCTGTTCAACGAGCGCGCCGCCGCCCACGACCCCGGCTTCCCCCGGGACCCGGACCGGGGCGACCTCGCCGACCGCGCGGCCGTCGCCGAGATCTGCCGCCGGCTGGACGGCATCCCGCTCGCCCTGGAACTCGCCGCCACCCGCGTACGCACGCTGGGCGTACGGGAGTTGGCGACGCGCCTGGGCGACCGGTTCCGTCTCCTGAGCTCCCGCCGGCGCGGCGCGCCCGCCCGCCAGCAGACCCTGCGCGCCGTGATCGACTGGAGCTGGGAGCTGCTCAGCGCACCCGAGCGGATCGTGCTGCGCCGCCTGGCGGTGCACAGCGACGGCTGCGACCTGGACGCCGCGGAGGCCACCTGCGCGGGCGACGGTGTGACCCGCGACGAGGTCCTCGACCTGGTGACGCGGCTGGTCGACCGGTCCCTCGTGGTGGTGGTGGACCAGCCCACCGGGCGGCGCTACCGCCTCCTGGAGTCCGTCGCCGTGTACGCCACCGAGCGGCTGCACGAGATGGCGGACCTCGACGCCGTGCGCGGCCGTCATCTGCGCTACTACCTCGCGCTCGCCGAACGCGCCGAGCCCCGGCTGCGTGGCGCGGGCCAGCGGTCCTGGCTCGCCCGGCTGGACGCCGAGGCGGGCAACCTCCGCGCGGCCCTCGACGAGGCGGTGCGCCGGACGCCGGAGGGGGACGGCGGTGAGGCGGTGCGCCTGGCCACCGCCCTGGCCTGGTGGTGGCTGCTCCGCGGCCGGCTCACCGAGGGGCGTCGCAGCCTGACCGCGGCGCTCGCCGCCGCGCCCCGGCCCACCTCCGAACTCGCCCTCCTGCACGGGGCGTTCGCGCTCCTCACCGGCGACCGTGCGGAGGCGCGGGCGCTGGCCTGCACGGTGGCGTCGGCCGGCGCCGTGCCCGACCCGGTGCGCCGCGCCCGTGCGCTGTGGCTCTGCGCGTACGGCTTGTTCAGCGCGGGCGAGGCCGCCGAGGGCGAGGAGTTGAACGCCCACGCCCTCGCGGTCTTCGCCGAGGAGGGCGACCAGTGGGGCACCGCCGCCGCGCTCGGTCTGCGGGCCACGCTCGCCCTGGTCCGCGGCGATCTCGCCGGACTCGGTCGCGACGGCCTGCGCAGCGCCGCGCTCTTCCGTGAACTGGGTGACGGGTGGGGAGAGTTGCAGACGGTCTCGCCGCTCGCCGCGCTCGCGGAGATCAAGGGGGAGTACCCGGAGGCGGCCCGCCGTCAGCGTGAAGGGCTGCACATCGCACGGGAGCTGGGGCTGGAGGCCGAGGTGTCGGCGCGGCTCTCCGGACTCGGCCGGCTCGCCCTGCTGGCCCATGACTGGGAGCGGGGCCGTGATCTGCACGAGCGGGCCCGCCGGATCGCGGCCGAACAGGGCTACAAGTACGGGGAGATCCACTCCGAGATGGGCCTCGCGCTCGGCGCGCGCCGCTCCGGCGACCTGGCCGCCGCCGAGGCGCACCTGCTGCACATCCGCGACGGCTACGCCGAGGTGTCCTCGGAGGCGGGTGACCATCTGCTGCTCGCGGAACTCGGCTTCGTCGCCGAACTCCGGGGCGACGCCGGGCCGGCGGCCGATCGCCACCTGCGCGGTTGGGCGGTCGCCCGCTCCCTCGACGAGCCGCGCGCGCTGGCCCTCTCCCTGGAGGGACTGGCCGGCGCGGCCGTCGTCGCCGGTCGGGGGCGCGCCGGCCGGCCCGGTGCCGAGTGCGGGGCGCTGCTGCTCGGCGCGGCGGACGCGGCACGTCGAGGCGTGGGGGCGCCGTTGCCGCCGGCCGAGCGCGGCGACACGGACCGGATCGCGGCGGCGGCCCGGGCGGCCCTGGGGGAGGCCGGCTTCACGGACGCGTTCGAGCGCGGCGGGCGGCTCACCGCGACGGAGGCGGTGCACCGCGCGGGCCGGGCCCTCGGCTGGCAGATCCCTCCGCCGGCAGGAACGCGCCCGGCGGACTCTCGCCCGGCGGATTCTCGCCCGGCGGGCGGCGGGTGACGACGGCGCCACGAGCCACCGGCCGGGCGAGAATCCGCCGGGCATTGTGCGGGCGCGGGGGGGGGGGCGGGCCCGCCCCCCCCCCCCCCGGGCCGGGCCCCCCCCCCCCCGCCCCGGGGGGCGGGGGGGGCGGGGGGCCCCCGCCGCGGGGGGGGGGGGGGGCGGC
>NZ_JBIVVS010000026.1:44601-78060 GCF_044768625.1 Kitasatospora sp. NPDC091207
GGCCCCCCGCCCCCCCCCCCCCGGGGGGCCCCCCCGGCGGGGGGGGGGGGGGGGGGGCGCGCCCCCCCCCCCCCCCCCCCCCCCCCCGCCCGCCCCCCCCCCCCCCCCGCGCCCTGGACCGGGTGCGGTCGTACGGCCGGGCGCCCGGACCGGGCAAGGGCGGGCGCCCGGCCTGCTCAAGCCCGCGCGTACCGGTTCGCGGGTCGCTCCAGCCCCAGGTGCCCGCGCAGCGTCGTCGCCGTGTACGCGGTGCGGAAGGCGCCGCGGCGCTGCAACTCGGGGACCAGGGCGCGGGTGATCGCGTTCAGGTCGTGCGGCAGGGCGGCCGGGCGGAGCCGGAAGCCGTCGAGGCCGGCGGAGCGCCAGTCGAGCAGCAGGTCGGCCAGACCGGCCGCGGTGCCGGTGAAGACGGCCGCGTCCGAGGCGAGTTCGGCGCCGGCGAGGTCGTCCAGGCGGGCCTTGCGGTCGGCGGCGGCGGCCGGGCTGTCGTCCAGCAGGACGATCAGGTCGGCGAACCGCCTCAGCGGCCGGGCCCGCAGGTCGCGGCCGGTGGCGACGACGGCCTCGTCGACCTGGGCGAGGATCCGCTCGACACCGGGCCGGTCGTGCGGGGTGACGAAGACGAGGTCGGAGGCGCGGGCCGCGAACTCGTACGGCGTCGAGGCGTGGGCCAGGCTGGCCACCAGCGGCTGGCCCTGCGGCGGGCGCGGGGTGATCGACGGCCCCCGGACGCTGAAGTGCGGGCCCTCGAAGTCGATGTGGTGCAGCTTGTCGCGGTCGATGAAGCGGCCGGTGGGCGCGTCCCGGATCTCCGCGTCGTCCTCCCAGCTGTCCCACAGCCGCCGCGCCACCTCGACCACGTCGGCGGCCTCGGCGAAGAGCGGGCGGAGCCGCTTGGCGATCAGCTCGGGGTCGCGGATGTCGTCGTCGGTGAGTTGGGGGGTCTTGCGGCGGCCGAAGTGGTCCGCGTCGGCGGCGCGGGACGCGATCTGCGGCCGCCAGCCGGCCCGGCCCCGGGCGGCGTAGTCGAGGGTCGCGATGCCGATCGCGAGGTGGAACGGCTCGGTGTGGGTGACGTTCGTGGTCGGCACCAGGCCGACGCGCTCGGTCAGCGGCGCGAGCAGGGCGGCCAGCAGGACGGCGTCGATGCTGCCCCGGACCTGGTCGGTGCGCTCGTCGGGCCGGTGGAAGGGGGCGGACTGCAGGCCGAGGCCGTCCTCCAGGGTGACGAAGTCGAGCAGGCCGCGCTCGGCCTCGGCCACCAGGTCCGCCCAGTAGCCGGGCGTGAACAGCTCCGACGGACGGGCGTCCGGGGCCCGCCAGGCGGCCGGGTGCCAGCCCGCGCCGTCAAGGGCGACGGCCAGGTGCAGCGGGGCGTCGGAAGGGGTGGCGGTCACGAGGTCTCCTTCGGGGAGCCGGGGCCCAGGGTGAGGCCCAGGTGGTCGCGGAGCGTCGTCCCGGTGTAGTCCTCGCGGAACACGCCCTTCTCCTGGAGGATCGGGACCACCCGGTCCACGAAGTCGTCCAGGCCGTCGGGTGTCAGCAGCGGTACGAGGATGAAGCCGTCGGCCGCGTCGTTCTGCACGAAGCGGTCGATGGTGTCGGCGACGGTGCGGGGGCTGCCGACGAAGTTCTGCCCGCCGTGGACTTCGATCATCAGCTGACGGATGCTCAGATTCCGTTCCTCGGCCAGCTTGCGCCACCGCCGCGCGGTCTCCTCGCGACCCTTGCGGAACACCGAGTGCCCCTTCAGCAGGTGGGCGTCGGGCTCCGGGTCGATGTCGGGCAGTGGCCCGTCCGGGTCGTACGCGGAGAGGTCCCGGCCCCACACGCCCTCCAGGTGGGCGATCGCGGTCTGCGGGCTGACCTGGGCGCGGGTGATCTCGTCGGCGTACGCGGCGGCCTCCTCGTCCGTGTCGGCCACCACCGCCGTCGCGGTGGGCAGGATCTTCAGGTCCTCCGGGCGGCGGCCGTACCTGGCGAGCCGGGACTTGACGTCCCGGTAGAAGGCCCGCGCCTGCTCCGGCTGGTTGTACTTGCTGAAGATGATCTCCGCGTCGGACGCGGCGAACTCCCGGCCCACGTCCGACTCCCCGGCCTGGATGATGACCGGATGCCCCTGCGGGCCCCGCGGGGTGGTGAACCGGCCCGCGATGTCGAAGTGCGTACCCCGGTGGGCGAAGGTCCCGGCGCCGGGGCGGACGAACTGGCCGGCGGCCGCGTCGGCGCGGACGTCGCCCTCGGCCCAGCTGTCCCACAACTCGCGGGTGGTCTGCAGGAATTCGGCCGCCCGGGTGTAGCGGTCGGCCTCGGCGAGGAAGCCGCCGCGGCGGAAGTTCTCCCCGGTGAACGCGTCGTAGCTGGTGACCACGTTCCAGGCCGCCCGCCCGCCGCTGAGCAGGTCCAGGCTCGCCAGCCTGCGGGCCACCTCGTAGGGCTCGTTGAAGGTGGTGTTGAGGGTGGCGGCGAGGCCGATCCGGTCGGTGACCGCGGCGAGCGCGGCGAGCACGGTCAGGTTCTCCGGCCGGCCGACCACGTCCAAGTCGTAGACCTGGCCCTTGTGTTCGCGCAGCCGGAGCCCTTCGGCGAGGAAGAAGAAGTCGAACTTGCCGCGTTCCGCGGTGCGGGCGAGCCGGATGAACGAGTCGATCGCGATCTGGCTCTCGGAGCGGGGGTCCGTCCAGACGGTGACGTTGTGGATGGCCGGCAGTTGCACCGCGAGGTGCACCTGCTTCTTTCCGGCGGGTTCTGCGGCTGCGGGCACGGAGCGCGCTCCTTCAGGGGGAGACCAGGGGAGGCCGGCCGCGTGGCCACGCGTCTGCGGTCCGGTCCACGGGGCGGATTTGATCACCAGACTTCACCGAACCAATGTGGGAAACAAGGGGATTCGGGTCAGGGATCTGTGGGGGAGTGTCAAGGAGTGTCAACAACGAGAACGGCGTGCAAAGCGTCTGTGAGTGGTCTGTCTCTTCATGTCGGCGGATCTGTCCCCCGTCACGGAGCTCGGCCTACTGTGCGGCCATGGATCTCTTCTCACTGCCCAGACTCGGAGTCGTCGTCCCCCCGGAGAACCCCACGGCGGAGCCGGAGTTCAACCGGTTGATCGGTGCCGCCATGCACGTGTACGCCTCCCGCTTCCCCATCACCCCGGGTGTGGAACTCAGGGAGATGCTGGAGACCTACAACCGGGTCCTGCCCGACACCCTCGAAGGCTTCGGCGCCATGCGGTTGGACGCGGCCGTGGTGGCCTGCAGCGCCTCGCACTACCTGCTCGACCCGGAGGGCGACCTCGCTCTGTGCGAGGAGATGTCGAACCGCGTCGGCTTTCCCGTCACCTCCTCGACCCAGGCGATCCTGGCCGCCTGCGAGGAGCTCGGGGTCAGCCGGCTCACCCTTGTCTCGCCCTACCAGCCGTGGCTCACCGACACCTCCCGGGCCTTCTGGGAGCGCGCCGGGCTCACGGTGGACGGCGTCGTCCTCGTCCCGGCCGGGCAGACCCCGGACGGGGTCGACCACTTCGACCCGTACCAGGTGACCCCCGGCCGGATCAGGGAGCGAATACGCGCCCACCAGCGGGAGAACCGCCTCCCCGACGACTCCGCGCTGCTGTTCACCGGTACCGGCATGGGCACGCTCGCCGCCCTCGGCGAGCTGGCACGGGAGGACACCAGTGGCCGTCCGCTGCTCTCCTCGAACCTGGCGTCCGCCTGGTGGGCGCGGCGGGTGACGGGTCAGCGGGCCGGGTCAGGGCTCTCCGGTGACGTGCACCCGCTGCTGCGGCGTCTGGACGTCCGGGGCCGCTGGGCGGCCTGACCGGCGAGGGGCACGGCCTGACCCGCCGTGGTGCCCCGGGCCGCCCGCGCCGTGGCGGGCGGCCCGCCGTCCCGCCGTGCTGCTGACCCGCCGTCCCCCCCGACCCGCCGTCCCCTGCCCGGCCGTCGTTCCGACCCACCGCCCGGCCGTCACCGCAGCGGAGCGATCCGGGCCCCGCCGTCCAGTACCGCCTCCAGCGCGACGGTGGCCCGGGCGGGCCGCTCGACGGCCAGGGTGTGGTCGGGCGTGGGCCGGTCGGCCGTCCAGTCCGGTCCCTTGGCGGCGATCCGGGTGACCCGCCGGCTCCCCGCCGCCAGCAGGAACTCCGTGCCCTGCGGCGAGCGCCACCACGTCCAGCCCACCGTGTCCTGCTCGAACCGGCTGCACGCCCGGCCCGGACCGCCGCCCGTACGCTGCGGGCCTCGGGCGTTCGGCAGCAGCACGGCGGTCACGGCGCTGCCCTCGCCGTTCCAGCGGTCGGCGCGCAGGCACACCCAGGACGCCGCGCCCGCGTTCTGCGGCAACTGCTGCACGGCGAAGGCCCAGAGGTTGAGCTGTTTGACGCCGGGGCTGCCGTCCGGCACCGCGCAGCCCGCGCGCGCCCAGGCCGCCAGCGCGTCCGGGCCGACCGCCTCGCGGGGCTGCCGGGCCGGCTGGGTGCGGTCCGGCGGCGGGGTGTAACTGAGGTGGGCGGGGACGAGCCCGCCGAGGTCGGCCAGCAGGAAGGCGTGCTTCTCGGCGATGGCGGGGGAGGAGCGCAACTGGAGCACCGTGGCGCCCTGGCAGTCCGCGAACGCGCCCGGGGAGTTCGAACCGGGCGCGTTCGAACCGGGCGTGCTGGAGCCCGGGGAACCCACCGGGCTCGCGCCCGGTGCCGCGGCCGTCACGCCGTCCACGCGGTCCAGGGGTTTGGCGGGCGCGTCGGGCTGGTCCAGCCGACGGGTGTCGGCCGCGTCGATCCAGGGGGCGAGCAGATAGCGGGCGGTGGCCCCCCGGCGGTGCAGGACCACCGCGCCGGCCGTGGTGACGGAGGAGTCGTCGGCGCGGGCGAGGTCCAGCCCGCCGCCGGGCCCGTCGGTCCAGCGGGCGAGCCGCCCCCCGTCGTACAGCACCACCACGGCCGCGCCGTCGACCGTGCCCGCGAACAGCAGTTGGGGCGGGCCCTGCGGCGGGGTCGTTCCGGTGCCCGGTTCGGCCCTGGTCCGCGGACCGGGGCGGGCCCAGGCGTCGAGCGCCCGGCCGAGCAGGGCGGTGTCGTCGCGGCGGTCGCCCCGGGCGGGCCAGGCGAGGAAGTCGATCCGGGCGGTGTGCTGCCACTGGTCCGGGGCCGCCCGGAGCAGCCGGGCCGGGTCGGGCGCCGTCCCGCTGGGCGGGGCGGCGAGCGGACGGGCGGGTGCCCCGGCGGGTGCCGGGGCGTCCGACCCGGCCAGCACGGCGGCCGTCGTGGTGAGCGCGAGGGCGGCCACCGCGAGCGAGGCGCCGAAGGCCCGGCGGCGGCGCAACAGGTCGGTCGGCTGGACGCGCACCGCGCAGGGGTCGAAGGCGGGCAGGCCCGGATCGGGCCCGGCGGAGAGCTTCGCGGCCTCGTCGACGGCCCGGTCGGGCTCGGCCGCGCCGGCCTGTCGCAGCAGGTCGGCGGCCTGCCCGGGCGTCAGTTCCTCCACGGCCAGCAGGGCGAACGCCGACCGGGCGGCCGGGTCCAGGGCGGTCAGCTCCCGGTCCAGTGCCGCGTCGTGTTCACCACCGCCGGGGGTGAACAGCCGCAGCCCCCAGACCCGGGGCGTCAGCAGCCGGTCCGCGGGCCGGGGGCGCAGTGCGGTCCGCAGCACCCGCAGTCGCAGGGCGGCGTACAGCGGGTCCTCGTCGTCGCCCGCCGGCTCCTCCCGCCGGCTCCAGCGGGACGGCAGGGCGCGCTGGACGGCGGCGTGCGCGGCGAGCACCCGGCTGTGCCGGTCCCGGTCGGCCGGCAGGGCCAGGTAGGCCAGCCGGACCAGTCGGCGGTAGTGGCGCACCAGGGTCGCCTCGGCGCGGGCCACCGGGCGGGCGGTCGCGCCCTGGGGCGGTGCTCCGCGGTCTATCCGTCCTGCCAACGAATCCTCCCGGAGCCGGCTGTCGTGTGGTGGCGGACGGTCCAACGAGTCGATCATGTGATGGTTGCGCCGTTCGGGGCGGAGTTCTGCGATTCGGCGGCGGCGCGCTCGGTGATCCGGCGGGCCATCCCGCCGAAGACGAAGGCGTGGAACGGGGCCACCGACCACCAGTAGGCGTGTCCGGCCAGCCCGTGCGGGTGGAACAGTGCCCGCTGCCGGTAGCGGCTGCCGCCGAGGCCGTCCGGGGTGACCGACAGTTCCAGCCAGGCCAGACCGGGCAGCCGCATCTCGGCGCGCAGCCGCAGCAGCCGTCCGGGCTCGATCTCCTCCACCCGCCAGAAGTCCAGCGAGTCGCCGACCCGCAGCCGGGCCGGGTCGCGGCGGCCCCGGCGCAGGCCGACGCCGCCGGCCAGCCGGTCGAGCCGGCCGCGCAGGGCCCAGGCGAGCGGGAAGGAGTACCAGCCGTTCTCGCCGCCGATGCCCTCCACCACCTGCCAGAGCGCCGCCGGCGGCGCGGCCACCCGGCGCTCCCGGACGTCCTGGTAGAGGCTGCCGCCGGCCCAGTCCGGGTCGGTGGGCAGCGGGTCGCTCGGCGCGCCGGGCAGGCTGGCGGAGGACCAGCGGGTGGCCACCTCGGCGTCCCTGATCCGCCGCAGTGCCAGGCGCACCGCCCGGTCGAAGCCGGTCGGGCCGCCGGGCGGATCGGGCAGGTACCGGGTGAGGTCGTGCTCGCCGCAGACCACCTCGTGCCGCAGCGACTCCACCAGCGGGCGGGCGAGCGGGTTGGGGACGGGTGTCACCAGACCCACCCAGTGGCTGGAGAGCCGGGGGGTGAGCACCGGCACGGGCACGATCAGGCGGCGCGGCAGTCCGGCGACGGCGGCGTAGCGCTCCATCATCTCGCGGTAGGTGAGGACGTCGGGGCCGCCGATGTCGAAGGCCCGGTCCACGTCCGGCGGCAGTCGCGCCGCCGCGGTGAGGTAGTGGAGCACGTCCCGGACGGCGATCGGCTGGATCCTGGTGCCGACCCAGTTCGGGGTGACCATCACCGGGAGCCGCTCGGTGAGGTAGCGGAGCATCTCGAACGAGGCGGACCCGGACCCGATGATCACCGCCGCCCGCAGCTCGGCGGTCGGCACCCCGCCCGCCCGCAGCTGCCGGCCGACCTCGGCGCGCGAGCGCAGGTGCGGGGACAGCTCGGCGGCCGGTACCCCGGCCGGGTTGATGCCGCCCAGGTAGACGATCCGGCGCACGCCCTCGCGGGCCGCCGCCTCGCCGAAGGCCCGGGCGGCGGCCCGGTCGGTCGCCTCGAAGTCGGGGCCGGTGCCCAGCGAGTGGACCAGGTAGTAGGCGACGTCGATGCCGGCGAACGCCCCGGCCAGCGAGTCGGGCCGGGTGACGTCCCCGGCGGTGGCCTCGACCTCGGGCCGCCAGGGGTGGTCGCGCAGTCGCCCCGGGTCGCGGACCAGGCAGCGGACGGAGTGCCCGGCGGCCAGCAGCTCGGGGGCGAGCCGGCCGCCGATGTAGCCGGTGGCGCCGGTGAGCAGACAGCGCAGCGGGGCTTCGGGGGTGCTCGGTCCGGCCATGGCGCCTCCAGGGAGCGTCGGGTGCGGTGCGGGGCTCGGCTCCACCGCCCGGGGAGGTCACGGCCCCGGGGCTCGGTCGGGCGGCGGCGGCCCGGTCGCGGTCTCCGCCGACGCAGCCGACTCCGCCGATGCTGCCTCTCCGCCGTCTCCGTCAGCTTCGCCGCCCGGCGCCCGGGTCGCCACAGCACCCGGTCCCGCACCGGCCCCCGTCCGCACCGGCCCGCCGCCCGGAGCGGGAGGTCCGCACGGATCTGCGGTGATCCACGGATCGCGGCAATCCGCCGGCCCGTCCGCTCCGAACAGACGGTGCCGACACCCGTACGACGGCCCGGCGCGGACCGATCGCGCCGGGCACCGGAGGACCCGTATGCCAAGGAACTGCCCGCCGGGCAGGCCGCCCGCCCGTCCTTCCGGGCCGGTCGCCCGCGCCGACCACCGTGGGAGGGTGACGAGGTGAGTACCGTCGTGCACCTGGCCGGCCCGCAGCGGCGCCGACCGGATCTCAAGGAACTGATGGCCAGGACGGCGTTCGGTGACCAGGACGCCTTCGCCGCCCTCTACGACGCCGTCGCGGGGCAGGTGCTCGGCCTGGTCCGGCGGGTGCTGCGCGACCCGGCGCAGTCGGAGGAGGTCACCCAGGAGGTCATGCTGGAGGTCTGGCGCACCGCCGCGCGGTACCGGCCGGACCGCGGCGAGGTGCTGGCCTGGGTGCTGACCATGGCCCACCGGCGGGCCGTGGACCGGGTCCGGGCCGCGCAGGCCGCGGCCGACCGCGACCAGCGGGCCGCGGCCAAGGCCTACGCCCCGGTCTTCGACGAGGTCGCCGAGCAGGTCGAGGGCCGGCTGGAGCGGGAGCAGGTCAGGCGGTGCCTGCGGATGCTCACCGAACTCCAGCGGGAGTCGGTCACGCTCGCCTACTACCGCGGTTTCTCCTACCCGGAGGTGGCCGACCTGCTCGCCACCCCGCTGGGCACGATCAAGACCCGGATGAGGGACGGCCTCATCCGGCTGCGCGACTGCCTGGGGGTGGCGTCATGACCGTCGCGGCCGACCTGCACACGCTCACCGGCGCCTACGCGGCCCACGCCCTGCCCGCGGCCGAGCGGGAGGCGTTCGAGCACCACCTCGCCCGGTGCCCGGCCTGTGCCCAGGAGGTGGCCGAGTTCGCGGCCACGCTGGCCCGGCTCGGCGCCGCCGAGACCGTCACCCCGCCCCCCGAGCTGCGCGCGCGTGTGCTGGGCGGCATCGCCTCCGTCCGCCAGCTCGCACCGCGGGCCGGCGCCGAGCCGGACGGCGACCCGGGGCGGCCGGGGCGGTGGCGCCGCCGGTGGCCGAAGTTCGCCCTCGCGGCCTCGGTCGCGGTCGCCACGGCGCTCGGCGGTCTCGCCGTCCAGCAGCACGACCGGGCCGAGCGGGCGCGTTCGCAGGCCGCCCGACTGCAACAGCAGCAGGCCGACCTCGGGACGCTGCTCACCGCCCCCGACGCCCGGACCGCCACCGCCAGGGCGACCGCCGGATCGGGGGTCGGCACCGTGATCTGGTCGGAGAGCAAGGGACAGGCCGGGTTCCTGGCCGCCGGGATGCCGGCACTGCCGGCCGGCCAGACCTACGAGATCTGGTTCGACGACGCCGGGACGATGCGCCCGGCCGGGCTGATGCCGGGCACCCACGGTTCGCTGCTGCTCGACGGCCCGCTCGACGGTGCCGCAGGCATCGGGGTCACCGTGGAACCGGCCGGCGGTTCCCCGCACCCCAGCGGCACGCCCGTCCTGCTGCTGCCGTTCACCTGACCGGCCCGCGGCCCGCCGCCCGGACGGCACCACGCCGTCCGGACGGCGGGCCCCGGCCGTGGTGTCCACGACCCCCTCCGAAGGTCCAATCCGCTCCGCCGGTGGCTACGAACCCCCAGTGCACCCGAGCGACGTCCGGCACCCGGCCGGGCACGCGACCTGGAGGGGAACACCTGTGGACACGTCCAGCGCAGTCTCCACCGCGGCGGCGGTCGGCCGTCCGAGGCGACCGGCCGACCACCGCCGGCGGATCGCCGTGGTGGGGGCCGGGGTCGCCGGCCTCACGGCTGCCCATGAGCTGACCCGGGCCGGCGCCCACGTCGAGCTGTTCGAGGCCGACGCCCGGCTCGGCGGGCACGCCCACACCCAGGTGGTCACCGCCTCCGACGGCCGGACCGTCCCGCTCGACACCGGATTCGTGGTCCACAACCGGCGCACCTACCCGGAACTGACCCGGCTGTTCGCCGAGCTCGGTGTCGAGACCCGGGAGAGCGACATGAGCATGTCGGTGAGCTGCGAGGGCTGTGGACTGGAGTACGCCGGCTCGCGCGGTCCCGCCGGGCTGCTGGCCCGGCCGGGCAGCCTGCTGCGCGGCCCCTACCTGCGGATGCTGGCGGAGATCCCGCTGTTCCACCGCCGTGCCCGCCGGCTGCTCGCCGACCCGTCGGGCCGCGAGCAGACCCTGAGCGCGTTCCTGCGGGAGGGCGGTTTCACCGCGTACTTCACCGGTCACTTCATGACCCCGCTGGTCTCCGCCGTCTGGTCGTGCGCCCCGGACCGCGCCGGGGAGTACCCGGCCCGCCACCTGTTCACCTTCCTGAACAACCACGGCCTGCTCAGCGTCGCGGGCTCACCGACCTGGCGCACCGTGGTCGGCGGCTCCCGCACCTACGTGGAGCGGATCGCCGAGCGGATCGCCGTGGTGCACCGTGCCGCGCCGGTGCGGGCGGTGCGCCGTCACCCCGACGGAGTCACGGTGATCACCGAGGACGGGCACCGCCACCGGGCCGAGGCGGTGGTCGTCGCGACCCACGCCGACCAGGCGTTGCGCCTGCTCGCCGACCCGACACCGGCCGAACGCGAGATCCTCGGCGCGTTCACCTACTCGCGCAACCCCACCGTGCTCCACCGCGACGCCGAGCACCTCCCGAGCGCCGTCTGGGCCCGCGCGTCCTGGAACTACCGGATGACCGACTGCCACGGCGCGGCCGAAGGCGTCCGGGTCAGCTACCACCTCAACCGGTTGCTCGGCCTCGGCACCCGCGAGGACTACGTCGTCACCCTCAACGAGGACCGGCACCGGCCGGTGCCCGACGCGCAGGTGGTCTCCCGCACGGTCTACGAGCACCCGGTCTACACCCTGGAGACGGTGGCCGCCCAACGCCGGCTGCCCGAACTCGCCACCGGACGGACCGCCTACGCGGGGGCCTACCAGGGCTGGGGGTTCCACGAGGACGGCTGCCGCTCCGGGCTGGCCGCCGCCCGGACCCTGCTCGGGGTGAGGGCGTCGTGACCGGGACCACGCCGGCCGTACCCGAGGCCGTGCCCCGGGTCGTGGCCTCCGGTACGGGCGAGCTGCCCGGGCCCTGGGGCGCCGCGCTGTACGAGTGCCGGATCGCCCACGTCCGCACCGTCCCGCTCCGGCACACCTTCGAGCACCGCGGCTACCTGTGGCTGGTCGACCTCGACCGGCTGCCCCGCCTGCCCCGTCCGTTGCGCCCGCTGGCACGGTTCCGCGCGGCCGACCACCCCGGGGCACCCGGGCCCGGGCTGCGCGGCAACCTCGACGCCTACCTGCTCGGACACGGCGTCGACCTCGACGGCGGCCGGGTCCTGATGCTCACCCAGGCCCGCTCGTTCGGCCACGTGTTCAACCCGCTCACCGTCTACTGGTGCCACGACCGGGCCGGCCTCCCGGTCTGCACCGTCGCCGAGGTGCACAACACCTACGGCGGCGACCACCGCTACCTGTTGCTCCCGGACGACCGGGGCCGGGCGCGCACCGCCAAGGAGTTCTACGTCTCGCCGTTCTTCCCGGTGGACGGCGAGTACCGGATGACGCTGCCCGAGCCCGGCGACCGGCTCGACCTGACCGTCGCACTGGAGCGCGCCGGCGGGCGGGAGTTCACCGCCACCGTGCACGGGGTGCGCACGCCGGCCTCGGCGCCCGGCCTGCTGCGCGCGGTGCTGCGCCACCCGTTCTCCACGCTCGCGGTCAGCGCGCACATCCGGTACCAGGGCATCCGGCTGCTGTTGCGCGGGCTGCCCGTCCAGCCCCGCGACGGCCACGCCCGTCCGGTCCGGCCCCACCGCGGCCGTCACCCCCTCGGCCTGCTCCGCCTCGGCCGTCCCCGCTCCCGGAGAGAGGTCCACCAGCCGTGACCGCACCCACCCGAACCCCCGTCACCGCGGCACCCGCCGTACCCGCCGTACCCGGGGTCGACCCGGCGCGCTGGCCGGACGTGGCCGCGGTGCCGCGCGCGCCGGTCCGGGCGGCCGCCGCCGGGCTGCTGCTGCGCCGGGCGGTGCGGCAGCGCGGCCTGCGCGTCGAGCGGCCCGACGACCGTCTGCCCGACAGCCGCCTGCCCGACGCGCCGGCCACGGACGGAGCCGCCGCGGACGGGCCGGTCCTGCGGCTGCACCGGCCGGACGCCTTCCGGCACCGGGTCGGTGCCGGTGGCCTGATCGGCTTCGGCGAGGCCTACCAGGCCGGCGACTGGGACGCGCCCGACCTCGTGGGGCTGCTGACGGCGCTCGCCACCGCACCCGAGACGCTCGTCCCGGCGGGCACGGCCCGGCTGCGCCCGCTGGTCCTCCGCAGGCCCCCCGCCACCGAGCTGGGCACCGTCGAGAACGCGCAGCGCAACATCCGGCGGCACTACGACCTGTCCAACGAGCTCTTCGGACTCTTCCTCGACCCGACCATGACCTACTCGTCGGCGATCTTCCCGCTCGGCCCGGACGGCTCGCCGCAGGCCGAGTGGTCCGGTCTGGCCACCGCCCAGCGGCGCAAGATCGACCGGCTGCTCGACCTGGCCGCGGTCGGCCCCGGCAGCCGGGTGCTGGAGATCGGCACCGGCTGGGGCGAACTGGCGCTGCGGGCCGCCGGCCGGGGCGCGACCGTCGTCAGCCTCACCCTGTCCGAGGAGCAACTGGCCCTCGCCCGCCGCCGGATCGCCGACGCCGGTCACGCCGGGGCGGTCGACGTCCGGCTCTGCGACTACCGGCAGGTCCGGGGTCAGTACGACGCCGTGGTCAGCGTCGAGATGATCGAGGCGGTCGGGCGGCGGTACTGGCCGGTCTACTTCGCCACCCTGGACCGGGTGCTCGCGCCGGGTGGCCGGGTGGCGCTCCAGTCCATCACCATGCCGCACGAACGGATGCTCGCCTCGGCCGGCACCTACACCTGGATCCACAAGTACGTGTTCCCCGGCGGCCAGATTCCCTCCGCCCGGGCCCTCGCCCAGGCCGCGGCCCGGCACAGCGGCCTGATGCTCGCCGGCTCCCACGGCTACGGCCCGCACTACGCGCAGACCCTGCGGCTCTGGCGCGAGCGCTTCGCCGAACGGGCCGACGAGCTGGCCGCGCTCGGGTTCGACCAGGTGTTCCGCCGCACCTGGGAGCTGTACCTGGCGTACTCCGAGGCGGGCTTCCGCAGCGGCTACCTGGATGTGCGCCAGCTGCTCCTCACCCGGCCCGGCGAGGTC
Organism: Kitasatospora sp. NPDC091207; assembly: GCF_044768625.1. Lineage (NCBI taxonomy): Bacteria > Bacillati > Actinomycetota > Actinomycetes > Kitasatosporales > Streptomycetaceae > Kitasatospora > Kitasatospora sp. NPDC091207. Next base: position 57,588 of record NZ_JBIVVS010000026.1, read on the forward strand.
GACCCGCGCCCCGGCCCCGGGGGCGGGGCGTGAACGCCGCCGCCTTCGCGGTCAACCTGGCCGCCACGGCGGGCGCGGCCCTCGCGGTGATGCTCACGGCCTTCGCGATCGGTGTCCGGACCGGTCGCCACCGGGGTGTCGACGTCGCCTGGGGCCTGGCCTTCACGGCCGTCGCGCTGACCGGCTTCGGCCTGTCGGCCGGGCACGGCGACTGGTCGCGCCGCGCGCTCGCCACCGCGCTGGTCACGGTCTGGGGCCTGCGGCTGTCGGTGCACATCGGCCGGCGCGGGCGGGGCGCACCCGAGGATCCGCGCTACGCCCGGATGCTGGCCAAGGCCCCGCCGGAGCGCCGGACGGCGTACGCGCTGCGCAAGGTCTACCTGCTCCAGGCCGCCCTCGCCTGGTTCGTCTCGCTGCCGGTGCAGGCGGCGCAGTACCTGCCGGGCCCGCCGGGCGCGGTGGTGTGGGCGGGCGTCGGGCTCTGGGGCTTCGGCCTCCTCTTCGAGGCGGTGGGCGACCACCAGCTCGCCCGCTTCCGGGCCGACCCGGCCAACCGGGGCCGGGTGCTGGACCAGGGACTCTGGGCCTGGACCAGGCATCCGAACTACTTCGGGGACGCCTGCGTCTGGTGGGGCCTGTTCCTGCTCGCGGCCGACGCCCCGGTGGGCTGGGCCTTCGTCGGCAGCCCGCTGCTGATGACCTGGCTGCTGGCGTTCGGCAGCGGGCGGCCGATGCTGGAGCGGCAGCTGGGCGCCACCAAGCCCGGCTGGGCCGAGTACACCGCGCGGACCAGTTCGTTCCTGCCGCGGCCGCCGCGCGGTGGGGCCGGAGCCCGGCCGCGGCTCAGGACCGGACGTCGCCGGGGTCGGTGACGGCGGGGCCGCCCGCCCGGACCGCCGTAGGCTGTGAGAGGAGCGTTCGACGGCAGGGCCGTTGGTCCCGGGATGTCAGCCCCTTGGCCCCTGGTCGGGGGCCCGGCCGGGAGCGATGCTCCAGGTACTGGGCCGGACGGCGGTCGTCCGGCGGACATCGGCTCGTGGACGAGGTGACCGGCGTGCGGCATGCCACCGTCGAATCAGTGATGACCAGCCCCGTGGTGCGGATCGCGCCCGAGACCGGGTTCCGGGAGATCGTCGCGCTGTTGGCCGAGTACGACATCACCGGGGTCCCGGTGGTGGACGCCGACGGGCGGCCGATCGGCATCGTCTCCGAGGCGGACCTGCTGCTCACCCTGGCGGCCCAGGAGGACCAGGGCAGCATGCTGCCGCCGCCCGAGCTGACCCGGACCGGTCCGGACGGGGCCGTCACCGCCGCGGACCTGATGACCGGCCCGGCGGTGTGCACCACGCCCGGTACCAGCGTGGTCGTGGCGGCCCGGCTGATGAGCCGGCACGGGGTGAAGCGGCTGCCGGTGCTGGACGAGGAGGGCCGGGTGTTCGGCATGGTCAGCCGGGGTGACCTGCTGCGCGTCTTCCTGCGCGAGGACCGGGTGATCCGCCGCGAGATCGTCGAGGAGGTGCTCGGCCGGATCGAGGGCGTGAGCCCGGCCGAGGTCGGGGTGGAGGTCGACCAGGGCCATGTGGTGCTCAGCGGCAGCGTGCCGGCACCGCACCTCGTCCCGATCGTGCTGAACCTGTGCCGCTCGGTGGACGGCGTCGTGTCGGTCACCGACCGGCTGGGCAGCACCGAGGCACCCGTCGTCGTCGGCTGACGCCTCCCGGCCCCGCCGCCGCCCTTCGCCGGTCACGTCTCCTCGGTGACTCCGCGCGGTCCGGGCCGCCCGGTCCGCGGACCCGGAGCGTCCGGTTCGCATACTGCGGAGGGTATCGGGTACATCACTCTCGGTGTGTGGCGACGCCGGGTCGCCGACGCTCAGGGTTACCGGGGAGGCGGCCGTGGCAGTCGTGTTCGACGCGGATTTCACTTCGACCAGGCAGTGGGTGGCGGGCCGCAGCAGCGCCTATCCCCGGATGGGGCCGACCAACCGGGGCGATCACAAGCTCGACTTCCTGAGCCGTGCCTACTGCCCCGGCGGGGTGTTCACCGCCGTCCGGCGGCACGGCGGCGAGCTGTGGACGTGCAGCCTGCTGACCACCGAGGGCAGCCCGGAGGCGTTCCAGGTCCGCACCGGCGACGTCCTCACCGCGCGGGTCACCCTCCCCGTCGAGACGGGCGCCTGGCCGGCCATCTGGACGTGGCGGGACGGCGGCAACGAGGTGGACGTCTTCGAGTACCACCCCGACCACCCGGACCTGCTGGAGATCTCGAACCACGTCCGGGGCGGCTTCCGGTACTGGCACGGGGCCGACGCCGGGATAGCCCCGGGCGCGACCTTCGACCTGCGGACGGTGCTGGGCGCCTACTCGGTGGACTGGTTCGTCGGCGACACGCTCGTGCACGCCGACCGGCGCGGGGTCGGGCCGGACTTCCACGCGTACCTGATCGTCAACCTCTCGGTGGCGGACGGCGTGTATCACGACCGGCCGCCGGCGGCGGGGCCGGACCGGCTGAGCTGGGCGTGCCACAGCCTGCGGATCGAGCGCTGACGCCGCCGGCGGTCGGCGGTCGTCGCGCCGGCTCACCGCGCCGGCTCACCGCTCCGGCGGGAACGTCGCCGTGACCAGTCCGCGCGGGCCGGTGCGCTGGAACCAGACCACCCGCCGGTACGGGCCGATGTAGGCCGGGTGCGTCACGTACAGGTCGTCGCGCGGCGCCCGTTCGTTGCCGGGCGCGAGGGCGGCGTCGACGGCGTCGGCGGCGATGGCGGCCAGCAGCGCGTGGGCGGTGGCGGCGGCCGCGTCGGGCGCGATGGCGAGCGCGGTGAGCTCCTCCCAGAGTCGGGTGGAGACGTAGAAGATCGGCGAGTGGCGCAGGGCCGGGTGCAGCTGTCGGTCCTCGTAGCGGCGGAGCACCCCGGCCGCGACGAGCCGCTCGCGGTCGTCGGCCGGCGGGTGGTGGTCCATGGGCCGCAACGCTACCCCGACGGGTCCGGTCGGCGTGCCGGGAGCGTTTTCTCAGACAATCATCAGGTCGGCCGGAGGGCCGTGGGCGCACGATGGTGGGGGGACGCCGATGACCTCGATAGGCCCTGCGGGGCCGGAGGAGGAGGCCGAGATGGGGCACTGGAACGGTCCGCGCCACGGGCACGGTCATGTGTGGGGCGGCTGGGGCTTCGGCCTGATGGCGTTGGTGTCGCTGGCGGTCCTGGTGGTGCTGGTCCTGGTGGCTGTCGCCCTGGTCCGCCATCTCTCGCGGAGCTCGCGGCCGGTGCCGCCCGCCCCGTGGGGGTCGGGCGGGCAGGCCGGGGTGGTGGGACCGCCGCGGGCGGTGTCACCGACGGCGGAGCACCTGCTGGCCGAGCGGTTCGCGCGCGGCGAGATCGACGCGGAGGAGTACCGACAGCGCTTGGACGTTCTCCGGGGCGCCAACGGTCCGGGTGTGAACGGTCCGGGCGGGGGCGCCGCGGGGGAACCGCCCGGCGGCGGATGACGGCAGAGGGCCCGCCGCTCAAGCGGCGGGCCCTGCCGGTGCCGGGGGGCGGCTACTCGACGACGAGCTCCACCGGGATGTTGCCGCGGGTGGCCCGGGAGTAGGGGCAGACCTCGTGCGCCTGCTTGACCAGCAGCTCGCCCGCCTCGCCGGCGAGCGCGTCCGGCAGCTCGACCCGCAGGACCACCGCGAGGCCGAAGCCGGCGCCGTCCTTGCCGATCGAGACCTCGGCCGTGACCGAGACCTCGCTGGTGTCGACGCGGGCCTGCCGGCCGACCAGGCCCAGGGCGCTCGCGAAGCAGGCCGCGTACCCGGCCGCGAACAGCTGCTCGGGGTTGGTGCCCTGGCCGCTGCCGCCGAGGGCGGGCGGCATCGCCAGTGCCAGGTCCAGCTGCCCGTCGGAGCTGACAGCACGGCCCTCCCGGCCGTTCGCGGTGGCCACTGCGGTGTAGAGCGCGTCCATGGATCTGGTCCCTTCCGTCCTGCGTCGGTGGTGCTTCTGTCCCCGGCGGCCCGTGGGACCGCCTTCCGAAGACAAGTAGAGCACGCAATTCAATTGCGCACAACTGAATGGCGCATACGATCGGTACCATGGAGCCATGGCCATGCCCCCCGAGACCGCTTCCCCCGCGACCGCCTCTGCCGACGCCGCCCGCTCCGGGCCGTCGGACGCGGGCCCGCTCCTCGGCGAGCAGCCGATCCGTGACGAGGACCTGCTCCGCCTCGACCAGCAGATCTGCTTCTCGCTGAACGCCGCCTCGCGCGCGTTCGGCGGTGTCTACCGCGTCCTGCTCAAGGACTTGGGTCTCACCTACCCCCAGTACCTGGTCATGCTGGTGCTCTGGGAGCACGGCGAACTGCCGGTGAAGCGGATCGGCGAGCATCTGCGACTGGACTCCGGCACCCTCTCGCCGCTGTTCAAGCGGTTGGAGGCGGCCGGCCTGGTCCGCCGCGAGCGCAGCCCCGAGGACGAGCGTTCCGTCACCGTCAGCCTCACCGACGCCGGGCGCGAGCTGCGCGACCGTGCCGGGCAGGTGCCGCGCAGGCTGCTCACCGCCACCGGCCTGCCGGTCGAGGACCTGGCGGCCCTGCGCGTTCTGCTCAACCGGGTCACGGGGGCGCTGGACTCGGCGCTGCTGGCCGACGGGGCCGAGGGCTGATCCACCCCGGCGCCCGGGCCGGCCCGGGTTCCGCCCGGACCGGACGTGCTCGCCCGCCCCGCTGGGGGGCCGGCAGCACCTCCCGGCGATCCCTACCTGACGGACCCCGGCGGGGGAACGGCGGGCACTACGCGGCGACCCGCCCGTTCATGCGGTCCGCTCGTTCACGCGGTCCGCCCGTTCATGCGGTCCGCTCGTTCACGCGGTCCGCTCGTTCACGCGGTCCGCTCGTTCACGCGGTCCGCTCGTTCACGCAGATGATGTTCCCTTCGCTGTCCTTGAACCAGGCCGCACGCATGCCTTCGGCCTCCACGACGCCGTTGACCGTCTTCAGCCCCGGCAGGTCGTACTCCTCGAACGTGACCCCGCGGTCGCGCAACGTCGCCATTTCGCCGTCGAGGTCGGTGACCTTGAAGCTGGCGAGGGTGTGCGCGGCCTGTCCGGCAACTCGGCGTCTCATAGATGCCGAACTCCGTGCCGCCGCATTCGAAGCTGACCTCCTGCGGGTTCTCGTCGGTGAGCTTCAGGCCGAGGGTGTCGGTGTAGAAGCGCTTCGCCCGGGCCAGATCCGCTGCCGGGATGATGGCCACCAGTGGTGCGTCTCCAAGCATTGCCATCGCCTCCTCCCTCCAGGCTAGTGCGGTGACCGCCGAAGGTCGCGGGAGGGACCGGGACGGCTCGGGGGGCACCGCACGCCGGGTTTTCGCGTCGGGCTACCCGCCCCTCGGGATGATGATCCCCACCAGGGATCGGGCGGAAGGCCTTTGTTACGGTGGCCCGATGGCATCGGTCAGGCAGGTCCAGGTCACCTTCGACTGCGCGGAACCCGAGCGCGTCGCCCGTTTCTGGTGCGAGGTGCTCGGGTACGTCGTGCCGCCGCCACCGCAGGGGTTCGCCACCTGGGACGATCATCACCGCTCGCTGCCGCCCGAGGAGCGGGGTTCGTGGTTCGCCTGCGGCGATCCCTCGGGCGTGGGCCCGCGCCTGTTCTTCCAGCGCGTCCCCGAGGGCAAGACCGTCAAGAACCGGGTGCACCTCGACGTCCGGGTCGGCACCGGCCTCGTGGGGGAGGAGCGGCTGGCCGCGCTCGAGGCCGAGTGCGCACGCGTGGTCGCGCTCGGCGCGGTGCGCGTGCGACTGCTCTACGACGGCACCGACTCGTGCATCGTCATGCAGGACGTCGAGGGCAACGAGTTCTGTCTCGACTGAGTGCCCGTCACGCCGGCGAGCCGTCACCCCTTCGCCACCGGGGGCACTTGGACCGCCGGGGAGCACCGGACCGACGTCGACGGTGGCGCCGTCGGCGGGCCGGGTCACCACCCGTGCGGCACCCGCTCCAGGACGCCCCCGGCGAACACCTCGTAGAGCGGCAGCGTCTCCAGGTGCACATAGCCGATGTGGCAGTCACAGACCGGCAGCGGGCAGGACCGGCCGCGCAGTTGGGCCCGGTAGGAGCCGTCATAGAGGTTGCCGAGTTCGTCGCGGACGAAATGGCAGCGGCGGACGGTCCCGTCGCCGTCCACCGAGAGCACGGATTCACCGGTGCGGCAGGGGCGGCCGGCGCTCGGGTGGGCGTGCCGGCTGTAGCCGAAGTGCTGGTCCACGGCCGTCCAGTCGGCGGCCTCGGCATCGGTGTAGGTGAGGCCCTCCGCGGCGTTGATCCACAGGTAGACGGCGGGATCGAGCGCGGCACGGAGTCGGCGCGCCTCCACCAGGTGGTCGGGCCGGCCGACCACGCCGACGCTGTAGCGCACACCGAGCGCGTCCAGCTCGCGGCACTTGGCGAGGAAGCGCTCGTGCGTGACCTGCCCGGGGTGGTACGTCACCCAGAGCGCCAGGGTGTCGGGATCGGCCTCGGCCAGCCAGTCGGTGCGGCAGCTGAGGTTCGTCTGGATCGCCACCCGGCGCACGTGCGGCAGCCGGCTCAGCTCGACCATCGCCCGCCGGTACCAGGACCGCACGAGCCCTTCGCCCCAGGGGGTGAAGAGCACGGAGAGGGTGTCCCCGGAACCGGCCCGCCCGGCGGCCCAGGCGGTGAACCGCTCCAGCGCGGCGCGGTCGGCCCGCAACTGCTCGGGTGAGTCACGCCGCTTGGCGAACGGGCAGTACGGGCAGTCGTAGTCGCAGGAGGACAGCGGGCCCCGGTAGAGCAGCGACAGGTCGACCCCACCGTCCGATCCGCCGTCCGATCCGCTGTCCGCCGCGGGCCGCGGTGCCGAGTTGGGCGCGCGGTCGGGGCCGGGCGGGTGCCCGGGGCCGGGCCGGGTGCGGTCGGTGGCCGGGCGGGGTGCGGGCATGCCGAGAAAGGTCATTTCGCCTCGTACTCCGCCATCAGCCGGTGGACCTCGGGGGAGAACAGCATCGGACCGGCCGCGTCCGAGTGCGCCAGCCCCTCCGGCGAGAGCACCAGGCGCGACTCGTCCCGCGCGAGCCAGCCCCGGTCCCCGAACGCGGCCAGCTCGGCCGGGAAGTCCTCGGCGGGGGTGCTGCCGAACCGGGCGCGGTACTCCGCCACGGGCATGCCCTCCGCCTGGAGCAGCGACTGGACGAGATGCCGGCGGCGGGCCTCCTCGGGCGTCTGGTACCGGCCGACCTCGGCGCACCGGAAGTCGGTGGTGGCCACGTAGTCGTCGATGATGCCGCGCACCTCGGTGGCGTTGACCGCGTAGTCGAAGGAGTAGTGCAGCCGGGAGGTGTAGGAGCGGGCCCCGCAGCCGAGGCCGACCATGCCGTCGGTCTGGCAGGCGTACTCGCCGTTCCCGGCCTGCGGGGAGGCGGCGCGGCGGAACATCCGCATCGACACCTGCTGGTAGCCGTGTGCGAGCAGGTGGTCGCGGCCGGTCCGGTAGAGCGCGAGCCGGCGGGCGTCCCAGGCGACCGGGCTCTCCTGCTCGCCGCGCCGGGCCAGACCGGTCAGCGGTCGGACGTACAGGGGGTAGAGGTACAGCTCCTCGGGTTGCCAGGCCAGCGCGGCGTCCAGTGAGCGCAGCCAGCCGGCCTCGGTCTGGCCGTCGATGCCGTAGATGAGGTCGATGTTGAGGACGGGGAATCCGGCGTCGCGGATCCGGCCGAGGGCGGCCTCGACGTCGGCACGCCGCTGTGGGCGGACGGCGGAGCGGGCCTCCTCGTCGAGGAACGACTGCACCCCCAGGCTCAGCCGGGTGGCGCCGCGGGCGACCAGCACCTCCAGCCGGTCGGCGGTGGCGGTGGCGGGGGAGGCCTCCACGGACAGCGGGACCGCCCGCAGGTCGGCGCCCATCCGCAGCTCGGCGATGTCGCAGAGCCGCTCCAGCTCGGCGGCGGTGAGGTAGGTGGGTGTGCCCCCGCCGAACGCCGCCAGGGCGAACCGGGCGTCGTCGTCCAGTGCTTCGCGGACGGTGGCGGCCTGGCGGTCGAGCGCGTCCAGGTAGGCGGTGGTCAGACCGTCGGGGCTGCCGATCCGGGTGAACAGGTTGCAGAAGCCGCAGCGGACCTCGCAGAACGGGATGTGCAGGTAGAGCGAGAGCGCGTGCTGTGGCTCGCCGGCCCACAGCTCGCGCAGCGCCGGGCGCTCCGGCAGCGGCCGGTAGGCGGTCTTGTGCGGGTAGGCGTAGACGTACGACCGGTAGGGCGAGTCGGTCGGCGGGGCCGGTGCCGTGGTCATGCGGTCTCCTCGGCGGTGCGCAGCGGGCCGGCGGGCCTCTGGCCGGTGGGTGTCGGGCGGGCAGGGAGGGTGAAGTGCGCGTACGGCACCGTCCAGACCACCTCGTGGCCGATCCGGTGACCGGTGTAGCCGTCCTCGCCGTACGCCGTGCCGTGATCGGAGCAGACGATCGCGAAGCACGGCCGGCGGGCGCTCATCGCCGCGAACAACCGGCCGATGTGCGCGTCCACGTACTCCAGGGCGGCGGCGTGGCTCGCTCGGGAGTCCCCGTCCTCGCGCGTGCCGCCCGGCAGGTGGAACCAGTTGGGCTGGTGCAGCGCCGAGACGTTGAGGAACAGGAAGAGGGGCTGCCCGACCGGCTGCGCGGCGGCGACCCGCTCGGCGCACGCGACCTGCGCCTCGAAGGAGGTGGCGGACGGGACGCCCATCTCCGGCGCCCAGTGGCTCTCCTGGAAGAGCCCGGGCAGCACCGAGCCGAGCGGGCCCTGTTTGTTGAAGAATCCGACGCCGCCGATGCAGACCGTCCGGTACCCGTGTGCGGCGAGCGCGCCCGGCAGGTCGGGCGCGTCGAACACCCAGGTGCGCGGAGCGGTGCTCTCCGACCCGGCGAAGCGGGCGGCGAACAGGCGCGGGTGCGGCCCGCCGGGGGCGGCGGGGGTGGGCAGGAAGCCGGCCAGGATCGCCTGGTGCGCGGCATAGGTGAAGCTGCCCGGGGAATGCCGGCGCTCCCAGCGGCCGCCGGGGAGGACGGCGGCGAGGTGGGGGATCCGCCCGGCCGCGGCCAACTCCTCGGCCACGTCGAAACGCAGCGTGTCCAGCGTGACGAGAAGCAGGTCGTGGGTGCCCACGACGGCGTTCATGTCGGGTGCGGGTGCCGCCGCTTCGGCGGTCGGGGTCCAGGTCGGGGTCGTGGTGGTCGCGGTCGGGGCCGCGGTCGGGGTGGTCGGTGGTCGGTGCTGGGAGTGCTGCTGGTTCATCGCGTCGGTTCCGTCGGTGTGCTGTTGGTCGGCCCGGGCCGGCGGCCCGGCCGGCGGAGGGCGGCGAGTTGGGCGGCGTAGGTGTCCAGGCCCTCGGCCGGGCCGCCGGGCAGGCCGGTGAGGTTCGGCAGGAGGTCGCCGAAGGCGTTCACCTCACCGACCAGGGCGCGGCGCCAGCCGGCGGCGGGCAGGACGTCGACCCCGACCATCGGTGAGTTGGGGAAACAGGCGGCCGCCCGCTCCGCCGTCTCCAGCAGGTCCGGCCAGGCGGGGCCGGCCGCCTCCTGGGCCAGGGCGAGGCTGCCCCGGGCTCCACCGAGGTGCAGGTTGGTCATCGGCTGGGAGCTGGTGCGCACCACCACGTGCGTGGCCCGCCCGGCGATCACCACGATCCGGAGGTCCGCCGAGCGGCCCGACTGCGAGGCCTTCGGGATCCACTGCTCGACGTGCAGCCCGTCCGGTGCGAGGCGGTCGACCAGCTCGGCCGCCTGCCGCTCGTCCCGGTAGCGTCGGACCCGCAGCGAATTGTGCAGCTGACCGTCCGCCAGCTCGACGGAGGTGGTGGCCAGTACCTGCCCGCGCGGGCCGAACTCCAGCGCCACCACACCGGAGGCGGAGGAGCCGTGCGCCGGTTTGACGAAGACCCGTCGCATCCCGGCCGTCCGCAGCCGCTCCCGGAGGTCGTCCCAACCGGTGAGGTCGGCGCCGCCGAGCGCGCGGGGCACCGGTACCTCGGCGCCGGCCAGCAGGGCGTGCGCCCGCCGCTTGTCGAACATCACGGCGATCTCCTCCGGATCGCCGAGCACGCGCACCCCCGGCACCCGCGCCACCGCGCGCAGGGCGGCCACCACCCCGGCGTACCAGGCCGCACCGCCCTCCACCCTGGTCGGGGCGTACGAGGGGCCGAGGGCCGGACCGCGCAGCAGCTCGTCCACGGCCGCGTCCTCACCGGGCGACTCGATCCGCAGCAGGCCGCCCTCCGGCACGAGGAAGCGACCGCGCAGCACGTCGATCCAGGGCAGCACGGCGGGCTCGGGCAGGCCGGCCGCCCGGGCGGCGGCGGCGAACAGCGCCACCCGCCGGTGGCCCGGGTTGCCGAGGACCGTCAGCGGCGGGATCCGCGCGTCGGCGGCCGACGCGGCCGCTGATGGCGCGGCCGTGGCCGGGGTGGCCGTGGCCGGGGTGGTCGTCCGTGGGGTGCTCATCCGAACCGTGACCCGGCTACTCGGCGACCGCGACGTAGCGGTCCTCGGGATCGTCCTCGTCCTCGGCGTCGGAGAGGTCGACGGCCACACCGGGCAGGGCGTCGCGGAGCCGTTGCTGGAGTTCGTCGGTGAGGTAGTGGTGGTGGAGGTCGAGCGCGCGCAGGTGGGTGAGCGGCTGGCCCTCCAGCAGGGCGGTGGCACCCTCGTCGGTCAGGACGCCCATCGACAGGTCGAGCGACTCCAGCCGCGCCACGACCGGGGCGTGGGCGACGGCGGCGGCGATCTCGTCCTGGTACTCGCTGTTCTGCAGGCCGAGGTGGCGCAGTGCCGGGAACCGGGCGCCGTCGAGGAAGGGCGTGAGGTCGTCGATCGTCGAGTCCCCGCCGTACTCGTCCACCCCGAGCCAGAGCTCCAGCCGCTCCAGCGCGGGCAGTTCGGAGCCGGCCACGGCGCGCACCACCGTGCCGGGCAGGCCGCCCGTCTCGAACCGCAGGGCCTTCAGCCGGTCGTGCCGGAAGGGCGTGAGGGCCAGCCCGTTGCCGCCCCGCACCACGAGTTCGGTGAGGTGGGGGAAGGCGGCCGGCACCGCGGTGACGTCGGACATCTCCAGCCAGGAGATCTCGCACTCGTCGTACGTCACATCGGCGAGGAAGAGGGCTTCGAGGGCGGGGAGCCGGTCGGCGTCGCGGAGGATCGTGGCCAGCGTGGCGCCGACCGAATCGTAGTCGCGCGTCCACCAGGGGCCGACCAGCAGCGCCCGGACCCCGGCCGGGTCCACCGTGTCGAGGAAGGCCTTCCAGAGCCCGTCGAACCCGGTGGACGCCCCGTAGCGCACCGCGAGCCGCCATGCGGCGGCGCCCGGTGCCGGCCACGCGCGCGCCTCGTCGGCCTCGCCGGAGAAGTCGAGGACGGGGAGTCCGTGGAACTCCCCGCAGTGCTTGTTGACGGTCATGCGAACCCCTGGATGCCTGTGTACCGGTGTTGCCGGTGTTGCTGGTGAGCGGTGGACGACGGGGAAGGACGGCGCCGTGGCTACTCGGCGACCGCGACGTAGCGCCACCGCTCGTCCGGCTGCCCGGCCTCGGAGAGGTCGACGGCCACACCGGGCAGGGCGTCGCGGAGCCGTTGCTGGAGTTCGTCGGTGAGGTAGTGGTGGTGGAGGTCGAGCGCGCGCAGGTGGGTGAGCGGCTGGCCCTCCAGCAGGGCGGTGGCACCCTGGTCGGTCAGGACGCCCATGGAGAGGTTGAGCGAGTCGAGCCGGGCGACCACCGGGGCGTGGGCGACGGCGGCGGCGATCTCGTCCTGGACCTCGCTGTTCTGCAGGCCGAGGTGGCGCAGCGCCGGGAACCGGGCGCCGTCGAGGAAGGGCGCCAGATCGTCGAGGGAGGAGTCGCCGCCGTAGTTCGGCACCCCCAGCCAGAACTCCAGCCGCTCCAGCGCCGGGAGGTCACTGGCGGCGACCGCCCGCAGCACCGCGGCCGGCAGGCCGCCCGACTCGAACCGCAGCGCCGTGAGGTGCTCGTGGCGCAGGGCCCGCAGGGAGAGGCCGTCGCCCTCGACCACATCCCCGGCGGCGCCGCGCACCACCAGCTCGGTGAGCAGCGGGAACGTCGTCAGCACCGGCGTCACGTCGACCATGTCGATCCAGGAGATCTCGTTCTCCTCGTACGTGATGTCGCCGATGAACAGGGCGCGCAGGGACGGCAGCCGGTCGGCCGCGGCGAGGATCGCCGCCAGCGGCTCGGCGAAGCTCTCCGGCCCGTCCGAGGACCACTCGCCGACCACCACCGCGGTGACCTGTTCGCTGTCGACGGCGTCGAGGAACTGCCGCCAGCGCTCGACGAACGACTCCGGCGCGTCGTACTCGACCCCGACCTTCCAGGCGACCGAGGCGGCCCCGGGCAGGGCGCCGCCCGTCTCGACCGCCTGGGCGAAGTCGAGGACCGGGAGGCCGTGGAACTCTTCGATGTGCTTGCCGACCGTCATGCGCTGCTCCTCCGGGGTTCGGGCCGAACAACTGTCTACCAGCCGGGTCCGACAAACCGGTCGCCGGGGCGGATGCCGGGCGCGTTGTCAGACCCCTGCCCTACGTTTCGAACCGTGAGGTCCCGACGCCCGTCGGGTCGGTCAGGGAGGGCTGATGTATCGCCAGGGTGACGTGCTGATCGTGCCGGCCGCGGACGCCGCGGTGCCCCCGAGGGTGGCGGCACTGGCCGCGCAGCCGAGGGACGCGCGGGGCCGGCTGGTGCTGGCGCTCGGTGAGGTCACCGGCCACGCGCACGCCGTGGTCGGCCCGGGGGAGTTGCGGCGGGAGGCCGGGCCGTTCGGTGCCGCCTGGCTGCACCTGCCCGAGGGCGGCCGGGTGGTGCACGAGGAGCACGCGGCGATTCCGCTGCCCAAGGGCTGGTACCGGGTGGTGCGCCAGCGCGAGTACGTGCCGGGCGCGGTGCGCGTCGTCGCGGACTGACGCGGCGGGCCCCGGAGGGTCGGCCGGCCGTCGGGCGGCCGGGTCCCGGGGCGGCGGCGGTGCACGGGAACGAGTGGGTCGGACGGCCGGGGCGCGGTGCCCGGCGAGGACAGGAGCAGACGATGGTGACGGAGCAGACGGTCGTGCCGGCCGGGGTGACGGCCCGTTGGCGGGCGGTCGCGGCGGCCACCGGACCGGCCGACCGGGCCGCGGTCGAGCGGGCGGTGCGGGCCGCCTACCGGGCGGCCGGGCTGGCCGAGCCGGCCGAGGTGCGGTGGTTCGGCTCGCCCCTGAGGGGGGCGGAGGCGGCCCTGGAGGTGCGGGCCGCCGGTGCGGTGAGCGTCCGCGAGGCCGTGCGCACGCTGCCGTGGGAGGCCGCCCGGCGACAGGCCGTGGAGCGGGTCGGTACGGCGGGGTGGGCACCGCTCTGGGCACTGACCGGCGGTGAACTCGGCCCGGTGACGAACGCACTGGCCGGCCGGATCCGCGACGCGGTGCTCGACCGGCTCGCTCCCGAACCCGACCTCGAACAGGCCGACCGGCCCGAGATCGATGCCGCCCGCGTCCGTCGGACCGCCGTCCGGCTGGCCCTGCTGGACGCCGTCCGGGGTCAGCACGACGCGCCGTGGTTCGCCGCCCTGGAGGCGGCGGGTGTGCTCACCGGAGCGCCGGACGGGCAGGCCGGGGCCGACGCGCTCGCCGACGTCGGGCGCGGAGCCGGCTGGTGGTGGCCGTACGAGGGGGTGGCCCTGGTCAGCGAGCGGCCGGTCGCGCTGCACCGCGACGAGGCGGGCCGGCTCGACCGGGCCGACGGCCCGGCCCTGGAGTTCGCCGACGGCTTCGCCCTGCACGCCTGGCGCGGTATGCCCGTCCCGGCCGACTTCCTGTCCGGCCTCGGCGGGGTCACGGTCGAGCGGATCCGCACGGAGGAGAACGCCGAGCTGCGCCGCGTCCTGCTGGAGCACTACGGCTACGAGCGGTACCTGGCGGACTCCGGCGCCGAGCCGCTGCACCACGACGCGACCGGCAAGCTCTGGCGGATCCAACTCCCGGACGACGAGCCGGTGGTGATGGTCGAGGTGGTCAACTCCACCGCCGAGCCCGACGGCACCTTCCGGACGTACTGGCTGCGTGTCCCGCCGAGCATCCGCACCGCCCGGGCCGGGGTGGCCTGGACCTTCGGCATACCCGAGGCCGAGTACCACCCGCAGCGGGAGACCTGAGCCGGGCCCTCCCCGGTCCGGGGCCGGCCAGCGGGGGGCGCTGCCACCGGCAGCGAGGGGCGGGGGCTCCGGCGACCGTGCGGGCGGAAAGAACCGCCGCCCGCGCCGGGAGAGGCGCGGGCGGCGGTCCTGGTGCTACTCGGGGTCCTGCATGGTGCGGAGGGTCAGGAGATCTCGTTGCCGTTGAACGAGCCGACCACGTTGTCGCCGCCGGTGTTGAAGATGTCGGCCCCGGCGAGCTGGTTGCCGGTGCCGATGACCGTGATGGTCGTGGTGGTCACCGTGGGACCGTCGGCGAACGCCTGGGTCGGAACGGCGGCGGCGGCGCCCATGGCGGCCAGGAGGACGGCGACGGTGCGGACGGTGCGGTACATGGCGTAATCCCTTCGTAGGCTAACTTGCTCTGCACAGTAGGGACTCGGGACAGGGCCCTGGGGGGAATGTCACCCGAATGGGGTGTGTTGCGTGTCGTCCCCGGCCCGGCCCGGACGCAGTCACCCCGGGCGGTCCGGCGCAAGCCCCCGGACACCGGCCCGGACACCGGAACGCCTGCCGACCCCCGCCGCTACGAGAGCGAGGGGCGGTACACCGTCAGGGCGTTCGGCGCCTTGGCCAGGCGCAGGGCACCGGCGGCCGGCAGGCTCTCCCCGTCGACGGCGATCCGGTCGGCGTCGCCGAGCGAGTCGAGGTCCAGGGCGGTCAGCCGGGCGGAGTGGTAGACCCGGGAGCGGTCCAGCGTCCCGGAGAGGAAGGCGGCCGCGAGCCTGGTCCGGGCGAACGGGCTGCCGCCGTCCACCACCCGGATGTCCAGCAGGCCGTCGGCCAGGCCGGTCCGGCGGGTGGGGGCGAAGCCCGGCGGGTCGTAGGCGCCGTTGCCCGCGAACAGCAGCCAGACCCGCCGACGCCGGCCGCCGGCCTCGACGGTGACCGGTTCGGCGTCGGCCAGGGCCCGGGCGACGGCCACCGCCAGGGCCGGCCACTTGCCGAGGCGGCCCTCCAACGACTCGCGGAGCCGGACCAGTTCGGGGTACACGCCGAGGCTGAAGGTGTTCAGGAAGATCCGGCGCTCGGTGTCGTCGGCGGCCAGGCCCAGATCGACCCCGCAGGCGGACCCGGCCTCCACGGCGGCCGCCGTCGCGTCCGGAGACTCGATCCCGAGGTCGAGCGCGAAGTGGTTGAGCGTGCCGCCGGGGAACACGGCCAGCGGCAGGTTGCGCTCGACCGCCAGGGAGGCGGCCAGATTGACGCTGCCGTCGCCGCCGCAGACCCCGAGGGCTCCGCCGGCCGCCGCCGCCCGGTCGGCCGCCTCGCCGAGCAGGGCCGGCAGGTCGTCCTCCGGACCGCACACCCGCACATCCGCGCGCGGCAGCAGCGTACGCAGACCGGCGGCGGTCTCCTCCGGGTCGGTGCTCAGCAACGCCCCGTTCCCGGAGCCGCTGTTGACCACCACCGACAGCCCGGCCCCCTCGGCCAGCGCCGGGGCCGCCCGGCGCGGCGGACCGGCGGGCGGCGGCCGGTCGTCCGTCCGGGGCCACCAACGCAGGGTCAGGGCCGCCAGCCCCGCACCCAGCGCGAAGCCGGCCAGCACATCGCCGGGGTAGTGCGCGCCGGTGTAGACCCGCGACGCGCCGACGGCCACCGCCACCGGCGCCACCGCCGCGCCCAGCAGCGGGGACTCGATCGCGACGGCCGTCGCGAAGGCGGCGGCCGAGGCGGAGTGCCCGGACGGGAACGAACTCGTCACCGGCTGCCGCAGCAACTGCCGCACCACCGGCACCTGGTCCAGCAACGGGCGCGGACGCCGGCTCAGCTGCTTGGCGGCGATGTTGGCCGTGGCCGAGGCCAGCGCCAGTGCCCCGACCCCGCGCAGGGCCGCCCGCCGACCGGCCCGGCCGCCGACCGCCCCGAGCACGGCGGCCGTACCCGTCCAGAGCACCCCGTGGTCCGCGGCGCGGCTCAGGCGGCGCAGCCACGGTTGGGCGTGGGACAGCCGCGCCAGTGCCACCTTGTCGAACAGGGCCCGGTCCACTGCGTCGAGTCGCCTCATCCGACGAGCCTAGACGCGCCGCCGCGGAACCGCGGGGTTTTGAGTACGGGTACTCAGGCGCGTCGGGCCCCGGCGGCGAACACTGGTGGCAGCTCGACCGCCCACCGGAGGACCACACCAGCCATGCTCAGCCGCACCGCAGCCCTCCTCGTACCCGCCTTCGGTTCCCTGCGGGTGAGCGCCGACCCCGGGGCCGTGCTCGCTCCCGGGAGCATCGTCGCGGCCAACCACACCTCACTCGCCGACCCCGCGATCGTGTTCGCCGCCCTGCACCGCCTCGGCGCACGGCCGGTGGTGCTCGCGGCGGCCGGCCTCTGGCACGTGCCGCTCCTCGGGCGGCTGCTGCGCCGCGAGGGACACATCCCCGTCCAGCGCGGCACCGAGCGCGCCGCGGACGCCCTGGACCGGGCCGCCGACGCGCTCGCCGCCGGGCACGTGGTGCTCATCTACGGCGAGGGCGGCCTGCCGCGCCGACGCGACTCCGGTGAGCTGCCGCCCGGCCCGTTCCGCAGCGGCCTCGCCCGGCTGGCGGCCGCCACGGGCGCGCCCGTGGTGCCGCTCGGGCAGGCGGGTGCCCGCCGGGTTACCTCGGGCGGCACGGTGAAGCAGCTCGCCGGCCTCGCCACGGCGCCCGCGCGGCGCCCGGCCCTGCGTGTCCACCTCGGTGCGCCGCTGTGCCTGGGGGCTGACCTCGCCGCCGCGACGGACACCGCCCACCGGGCGGTGACGGCGGCCTGGGCGGCTGCTGCCCGTGGCGCGGCCGCTTGACGGGTGCTGTGCGGGCACGTGCGGTGCTGCCGGATTGCCGTCGAGGGGCGTGGCGCCTGTCGGCCGGTCACGTCCGGTGGGGGCGGGCGGTGCCCCCGGTTGATGGGGTCGGCGGACCGGTGCGGGCCGCGCGAGCGCGGTTGCCGTGCTCGTCGCCGGGGCCCTCGGGCCTTGGTGCTTCGGTCCGTTTCCCCCCGGTTGGCGGGCTGCTGCGGGTGGAACTGGTCTCGCCGCCGTGCCCGCGTGGGCCTGCGTGTCCACCTTGGTGCGCCGCTGTGCCTGGGGGCTGACCTCGCCGCCGCGACGGACACCGCCCACCGGGTGGTGACGGCGGCCTGGGCGGCTGCTGCCCGTGGCGCGGCCGCTTGACGGGCGTTGCGGGGGCACGTGCGGTGTTGCCGGATTGCCGTCGATGGGCGTGGCGTCTGTCGGCCGGTCACGTCCGGTGGGTGATGCCCCGGTTGGTCGGGCCTGCCGACTCGGCCCGGGCCGTGCGAGCCCGGCTGCCGCACTCGTCGCCGGGTCTCTCCGCCTTGGTGCTTCGGTCCGTTCCCATCCGGTCGGCGGGCTGGTGCGCGTGGAACCGGTCTCGCCCGCGCGGCGCCCGGCCCTGCGTGTCCACCTCGGTGCGCCGCTGTGCCTGGGCGGCCGCCTGACGGGCGTTGCGGGGGCACGTGCGGTGCTGCCGGATTGCCGTCGAGGAGCGTGGCGCCTGTCGGCCGGTCACGTCCGGCGGGTGATGCCCCCGGTTGGTCGGGCCGGCGGACCGGCGCGGGCCGCGCGAGCCCGGCTGCCGCGCTCGTCGCCGGGTCCCTCGGACCTCCGTGCTCCGTGCTCCGGAGCACGGTCACGAAGCCGTACCCGCCCGGTCGGCGGGCCGGTGCGCGTGGAACCTGTCGGACCGGCAGCCAGACGGCCACCGGGGCGCCGGTCGTGCCGCCCGGTCACCGCCGAGGCCTTGCCCGGTGGCCCGGCGCCGCTTCCGAGCCCGGCGGAGCCGCCACGGCGTGCTCCTGCGGTGGGCGGCGACAGCCGACGCCGGGCGACCCCGGGCGGGCCAGCGCAGGCGTGGCGGCCGGCGGTGGCGCCGCACACCGGGAGTGCGGCCGGGCGGGTCCACCCGGCTTGGCGCCGTGCTTCCGCCGGACTCCGAAGGCGGACATCGCCGGGGCCGGTTCGTCCACCGGGGTGCGGAGAGGTCCGCTGCCGGCCCGGTGGGTGGAACGGCCCCGTTCCGGTCGGTCGCCGCGCCTCCCTGCCGTAGTGGGAGCGCGCCCGTAGAGGCCCTGCCTGCGGAAATCCGGTTGGCCGGCGCGGCCCGGGCCCGCGATGATGCCGCTATGTCGCGTACGTTCGAAGAGCTGATCACCGAGGCCGAAGCAGTGTCCGTCGACGGCTGGGACTTCTCCTGGCTGGACGGGCGGGCCACCGAGCAGCGCCCGTCCTGGGGCTACCAGCGGCTGCTGGGGGAGCGGCTGGCAGCTGCCTCGGCGGCGCTGGACATCCAGACCGGCGGCGGCGAGGTGCTGGCCGGGGCCGGGCCCCTGCCGCCGGCGATGGTCGCCACCGAGTCGTGGCCGCCCAACGTGGCCCGGGCGACCGGGCTGCTGCACCCGCTCGGGGCGATCGTGGTGGCGGACCCGGACGAGCCCCCGCTGCCCTTCGCCGACGGGGCGTTCGACCTGGTGACCAGCCGTCACCCGGCGACGGTCTGGTGGGCGGAGATCGCCCGCGTGCTGCGGCCCGGCGGTACGTACTTCGCGCAGCACGTCGGTCCGGCGTCGGTGTTCGAGCTGGTCGAGTACTTCCTGGGGCCGCAGCCCCAGGCCCGTCGGGCGCGGCACCCCGACACCGAGAGCGCCGACGCGCGGGCGGCCGGGCTGGAGGTGGTGGACCTGCGGTCCGAGCGGCTGCGGACGGAGTTCTCCGACATCGGGGCGGTCGTGTACTTCCTCCGGAAGGTGATCTGGATGGTGCCCGGGTTCACCGTCGACGCCCATCGCGACCGGCTGCGCGAACTGGACCGGCAGATCCGCGCGGAGGGGCCGTTCGTCGCCCATTCCGCGCGCTTCCTGATCGAGGCCCGCAAGCCGGAGTGAGCCCGCAGGTGCCCGCAGTGCCCGGCGAAGCGCGGCTCTGGCGCGCGTTCCGTGAAAGCTCTCGGGGCACAGCGACGCCGGCGGCGAAAGGTTCAGAGCCACCAGCGAACGAGGGTGACGACGCCGAGGGCCGCGAAGCCCAGGAGCACGAGACCGGCGATGGCGAGACCGGAGCAGAACAGCGAGCCGTCGTGGTCGGTTCCCTGGGCGTGATCCCGGTGCTGGGACTGGTGGCGCACCCCGGGCCAGTGGATGGGGTGGCCGGCCTGGACGGAGGCGGATTCACGGAGCTCGGCCAGCCGGGCGCGAGCGGTCTCCGTGAACGCTGACTGCTCGGGCCCGCGCCAGGCGAGGGCCTCCATCCGGTCGAGCGGATCGGGGTGACGGGCCTCGAAGGCCGCCGCCTCGGCCGGATCCCGGTCCGCGTGGAGGTAGGCCCAGCGGCCGGCCTCGGCCGACTCGCCGTACAGCCGGTAGACCTCGGCCAGCCGCTGCCTGACCGTGAGATCCGTGGGGTAGGAGGACACCAGGCCGCGCAGGCGTTGGCGAGCAAGGGGTATCCGGCCTGCGCGAAGGTCTGCGTCAACCCTGACGAGGGTGCTCTCTAGCGTCACCGGAGCAGCGTGACGGACGAAGAACTCCTGGTCAAAGGACTTTCCAGCCCGCTCGGACCATGTGCTGGGTGATCTTCGGGACGTGAGAAGTACGCCGTTTGCGGAGCAGGTCGGGTTTCGCGCGGGCGAAGATGTGCCTCTTGATCATCTTGATGCGGTGGACGTGGCCCTCGACCGGGCCGGAGGTCCAGCGGAGTGTGAGGCCGGCTATGACGGCGTCCCGGTCCGTGCGCAGACCGGTGGCGAGTGCCCGCAGTTCAGGCAGGACGCCGGCCTCGGCATTCGGGGCCCACCGCTCAAGTTCCGCTTGACACCGGCGGTTGACGAGGATGGAGGCGAACCAGGCGACGAGGTCGCAGGCGGCGTCCAAGTCCGCGCCGCGGTAGCGGAGTTCCTTCAGGACGACGTGGTCGGCCGCAGGCCGATGGTGGGGATGAGCAAGGATCAGCCCGGTCGCCTCGCGGACCAGCTGCCGCAGCCCGGACACGCCGCCTTCGGCGGCCGACATCGGGCGCGGACCCGCACCGACCGGCCGACCGATCGGACGACGTCCACCTTTGGCAGGGCGAACCGAGGACACGGAACGGCCAGGAGTTCAGCGACAGACACCCGTCGTGATCGCCAACCGGCCAGACCTGCGGGCAGCTTTCACGGAACTCGCGCCAGAGCCGGAAGCGCCGGGCCCCCGGGGGGGGGGGCGGGGGGGGGGCCGGGGCGCGGGCGGGGGGCCGGGGGGGGGGGGGGGGGGGGGGCCCGGGGGGGGGGGGGGGGCGGGGGCGGG
>NZ_JBIVVS010000026.1:78070-116119 GCF_044768625.1 Kitasatospora sp. NPDC091207
GGGTTGAGCCCCCCCCCGCCCCCCGGGGGGGGCCCTTTCCCCGCCCCGCCCCCCCGCCCGCGCGGGCGCGGGGCCCCCCCCCCCCCCGGGCCCCCCCCCCCGCCCCCGCCCCGGGGCCCGGGAGAGGATGGGCGGATGGGAACCGGGGGCGAGGTGCTGCGCAGGGCCGGGCTGGAGCGGGTGGGAGGCCGGGCGGACGTGGGTGTCCCGCCGGGCCGGGCGGTGTGGCGGATGGTCGGAGCGGGCGGGCCCGGGCCGGTGACGGTGGTGCGGTCCGACGTCGGCGAGGTCAACGCCCGGTGGCACCGGCTGGCGGTACGGCACGGAATCCTCGACGAGTCCGGTGTCTTCCTGGTCGAGGCCTCCGGGGAGTGGACGCCGGTCCGGCTCGCCGGGGCCTGGGACCTCGCCGGCGTGCTGGGCGCACGATTCCTGACGCTCTCGGCGGACGGCCGGACGCTGCTGGCGGTCGGCACGGACGGGGGCGGCGTCCGGCTCACCGTCGTGGACCGGTTCGACGAGCGGTGGGAGGCAGCGGTCCGGACGGCCGGCCGTGAGACGCCGCAGGAGCGTGCCGCTGTCTGGGCGTCCGTCGAGAACGGGGCGCTCTTCGCCGAGGGGGCCGAATGGCCGGCCGAGTCCTGGGTGGTCGGGCTGGCGCTCAATCCGGCCACGCCGACCGATGTCCTGGTCGGCCTGATGTCCCGGCCGGCCGCGATGCCCTGGCCGGGGCTGCCCCAGGCAGCGGTCGACGCGGCCGTGAGCCACCCGGACTGGACGGTGCGGTGCGGCGTCGCGGAGCACCGGTCCGGCCTTACCGCCGACCAGTGGGCGCGCCTGATCCTCGACGAGCCGAACGACCGGCGCCGGTGGCTGATGAGCTGGATCGCGGCGGACCGGCAGGCCGCACTCCCCGGCAGCGCGGTCCGGCGGCTGGCCGCCGACCCGTCGGCCAGGGTCCGGGCCGAGGCGGCCCGCTTTCCCGGGCTCGACGGCCCGACGGCGGCGGTGCTGGCCGCCGACCCCGACGGGTCCGTCCGCGCGGTGGCCTGTCGGCACGGCCGGCCGCACCTCGACGGCGCGGCCCGGCGTGCGCTGCTCGCCGACCCCGTCCGCAAGGTCAGGGCGGAGGCCCTGCTGAACCGGTACCGCGAGCACCCGATGCCCCGGTCGGTGCTCAGCCCCGAGGCACCCGGGACGCCCGAGAGCCCCGAGGCACCCGGGACGCCCGAGGGCATCGCGGGCATCGAGGGCTTCGAGGAGCGCGCCGTGGAGTCCTGCCGGCTGGCGCGCGACCTCGCCGAGGAACTGGTCCGCGACGGCGATCCGGCCCGGCGCCGTGCCCTCGCCCGGAACCCGTACCTCGACCGCGACCTGGTCGCCGGGCTTGCCGAGGATCCCGACGAGGGCGTCCGCTTCGAGGTGTCCGTCCGGCCCGACCTCACCGAGGAGCAGCGCGCGCGGGTGCGCGTCGAGTTCGATGCGAGCCTTCACGGCCGGACCCTCGGGTGGGTCACGGCGCTCCACGGCGACCCGGGCGCGATGCGGCGCCTGGCGGCCTCCGCCCACCCGCTGGTGCGGCGGAGCGTGGCCCGCGCCCGGCACCTGCCGCCGGACGTCGTCGCGCGCCTGGCCCGGGACGAGGACCGCGTCGTGCAGCTGTTCCTCGCCGAGTCCTGTGACGACGCGCCGGCCGAGCTGCTGCTGGACGTGTGGCTGTGGTGGACCGGCAGCCTCAGTACGCCCGACCGGCCGCACGGTCACCCGAACTTCCCCCGGGCGGGCCTCCTGCGGTACGCCGACGACCCGAACCCGCGGCTGCGCCGGCTCGCCCTCGACGATCCGGCGTCGACGGCGGACCTGGTCGAACGGCTCGGCCGGGACGCCGCCGAGGAGGTGCGGTACCGGGCCGCGTCCGACCCGCGGCTCCCGGCGGCGTCGGCGGTCCGGCTGCTCGACGACCCGCGTCCGGGGGTCCGGCACGCCGCCGCCCGGAACCCCCGGCTGCCCGCCGCCGTCCTGCTCGGCCTGCTGCGTGACCCCGACACCGCGGCGGCGGCGGCCGGGAACCCGGGCCTGCCGGTCCAGGTGCTGCGCGCACTGGGCCGACAGGCCGGGAAGCCGCTCCGGCCGGAGGGCTGAACGCCGCCCGTTACAGCGTGCCCGCCCAGGAGTTGGTGCCGAGGAGGGTCTTGATGTCCGAGGCGAGGCCGTTGTCGGGGTTCACCAGGAAGCCGAGCTCGTAGAGGGTGTCCTTGTCCCAGTTGGTGGTCAGCAGCCGGACCGGGACGTCGCCGGGGTGGGCCTGCAGGGCGAGCTTCAGTTCGCCCACCACGGTCGGGGTGATCTTGCCGAGCGGTGCGGTGATCTGTACCGGCGGCTTGGTGCCCAGTTCGGCGGAGGAGACGTCGAGGGTGGTGATCTCCTGGCCGAAGATGCTCAGCGAGCCGTCGCGCTCGTTGAGCCGGCCGCGGGCCGAGATGACGTTGTCCTCGATCATCTGATCGGCCATCAGATTGTAGGTGGCGGGGAAGAACAGCACCTCGACCGAGCCGTCGCGGTCGGCGAGGGTGATGATCGCCCAGGCGTTGCCGGCCTTGTTGATCCGGCGGTCGACGGCGGTGATCAGGCCGGCGAGGCGGACCTCGCCCTCGGTGCGGCCGGAGCCGAGGAGTTCGGCGATGGAGGTGTCGCGGTTGCGGGAGAGGATGTGCTCGGCGCCGTCCAGCGGGTGGCTGGAGACGTACAGGCCGAGCATCTCCCGCTCCAGACTGAGCAGTTGCCGGCGCGGCCACTCGCGGTCGGTCAGTTCGAAGTCCAGCCCGATGGCCGGCGCGGCTCCGTCGCCGGTGTCCAGGGCGCCGAACAGGTCGTCCTGGCCGATCGCCTGCTGCTTCTTCAGGCCGGTGACGGCGTCGATCGCGGTCTCGTGCACCGTGCTCAGCGACAGGCGGGTGTGCCCGAGGGAGTCGAAGGCGCCCGCCTTGATCAGGGAGTCGACGGTGCGCTTGTTGCACACCACCAGCTCGACCTTGTCCAGGAAGTCCGGGAACGAGGCGTACTTGCCCTTCTCCTTGCGGGTCTTGACCAGGGACTCGATGACCGGCACGCCGACGTTGCGGACGGCCTTCAGGCCGAACCGGACGTCGCTGCCGACGGCGGTGAAGTCGACCACGGACTCGTTGACGTCGGGGGACAGGATCTTGATGCCCATCTGGCGGCACTCGGCGAGGTAGACCGCCATCTTGTCCTTGTCGTCCGCCACCGAGGTGAGCAGCGCCGCCATGTACTCGGCCGGGTAGTTGGCCTTGAGGTAGGCGGTCTGGTACGAGACCAGGCCGTAGGCGGCGGAGTGCGATTTGTTGAAGGCGTAGCCGGCGAACGGGACCAGGACGTCCCAGACCGCCTGGATGGCCTCGTCGGAGTAGCCGCGCTCCTTGCAGCCCGCGTGGAAGGGGACGAACTCCTTCTCCAGCACCTCCTTCTTCTTCTTGCCCATCGCGCGGCGCAGCAGGTCGGCCTGTCCGAGGCTGTAACCGGCCAGCACCTGGGCGGCTCGCTGGACCTGCTCCTGGTAGACGATCAGGCCGTAGGTGGGGCCGAGGACCTCCTTGAGGGGTTCCTCCAGCTCGGGGTGGATCGGGATGATCTCCTGCTGGGCGTTCTTGCGCAGGGCGTAGTTGGTGTGCGAGTTCATGCCCATCGGGCCCGGCCGGTACAGCGCCGAGACGGCGGAGATGTCGGCGAACTCGGTGGGCTTCATCAGCTTGAGCAGGGCGCGCATGGGGCCGCCGTCGAGCTGGAACACGCCCAGGGTGTCGCCTCGGGCGAGCAGTTGGTAGGTGGTGGGGTCGTCGAGCGCGATCTTCTCGATGTCGACGTCCACCCCCCGGTTGGCCTTCACGATCTTGATGCAGTGGTCGATGATGCCCAGGTTCCGCAGACCCAGGAAGTCCATCTTGATCAGGCCCATGGCTTCGCACGACGGGTAGTCGAAGCCGGTGATGATCACGCCGTCCTTGTCCCGCATGTGCAGCGGGATCAGGTCGAGCAGCGGGGTCGAGGAGAGGATGACGGCGGCGGCGTGCACACCGGTGCCGCGGATCAGGCCCTCGATGCCGAGGCCGGTGTCGATGATCTTCTTGACGTCGGGCTCGTTCTGGTACAGCGAGCGGATCTCGGTGCCCTCGTTGTACCGCGGGTGCTTCTCGTTGAAGAGGTCCGCCAGCGGGACGCCCTTGCCCATGACGTCCGGCGGCATCGCCTTGGTGATCCGGTCGCCCATCGCGAACGGGTAACCGAGGATCCGGTTGGCGTCCTTGACGGCGGCCTTGGCCTTGATCGTGCCGAAGGTGTTGACCTGCGCGGTGTACGCGGAGCCGTACTTGTCGGTGACGTAGCGCACCATCTGGTCGCGCTGGCGGTCGTCGAAGTCGATGTCGACGTCCGGGGGGTTGATGCGCTCGGGGTTCAGGAACCGCTCGAACAGCAGGTCGTGCTCCAGCGGGTCCAGCTCGGTGATCCGGGTGAGGTAGGAGACCATCGACCCGGCCGCCGAGCCTCGGCCCGGGCCGACCGGGATGCCGTTGTCCCGGGCGTACTGGCAGATGTCGGCGACCACGAGGAAGTAGGCGTCGAACCCCATCGGGGTGATCACGCCCATCTCCAGCTCGATCCGGTCCAGGACCTCCTGGCTCGGGTTGTCGCCGTAGCGCAGCTGCAGCCCGGCGGAGATCTTCTTGCGCAGGAACGACGCCTGGCTCTCGCCTTCGGGGACGTCGAACTGCGGCATCCGGTCGACGTAGGTGAAGACCTCGCCGTACGACTCGACCCGCTCGGCGATCGCCAGCGTGTTGTCGCAGGCCTCCGGGAGTTCGCGGAAGAGCTCGCGCATCTCCTCGGCGGTCTTGATGTAGTAGCCGGAGCCGTTGAACTTGAACCGGTTCGGGTCGTCCTTGTTCTTGCCCACGCCGACGCAGAGCAGGCTGTCGTGGGCGTCCGCCTGGTCGGCGGTGACGTAGTGCGAGTCGTTCGTCGCCAGCAGCGGGATGTTCAGGTCCTTGGCCAGGCGCAGCAGGTCCTGGCGGACGTCCTGCTCGATGGACAGGCCGTGGTCCATCAGCTCCAGGAAGTAGTTCTCCTTGCCGAAGATGTCCTGGTAGGCGCCGGCCGCCTTGACGGCCTCGTCGTACTGCCCGAGCCGCAGCCGGGTCTGCACCTCGCCCGAGGGGCAGCCGGTGGTGGCGATGATGCCGGTCGCGTTGGCCGCGATCAGCTCGCGGTCCATGCGGGGCTTCATGTAGTAGCCCTCCATCGACGCGAGCGAGGAGAGCTTGAAGAGGTTCCGCAGACCGGTCGCGTTCTGCGCCCACATGGTCATGTGGGTGTAGCGGCCGCCGCCGGAGACGTCCTTGCCGCCCTCGCCGTCCGCGCTCGCCGGGCGCTGGCCGCCGGGCGACCAGAACACCTGCTTCTTGTGGAAGCGCGAGGACGGGGCGACGTAGGCCTCGATGCCGATGATCGGCTTCACCCCGGTCTTGACGGCGGCGTGGAAGAACTCGTACGCGCCGAACATGTTGCCGTGGTCGCTCATCGCGATGGCCGGCATGCCCAGCCGCTCGGCCTCCGCGAAGAGCTTCCCGTTCTTCGCCGCTCCGTCCAGCATCGAGTACTCGGTGTGGACGTGCAGGTGTGCGAACGTGTCGGACACGGCGATGAGCTCCTTGTCGGTGCGGTGCGGTGCGGGGTGCTTCGCCGGGGTGCGGCGGGGGAGGCGGGTGGGGCGCGCGCTCCGGGGCGGTAAGCCGTCCAGGCTAGCGGGTCGGCGGGCGGGACCGGTGCCGACGGCGTGTCGTGGCCCCGGTCCTTGACAGCGGGCCGCTTCCCGGCCTCCGGCGGCGCCCGGCCCCGGGTCGACCGACCGTTCGGGCCGGCCGGTCACCCGGCGCGACTCCTTCCAGCTGCCAGGCCGACCGACCGGACCGGTTGGACCGCACCGGTCAGGCCGAGGCCGGGTCCGGATCCGGGTAGCGCACGGCGGTCAGTCGCTCCGACACCTCCCACAGACGGCGGCCGGTCTCGGGATCGGCCGCCGCCGGGGACAGCGGGACCGGGGCCGGTCCGCCGCGCAGCTCGGCCGGGCCGTCCGGTCCGATGAACGCCCCCGCCTCCACCGGGCCGGTCGCCGCGTACAGCTGCGGCAGCGCGCCGCGGGCCGGCGGCTGGGCGAGCAACGGGTTGCCGATCCGGCCGAGCAGCAGCCGCCACAGGCCGGTCGGCGCACCGCTCTGCAGGTTGGTGGCGGTGTAGCCGGGGTGGGCGAGCAGACTGCGCACCGGGCTGCCCGCCGCGGTCAGCCGCCGGTGGAGCTCCCGGCCGAAGACGGCGTTCGCGAACTTGGACTGGTTGTAGAAGGCCATCGGCGCGTAGCCGCGCTCGCCGTCGAGGTCGTCGAAGCGAAGGCGCCCCCGCCGGTGGTTGAGCGAGCTCACCGTGACGACGCGGGGGTCGCGTCCGGCGCTCAGCAGGTCGAGCAGCAGGCCGGTGAGGGCGAAGTGGCCGAGGTGGTTGCAGGCGAACTGGAGCTCGTGGCCCTGTGGGCTCAGCGACCGGGGCGGTGCCATCACGCCGGCGTTGTTGACCAGGACGTCGAGCCTGGGGTGGTCGGCGTGGACCTGGTCGGCGAACGCCCGGACGGAGTCGAGGTCGGCCAGGTCGAGGTGGCCCACCGCGAGCCGGGCCCGGGGGTGCTCGGAGGTGATCCCGGCGGCGGCCCGCCGGCCCTTCGCCACGTCCCGGACCGCCAGGATCACCTGGGCGCCCCGGGCGGCGAGGGCCCGGGTGGTCTCCAGGCCGAGGCCGCTGTTCGCGCCGGTGACGAGGAACACCCGGCCCGTCTGGTCCGGGATCTGCCCGGCCGTCCACTGCTGATGCGCTGTCATGCGGCACATGCTGCCGTTGGTGTCACTCGGTGTCAACATGCTCCCGAGTGCCATGGGAGGCAGGCGGTTACCATGGCCCGATGAGTTCCCGCCCGGACGTCACCATGGCCCAGCGCAAGCGCCGGCTCGTCTCGAACGAGTTGACCGAGGCCGCGCTCCAGTTGTTGGCGTCGCAGGGCTTCGACGCGGTCACCATCGACGAGATCGCGACGACCGCGGGGGTCTCCAAGCGGACCTTCTTCCGGTACTTCGCGTCCAAGGAGGACGTGGTCGTCCAGTTCCTCGCGGAGCTGGGGGCGGGTATCCACGAGGAGCTGGCGGCCCGGCCCGTCGCGGAGCCGCCCTCCGTGGCGCTGCTGCACGCGGTGTCCGTCCCCGTCGCGGCCTGCGGTGACCACGCCGACCGGGCGCTGCGGGTGGTCCAGCTGATCCTGCGCACCCCGGCCCTGCTCGCCCGCTTCCTGGAGCGCCGGGCGCAGTGGTGTGAGGAGCTGGCCGCGGAGCTGGCGCGCCGCCTGGACCTCGACCCCGCGACCGATCTGTACCCGCGGTTGGCGGCCGGGACGGCACTGGCCGCCTTCGACGCCGTGCTGCAGCGGTGGAGCGACAGCGACGGTGCCGAGGACCCGGTCGAGCTGACCGGACGGGCCTTCGCCGTCATCGCTCCGGCGCTCGACGCGGTCGGCGCCCCGCCGGACCGCCCGGCTCCGTCCGCCTGACTCGTCCCGGGCCGCCGGCCCGCGCCCCGCGACGCCGACCCCGCCTTCGCGGCCGCCGCAGGGTCCCTGCCCGGCCGCCGCCCGGCGCGGTGGCGCCGTGAGGGCGGGCCGGGAGCCTGCCCCGTTCGGCCCGGCGACAGCAGTGGATCATGGACGGCTAGGCTGCTGCCCCGTCACGTCCTCGTGGAGGGCGCTTGGGAACGAGGACGGGAGCCAGCTCATGATGGGACCGGCGCACGCGCTGTCGGGCGCGGCGGCGTGGTTGGGTGCGGGGGCGATCGCCGCGGGGCTGGGTGAGCCGATGCCCTGGCCGGTACTGCTGGCGGGGACGCTGATCTGTGCGGGGGCCGCGCTGGCGCCGGACCTCGACCACAAGGCGGCGACCATATCCCGGGCGTTCGGACCGGTGTCGCGCACGCTCTGCGAGGTGATCGACAAGCTCTCGTACGCGGCCTACCGGTCGACCCGGAAGAAGGGCGACCCGCGCCGCTCGGGCGGGCACCGGACGCTGACCCACACCTGGCTCTGGGCTGTGCTGTGCGGCGCCGGCGCGGCCGCGGTGGCGGTCTACGGCGGCCGGTGGGGCGTGCTGGCGGTGCTCTTCGTGCACATGGTGCTGGCGATCGAGGGCCTGCTGTGGCGTCATGCCCGGGTCTCCAGCGACGTGCTGGTCTGGCTGCTCGGCGCGACCAGCGCCTGGGTGCTGGCCGACGTCCTGGACAAGCCGGGGAACGGCTCGCAGTGGCTGTTCGACCAGCCGGGGCAGCAGTACCTGTGGATCGGCATCCCGATCGCGCTCGGCTCGCTGGTGCACTGCCTGGGGGACGCGCTGACCGTCTCGGGCTGCCCGGTGTTCTGGCCGATCCCGATCGGGCGCAAGCGCTGGTACCCGGTCGGGCCGCCGAAGGGCATGCGGTTCCGGGCCGGCAGCTGGGTCGAGATCAAGGTGCTCACGCCGGTCTTCATGGGCCTGGGCGGGGTCTGCGCGCTGGGGGCGCTCGGCTTCTTCGGCAGCTGACCGGCCGGGCGCCCGCGCCGGTGCCCCTGCCGGTGCCGGTGCCGGTGCCCGTGCCCGTGCCCGTGCTCGGCGGGCGCCCGGCCGGGCCCGGCGCCGTGCTAGCCGGTCCGGGCCCGGCCGGCCGCCGGCCAGCGGTGGTGGTGCTGGTCGATGACGAAGTGGTGCCCGTGCTGCCAGCCGCCGGCGGCCGGGTGGGCGTTGCTCAGGTGGGGGTGGTCCGGCGGCAGGTCGGCGTGGACGTGGTCGAGTTCGGCGGCGTCGCGGGCGGGCCACAGGACGGTCGCGGCCGTCGCCGCGGCGAGCGCGACGGCGCCGAGGGCCGCGGCGGTGGCCGGCAGTCCGGCCGCGGCGGCCAGCCAGCCGGCCAGCGGGTAGGTCAGCAGCCAGCAGGCGTGGGAGAGCGAGAACTGCGCGGCGAACGCGGCCGGCAGGTCGGGGTCGGCCGCGGAGCGGCGCAGCACCCGGCCGCCCGGGGTGAGGACGGCCGAGCAGGCGGCGCCGATCATGGCCCAGGCGGCCAGGACCGCTCCCCAGGACCAGGCGCCGGGGGCGGTGGCGGTGACGGCGGCGACGGCCGCCAGGACCACGGGCAGCGCGAAGGCGGCCGGGAGCATCACGGCGCGGTCGCCGATCCGCCCGAGCAGCCGCGGCAGCAGGAGGGCGGCCAGGACCGAGCCCGCGCCGTACGCGCCGAGCGCGAGCGAGAGGGCACCTGCGGGCCGGTGGAAGTGGTCACGGACCAGGACGACGGTGTTCACGAAGACGATGGCGCCGGCGGCGGCGACGCCCAGGTCCAGGGCGAGCAGGGCCCGCAGCCGGGGGGTGGCCCGGAACAGCCGGGTGCCGAAGGCGGCCTTGGTGTAGACGCCGCCGGCGCGCTCGACGGGCGCCGGCTTGGGCAGCACGGCGGAGACCACGAGGGCGGCGGAGGCGAGGAAGCCGGCGGCGGTGCCGGCGAACAGCCACTCGGCGGAGACCAGGGCCAGCAGCCCGGCGGCCAGGGCGGGGCTGAAGAGGCTCTCCAGGTCGTAGGCCAGCCGGGACAGCGACAGGGCCCGGGTGTAGTCGCGCTCGGCGGGCAGTACCTCGGGGATCGTGGCCTGGAAGGTCGGCGTGAACGCGGCGGAGGCGGCCTGGAGAAGCAGGATCAGGGCGTAGACCTGCCAGACCCGGGTGACGAACGGCAGGGTGAGCGCGACGGCGGCCCGGGTGAGGTCCATGGCCACCATCAGCGCCCGGCGCGGTATCCGGTCGGCCAGGGCGCCGGCGAGCGGGGCGATCGTGACGTACGCGACCATCTTGATCGCCAGGGCGGTGCCGAGGACGGCCGAGGCGTGCGCGCCGGCGAGGTCGTAGGCCAGCAGGCTCAGTGCCACGGTGGCCAGCCCGGTGCCGACCAGGGCGACGATCTGGGCGGTGAACAGGTGGCGGTAGGTGCGGTTGCGCAGGATGGCCGGCATGCGGTCCCGTCCCCGGTCGGCGTCGTGCGGGTACGCCCTCATCGTAGCCAACATGTGCGTACTTGTGCACATGTTTGACGGGCCGCGCGGGGCCTGCGCGGGGTGGCTCCGGGCGGCGCCGCCCGGGGTGGGGCCCTTACGGCACTCTGATTTGCCAACCCTTTACACTCCTGTAGAGCAGGCCACCGGTCCCCCCCGGACCGTGCCGCCGCCGAACCGACCACCCTCGTCGCAGTGAAGGAGTCGCGGACCCCGCGATGGACGAACCTCCCAGTTCTCACCGTGCTGTTCCCGTCACGACAAGCTCATCCACCGGGGCGGGGGTGGCACGGTGACCGACGTCCTGCTGCTCCTCCTCGCGCTGGTGCTCACCGCCGCGTGCGCGGTCTTCGTCGCGGCGGAGTTCTCCCTGACCACCGTCGAGCGGGGCGCCCTCGAACGCGCCGCCGAGGCCGGCGAGCGCGGCGCCGCGACCGCGCTGAAGGCCGCCCGGCGCCTCACCTTCCAGCTGTCCGGCGCCCAGCTGGGCATCACCATCACCAGTCTGGTGATCGGCATGGTCGCCCAGCCGGCGGTGGCCGCGCTGCTGCGCGGACCGCTGGAGGCCCTGGGCCTGCCGAGCGGCGCGGTGAACACCGTCGGGATCCTGCTCGGGGTCCTGCTGTCCACCGTCGTCCTGATGGTCGCGGGCGAGCTGGTGCCCAAGAACTGGGCGATCTCGCGCCCGCTCGCCGTCGCGAAGGTGGTGGCCGCCCCGCAGTACTACTTCTCGGCCGCGTTCTCGCCGCTGATCGGGCACCTCAACAACACCGCGAACCACGTGGTGCGCCGGCTCGGCCTGGAGCCCGCCGAACACCTCGCCTCCGCCCGGACACCGCAGGAGCTGGTCGCGCTCGCCCGGCACTCCGCCCGCGCGGGCGCGATAGAGCCCGACACCGCCGAACTCTTCGTCCGCTCGCTCAACCTGCGCGAACTGACGGCGGAGAACGTGATGACCCCCCGCGTCGACGTCCGGGCCCTGGAGGAGCACGCCACCGCGGCCGACGTCGCCAACCTCACCCGTGCCACCGGTCTGTCCCGCTTCCCGGTCTACCGCAACAACCTGGACCAGGTCGTCGGCGCGGTCCACATCAAGGACGCGCTCACCGTCCCCGCCGACCGGCGCCACCTGCACCCGGTGGCGAACCTGATGACCGAACCGCTGCTGGTGCCCGAGACGCTCACCGTCGACCGCCTGCTGGACCTGCTCCGCGGTGAGGAGACCATGGCGGTGGTCATCGACGAGTACGGCGGGACCGCCGGCATCGCCACCCTGGAGGACATCGTCGAGGAGGTCGTCGGCGAGGTCGTCGACGAACACGACCCGGCCGAGCTGCCCGACCTCATCGACCTCGGCGAGGGCCGCGACGGCCGCCACCGCTGGGACGCCGACGGCATCACCCGCACCGACCAGCTCGACGCCGTCGGCCTGCCCCACACCGAGGGCCCGTACGAGACCCTCGCCGGGCTGATCGCCGATAGCCTCGGCCGCATCCCCGTCCCCGGCGACACCGTCGAGGCCGACGGCTGGACCCTCCACGTCACGGCCGTCGCGCACCACGTCGCCGAGCGCGTCCGCATCACCGGCCCGGCACCCGACGCCGACGCCGGGGACCACGGCACCGACGGCGCCGGACGCCGCCCGGGGGAGAACCGATGACCGCGATCCAGCTCGTCATCGGGCTGCTCACCCTGGTGACCAACGCCTTCTTCGTCGGCGGCGAGTTCGCCCTCATCTCGGTGCGGCGCAGCCAGATCGAACCGCGCGCCGAGGCCGGCGACCGGCGCGCCCGCACGGTGATCTGGGGCCTGGAGCACGTCTCCGCGATGCTGGCCACCGCGCAGCTCGGCATCACCGTCTCCTCGCTGGTGCTGGGCGCGGTCGCGGAACCGGCGATCGCCCACCTGCTGGAGCCGCCGCTGCACAGCGCCGGCGTCCCGGACGCCCTGATCCACCCGATCGCGTTCGTCGTCGCGCTGACCGTGGCCACCTACCTCCACATGCTGCTGGGCGAGATGATCCCCAAGAACATCGCCCTGGCCGCGCCGGAGAAGGCCGCCTACCTGCTGGTGCCGCCGCTGGTCGCGGTGACGCGCGCGGTGCGGCCGATCGCGTTCTCCATCAACGCCTTCGCCAACCGCATCCTGCGCCTGCTGAAGGTCGAGCCCAAGGACGAGGTGGCCTCGGTGTTCACCGAGGAGGAGCTGGCCCGCATGGTCAAGGACTCCTCGGACGCCGAGCTGCTCAGCGACCGGGACACCGAACTGCTGCGGGACGCCCTGGAACTGGGCTCCCGCCCGGTCTCGGAGGTGGTCACCGCCCGCGAGGAGATCGTCTTCGCCGGCCCCGCCACCACGCCGGTGGAGCTGGAGCAGCTCGCCGCCCGGACGGGGTTCTCCCGGTTCCCCGTCCTGGACGCGGACCGGACGGTGCTCGGCTACCTGCACATCAAGGACGCCCTCGAACAGGACGGCGCCCGTGACCGGCCCTTCCCGGCCCGCGCGCTGCGCCCGATCGCCCGCGTCCCCGAGTCCACCCCGTTGGACGACGTGCTGACCGCCATGCGCCGCTCCGGCACCCACCTGGCCGCCGCGATCGCCGCCGACGGCACCGCGTCCGGCCTGGTCACCATGGAGGACGTGCTCAAGGAGCTGGTCCGCCCGGCGCCCGCGCGGCCGTAGCGCGCGGCGGGCGGGCGGACCGCCTGCCCGGCGCCGACCTCGCGGTGGAACGACGACAGCCCGCCCCGGACGATCCGGGGCGGGCTGTCGGGCTGTCGGGCGTCGAACTGGCCGGTGTCGGGCGGCCCGGCGGGGTTGCCGCGGCGCCGACCGACGGTGGGGCCGCGGGGACGGCCGGGGCCTACTGGACGGCCGCGGCGGCCCGGGCGGGTACCTGGGCGGTGGCGGGCCGGGGCTTCAGCACCC
Organism: Kitasatospora sp. NPDC091207; assembly: GCF_044768625.1. Taxonomy (NCBI): domain Bacteria; kingdom Bacillati; phylum Actinomycetota; class Actinomycetes; order Kitasatosporales; family Streptomycetaceae; genus Kitasatospora; species Kitasatospora sp. NPDC091207. Next base: position 91,176 of record NZ_JBIVVS010000026.1, read on the forward strand.
GCTCGGCGAGCTCGCCGAAGACGAGGCCGAAGGAGCTCCACAGCACCACCTGGATGGCGAGGGCCGCGAGGCGGAACTGCCACAGCAGGGTGGCGGGGAACTCCTCGGGGACTTCGTCGATGGTGGGCAGCAGGGCATAGGCCAGGCCGACGGCCAGCACGAAGCCGGCCCCCGCCGCGACCGAGGCGTACCAGTTCCCGAGCCGCGGTGCCAGACGCTTGCCGGCGATCACGGCGGCCACCGCGAGGAGCACGGCGAGCAGCAGCATCAGGAAGTACAGCAGGGTGCGCTTGCCGATGGTGTCCGGGTCGCCGACGGACGGCGGGTTGGCCGGGTACTTGACGAACGGCACGAGGTAGACGGTCACCAGCGCGCCGAGCGACAGGACGACCGCGGTCGCGCGGGCGCCGAACCGCCCGATGCGGCCGAGGGCGAAGCAGAAGGCGAGCGAGGCGATCCCGCCCATGGCGACGGCGAACAGGAGGATCCCGGTCGCCAGGCCCGCGGTGGACTGCAGGGACCGGCTGACGAGCTCCGGTTCCATGTCCATGCCGTGGTGGGCGGAGTGCGCCTCCTCGAAGGCGATGGCGGCGTCCACGTGGGACTCGCCGAGGAAGTAGGCGGTGAGGAGCGCGAGCAGGCCGGCCGCGAGGCCGGCCAGCATGCCGCGCACCAGCAGGGATCTGACGGTGCTGGAGTTCACGGGGGTGCTTCCTCGTCTCAGTGGCAGGGGAAGCCGAGCAGGTGGCGCCCGTCGTGGACCCACTCGTGGACGTTCTCGCCGGAGATGAGGGAGGTGGCGCCCTGTTCGGCGCCGACGAAGTAGAGCAGCACCAGCATCAGGATGCCGAAGAACGCCGCCCAGGGCAGGACGGCCCGCACGGGGATGGGGGCCGGAGCCGAGCCGGCGGCGGGGGAGAGCGGGGTGGCGATGGACGAAGCCATGGCTGAACCTCCTTGGGGAAACTCGCGTCCCAATCGGTGGAGCACAGACGACGGCTCGGGGTCTGACTCACCGCCGGCCCCGCACACCCCTGGTCGGGGGGAGCGGTGCCGGGCGGCATACAGTGGCGCGACCGTACCGGAGTCTCACCGGCTTCCTCGCACCGTCGTCACAACGCCCGCGACCGTACCGCCTGGTGGGCGTCCGGCCAAGGGCGTGCGGCGAGGTCCGGGGCGCGGATCCGTCCGCCGGGGCGAGGGTGGCGGCGCACGGCCGCGCCCTCGCGGTGCGGATAGTGGACGAAGGGGTTCCAGCATGACCGTACGGGTGACGTTGATCTCACCGGCGTCGACCGCGGCGCTGCGGTCGGCACGGTTCGAGGACGCGTCGGACCTGGACGCCCGCGGACTCGCCGCCGCTCGGGCGGCCGCGGGGGCCCTGCCGGCCACCGGCCGCGTCCTCGTGTCGCCGTCGCCGCGCTGCCGGCAGACCGCACAGGCCCTCGGGCTCGGTGCTCCGGGCGAGGCACCGGCCGGCTGGGCGATGGGCGCGTGGCGCGGCCGGACGCTCGACGAGGTCGCCGCCGAGCAGCCCGACGCGGTGGCCGGGTGGCTCGCCGACCCGGCCGCGGCCCCGCCCGGCGGGGAGTCGCTGGCCGGGCTCCGCGACCGCGTCGCGGGGTGGCTGGACACGCTGGCGGACGGCGGCGGGCGCGTGCTGGCGGTGGTGGAGCCGGAGCTCGTCCGGGCCGCGGTCGTCCACGCGCTGGGCGGTCCGGCGACGGCCTTCTGGCGGCTCGACGTCCCGCCGCTGACGGCCACCGACCTCAGCGGGCGGGCCGGCCGGTGGAACGTCCGGCTGGGCGCCGGCCTCGGTCCGGACCGGGGTGCCGGGCCCGATCCGGTGTGACGTCGGGCCGTGACTTCGGGCCATTGATTCCGGGCCGGGACTCCGGGCCGCACGGCGCCGGGCCCGGTCACGGCCGGGCGAGGCCGGTTTCGGCCATCCCGGGGCGCACCGGCGCGGGACGCGGTCTTGTCGGGGAGGGGCGGGCGGCTGTTCCATGGCGGCATGGCCCGACGCGAGCTCGTTCTGATGACCGATCACAGCTCGACCGAGGGCAGCCGGGAGATCCTGTCCACCGCCGTCCGGGCGCTCACCGGCAGGGAGCCCGTCCTGCTCGACGCGCGGCACTTCATGACCGGCGGCACCGGCCGGATCACCGGTGCGGGTGGTCCCACCGGTCCCGGCGGGGATGACGCCCCGCGGCTGGAGGTGCCCGGCGAGGGCCCCGCGGTGACGGCCGAGGCGGTGATCGTCTACGAGATCCCGCCGCACCGGCGCCGCGACTTCGAGGCCTGCCAGCGGCTGCTCCACGCCCACGGCGCCCGCTCGCTCGGCACCGGCGTCGACGCCTGGCGGGCGGCCACCGAGAAGGACCGCACCGTCGAGCGGTTCGCCCGGGACGGCGTCCCGCACATGCCCACCCTCGCGTTCTCCCGGCCGAGCCGGGAGGCCGTCGCCGAGGCGTTCGAGCGTCTCGGCGGTGACGTCTGGGCCCGGCCGACCGTCGGCATGGGCGGCAATGACGTCTTCCACCTCACCACCGAGGCGCAACTCGCCGCCGCGGCCCGCTACTACGCCGAGGCCGGAGCCGACTGGCTGATCGCCCGCGACGCCCGGAACTTCACCGCGGACGGCCGGCGCCACCAGTACCGGGTGGTGGTGCTCGACGGCCGCGTGGTGCGCGCGGTGGAGCACGTCCAGCCGGATCCGGACGCGCCCTGCAACGAGAGCCGGGGCGCCGTCTCGACCGTCCTGCCCGAGAGTGAACTGCCGGCCGGACTCGCCGAGTTGGCCATCTCCGCGACCAAGTCCCTGGGCCTTCCGCTGGCCGGCGTCGACCTCGCGGCCGAGAGCGGCGGCGTGGTCTTCGAGGTGAACGTCCACCCGCAGTTCGGCACCGTCGGCGGCCTGGAGTCGGTCGCCGTCCCGTACGTGGCCGCCCACCTGGCGCCGCAGTAGCGGCACACGGCCGCGCCCGCCCGCGCCCGCCCGCGCCCGCCCGCGCCCGCCCGCGCCCGCCCGCGCCGGACGGCCGTCCGGCGGCGCGGTGCGCCCCCGCGGCCGGGCCCTGGTCGGAGGCAGGGGTGCGCGGGTACTACACTCGGCACAGTTGTGCAGGCACCTCGTTCGGTGAGGCGTCGCCACGGACACAGGCCACTGACCCCACGACGTCGAGAGACGCCCAGGTTCAGGACAGGTCTCCCCGGCCTAAGGGGTGACCCCAAGTGGCTGCACCCCCGGGTGCTACGCCGTGGCGTGCCAAAGCTCTGACGAGATCAGGGGTGCCCACCCGTTCCGGCGGGGCTCGTGTGCCCTCGGCCGTACGGTGTGATCCGCTCCCTGAAGGCCCGGTAACGGCGACCCGGGGCCGGGCGCCCCGACGGCGAGGAGGTGAGAGCTGTGGATTCCAGTAGTCCGGGCCGAAGTCGGCCCTGCCCAGGCACGTCCTCCGCTCCTCCGGCCGCCACCGCCCGCGGCCCCCGCTCCCCAGGCTCCCGGCACCCCTCCTCCCGTACCGCTCCCGCCCCGCGCAGCCGTACCGCCCGTCGCTGACGACGGGCCACCGCGCGGCCGGGCGCCGTGCGCGGTGGAGGCCGGCCGGGCGTCTCCCACCCGCCCAGCTCCCGGCGACCTCGGTCCCGGGGGAGCGGCGGACACCGAACCGTGGAGGTACCCCGCCATGTCCGACTGGCGTGTGCGCGCCGTGCGCGCGAGCAAGCGTCCGTTCTCCCGTTCCGACAACCCCGCCCACGGCGGCGGTCACCACCCGGCGCCCGAGCACTCGATGGACCCGAGGCCCGACCAGCCCGTCGAGCCCGTCACGCTGGAGCGCTCCGTCGTGGAGGCGGCCGTCTACCGGGACGGCCGCCGGGTCGAGCCGGCCGCCAGCCTGGCCGACATCTACCGCCAACTGCCCGGCAAGCCCGGCACGATGGCCTGGATCGGGCTGTTCCGGCCCGCCGAGGCCCAGCTGCTGGAGGCCGCCGAGCGGTTCAACCTGCACGAGCTGGCGGTCGAGGACGCCATCGTCGCCCACCAGCGGCCGAAGCTGGAGCGCTACGGCGACACGCTGTTCGTCGTGCTGCGCGCGGCCCGCTACCTGGACGACGTGGAGGAGGTCGACTTCGGCGAGATCCACCTCTTCGTCGGCCCCGACTTCGTGCTCACCGTGCGCCACTCACAGGCGCCCGACCTCTCCGCCGTGCGCAGCCGGCTGGAGGACGACCCGGAGCTGCTCGCGCTCGGCCCGGAGGCGGTGCTCTACGCGGTGCTGGACGCCGTGGTGGACGGCTACGCGCCGGTGATCGCGGGTCTGCAGCACGACATCGACGAGATCGAGACCGAGGTGTTCGGCGGCGACCCGCAGGTCTCCCGGCGCATCTACGAACTCTCCCGCGAGGTGATCGAGCTCCAGCGGGCCACCCGTCCGCTGCTGGAGATCATGAAGAGCCTGGAGGCGGGCTTCGGCAAGTACGGCACCGACGACGAGCTCCAGCGCTACCTGCGTGACGTCGCCGACCACGCCACCTACGCCGCCGAGCGGGTGGACGGCTTCCGGCAGATGCTGCAGAACATCCTCACCGTCAACGCGACGCTGGTGTCGCAGCGGCAGAACGAGGAGATGAAGCAGCTGGCCGAGGCCGGGCACGTGCAGAACGACGAGATCAAGAAGATCTCCTCCTGGGCCGCCATCCTCTTCGCGCCGACGTTGATCGGCACCGTCTACGGCATGAACTTCGTGGCCATGCCCGAGCTCAAGTGGGCCTTCGGGTATCCCTTCGCGATCGGCCTGATGGCGCTGGTCTGCACCGGGCTCTACCTGGTGTTCAAGCGGCGCAACTGGCTCTGAGGCACTCCCGGGGGCGTGCGCCCGGCGTCCCGCCCGCCCGTCACCGTTGCCCGTCCCAGCCGCCCGTCACCGTTGCCGTCGCCGTCGCCGCCCCCGTCTCCGTGCTCGGGGGTGGGGGCGGAGTGGGGGCCGGTGTCCGGGTGGCGTCCAGGACGAGGGCGAGCAGCCGTTCGACGCGGGCCTCGTCCTCCGGGCCCCGGCGGGCGTTGGTGACGGCGATTCCGAGCGTCAGCCGGAGGAGGTCGTCGGGGGAGAGGTCCGGTCGGGCCGAGCCGTCCCGCTGGGCGCGGGTCAGTACGGTGGCGGCCGCGTTCTCGATCCGCCGGTGGCAGTCGTCGGTGCCCGGCGCGTCGGGAGCCTCCAGCAGCAGTGCGCCGCCGAGGCCCTGGTTGACGCGGGCGTGGGCGACGAAGGCGCGCAGCCAGGTGGCGAGCGCCCGGTCGGCGGGCCGGCTCGCCGCGAGTTCCTCGGCCCGGGCGCAGAGCCGGTCGACGCGCTCCTGCAGGACGGCCGCCAGCAGGGCCGCCCGGGTGGGGAAGTGCCGGTAGAGGGTGCCCGGTCCGACGCCGGCCCGGCGCGCGATGTCGTTGAGCGAAGCCTCGGGCCCCGACTCGCCGAACGCCTCGTGGGCGGCGGCGAGCAGGAGCTCCCGGTTGCGGCGGGCGTCGGTGCGCCGAGCTGCGGTCATGTGTCGGATCCTCGCCCTCGGTCCTGATCGGGTGGTCCCGGACCGGTTCTGATCGGTAGTCAAACGGAGAAGTGCTCCGTATTGTAGGCCGAGGCGAACCGGAGAACCTCTCCGGAAAGCCTGCCCGCCTTTGGCCGGTCCGGGGGCCCCGCGCCCCCGGCCGAGTTCGACACAGTTGCGAGGAGCACCGATGACGGATGACGCACGGAACGGTCTCGGTCGGGTCGGGATCTGGACCTTCGGTTTCGAGGGGCAGCCGGCCGGTCGGGTCCGCGAGGCGGCCGCGGAGGTCGAGGAGACGGGATACGGGGCGATCTGGTTCGGCGAGGCGTTCGGCCGGGACACCGTGGGCCAGGCCTGGTTGCTGCTGTCGGCGACCCGGCGGATCACCGTCGCGTCCGGCATCGCCAACATCGCCTTCCGTGACCCGATCGCCACCGCGACCGCGACCCGTACCCTCGGCGAGGCCTTCCCGGGCCGGTACCTGCTCGGCCTCGGTGGTCACCGGGTGGACGACACCGTCCACCGGGTCGACGGCTATCCGATGCCGGCCCGCGGGCGGGCGGTGGCCACCATGAGCGCCTACCTCGATGCCATGGACGCCGTGCCCGCGCACGGTCCGGTGCCGGATCCGGCACCGCGCCGCGTCCTGGCCGCACTGGGACCGCGCATGCTCGAACTGGCCGCCGCTCGCACCTGGGGCGCGCACCCGTACTTCGTCCCGGTCGAACACACCGTCAAGGCCCGGGCGGCGATGGGGCCCGATGCCTTCCTCGGCGTCGAGCAGGCGGTCGTCCTGGACACCGACCCGGCCCGGGCCCGCGAGGTGGCCACCGCCCACGTCGCCGGCTACGTCGCGATGGCGGCCCACCAGCAGGCGAACGTGCGGCGGCTCGGCTTCGGCGACGAGGACATCGTGGGCGGCCCCAGCCGCCGCCTGGTCGACGCGATCGTCGCCCACGGTGACGTCGACACGATCCGCCACCGCGTCCGCGAGCACCTGGAGGCCGGCGCCGACCACGTCTGCGTCCAGGTCCTCACCGCGGACCCGGCGGCCCTGCCGGACCGCGAGTGGCGCGAGCTCGCCCCGGCCCTGCTGCACTGACACCCGCCCGGGCCCCGGCCGCGCCCGGAGCACTGCGCCGGGGCGCTCCCGCGGCCCGGCGGGCGGAGGTGTCCTCGCCCGCCGGGGACGCCGTCCCGGGGCGGACGGATCCTCAGGGGGGTACTTCGGTCGGGTCCCGACCCCATCCTTTCGGTGGATCCGACCCCCGTCGATCGGCGCATGTCCGGTGCTTGGTGTGCGTGCTAGTTTCCGGGCCATGGGATCACGTGGGGCACGTGCGGCCGCGGTACAACAGGCGATCGAGGGCGTAAGGGAGTTGGCCGGTGCCGGGCTGACGGCCGAGGCGGTGTTCCGCCGGGCCGACGAACTGCTGCGTGAGGTCCTGGAGTACGACGCCGTCTGCTGGCACACCGCCGATCCGGCGACCGGGCTGGTCAACTCCGTGCTCAGCGACGACCTCAGTCTGGACTCCTTCGAGGAGGCCGTCCGGCTGGAGGTGTGGACCGACGATCCCGCGACCTTCCCCAAGATCCGCCGCAGCGGGGTCCGGGCCGAGACGCTCAGCCGGGCGACCGAGGGGCGGCCGGAGCGGGCCGTCCGCTACCGGGAGCAGATAGCCCCCGCCGGGTTCGGCGACGAGCTGCGCGCCGCGTTCGACGCGCACGGGGGGATGTGGGGCTGCGCCGCGTTCATGCGTGCCGCGGAGCGGGGTCACTTCCTGGGCCGTCACCGCGAGTTGGCCGACACCGCGGCCCGGCACCTGGGCAACGCCCTGCGGTCCTGCCACCTGCCGCCGGACGGCGGGGCGGTCGGCCGGACCGGGGGCGACGCGGGACCGGCGGTCGTGGTGCTCGGCGCGTCGAACCGGCTGATCGCCGTCTCCGGCCCGGCCGAGGATCTGCTCGCCCGGCTCGCGGACCCCTCCCGTACCTCGCTCGGGCTGCCGACCGCCTTCGCGATGGCCGCCGAGCAGGCCCGCCGGACGGCCGGCGGACTGCCGGTGCCGCAGTCCAAGATCCGCGTCCAGGCCGGCGACGGCCGCTGGTACGTACTGCACGCCTCGCCGCTGCAGGGCTCGGTGGCCGGTGAGGTGACGGTGGTCGCGGCCGCGGCCGGTCCGGCCGACGCGATGCCGCTCTACCTCTCCGCGTACGGGCTGACCGCCCGTGAGCAGGAGGTGGCCCTGCTGCTGGCGCGAGGCTGCGACACCCGGGACGTCTCACGGCTGCTGGCGATGAAGCCGTACACCGTGCAGGACCACCTCAAGTCGGTGTTCGCCAAGGCCGGGGTGGCCAGCCGCCGTGAGCTGGTCGCACGGATCATGCTCGGCGGCGGGCACTGAGCCGGGCACCCGCGTGGGTGCCGGACCCGGTCGGCCGATGCCCGTTTGACAAATCCCCTTGCCGGAGCGGCAGATTGGAGCCATGGCCGACCACCCCCACGACAGTGCTCACCCCACCTCCCACCCCGTCGCCACCACCGGTGACGCCGACGAGGACCTCGCCGCGGTGCTGACCACGGTGGGCCCCCGTCTGCGGGCACTGCGGCGCGAACGCGGCACCACCCTGGCCGGACTGAGCGCGGCGACGGGGATCTCCCTCAGCACGCTGTCCCGCCTGGAGTCCGGTCAGCGCAAGCCCACCCTGGAACTGCTGCTGCCACTCGCCCGGGAGTACCGGGTGCCGTTGGACGAACTGGTCGGCGCCCCGGCCACCGGCGACCCCCGGGTCCACGCCCGCCCGTTCAAGCGCGCCGGTCAGACCTTCATCCCGCTGACCCGCCACCTCGGTGGGCTGCACGCCTACAAGCAGATCATGCCCCCGGGGTACGGCGCCGGCCCCGACCTGGAGCCACGGGTGCACGAGGGCCACGAGTGGGTCTACGTCCTGGCCGGCCGGCTGCGCCTGCTGCTCGGCTCGCGCGACCTCGTCCTCACCGCCGGGGAGGCCGCCGAGTTCGACACCCGGACCCCGCACGCCTTCGGCAACGCCGGCCCGAACGCGGTCGAGTTCCTCAGCCTCTTCGGGGCCCAGGGGGAACGCATCCACGTCCGGGCGCGGCCGGGAACCTCCGTTCGTTAGCTGACAGCGGGGTTCCGAACCGGGCTCCGCGAGGCCGTTCGGAGGGGGCCCAGGGATGAGTGTCGAGGAGACCGCGGGGAGCGGGGCGAGCGGAGGTCCGGCCGGCCCGGGCCCGGATGCCGGTACGGGTACGGTCGACGGTGCCGACCCGGCGCCGGGTGCCGGTGGCCGAGCCCGCCGGACCGGGCGCGGCAAGCGCCCGTTCTGGCAGGAGCTGCCGATCCTGGTGGTCGTGGCCCTGCTGCTCTCACTGGGCATCAAGGTCTTCTTCGTGCAGGCCTTCTCGATCCCCTCGGGGTCGATGCAGCACACCCTGGAGAAGGGGGACCGGGTGCTGGTCGACAAGTTCACCCCGTGGTTCGGCGCCACCCCCGAGCGCGGCGAGGTGGTGGTCTTCCGCGATCCGGGCGGCTGGCTGGACGAGCCGGCCGCGCCGTCCGGCAACTCCGTCGTGCGCGGGATCAAGAAGGCCCTGAGCGTGGTCGGCCTGATGCCCTCGGAGGACGAGAAGGACCTGATCAAGCGGGTGATCGCGGTCGGCGGGGACACCGTGGAGTGCAACACCGGCAGCCCGGTGAAGGTGAACGGTGTCCCGCTGGACGAGCCCTACCTCTACCCGGGGGCGACGCCCTGCGGAGACCGGCCGGTCGGCACGGTCAAGGTGCCCAAGGACCGGATCTGGGTGATGGGCGACCACCGCAACGACTCCCGCGACTCCCGCTACCACGTCGACGAGCCGGGGGGCGGCTTCGTCCCGGTGGACAACGTGGTCGGCCGCGCCTTCGTCGTCGCCTGGCCGCTCGGGCACTGGGACACCCTCCCCGTCCCCGAAACCTTCGACCGGAAGGCCGTGGACCAGCAGGGTGCGGACCAGCAGGGTGTGGCGGGCGGGTCCGAGCCGGTGGCGGACCTGCCGGCCCCGGAGGCCGCCGCGCTCGCCGCGGCCGTCCCGTTCGCGCTCTGGCGCCGCCGTACCGTGGCCGCGCGCGAACGCCGGGACGCCACCCGGGAAGCCTGAGCCCGGCCTCGGCGCGGCCGTCGCCCGGGGGACACCCGGGCGGCGGCCGTGCGGGAGCGGTCCCGCGGCGGCCGCTCAGGCCTTGAGGAAGTCCAGCAGATCGGCCTCGAAGGCGGCTCGGTAGGCCCCGTGCAGACCGTGCGGCGCACCCGGGTAGACCTTGAGGACGTGGTCCGGGACGAGCTTCGCCGTCTTCAGCGCGGCCGCCGCGATCGGGACGATCTGGTCGTCGTCACCGTGCGCGATCAGCGTGGGGATGTCGATGCGCCGCAGGTCCTCGGTGAAGTCGGTCTCGGAGAACTGCCGGACGCATTCGAACGCGCCGCGCGCGCCGACCTGCATGCTCCAGAGCCAGAACGCCCGGCGGATGCCCTCGGCCCCGGCGAGGTCCGCGCCGGGGCGGTTGAACCCGTAGAAGGCCTCGCTGAGCTCCCAGTAGAACTGCGAGCGGTTGCCGTCGACCCCGGACCGGATGCCGTCGAAGGCCGCCAGGGGCGTGCCCTCCGGGTTGCCGGGGCTCCGCAGCATCACCGGCGGCACGGCCCCGAGCAGCACGGCCTTGGCCGCCCGTGCCGTGCCGTGCCGGCCGAGGTAGCGGGCCACCTCGCCGCCGCCGGTCGAGTGGCCGACCAGGACGGCGTCGCTCAGGTCGAGCCGCTCGATCAGCTGGGCGAGGTCGTCGGCGTAGGTGTCCATGTCGTTGCCGTCCCAGGGCTGGTCGGAGCGGCCGTGGCCGCGCCGGTCGTGCGCGATCGCCCGGAAGCCGTGGCCGGCGACCAGCCGCAGCTGCTCGTCCCACGCGTCGGCGTTCAGCGGCCAGCCGTGACTGAAGACGACCGGGCGGCCGCTGCCCCAGTCCTTGTAGAAGATCCGGGTGCCGTCGCTGGTGGTGATGGTGGGCATGGGAGCTCCTTGCGCGAGGTGCGGAACGGGTTCGGGAGCGGGCGGGACGGTGCGCACCGGCGGGGCCCGGCCCGCTCGACCGGTCCGGCGTCGACGGCCGCGCCACTGTGCCGACGCTAGGGTCTGGGGGCGCGTCGCGCACCGCCGCGTCACTCCGTGTCACGGTTCCGGCCGGAATCGGCGGCCGAACGGGTGGGGCGGGGCCCGGCGGGACGACGCGGGTGCCACGCGCCGGCCGTGATTCCGGGAGCCCGTCACGCGGGGCCGGGCCGGGCGGCGGGAGGCGTCGCGGCTGACCGCGCAGGTCCGGCCGACGAGTGTTCGCCGAGGGCGTCGCCCCAGGTGGGAGGCGGTGCTTCGGACCGTCCGGGCCGCCCTATGCTGACGGGATGACTGCGCTTCCCGGTTTCGCCGTGCTGATGGCCCGACTGCTCGACCACCGGGGTCTCGCGCCCACCGAGTGGGCCCGTCGGGCGGGGGTCGCCGAGGCCGACCTCGCCGAGGCGTTGGACGGCGGCGCGCCGGACGAGGCGCTGCTGCGCCGGCTCGCGCCCGCCCTCGCCCTGGACACCGCCGACCTGTTCGAGATCGCGGCGCAGCCGCTGCCGGCGGACCTCGCGCCGGCCGGCGGGATGGCGACCACCTCGATCGTGAGCGTGGTGCGGTTCGGTACGGCGCTGCCGGCCGACCGCCGGGCCGAACTGCGTGCCTTCGTCGCGTCGTTGCCGCCCAGCCGGCAGACCGGGCGGATCGAGGGGCTGCCGGTGTTCGCGCCGGACCCGTCCTCCGCCGGGAACCTGCTGATGCGGATGGTCGCGTCGCGCAACCTCGGGTGGACCGGGACGGCGAAGGTCTTCCGCCACCTCACCGGCCGCTCCTGGATGGCCGACGCCTACGGTCGGATCGCCACCGGCGGGCAGGAGCCGACCCCGGATCTGGTCGCCGACTTCGCCGTGGTGCTGGGCCTGCCCGCGGGCGACCTCGCGGCGCTCCTCGGCGTGCCGCTGCCACCGGAGGTGCCCCGGCCGGACGACGCGGTCGCGGACGGCGCGCTGCTGCTCCGGGACCTGCGACGGCTGGGGGTCGGGCAGCTGCGCGAGGCCGAGGACCTGGTGAGGGTGCTGTCGTCCTCCTGAACCGGGCGGATCACCGGTCGCCGTCCCGTCCCGGGCGAGCGGCCGACCGGTGATTCGCCGGGCTTCCGGCGCGGAGCCTCTACACGGCTGTAGAGTCGGCCGGGTGGCGAGTACGCCCGGTCGCGCGGCCGTCCCGTCGGGGGAGCCGGCGGCCGTACCGGACCGGGAGGGCGCAACCGTGGTGGAGGGTCGGGGTATGCCCGTACTCGAAGGCGAGCGCGGCGGGCGGGACGAACCCGCGCCGGACGAACCGGGCCGAGCCGAACCCGGGTCGGGTGTACCCGGGTCGGTCGTACCGGGGCGGGGCGAACCGGGGCGGGGCGAAGGTCCGGTGGACGCCGAGGTGGAGTGGGTCTACCAGCCGGTCGAGGTGCACTTCGGCGACGGCCGGTGGGCGCTCGGGCGGATCAGCGGCTGGTGGCAGGACGCGGGCGGTTCGCGCTGGTGCCGGCTGCGGGTGGCCCGGAGCGGGCACCCGGCCCGTTGGGAGCCGTTCGACCCGGCGCGGGTGGTCCTGCTGCCGGCCGGCGGACTCTGAGACCCCGCCGGGGGCCCGGCGGCGAACCGGCAAGGGCCACTTGACCGGGATTGGCCCTGGGCGCGGCCGGGCGCACCGGCCGAGGATGGGCGGCATGAACGACTTCGACAGCGCGCTGCGCCCCGAGAGCCGGATCGTCCACCCGCCCGTCGAGGAGGTGACCGGCAGCCGCCCGCTCGGGGTGCCGCTGCACCAGAGCCACCTCTTCGCCTTCGAGGACAACGAGGCCCTGACGCGCGCGTTCGGCGGACCGGACCAGGCGTTCTTCTACAACCGCTACGGCAACCCGACGGTCCGTTCGTTGGAGAAGGCGGTCGCCGGGCTGGAGGGCGGCGCCGGCGCGATCGCCACCGCCTCCGGCATGGGCGCGATCAACACCGTGCTGCTCGCGCTGCTGAGCTCCGGCGACCACGTGATCGCCCAGCGGAGCCTGTACGGCGGCACCTTCGCGATGCTCGCCGACCTGGCCCGGCGCTGGGGCGTGGAGGTCACCCACGTCGGGGGTGACGACCCGGCCGAGGTGCGGGCCGCGCTGCGCCCCAACACCCGGCTGCTGCACCTGGAGACGATCTCCAACCCGACCACCCGGGTCACCGACCTGCCCGGGCTGATCGCGGTCGCCAAGGAGGCCGGGGTGCTCAGCGTGGTCGACAACACCTTCGCCACCCCGCTGCTCTGCCGGCCGATCGAGCACGGTGCCGACGTCGTGGTCCACTCGGCGACCAAGTACCTCGGCGGGCACTCCGACGTGCTGGCCGGCCTCGCCGTCTTCGCCGACGCCGAACTCCACCGCACCGTCTGGCACTACGCCGTCGAGCTGGGTGCCTCGGCCGACCCGCACAGCGCCTGGCTGACGCTGCGCGGCCTGCAGACGCTGGCCCTGCGGGTGCGCCGGCACTGCGACACCGCGCTGGAGCTGGCCGGCCGGCTGGCGGCCCACCCGGCCGTCACCGCCGTCCACTACCCGGGGCTGCCCGCCCACCCGGACCACCAACTCGCCCGCCGCCTGCTGCCGGAGGGCCACGGCGGGGTGCTCGCCTTCGACCTGGCCGGCGGCCGCGAGGCGGCCCGGACCTTCACCGAGTCGGTGCGGCTGGCCTCGCTCGCGCCCTCGCTCGGTGGCGTGCACACCCTCGTCCTCCACCCCGCCAGCACCTCGCACCGTCAGCTCGACGACGGGGAGCTGGCCGCGGCCGGCATCGGTCCCGGCACCGTTCGCGTCGCGGTGGGCATCGAGCACCCCGAGGACCTCTGGGCCGATCTCGGCCAGGCGCTCGCCAAGCTCTGAGCGCGGCCGGGGCGGGCCGGGCGCCGGTGGGAGCGGCGCCCGGGGTCACCCCGCCGGGGGCAGCGGCCGGACCCGCGGTCGGGCGGCCAGCACGGCGATGTCGTCCTCGGCCGGGCCGGTGGCGGACGGTCCCAGCGCGTGCAGCACGGCGTCGAGCAGGTCGTCCAGCTCGCCGGCGGCCGGCAGCCGAAGCCCCGCCAGCCGGTCGAGCGAGGCGTCGATGTCCTCGTCCCGCCGCTCCACCAGGCCGTCGGTGTACAGCAGCAGGGTCTGACCGGGCAGCAGCTCGCGGGTGGCCTGCTCGTAGCCGCCGAACCCGGTGCCGAGCGGCGGCCCGGTCGGGATCCGCAGCAGCTCGTTCGCCCGGCCGGGGGTGATCAGCGCGGGCGGCAGGTGGCCCGCGCTGGAGAGCGTCCAGCGGCCCCGGCCCGGGTCGGCGAGGGCGAGCAGGCAGGTGGCCGGGCGGGCCGACTCGTTGGCCGCGATGACGGTGTCGAGCTGGCGCAGGATCCGGTGCGGCGGCAGGTCCATGCCCGCCACGTCGCGCAGCGTCGAGCGGTAGGTACTCATGTCGACCGCCGCCTCGACGCCGTGGCCCATCACGTCGCCCATCACCAGCAGGGTCCGTCCGAACGGCAGCCGCACCGTCTCGTACCAGTCGCCGCCGACCACCGAGCTGGTGCCGGACGGCAGGTAGCGGGAGGCGAGTTCGAGGTTCTGGTGCGGGCTGCCGGGCTCGCTCAGCAGCGCCCGCTGGAGTTCGAGGGCGATGCCCTGCGACCGGGTGTAGCGGCGGGCGTGGTCGATGCCGGCGGCGGCCCGGGCGGCCAGGTCGCCGATCAGCACGGCCTCGTCCGGGGTGAAGCCCGCCGAGCCGGCCGTGCGGGCCAGGGTCAGCAGTCCGACCAGGTGCCCCCGGGCGGTCAGCGGCACGACCAGCAGGGAGACCACGCCGGCGGACCGGTAGACGGCCGAGGTCACGCCGTCCGGCGCGGCGCGGTCCGCCTCGCCCTCCGGCAGGCGGTCGACGAGCACCGCGACGCCGCCGGTCAGGGCGCGGGCGGCGGCCGAGCCGTCCCGGTGGCGGACCGATTCGCCGGGCCGGGCCAGGTCGGCCACCGCCTCGCGCAGGTCCGCGACGCAGTCGACGGCGGCGCGGTGCAGCCGCGGGCCCGGTGCGCCGCCGGTGCGGGCGGTGGCCTCGGGCGGCAGGACGTCGACGGTCACCAGCTCCGCGAGCCGGGGGACGGCGAACGCGGCCAGCTCGGCACACGTGGTGCCGATGTCGAGCGTGCTGCCGATCCGCTCGGCGGCGGCGTCGAGCAGCGCCAGCCGGGCCCGGGCCCGCTCCAGTTCGCGCCGCAGTTCCCGCTCCGGGTCGGGGTCGTCGAGCACGACCACCACCACGCCGGTGATCCGCCCGGCGCGTTCCAGCGGGCGGTAGCGCACGCGTAGGCCGGGCGGTACGGGAGCACCCGCGCCGTCGGGCCCGCCGGTGGCCTGTTCGCGGGCCCGGCCGTCGGCCAGGACCCGGGCGAGCGTGCCGGCCGTGCGGGCGAACGCCGTGTCGCCGACCGGCCGGCCGAGCAGGTCGGCCCGGCGCAGGCCGGTCACGGTGCCGAACGCGGCGTTGAGGTACGTCCAGCGCAGCCGGTCGTCCAGCAGGGCCACGCCGACGGGTGCCACCGCGAGGGCCTCACGCAGCAGGTCCGGTCCATCGCTCTCCGTGACGGCTCCGGTGTGCGCGGCCGGAGTCTCCGCCGCTGCCGCCCGGGACCGCGCGTCCGGGCTCGCGGGGGTGGCGTCCTCTCCTGCCTCGCCGTGCCGGAACCGCATACTCACATGATCACGCCCCGGGCCGCGGCACGCCCGAGGACCGGCCGAAGCTTGACCGACCGGTGGCGGTGTTGTGACCGGTGTTGTCATCGGCCCGGCGGGGGTGCCCGGGTTCCGGGGGTGCTCCCGGGGCCCCGGGTTCCCGGCCCCGGGGTGCCCGGCTCAGGCCCGCGGTGGGGCCGGCTGCTTCAGCTTGGCCCAGACGGTCTCCAGGGCCGCGATGTCCTCGTCGTCCAGCCGGTCGTCGAAGGCCTCGGCCAGCACGGCGCGCCGGGTGGCGTCGGCGGCGGCGAAGACCCGCCGGCCCTCGGGGGTGAGGGCGATCCGCACCGAGCGGGCGTCGACGGGGGAGGGGGCGCGCTCGACCAGGCCGCGGGCCTGCAGCGAGTCGGCCACCCGGGACACCTGGCTGCGGCTGAGCAGGGTCTTGGCGCCCAGGTCGGAGGCGGCCACCGGCTCGTCCTGCCCCTGCAGCCAGAGCATCACCTCGAACCAGGAGAGCGGCAGGTCGTGGGCCTTGCCGAGGGCCTGGTCGACCTTGGTGCTCAGGGTGGTGCCGGCCCAGACGAGGCCGTAGAAGGCGTGGTCGCGGGCGGTGAGCTCGCCCAGGGTGAGTTCGGTGCGCGCCATGCCGTCACTCTACCTGTTTGCGTGTGCGTGCACAGGAATCTATGGTGTGTGTGCACGCACATAAAGCCGAGCCCGCCGGGAGCGCCCGTATGACCACCACCCGCATCGCCCTGATCACCGGCACCTCCTCCGGCATCGGCCTCGCCGCCGCCGTGGCCGTCGCCCGCGCCGGGCACCACGTCGTCGCCACGATGCGTGACACCGGCCGGGCCGGGGCGCTGCTCGCCGCCGCCGGGGCGGCGGGCGTCGCCGACCGGGTCGAGCTCGCCCGTCTGGACGTCACCGACCCCGGGTCGGTCGAGGCCTGCGTGGCCGGGGCCGTCGCCCGGCACGGGCGCCTCGACGCCGTCGTCAACAACGCCGGCGCCGGCTACGTCGGCACCCTGGAGCAGGACGGCCTGGAGCCGGTCCGGGCCACCATGGAGGTGAACTTCTTCGGCGTCGTCGAGGTCACCCGGGCCGCGCTGCCGCACCTGCGGGCCGTCGGCGGCCGGGTGGTCACCGTCACCAGCGTCGGTGGCGTGGTCGGGCAGCCCTTCAACGAGGCCTACTGCGCGGCCAAGTTCGCCGTCGAGGGCTTCATGGAGTCGCTGGCGCCGGTCGCCGCGACCGTGGGCGTCAAGGTCACCGTGGTCGAACCGGGGGCCGTGGCCAGCGAGTTCGTCGCCAGCCAGGGTCTGGACATCCCCGCCCTGCTGGCCGCCGCCGGCCCGTACGCCCCCGCGCTGGGTGCCTACGTCGACCGCACCCGGGCGGCCTTCGCGCAGGCGCAGACCCCCGAGCAGGCCGCCGAGTCGGTGGTGGCGGCGCTGACCGCCGACCACCCGCCGTTCCGGGTGCAGACCTCCGAGCGGGCCCGCGCGTTCGTCGGCGCCAAGCTCGCCGACCTGGACGGCTCCGCGGTGCAGGGCCTCACCGGCGGCTGGGTCGGCTGACCGGACGCGGTGGACGCTCTGAGGGCGCGGGCGGGAGCCACCGTCGGCCATCCTCCGGTCGAGGACATGCCAGGTCAGCGGGTGGATCAGGCTGCGGGCCCCGGCGGGGTTCCAGCCGATGGGCGGATTGACGACCGGTCATACTGGGCGAGGCCTCAGCGCAGGCCAGGCGCGCCGACGACGGCGTCGCGCACCGCCCAGACCGGAGGACCCGATGAGCCGCCACCTGCCGACCGCCGTTCCGCCGGGCGGGACCCCGGCGCAGCCGTGGAACCGGCAGCGCCTGCGGAGCAACAACGAGTGGCTGCTGCTCGAACTGCTGCGCACCGGCGGCCCGTCCTCGCGCGCCCAGCTCGCCCGGGACACCGGGCTGTCCAAGCCCACCGTCTCCGCGGCCCTGGCCGCGCTGGAGCAGGCCGGGCTGGTGCGCGAGGCGGGCCGCTTCGTGCCCGAGCGCGGCCGCACGGCGGTGCTGTACGAGCCGGACCCGACGGCCGGGTACGTGCTCGGCGTGGACATCGGCCGGGCCCGGTTGCGGGTCGCGGTGGCGGACCTCGCGGGGCGGATCGTGGCCCGCCGGGACGTGCCCAACAAGGGCCGCTCGGCGAACGCGGTGGCCGACGCCGTGGTGGCGGCGGCCCGGGAGACGACCGCCGAGGCCGGGCTGGCGGCCGGCGACATCGTGCACGCCGTGATCGGCACCCCGGGCGTCTGGGACGAGGAGCGGCGCGGTGTCCGGTACGCG
Source organism: Kitasatospora sp. NPDC091207 (assembly GCF_044768625.1). NCBI lineage: Bacteria > Bacillati > Actinomycetota > Actinomycetes > Kitasatosporales > Streptomycetaceae > Kitasatospora > Kitasatospora sp. NPDC091207. The sequence goes on from NZ_JBIVVS010000026.1 coordinate 108,899, forward strand.
ACCAGCCTGCCGGGCTGGGGCAGACGCGGTCTGTTCGACCGGATCGGGGAGGGCCTGGAGACCGCCTTCACCGTCGGCAACGACGCCAACCTCGCCGCCCTCGGCGAGTACACCCTCGGGGCCGGCCGGGGCAGCCGGATGTTCGCCTACCTGCTGATCGGCACCGGCCTGGGCGTCGGCGTCCTCAGGGACGGCGAGCTGCTCTCCGGCGCGCACGGCGCGGCGGGCGAGGTCGGCCTGGTGCCGCTGGCTCCCGGGCCCGACGGCGAACCGGCCGGGACGATAGAGCGGGCGGCCGGGGCCGACGCGGTGGTCCGCACCGCGCTGGGCCTCGGGATGCGCGGCCCGCTGACGGCCAAGCAGGTCTTCGACGCGGCCCGGACCGGCGACCCGCTGGCCGCCCGCGCGGTCGAGCGCGAGGCCGAGCAGCTCGCCTACGCGATCGCCGTGCTGGCGGCCGTGCTCGACCCGGACCTGGTGGTGCTCGGCGGCGGGGTCGGCGGCAGCGCGGACCTCCTGCTGGAGCCGCTGGAGCGGGAGCTGCACCGGCTCAGCCCGCTCCGCCCGACGCTCGCCCCGAGCGGGCTGGGAGAGGAGGCGGTGCTGCTCGGCGCGGTCGCCACCGCCCTGGAGACGGCGCGCCCCGAGGTCTTCGAACGCCGTACCGCCCTGGTGGACCAGGCCGCTTCGCTCTGACGGGACGGGCCCGTCGTGGTCCCGGCCGGCGGCGGCGGGACCACGACGGCGCCGCTCGTTCAGCAGCTGACCGTGCCCCTGCGCAGCGCGTGGCCGCCGGTGTTGCCGTCGTCGGCCCAGTAGACGGGCTTGGCGCCGGCGGTGCACTCGGCGGCGCCGGCCAGCGCGAAGCCCTCGTTGTTCAGGTTGCCCATGCCGCTCGGGCGGTTGAAGACCGCGGTGGTGGTGAACGCGCCGTTGGCGTCGACCCGCATCGTCCGGTGCTGGCCGTCGCAGGTGTCGTCGCACACCACCCACAGGCGTGAGGCCTGCGGTTCCCACTGCAGCTCCATGACCCCGGCCATGCCGCTGGCGACGGTCGCCACCCGGGTGAACGCCCCGCTGTCCTGGAGGACGAAGCCGTAGAGCGTGCCGCCCTCGACCCCGACGAGGAACACTCCGCCCGTGTGCGCGCCGTACCCGGCCGGGTTGTAGGCCGCGCCGGTCGACGCGTCCTTGAACCCGGCCCCGGTCAGGTAGTCGTCGGGGATCCAGGTGATGCCTTCGAGTCCGAGGTTGGCGCCCACCGACGGCAGCGCGGACGTCAGGTTCCACTCCTTCGCGGCGGTCAGCGTGGAGCCCGTGCCGCTCACGTCGTACCGCAGGACGGACAGCCGGCTGGTGCCGGAGGCGTCCCCGTTGCGCTCGCTCGACACGAACACGCCCCCCGCGGCGCCGGCGCCGGTGAGCGTGACGCCCTCGCTGTCCGGCGTCCCGGAGCCGCCCGGGAAGCGCAGCGCCTTGCCGGCGCTCCAGCCGTTCGCGGTGTCCGGCTTCCACCCGCCGGACCCGTTCGGCACCAGCCGCCACAGCGTGCCGGAGTTCTGCGCGCCCCAGAGCACGCCGCCCTCCTGGTAGAGGCCGCTGAGGTCGGACCCGAAGACGTTCGAGGCGTCGGCGTTCGCCACGGAGCCGCTGCCGGGCCAGGCCACCGGCGTGGTCCCGCCGGTGGTGCCGCAGGCGTTCGGGGCGCCGAGGGTGACCGCGGCCTTGCCGAACGAGCCGGTGCCGTCCGGGCAGCGCGACCAGGACGGGGCCGAGTGCGCGCTCCAGCCGAAGCTGTCGACCAGCGTGCTGCCGTTCGGCAGGAACAGCCGTGCCCGGTCGGAGGAGCCCAGGCCGAACGCGGCGTGCACGTCGAAGGCGCGGAACGCGCCGGGGGCCAGTGTGGTCCCGGCGGCGATCGTGTACCGGGAGCCGTTGTCGTCGTCCTTGAGGATCCAGCCCGAGACGTCCACGGTCGCGGAGCCCTTGTTGTGGAGCTCGATCGAGTCGTCGACGCTCCCGGTGGTCACCACCTCGTTGATCCGGATGTCGTCGGCCGCGGCGGCCCGGGCGGGCGAGGCGCCCAGCGCCCCCACCGGGCCGGCGACGGCGACGAGCAGGAACGCGAGGCTCCGGCGCCACCGCGGTGTGCGCGATTCGGTCACGATGTCCGTCCCGGGGTCGTGCTGACAGGCCGCCACCACCATGACGGCGCCGGCCCAACTGGTGCCCGCCGCCGGGCGATCGGCGCATGAACACCGGGCGAACCGGTGGCCGCCGGCCCGGCCGTACCCCTGCTGTTCCCGCGGCCGCCCCGCTCAACCCCTCCGTCCGGCGCCCGGGCCGTGCGTCGCGGTGGAACACTCCCGGGGCCGATGGCCCCACTGTGCCGGGCGGGTGCCCGCGGTGCGTCCGATGAACGTCCAAAGCCCTTACAGCGAAGGAAATGTGAGGTAGCGTCATGGATTCCGCACGGACGGATCCGGGGACGCGACCCGTCCGGGGCGGAGCAGGGGCGGGAGCGGTCGGGGGAGCGAGTCGGGCGGGCCGGGGGCCGTCCGGACCGGTTCGCCCCGTCGGCGGCACGGACGTTTCGAGGGGCTGGATGGAAACGGTGGACTGGTCGTGGGCCGACCGGGAACGCGAAGGCGTGCTCTGCCACGGGTGGACGGGTGACCGGCCGTACGCGGTCCGCCTGCCGGAGGTGATCACGCCGCTCTCCGGGCCCCCGCCCGCCGAACTCACCGGCCGGGACACGGAATTCGCCGTGCTGCGCACCGCGCTCACCGGCGACGGGCGACCGTGCGTGGTCGTCACCGGCCCGCCGGGCGTCGGCAAGAGCGCGCTGGCGCGCCGGACCGGCCACGCCCTCCAGGCCGAGGGGCACTTCCCGGGCGGCCCGCTCACGATCGAGTTCCACGGCTCCGACCACGTCCGCCGCCAACGCCCCGAACGTGCCCTCGGCCGCGCGCTGCGCGCCGCGGGACTGCCGCCCGAGCACATCCCGCCCGACCCGGCCGGCCGGGCCGCCCTGCTGCACCGCACCCTGGCCTCCTACGCCGCCCGGGGGCGCCGCGTCCTGCTGCACCTGGACGACCCGGCCACCGACGACGACCTGACCGCGCTCCTGCCCGCTCCCGGCACGGCCGGCGTGCTGGTGACGGCGCGACACACCCCGCGGGACCTCCCGGGCACCTTCCACGGGCTGGCGCCGCTGACCACCGCCGCCGCCACCGACCTGCTGCGGGCCGAGCTGACCGCCCGCGGTGCCCGCCGGCCGGCCGACGCCGCCGACGGACTCGACCTGCGGCGCCTCGCGAAGGCCTGCGGCGGCCTGCCGCCCGCCCTGCTCGTGACGGCGGCCACCATGGCCCGGACCGGTGCGACGGCGGGCGAGACCTCCCGGGAGCTGGACCGGCTCCGGGCGGGCCCGGAACGCCTCGACGGACCCGTGCGGACCCTGGCCGCCGTCCACCTGCTCGCCCTGGCCGCACTGGGCACCGGGCCGACCCGGCTGCTGCGGCTGACCCGCGTCCTGCCCGGTCCGGACTTCTCCACCGACACGGTCCGGGACCTCGCCGGACCCTCCGCCGGGACGGTGGCGGCCGACCTCGACGCGCTGCTGGCGGTGGGGCTGCTCGCCCGCAGCGACGCCCCCGACCGGTGGCGGCCCACACTGCACGCGGACGACGACCTGCCGCTCCCCGTGCCGTCCGGCACCGGGACGCCCAACGCGGCGGCCGACGAGGCGAGGGAGGCCCTGGAGCGGCTGGTCCGCGCCCACACCGAGCGGGTCCGGGCCGCCTGCCTGCGCCTGAGCCCCCTGCGGCGCGGCCCCGGGACCGACGCGCGCGCCTTCGCCGACCGTACCGCCGCGCTCGCCTGGCTCGACGCCGAGCACCCGACCTCGGCGGGACTGCTGCGCCGGGCGGCGTCCGCCGGCGGGCCCGACGCGGCGGCGGGCCTCGCGGAGGCGCTGGACCCGTACCTGGAGCACGGCCTCCACCGCGACGAGCTCGCCGACGCCGCCGCCCTCGTCCAGGCCCTGGCCGGCGAACGCGGCGACCCCGGAGCGGAGTTGGCGGCCCAGGTGCGGCTCGGCCGGCTGCGCTGCCTGGACGGGCGTCCCGAGGAGGCCCTGGCGCTGCTGCGCCAGGCGGCGGAGGGAGCACGGCGGATCCGGCACTGGGAGGTCGCGGCGACGGCGCTGGCCGCCCTGGCCGAGGCCTGGCGGGCGGTGGGCCGGCCGGAGGAGGCGGCGCGGGAGGGCCGTCGCGCGGCCGCGATCGCGGCCCGGATGACCGGCGACGCGGAGGCCGAGTACCGGGGGAGCCTGCACGCGGGGATCGCGCTCGCGGAGAAGGGTCGGGCGAAGGCCGCCGCGAAGGACCTGAGCCGGTCCGTCCGGATGGCCGAGGCCGCCGGGGACCAGCTCCGCACCGGCGTCGCCAACGTACAGCTCGGCCTGGTCGGCCTCGACCTGATGGACCGGGCGCTGCCCGCCGCCGCGCTGTTCACGCTCGCGTTCCACGCCTTCCGGGAGGCCGGGGACCGGCACCGCCGGCTCGTCGCCCTCGGTCTGGCCGGGCGGGCGGGCGGCGACCTGGGCCTGTCCTTCCTGGCCGAGGCGGCCGAGGGCCTGCTCGCTCTGGGCGACGAACTCGCCGGCCACCTGGTGCTGGAGGAGGTGGGTGAGCTGCTGTCGGACCTCGGACAGCACGAGCAGGCCGCCGCCCTCCAGCGCGCGGTCGCCGACTTCCGCGGCCGCGTCGACGACCCGGCCGGCCGGGCCCGCGCCCTGACCGCGCTGGCCGCCTCGCTCGGAAGGCTGGAACGCCACGACGAGGCGGTGGCCCGGTCCACCGAGGCGGTCACCCGGGCCCGGGAAGCCGGCCGGCCGGCCGTGCTGTCGGCCGCGCTGAGCGGCCTGGGCAGGTCCCTGCACGGCGCCGGACGGCCGCTGGAGGCGGTCGACCCGTTGCACGAGGCGGTGACCCTGGCCGTGGCGGAGGACGACGTGCCCGCCGAGGTGTGGGCGCTGGCCCTGCTCGGCTCCGCGCTCACCGCGGCGGGCCGGCCCACCGAGGCCGCGGCCGCCTTCCGGCGCTCCCGGGCGGCGGTGCGGCGGATCCGGGAGCCGGTCCACCGGGCGGCCGTCCACCCGGCCCGGCCGGAGCAGCCGGCGGCGCCGATGGTCACGGTGGTGGAGGCGACGGTGCCTCCCGGCGTCGTTCCGCCGGGCGCCGCCGCTCGCGCACCGCGGCCCGGCGGCCGCGCCGTCGCACCGGGCGGCGGGGGAGGTGCGGCGCGCGAGAAGGGGTCGCACTTCCGGCGGGCGTCCACCGCCTACGCCCAGGTGGCGGTCCTGCTGGCCGTCGCCGCCTGGGCGGCCTTCGCGCTCGGCGGGCCCTGGGCCACCGCGGCGGCGGCCGTCACCGGCGTGAGCGCGGCACTCGCCGTGGTGGCCGCGCTCTCCTTCCGCGACGCCACCGGCGCGGACGTCGCGACGCCCGCCCAACTGCTGCTGCAGGTCCTCTGGAGACTTCTGCCGGTGCCGGTCCTGCTGCTGCACGCGCTCTCACTGACGCGCGGCGAACTGCGCCTCACCGGGCCCGTCCCGAGCCTGGCGAGCCTCGTGGCGTACCTCGCCCTGACCGTTCTGGTCCGCCGGGCCGGGCGGTTCGGCACGGTGGCCCTGGGCGTGTAGCGGGCGCTTCTCCGCCCCGCCACCCGGTCCGGGTGGCGGGGCGTTACGGGAATCTCAGCGGCCGAAGAGCCTGCGTATCCGTTGGGGTGCCGACTCCGGCACCTTCGCCGCCTCTGGTACCTTCGCCGCCTCCGGAACCTCCGCCACCAACTCGGCCACCGTCACCCGGAAGTGGACGCGGGTGGACCGGTCGGTGATCCGGACCAGCAGGGTGCCGTCCGGCAGCCGGTAGATCCGTCGGCCGTGTCCCGCCCCGATGTGGGACCACGACTGCGGCAGGTAGGTCCCGGCCAGCTCCTCCGCCAGGGCGCTTGCGGCCTCCCGGTCGGCGGCCGACCGTTCCCTGGACAGTTCCCACCGGTGCACGTCCGGGCTGAAGTCGGAGTTGCTCCCGTTGTTCCGGTCCTCCTCGACCAGCACGTACCAGTCCCCGTCCGAGACCATGCCGGGCCACCCCCTTGATCGAGTGGCCAGACTAGTACTGCAACGGTGCTTACCGTGATGAGGCTTCAGCTCTTGGGCTGTGGCCTCGTCTCTTGTAGTGGCTGGTCCGGGCCTGGTGTTGGCGTCGGCGGCGCCATCGGGACCAGTGCAGGACGTGGTTGATGCTGCGGCGGACAGGCCGGGTGAGATGCGTGATCAGCCGGCGGATCTCGGGGACGGTGAGGGGTATCAGGTCTGGCGTTCGAGTAGGTCCGGCCCCCTTTTGAGCTGCTGGGCCCGCATGACAGTGAGGTAGGCGTGGGCGGCCATGGCGAGTGTGATGTGCCGGTACCAGCCCTGGTGGCGGCGGACCTGGTAGTCGTCCAGGCCGCACTGGCCCTTCGCGCTCTGGAAGCACTCCTCGATTGCCCAGCGGGCGCCCGCGACGGCGATCAACTCGTTGAGTGTGGCATCGGCGGGTGCGTAGGCGATGTAGTAGGCGATCTTTGCGGGGTCGGTGATGCTGCGGCGGGCCAGGACCCAGTGCCTGCGGTCGGGGCGGTGCCAGGGCCGGACCTCGACGCGGGCCCAGTCGTAGATCCGCAGGCCGTGGGCGCCGTCGCCGCAGGAGCGGCGCTTCCACTTCTGCCGGGGCAGGTCTGCGACCAGGTCGTGCAGCCTGTGGTCCATAGCCTGCCATGTGACCACGGTGTCGTGGCGGGTGGTGGCGACGACGTGGAAGACATCGGCCTGCTCCAACTCGTAGCGCCAGCCCTTGCTGTAGCCGTAGCCGGCATCCGCGGTGACCCACCGGAACGGGATCTCGTGGTCGATCGCACGGCGGACCATCGCCCTCGCGAGCTGGACCTTGGTGGCGAACTCGACCTCGTCACCGATCCCCGCCGCCCGACAGCGCTCACGGTCGTCCGTCCAGGACTTCGGCAGGTAGAGCGCCCGGTCGATCAACGTCCGGCCCAGCCCACTCGAGTAGGCGAGGAACAGTCGGGTAGCTCCGGCGCATTGCTGCGCCGGAGCCCCCTCAGAACCGGGCGTGCCCGCTTTCCGGGCACCACGGCTCAAGCAAGCCCTGA
>NZ_JBIVVS010000027.1:0-114186 GCF_044768625.1 Kitasatospora sp. NPDC091207
GAGAGCTACCTCGCCGGCCTCCACCTCCGCGCCTCGATGATCTGGATCAAAGACCTCACCAAGACCCCTTGATCACGACCAAATACGCTCCCTAGCAGGGTGAGGTTCACGTCAGGCGCTGTACTTGTCGTGCGGGGTGCCGCGTTTCCACACGGCCTCGAATGCGGAGGAGGCGAGACGCACCGCCGCGGGGTCCTCGGAGAACGCGAACCCCGGGTCGGCCCAGTCGCCGTACCCCGTGAAGAAGTGGAACAGCACCAGTCGGTCGTCGATCAGCCAGAAGTCGTTGCCCGGGAGCGCGAGGTCCGACGCCTGACTCCTGGGCAGCCACCGGACCAGCTCGCCGGCTGCCAGGTTCATCGGGGTGACCGCGTGTTCCCAACGGATGTAGTCGGTCACCGGCTCGGAGACGATCCGAGCTCGCCGCAGGACCACACCACGGCCGACCGTCTCGCGGACGAGCCCCAGCCACTCGGGCCACCAGGACGCTTCGGGATCGAGGTCGATTTCGCCCGTTCGAGCGAACCGGTCGATCTCCTCGGCCTCGTCGCCCACGGCATAGGCGTCACGCATCTCCAAATGAACTGCGGTCCGCCGAGCACTCCTCAACAGCGCGGCGAAGTCGGGCACGTTCGACACGATCGATAGCCTCCTTCAAGATCGGCACCATACGCTCCGGGATGCGGATCACGGACTCGTGAGCGGGAATACCGAGCGTATGTCCGGGAACCCACTCAGTCCCTGCGATCCTCTCGCGAAGCGCGTCATCGGCCGTCCAGCTCTGCACGATGATCTCCTCCGCCTCGTCCTCGACCCACACGGTAGGCGAACCACCGCCGCCGGTGTTGGGGTCGATTCCCACGAAACCAAGTGCCATGACCATCTCCAACGTCTGTGGAGTTGCAGGGACGTGCACCACGGTCGGGCCTGAGCGCGAGAAGCACAACCCCGCATGCACGGAATTGCGCGAACTCGGGCCAGAGGGGTGCCACAGGCACCCAGGTGCGCAGAAGAGCGCTGTTCGCGCTCGAAGATTTGGGCCCCGGGGTCGTTTCCACGGTAGAAGCGGCGGACGTCCCCAGTGCCCGCCGAGGGCGTCAGGGTTGTGACGCAGGAGATATCCGCTCGCCGGGGAGCGCCGGGATTCGTCACGACGTCAAGCGCGGTGGAGCTCTCACACCTCGTACTTCTCGTGTGGCGTGGCACGCTGCCACACCGCTTCGAAGGCGGCGTCGCACAACGCCGCGGCGGTCGGATCGTCGGTGAATGTCTCTCCCGGGTACGCGCCGTCCCCGGAGAGGTGTCCGAAACGGACAAGGCGGCCGTCCAGGAGCCAGAAGTCGTTTCCCGGCAGGGCGAGATCGGACGACTGTTTCCGAGGGAGCCAACGGACCTGCTCACCCGCGCCGAGGTTCACGACGGTGCCGGCGTGCTCGTACCGGATGTAGTCGGTGACGGGCTCAGAGGCGATCCGGGCCCGCCGCACGCTCACCCGACGGGCTGTGAGACAGGACAAATCCCTGGTATCGGAGCGGGCTCCCCGGCGAGGATGCCCGGTATGACGTTGCCGCTGCTCCTGCTCGATGTCGACGGTCCGTTGAATCCCTACGCCGCCAAGTTGCACCGGCGACCGCAGGGGTACGGGACGCACCGGGTGAAGCCCGACTGCTGGGTCGCCCGTTTTCCGCAGAGGCCCGCCGATCGTGTGCGGCCGTTGCGGATCTGGATCAACCCGGCCCACGGGCCCGAGCTGTTGGCGCTGCGGTACGAGCTGGTGTGGGCCACCACGTGGATGGACGAGGCGAACACCTTCATCGGGCCGTTGCTCGGGCTGCCCCGGCTTCCGTACATCCGCTGGCCGGAGCTGCACCGGGAGGATCCGGACGGCCTGCACTGGAAGACCAGGAACCTGGTCGCCTGGGCCGCCGGGCGTCCGTTCGTCTGGGTGGACGACGAGCTGAAGCCGCAGGACGCCGCGTGGATAGCCGCCCACCACCGCGGGCCGGCGCTGACCCTGCGCATCGACCCCAAAGTCGGTTTGGCTGACGGAGACTTCACCGTACTGCGGGAATGGGCGCAGGCGGTGGCATGAAGATCGGGACGGTGGAGCGGCTTCCCGGTGAAGCCGATGCCGAGGGAGGAGCTGCGTGAGGCCGCCGCGTTGCCCCGCGGGCGGCCGCTCTGATGAAGTGACCCGTCCGAGGCGGTTGTTGCGGCCGGGCGAGGTAGGTTTCGAAGCCGGAGACCTGACCTGTCCACGTGAATCCGGCTTTCGTGAGGACCCGGCCCGAGGCCGGGTTGTCCGGGTGGTGCTTGGCATGGACCACGGGCAGCCCAAGATGGCCGAATCCCAGGGCGAGGATCCTGCGCGCCCCTTCGGTGGCGTAGCCCTGGCCCCAGGCGTCCGCGCGAAGGATGTAGCTGACGGTGGCGGCCGGGCGGTCGAGGCGGAGCTTGACGACCCCGAGCAGGTCACTCTTCCGAGCGAGACCCAACGTGTAGAGCGTGCGCGGGAAGTGTCCGGCGGCGGCCACCGCGTCACGTGTGCAACTCCGGGCTTCGGCGGCGTCCATCGCGCCCCGCCCGAGGTATCTGGTCGATTCCGGACCGTAGATGTTCTGGAGGGCGATGGCGTCGTCCGGGGTCAGCTCCCGCAGTCCGATCACGCGGCCGCCGCTTTCATGAGGTCGGCCAACTCGGCGGCGGTGCGGCCAGGCCAGCAGCTCGCGGTGGGCGGCGTCCGCGCACTGCCCGACGAGCACCACGTTCTCGGATGTCAGCAGCCCGTGCGGCCTGGCCATCAGCGGGCGAATCCACTCCGCGGCCTGCACGCCCGCATGGAACAACTCCGCTTCGACCGCGTACCGGTGCGCACCGGGCGCGATCTCGTAGACGGTCCACCCGGTCATTCCGCGCGTCATGGACGGTTGGAGGAAGGGGCAGTGTTCGAACAATTCCGCGCGGTAGTCGTCCACGTCGATGCCGGTCGGATTCTCCGAGCGGGCCGCGGTGAGGCGGAGCGCCCCGGCTGTCGGCCGGGGCGCTCCGTCGGATCGTGCGCTGATCACAGGGTGGTCTTCGTCGGCACGAGGTCTCCGTCGCCCGGCACGGGCGAGCAGTCCCACTCCGCCCAGACCTCCCCCGACTCGCGGTAGCGGGCCAGGGCCTCGGTGTTGACCGCACCCTCGGCGTCGGTGAACCAGATGTCCGCCAGGGGGCCGTACGCCTCCTCGTACGCGCTCACCCAGGAGATGAAGCCGACGCCCGCGCTCTCGACGTGGCCCAGCGCGCGGCCGGCGTGCTCGACCGCGAAGGCGACGTGCGCGGCCGGGTCGGCGACGAGTTGGTGCCACGCGGCGTCGACCGCGGCGGAGAACATCTCCGGCGCAGCCTCGCCCGCGTCGATCCGACGTGCGGCGATCGTGAAGAACTTGCCCAACTCGGTCAGCTCGGGGCTGAGCTTGATGGTGGCGGTGCTCATGGGCTTCTCCAATCAGGTTGGCTCTGCTCTCCCGAGATGGACGAGCAGCGCAGGGGCGGACGGGCCCGGCCGGCGGAAGGTCCAGCCGGTCCCGACTTCGCAGAGATATGTACGGGTCGCGACTCGCCATCGCTCCGCCCTCTCTCGCTGAGGTCGCGGGGCTCGAGTAAGACCGTAAGGAGCGGGTCACGGACAGTGCCACGAAGTTGCACACGGTTGCACCGATTCACCCGAGAGCACTGCGCGCCTTGGCGATGCAGCTTCTGGCTTCGGCTCCACGAACGGCGACCTTGGCCAGTTCGGAGAAGGCGCGCAGGTAGGTTCGGATTTCGCTGGGAGCGGTGACGTTGATCTCAGCGGTCAGGGTCTCGACGGCGACGAGGCGCTCATCGAATGCGTAGAAGGCTTCGAGAGGCCAAACGGTTCGACGGGCTCGAAACGGGATGATCCCGACAGAGACGTTAGGCCGCGAAGCGACCTCCAATAGATGATCAAGTTGGCCGGTCAGAGCCTCGTCGTCGCAGACGCCGTAGTAGAGGACGGCCTCCTCCAGGACCAGGGCGAATTGGTGGCTGGCATCGCTCAACACACGGGACCGATCCAGCCGGGCCTTCACCGCCTGGTCCACATCATCGGGAGTGCCCTGGAAAGTGGTGATCGAACGGAGCAATCCCGTTGCGTAGGGTCCGGTCTGCGTCATCCCCGGCATGACGTTGGATGCGTAGACCTTGAACTTCCGTGTCCGTTGATAGAGCGGCAGATTCTTCTGGTGTACGCGCTGCATACCGTCGCGGTGGAGGTCGCGCCACTGCGTGTACATCGACTCGGCAGTGCGCGACGCCGCGACCAGATCTGCGGCCTGTTCCGGGACCCCACAGGCCGTGCACCACGCACGGATGTCGCTGTCCGATGGCCTTGTCAGGCCACGGGCAATGCGGGACGACTTCGACTTGTGCCACCCGCACAGCGAGGCCAGTTCAAGCCCTGTCAGCCCGGCGTCCCGCCTGATCTGGTCGAGCTGATCGGCGAGCGCCTTCCGCGCGGCTTGGGCGCTGGAGAACGGTGAGGAGGACATGAACTGGCCGGCTTCGGTGACTACTCGGCGGGGCTGTACACCTCGTGAGGGATAGCACGCTCCCACACGGCGTCGAAGGCGGTCGCGCAGAATCGTGCCACAGAGGGGTCATCGTTCTGGTCGGTGTGCACCCATCGGCCGTCGCCGTCGAAGATGTTGAACTGGACAATCCGGCCGTCGAACAGCCAGAAGTCGTTCCCGGGCAGCAGAAGATCAGACGCACGACGACGGGGAAGCCAGCGGACCTCCTCACCACCGGCCACATTGGTGAACGTGAACGAGTGCTCGTACCGGATGTACTCGCTGAGTGGTTCGGAGATGATTCGGGCCCGTTTGACGGACACACCATTGGCGGTGACCTCTTGGACGAGGTCGAGCCACGGCCGCCACCATGAGGAGCGGTCAGTGGGGTCGAGCCGGTTGCCGGCTCGCCACGCTCTGAAGCCTTCATCCTCGTTCTCGACCGAATAGACGTCACGCAGTTCCAGGTGGACGGCCGACTTCTTCGCCGACCGCAGGAGATCAGCGAAGTTGGTCAAGCTCTGCGACATCCAACGCCTCCTTGAGGGCTTTCGCCATGCGGGCCGGGATGCGGACCACGGTCTCGTGGTCCGGGATCGGGCCGTGTGCGAGGCAGTCCGCCGTCGTCTCCGGGTCGGTCTTCCACCCCTGGATGATGAAGTCCCTGGTCTCCGGGTCCACCCATACGGTGGGAGAGCCGTGGTCGCCCGACTTCTCATTCTTTGCAATGAACCGTAGCGGCATCTGCGCCTCCCGTGTCGAGCACGTTGTGTTCGTTTGCATGCCTGATCGGATCTCATTCTTCTTCCTTGGCCGGGACCTTGTCAGACGTTCGCCGCTGTTCGTGACGGCCCACCACCCCGGGCGGCCGCCGGCCCTGCGTATCGACGCCGGGCTCGGTCTGCGTGGGGGAGACTTCTAGGTATTGCGAGCACGGGCGGAGGCGGTGGCATGAGGGTCGGGACGGTGGAGCGGCTTCGGCGGTACCCGGTGAAGTCGATGCTGGGGGAGGAGTTGGGCGAGGCCGCGGTGACCGAGCGCGGGCTGTACGGCGACCGGGTGATGGGGCTGCTCGATGCCGGGAGCGGACGGGTGGCGAGTGCGAAGAACCCGCGGCTCTGGGCGGGGATGCTCGGGTTCACGGCCGTGCTGCACGCCGACGGCGTCGTGATCACCGGGCCGGACGGCCGGGAGGTGGACGAGGGTGCGATGTCCGAACTCCTGGGCCGCAAGGTCCGGCTGGTCGGCGAGCGGCCGCCCGGTGCGATCGTCGAACGGGCCGTGCCGGAGGAGGTGCTGGCGCGCGGGATCGAGGAGGAGGTCGCCGTCACGGAGAGCGAGATCGGCCGGGCCGCGCCTGCCGGGACGTTCTTCGACTTCGCCCCGCTGCACCTGGTGACCACCTCGACCCTGGACGCCGTGCCGGCCGAGGCCGAGCGCTACCGCCCCAACCTGGTGATCCGTACCGGGGGAGACGGCTACGTGGAGAACGCGTGGGTGGGCCGCGAGCTGCGGATCGGCCCGGACCTGCGGCTGCGGATCCTCGTCCCCACCCCACGCTGCGCCGTTCCGACTCTCGCCCACGGCCCGCTGCCGCGCAGTACGGCGGCCCTGAAGGTGCTCGCCGCGCAGAACCGGCTGGTGCCCCTGGAGGGGATGGCGGCGCTGCCCTGCGCGGGCGTGTACGCGCAGGTGGTGGAGCCGGGGAGGGTGACGGTGGGGGACGCGGTCGAGCTGTGCTGATCACCGCGGTGGCGTCCGGCGACGGTCGAGGGCGTGCTCGGACCAGCTGAAGCCTCGGAGGAACGACGCTGCGAGGGTCGTCCACCAGGCGACGTGGGCGGTGCCGCGCTGGTCGGGGTCGACCAGCGCGGCCGCACCGAAGGCGAGCGCGATGCCGGCGGCGAGGACGAGGACGGCGGCGGCCACTTCGCGGGGCGTCGGCCGGTTCACCGCCCAGCCCCCGCCGGACGATCACGTCGGGCCGGGCCCGGCCGAGTTCCACCAGTACCTCGCCGGTGAGGAGGGAAGGGCTGTCCACGCGGGCCGAGGGCGGGACGATGTTCGCGGTGGCCAAGGCGTCGGTCAGCTCGGCGACGGCCGCCCTGGCCTGCTCGCGTCGCCGAGCCGGCGTGACGGCCCGGTCAGGATTCCATCGGCGCTCAACTCCCGCGTGGCGGGTGCGGGTTCTGGTCGTCGACAGCTTCGGTTCAGGAACAGTGCGGCGGAGTCGGCGTGCATGGGTGAGGCCGCGTCACATCCGGGGTGGGGGCAGGAATGCACCTGGTCCGCGAACGGCTCCAGCTGATCGCTGCCGGCTGGCGACGGTACGATCCGCGGGGGCGCGCCGGTCTTTCGCGACCGCCGGGAAGGAATGATGTCGTGAAGAAATACATACTCTTCGATCATGACGGTGTCCTGGTCGACACCGAGTTCTGGTATTTCAGATCCGCAGAACGCGCCCTGGCGGAGGCCGGTTTCACGCTGGACAAGGATCAGTACCTCCGGGACATGGCCCGGGGGGCAGGCTCTTGGGTCCAGGCCAGGGCGGCCGGCATCGACGACCGGACCCTCGTCCGGGTTCGCGAGGCCCGTAACGGCTACTACCAGGAGTACTTGCGGACCGAGGCCATCGAGATCGACTGCGTCGTGGACACTCTTGCCGAACTGTCGACGTATGCCCGCATGGCCATCGTGACGACCGCGAAGCGGGCCGACTTCGACATCATCCACGAGAAGCGCCAGATCAGGCAGTTCATGGATTTCGTCCTTGTGCGCGAGGACTACGAACTGGCCAAGCCGAACCCGGAACCGTACCTGGCCGGGCTGAAACGCTTCGGCGCCACCGCGCAGGAGACCCTGGTCGTGGAGGATTCAGCCAGAGGACTGACCTCGGCGGTGGCCGCCGGTATCGACTGCGCCATCGTCCGCAACGAGTTCACGAAGGCGGACGACTTTTCCCGGGCAACGTACCGGATCGACAGCCTGAGCGAATTGAAGGAAATCCTCCTCAGGGAGAGCTGACGCCCCTTTGCGCGGAGCCCGCACCGCTGCGCCGGGTGCGGCCGACAGTTGCACAGACGAGTGATCATCGGGCCCGACTGTTCGAAGCCGGACGATAGACGACAAGCCGAGATTTTGCCCCCGATCTCGGCGAGGGGCCGAGATCGGGGGCTGTGCGAGTAGCCGCGGCGAGGGCCTGGAGTTCGGCATCGGTGGCGGGCGGGTTCAGGGCCGCGTAGCCGGCCGGTGCGTTCGCCGCGAGCCGGCGGACGAGTCCGGTCCAGGCCGTCGCGAGGTCGTCTGCGGGCGGCACGCGCGCTCCTGTTCCGGCGATCTCGGGGTACTGCTCACCTGGCCGGGCGGCAGCGGCGGCGATAGTAGGCGTAGGTCAGCGCCAGCACCAGCGGACCCCACAGGACGAACAGTCCGCTCACCGTCGCTGCCAGGGCCCGCCACCAGCCGTTGGTGTACTCGACGGTCGAGAACCCGGCGAGGCCGAATTCGGTGAGGACCCAGTCGACGGTCAGCAAGGTGAAGGCGAGGCCGGCGACCGTGGCGGGCGCGATCACTGCGGCAGGTGGAATACGCCTGCCGCGGAGTACCGGAACGAAGTCGGGTACGACTTCGCCCCACCGTCGCACCAGGCCGGAGCAGAGCAGCGCGAACGCCTCGGACAGCAGGCTGAGCGTGAACACGTAGGGCACGGTCACCCAGAGCGGCTGCGAGGTGCGGGGAAGGTCCATCCCCATCTGGAACCCGAATCCGATCGGCAGCCGCCAGAGGCACACCGGCAGGCCGATCAGCGGGATCACGTGGGCGACCGTCTCGGCCCAGCGCGGGACGGGCCGTTCGGTCGTCGTGGTCGCCGCCTTCGGGTGCTTCGCAAGGATTGCCATGCGCCAAGCTTTTCGGGGCGCCGACGGCCCGGGATCGGGCCCGGGCATGATCCGCCTCCCCTGCACGGGGGAGGCCCGCCCGGCCCTCCTACCCCGCCGGTGCCGGTGCCGGTCCGCCGTGCGGGCGGAGGGCGGTTCGGGCCGCGTGGAGGGCGGTGCGGACGCGGGTGGCGCCCGCGAGCGCCACGTGGGAGTCGGCGACCGGCACCCGCGGGGCGACGCCCGCGCAGGGGCGGCACAGGCCCGGTCGCGGGACCGGATCGTGGCACCCGGGGCACTCCGTGTACCGCGCGGCCGCGTGCGGTCGGTCCTCCTGCACCGGCGGCAGTTTGCGGGTGAGGCGGCTGTGGAGGACGGCGGCCGGGGAGTGCAGGTGGGCCGGCAGGCCGGGGAGCAGTGCCCGGGCGAGGTCGTCGGCGGTGCAGCCGCGTTGCAGCCACTGGGCGACCAGCGGCGCCAGGCCGAGCGCCTCGGCCTCGCCGAGGCGCAGGCGCGGTTCCGGGCGGAGCACCCGGAAGAGGGTCGCCACGGCTGCCCGGGTCTGGTCGTCGGGCACAGGCTCCTCAGGCGGCGGGAGGGTGGGTGCTTTCCCCGTCTTCTTTACCGAAGGGGCGTCAGGGCGGCCGGAGTTCGACTCACCGGGTTCCGGACGGGGGACACCCGGTAGCGGTCTCCGTAGCTGCGGGGAGTCGTAGACGTGGGCCTCGCTGCGGAGCGTGCCGTTGGGCAGGCGGACGGTCTCGACCCGGTAGTAGCCGGCGTCGGTCAGTTCCTTCAGGGCCCGCCGGACGGCGCCGCGCCCCTGCGGGCTGGTGTCGGCCATCTGGCGACCGTCCTCGCGCCGCCCGTCGGGGCGGGAGAGCAGGCCGGCGAGGAGGCCTCGGGCGGTGTAGCTGAGCCGGCGGTCCTGGAGCAGACCGTTGGGCAGCACGGTGAAATGGCGCACGTGGGCGCTACGATGGACACGCATCGGGAGGTCTTGCTCCTGTTGCCGGGCCCCGGGGTGTTCGAGCACCGCCGGGGTCACCTATGTCTGGGTGTTCTGTTGGGAATTCGGAACGTAGCACAGACATGGTTCGGCGGCAGAGGAATGCGGCAAACGGGCGTCAACGCCTATCAGGCGGTCGGAACAAGGTAGGTGACCGACCGTCAATCATCAAAGATCAGACACCGGGAACGGCATCCTTGGCGCTGGTGTGCCAGTTGGTGACGACCGGCTTGTCGACCTTGACGGAACCGACGGGAATGCTCACCGGGTTCGCGTCCCCCTTGCCGATGCCGATGATGACGTCCTTGAACTCGATGACCTGGTTGGTGTTGGTGCTCTTCGGGTTGATCCCCGCGTAGGCGACCGTGGAGCCGCTGAGGGTGATCGGCGTGCCGACGGCCTGCTCGGCGTTGGCGGCCTCGATGCCGCCCGAGCCGAAGGCGATGACGGGGTGGTCGCCGGGCAGGACGCAGGTGATGCCGGCCTTGGCCTTGGCGGAGATCTGGATGTAGCCGCCGGCCTGGGTCTCCATCTTGGCGCTGAACGTGAGGTCGTTGGCGCCGCAGGCCTGGCCGTAGCCGGTCTTGTCGCCCGCGCCCGGGGCGGGCGTGGAGGCGGACGGCTTGGCGGACTTGCTGGGTGCGCCAGGCGCGGCGGAGGTCGGCGCGGCAGCCGGGGGAGCGGTGGTCGGCGCGGCGGCCGGGGGAGCGGTCGTCGGGGCGCCGCCCGCGGTGGCCGGCGTGTCGCTGTTCTCCGGGCCGCAGGCGGTGGCGGTGGCCGCGAGGGCGGTGACGGCGAGAGCGGCGAGGGCGATTCGCGAGCGCATGGAGGTCCCAACTTCCGTCTGTCGAGGGGGGATCGTTGTCTGCCTCCACGGTAGGTCCGGCTTGATCACCGGCTGGTGCTTGAAATGTCCCGGTCCTGTCCCAGGGGGTTCAGGGGTTCCCGTGGGGTTCAGGCGGCGGCGAGGTCGCGGCGCGGTACGCGGACGTCTACCTGACCTGGGGTGAACCGCCCGCGCTGGTCCGCGAGAAGCTCGCCCGGATCCGTGAACTGGCCGCCGCCCAGGGGCGGGTGGTCCGCTTCGGTGTCCGGCCGCACGTGATCACGCGGGACACCTCGGCGCAGGCCCGGGCGGTGACCGAGCGGCTGCTCGGCTCGATGGACCCGGCCCGGATCCGGGACGCCGCGCAGGTGCTGGGGCCGGGGCGGCTGTGGGTGGGGGCGCCGTCGTGCTGCGCTGACCGGGACCCCGCCGGCCCCGGCCACCCGCCCCGCCCCGACCGTGCGCAGTGTCGCCTACGCGGCGAGGCCGCCCAGCAGGTTGATGTCGACCGGCCGGCCCATGGTCGCGATGCGCCAGGCGGCCAGTTCCTGGTAGGCCGGCGAGTCGTACCAGCCGCGGGCCGCTTCCTCGGTGGGGAACTCCAGGACGGCCGTCCGGGTGTACGGCACGGTGCCCTCCAGCTTCGCCGGCGCGTCGAACGCCAGCAGTCGGCCCTGGTGGGCGTCCAGGGTGGCGCCGACGTTGGCCAGGTAGTGGCCGAGTGCGCTGTCGGGGGTGTCGTCGGTCCTGACGATGACCACGTAGTGCATGTCCGTCTCCTTTGTGTTCGTGTCGTCGGTGGCGCCGGGGCTGCTCCGGCGGTGGCCGGGGCGGCGGGGCGACCCGCACGCTGAAGCTTCGACGTCCAATGGTTCGACGTCAAAATGACTGCGGGTGAAACGCTAGGGCGGCATCGGACCGATGTCAAACATTTTGATGTGGAAGCTTTTGTTAGACTGGCCGGCATGGACGACGCAGTGGACACGGTCATCGAACGCTGGCGGGCGCTCCGCCCGGACCTCGACACCGCGCCGATCGGCGTGGTGCTCCGGATCTTCCGCGCCTCGCGGCTGCTCGAACTCGGCATCAAGGACTACTTCGAGGCCAACGACCTGGAGCCCTGGGAGTACGACATGCTCACCACGTTGCTCCGGGCCGGCGACGGTGCGGCCCTGCGGATGAGCGACCTCGCCGGGGCCGCGATGATCAGCGCCGGTGCGCTGACCAACCGCATCGACCGGCTGGTGGCCAAGGGGCTGGTGACCCGCGCCACCGACCCGGAGAACCGTCGGATGGTGCGCACCGCGCTCACCGAGGAGGGCCGCCGGATCGCCCACAGCCTGATCGAGGGCCACCTCGCCAACGAGCTCGACCTCGTCCGGGCCCTGTCCCCGGACGAGCGCGCCCAGTTGGAGGGCCTGCTGCGCAAGCTCCTGCTCTCGCTGGAGAGCGGGGGCTGACCCTGCCTGCCTGCCCGGTCGGCCGCGCCTCAGTGCGCCCCGGGCAGCGTGCCGAGCACATCGTCGAGCGCACGGCCGAGCACATCGTCGAGCGCGGCGAGGAAGCGGTCGGTGGTGGCCGGGTCCCGGACGGCGATCCGCAGCCAGTCGGGCCCCAGTCCGGGGAAGGTGTCGCCCCGGCGGACGGCGAAGCCGCGTTCGCGCAGCCGTTCCCGGACGGCGGCGGCGTCCGGGAGTTCGATCAGCAGGAACGACGCGGCCGGTTCGCCGTACACCCGGACGGCGGGGAAGGCGGCGAGCCCCTTCCGCAGGTGGTCGCGGTGTTCGCCGAGCAGGTGGGCGGCCTCGTCGGCCTCGGCCAGTGCGGCGGGCGCGCTGCAGGCCTCGGCGGCGGCCAGCGCCGGGGTGGAGACCGGCCAGAGCGGCTGGGCGGCGCCGAGGGCGGCGATCAGGGCGGGCGGGCCGAGGACGTAACCGATCCGCAGGCCCGCCAGGCCCCAGGTCTTGGTGAGGCTGCGCAGGACGACCACCTGACCGGGCAACTCCCTTGCGGCGGCGAGAGATTCGGTCTCGCCGGGCACGGTGTCCATGAACGCCTCGTCGATCACCAGGGTGCGACCGGGGCGGGCCAGGGCGGCCACGGTGTCGGCCGGGTGCAGGACGGAGGTCGGATTGGTGGGGTTGCCGAGGACGACCAGGTCCGCCTCCTCCGGTACCGCGCCCAGCCGGAAGCCGTCCGAGGGTGTGAGCAGGACGCGCCGCACGGCGTGCCCGGCGTCCCGCAGTGCCGCCTCCGGTTCGGTGAACTGCGGGTGGACCACGATGACATGACGTGGCGTCAGTACGCGTGCCAGTAGGACGAACGCCTCCGCCGCGCCCGCGGTGAGCAGCACCTCCGCCACCGGTCGACCGTGCCGGGCGGCGACGGCGGCGCGGGCGGCGGTGCCGTCGGGGTAGGCCGCGAGGTCGCCGAGCGTTGCCGCGAGGTGCTCGCGCAGCCACTGCGGGGGAGTACCGGTGCGGACATTGACGGCGAGGTCGACCAGACCGGCGCCGTCGGCGCGCACCTCCGCGTCACCGTGGTGGCGGAGGTCATGGTCGGGGGTGGTCACGAGGGGTCTCCATCGACGTCGGCGAGAAGGGGCAGCCCGGGAACGCGGACGAGTGCGTAGCGGTCGGAGGCCGGTGGCGCGTACGCGCGCCCGTCGCCGAGCACGATCAGGGCGACGGCCGCGCCGCGCGAGGCGAGTTCGACGGCGGCCCGGAGGCAGTCGGGGGCGGTGAGTCGTCGTGCGCCCGGGGGCAGCAGCCCGGCGGCGGCCGCCAGCGCGTCCGGAGTGCCCACCGCCACCGAGGCGCGCCGCAGCTCCGCGTCGGCACGGGGGACGACCAGGTCGCGCGGCCCGGGGCCGAGGCCGACGACCGTGAGCCGTCCGGAGGCCGCCGCGCGGGCGACCGCCACCGTCACCGTCGCCGACTTCTGCTTGGGGACGAGGAGTTCGCCGCCCGGCGTGCTCGCCAGCGCGGCGGCCTCCGCCACGCTCAGGGTGCCGACCGCCGCGCCGACGGCGGTGGACGGGTTCGGGACGGTGACGGCCGAGAGGTCCTCGGCCGTGTGCTCGTCCACCGGGACGCCCAGCAGGGCGGCGGCGTGGCGGACGGCGGGGTGGTCGCCCTTGCCGGTGAGGGTCGCGAGCCGGGCGACGGAGCCGTCGGCCAGTCCGGCCTCCCGCAGGGTCCGGCGGATCAGCTGGGCCACCTCGGGCAGGGCCGTCGCCTCGCGCAGACCGACACCGGCGACGAGGGCGTCGGCGACGGGGGCGTCGGCGACGGGAGTACCGGCGACGGGGGCGCCGACGACGGGGCCACCGGGGCGCACCGGGCAGGTGTCGAGCAGGGTGGACACCTCCTCCGCCAGCTCGTCCGCTCCCGTGCCGTGGCCGGTCAGCGACACGGCGAAGCGCCGCTCCGGGTCGACGCAGACGACGCCGGTGCCGTCAGGAACACCGGCCTCACCGGACAGCGCCCGGCCGGCCGGGGGGTGGCGGAGCAGCAGTCGTACGATCGAAGCGACGGGAGCGCAGCAGACCAGCTGCCGACAGTCGCCCAGCGCGCGCTCCAGGAGTGCGCCGGGGCTCTCACCGCCGTCCTCGGCCCGGAACACCGTGCTGTGGTCCGGCCACAGCGCGTGCAGCTCCCCGGCGAGCAGGCAGCCCGCCGTATCGAGGGCCAGCAGCCCGATCACGTCGCGTTCCCTTCACCCGGTGGCCGCCCCTGGGCCGCCCGATGGCCGTCCGGTGCTCGTGGGCGACGGTGCGGCAGCCGCTCGACGGCCCACGAAATCCCACCACGGGCGCGTCGGACGGGTCAATCGAGGCTCCTGTGACCTCCGTCGCCGGCCGCCGGAGGCTGTTCGCCTGTTCTTCACCTTCCTTGTGCCGTACACGCCACCGCCGCGCTCCTACTGTTTGCGGCGCTCCGAACCCGGCGGCGCCGTCCCGGCTCCGCCCACCCCGGCGCAGCTCCACCCCCGCACAGCCGCACCTCCCGCACAGCTCGACCCGCACAGCCCCACCGGCGGTTCCTGCCGAACCCCGGATTCCCGACGCACGGAGGACACCATGCCCTTCGCACGACTCCGCCCGAGCAGCCCCCGCCGCACCCTGACCGCCCTCGGCGCCGGGCTCGGCCTGATCGCCGGCTCGCTCGGCCTCTGGGCGGCCACCGGCACCGCGCAGGCCGCGACCCTGCCCACGCCCGACCACGTGATCGTCGTCGTCCTGGAGAACCACGCCTACTCGCAGGTCGTCGGCAGCTCCAGCGCGCCGTACATCAACGGCACCCTCGCGGCGGGCGGCGCCACGCTGACCCAGTCGTACGGGCTCACCCACCCCAGCGAGCCCAACTACTACCAGCTGTTCTCGGGCAGCGCGCAGGGTCGTACCGACGACAGCTGCGTGCCGGTCGGCTCGCTCACGGCCGCCAACCTCGGCTCCGAGCTGATCGCCGCCGGCAAGACCTGGGGCAGCTACAACGAGGGCCTGCCGAGCCAGGGTTCGACCACCTGCAGCAGCGGCAAGTACGCCCAGAAGCACAACCCGTGGTTCGGCTTCAAGAACGTGCCGACCAACACCGCGTACACCTTCGCGCAGTTCCCGACCGACTACACGACCCTGCCCAAGGTGTCGTTCGTCGTGCCGGACCTCTGCAACGACATGCACGACTGCTCGGTCGGCACCGGTGACACCTGGGTCAAGAACAAGCTGGGCGCCTACGCGACCTGGGCCAAGACCCACAACAGCATCCTCGTGGTCACCTTCGACGAGGACAACCGCCTCTCCGGCAACCGGATCCCGACCGTCCTCTACGGCGAGCACGTCACGCCGGGTTCCACCACCGCCACCACCTACAACCACTACAACGTGCTGCGCACGCTGGAGGACCTCGCCGGTCTGACCACCCACGCGGGCAACGCCGCCTCCGCCGCCACCATCACCGGCATCTGGAACTGACGCCCGTGTACGTCGCGGAATCCCGCAGCTCCAAGGCCCCCGTCGCCCCGGCCCCCCGGCCGGGGCGGCGGGTGGCCGCCGTGCCCGGCACCGTGCTGGCACTGGGCACCGTCAGCCTGGTCACCGACATCTCCTCCGAGATGGTCAGCGCGGTGCTGCCGCTCTACCTGCTCACCGGGCTCGGCCTCTCCCCGCTCGGCTTCGGCCTGCTGGACGGCATCCAGAACGGGTTCAGCGCGCTGGTCCGGCTGGCCGGCGGCCACCTCGCCGACCGGCGCGGCGCCGACGGCACGTCCCGGCACAAGGCCGTCGCGGTGGTCGGGTACGGCCTGTCGGCGCTCTGCAAGCCGCTGCTGCTGCTCGTCCACACCGTGCCGCTGATCGGCGCGGTGCTGGCCGTCGACCGCACCGGCAAGGGGCTGCGCACCGCGCCGAGGGACGCGATGATCTCGTTGGCCACCGAACCCGAGCACCGGGGCCGGGCGTTCGGCGTCCACCGGGCGATGGACACGGCCGGTGCGCTGATCGGCCCGCTCGCCGCCTTCCTGGTGCTCCGCCTGGCCGGTGGCCCGCTGCTCGCCGACGGCGGCGAACGGCACGGCTACGACGCGGTGTTCACCGTCAGCGCCTGCGTCGCCGTGTTCGGCGTGCTGGTGCTGCTGCTCTTCGTGCCGAACCGGCAGCCGGGCGACGCCGCGCCGGCCACCGCCCCCCGGCTGCGCGACGGCCTCGCCCTGCTGCGCCTGCCCGGGCTGCGCCGGCTGGCGCTCTGCGCGGTGCTGCTCGGCCTCACCACCGTCAGCGACTCCTTCCTCTACCTGCTGGTGCAGCGCCGCCTCGGCCTCGGCACGGACCTCTTCCCGCTGCTGCCGCTCGGCACCGCCGCGGCCTTCCTGCTGCTCGCCGTCCCGCTGGGCGCGCTCGCCGACCGGATCGGCCGCCGCCGGCTCTTCCTGGCCGGTCACGGCGCGCTGCTGCTGGCGTACGGCCTGCTGCTCTCGCCGCTGGGCGGACTGCCGGCGGCGGTCTGCGTACTGGCGCTGCACGGGGCCTTCTACGCCGCGACGGACGGCGTGCTGGCGGCCGCGGCGGCCGACGCGGTACCGGCGGAGCAGCGCGGCGCCGGGCTGGCCCTGGTCGGCACCGGGCAGGCGCTGGCCCGGTTCGGCTGCTCGCTCGCCTTCGGCGCGCTGTGGAGCGCGGTGGGCGGCACCACCGCGCTCGGCTGGTCCGCGGCGGCGCTGGCCGGCGGTGTGCTGGCGGCCGCCTTCGTGCTGCGCGAGGCCCCCGGGACCGAGGCGGACCCCGCCCCCGGCGACTCCGCCCCCGCCCCGGCCCCCGTTCGTGACTCCGGCTCCGCCCCCGACCCCGTCCGCGACTCCGACTCCGAGGTGCCCTCGTGACCCAACCGCTCCAAGGCCGGACCAGGGTGCTGATCCTGCTCGTCGCCGTCCTGCTGCTCGGCTCGGTCGGCACCGGCGCCGTGCTGTACGCGTCCGACCAGTCGGCTCGCAAGGACCAGGCGCAGCCCGGCGGCCCGGTGGTGACCCCCGGCCCGGTGTCGCTCCAGGCGCCGCCCGGCGCGCGCCGCCTGCTCTTCCGCAACATGGCCTGGGGCCCGCACCGGGACGAGATCGTCACCGTGCCGGCCGACCAGCCGGACGGCCCGCGCACCGCCTCGGGCGTGCAGTGCCTGCGCTTCTACGCGGCGGCCGGCACCGGCATCTGCCTGCAGGCCGAGCGCGGCGCGCTGCAGGACACGTACCACGCCGTCGTACTCGACGACCACCTGCGCGAACTGCGGTCGTTCCCCGCCGCCGGCATCCCGACCCGTTCCCGGGTGTCGCCCTCGGGCCACCTCGCCGCCTGGACGGTCTTCGTCAGCGGCGACTCCTACGCGGGCACCGACTTCTCCACCCGCACCTCGATCGTCGACGTCCGCGACTGGAACCTCCGGGACAACCTGGAGACCTTCGCCGTGATCAAGGACGGCAAGCCGTACCAGGCACCCGACGTCAACATCTGGGGCGTGACCTTCGCCGACGACAACACCTTCTACGCCACCGCGGCCACCGGCGGCCAGACCTACCTCGTCCGCGGCGACCTCGCCGCCCGCACCCTCACCACGCTGCACCAGAACGTCGAGTGCCCCTCGCTCTCCCCGGACGGCACCCGCATCGCCTACAAGAAGCGCGTCCCGGGCCTGTCCGAGGACGCGCCCTGGCGGCTCTACGTGCTCGACCTGGCCACCATGACCGAGACGGCCACCGCCGACCAGCGCAGCATCGACGACCAGGCGGTCTGGGCTGACGACGCCACCCTGCTCTACGCGCTCCCCGGCGACTTCGGGGCCGATCTGTGGACCGTCCCGGCGGACGGCGGCGGTCTGGCCGAGCGGGTGCTCGAAGCCGCGGTGGCACCGGCCTATCTGAGCTGATCGGGCTGGTTGGTCCCACTCGGAACTTCGGGCGTAGGGTCCACGTCGAGAGTGCGAGGAGCGCGAGCGGCGCGGCCGGGTCCGACCGGCGCGGCCGACGGGCGGCCGCGCCGACGGGTACGGGGGAGCAGCAGCGGTGAACGAAGCGGGGCGGTCGGGCCGGGAACACAGGGGCGGCGGACTGCCGACGGAGCGGATGTCGAGCGACTCCTGGCCCGCCCTGCACGGGCGTCCGGTGCTGCGGCGGACGGTCGCGGTGGGCCTGGTGCTCTTCGTGGCGGTCGCGGCGGCGCTGCTGGTCCGGGGGGTCAACGCGCTCACGCTGGGCCGCGGCGCGATCGAGACCGACCGCGACCGCGCCGAGCTGCTGGCCGGCCTCCACCCCTCCCAGCACCCGGGCGCGGGCCGCTACTACGTCCCGGTGGGCGCGGTGTACACGCGTACGGCGGACGGCGTGCCGGTCGCCTATCTGCACTACCGGCTCGGCGGCGGCCAGGACGTCGGGGTGGGCGACTTCCTGCGGACGTACGACCTGCCCGCTCCCGGTCCCAGCGCACCGCTGCCGGCCGACCTGGCGGCGGCCCTCGGCGGTGACGAGCCGGCCGAGGCCCCGGAGCTCCCCGGTCCGGACGGGCCGGTGGCACCCGGGCCCGGGACATCCGCGCCCACCCCTTCGGAGGCCGCGACGCCCACCGAGTCGGCGGTCGAGGTGGCCCCGTCGCCCACGTGTACGCCGCCGCCTTCGTCCACGCCGGCGCCGACCGGGTCCGTCGAAGGCGGCGAGACCGCCGGGCCGGGTGACCCGGCCGACCCGGCCGACCCCGCGGTGGCGTCGGGGCCCGGGGCGGTGTCCGGGCCGACGTCCGGGTCGGCCGAGGAACCGGCCGCGGGCGGGCTCCAGGCCGGCGGCCCGGCCGGAGACGAACCCCCCGCGCCCACGGCTTCCCCCACGGCCACCCCCACGCCGACGCCGACCCTGACCCCGGAGCCCACCCGCCCCACCTCGGGCCGCCGCATCTACGTCGCCGCCACCTCCGGCGGCCTCCCCGGCGCCGCGGACATCTACGTCCGCGCGACCGGCTGACGCCCCCGCCCGGCGCACCCGGCACCGCAGGAGCTCACTGGGCGGGCCCGGCGGAGGACTCCCCCTTCAGGGTCAGCGCGAGGCCGTCGGCCGCGACGTCCTGCGGGGCGACGGACCGGAGCGTCCACGCGTTGTCCGTCACCAAGGTCTGCCGGTACCGCTCGGCGGGCGCGGTCACCTTGAAGACGTACCCGTCCGCTGCGCCGGCCTTCCAGGTCGCCGGGAGCGGGATCCGGAAGAGCCGGCCCTTCGAGGAGACCAGCAGGTCGGCGCGGAACGTACAGGACTTGGTCCGGCTCTCGAACATGACGACGATCTGCCGCGCGTCGCCCTTGTCGAGGGCGACGTTGTGGGTGAACGGCCCCCCGAGAACCTCCTGCGGCGATCCGCCGGGGCCCGCCGCGGTCTCCACGTTGTGCGCGATCGGCTTCTGCGCGTCCAGGTTGAAGCCGATCCCGGTCGGGGGCGCTTCGTCGCCGCCGTCCCCGACGCCCGGGGGGCGGAAGGCCGCACCGCTCAGCGGCGCCTGACAGCTGAGCCCGCTCAACTCCGCGCCCTGGACGACCACCGTGGTCCTGTGCCGGCTCTGCACGGTCACGGCCGTGCCCGTCCGCCCGACGGGGGTGCGGGCCTCCAGCCATTCGAAGATCTCGCCCCCGTTCACGGGGAACGCCCTTCCGTCGGCGGAGGGGTCCGGGCTGCCGTCGGCGTACCAGGCGGGCCCGTACCAGGCGCCGCCGGCGGAGACGAGGAGCGGCAGCCCGTTCTCGTTCGCCTCGTCCTCCTGCCGGTCCTGGTGCTCGGCGGCGTCCTTGCGCAGGCCGGACTCCGTCGTGCGATGGCTGTCGTAGAAGGCGAACCAGCCGATCACGCCGCCCACCACGGTGACGACGGCGACGGCGAGGGCGAGCAGCCTGCCCGCCCGGCCCGGCGCCGCGGCGGGCGGTGCTTCCACCGGGGGCACGGCGCCCGGGGGCACGGCGCCCGGCGGCACGGCGCCCGGCGGCACGGGGCCCGACTGCCGGGGCACGGCGGCCGGTGGTGGTGACGTCTCCGTCGTGTTCGCCGTCCCGGCATCCGTCTGCGGTGTCGACGGATCGTCGCCCATACGCGCTCCCGGCCTGATTGGTTCGTTCAAGTCCGGTGCATGGTAGTCGAGTTGGGATTCGATCCGGTGACCGATCAGGCGTCTGGAGTTCGATGCCCGCCGGCCGGTCCGGTCGGAAACCCGCGCGACGGGACGGTGCGCTGTGCGGTACGACTGGCGGATCATCGGAGAGAGAGTGGGAGTACGTACACATGCGGGTGGCGCGGTGAAGTTGCGAACCACGGTCCAGCGGGTCCGGGTCGGCCGGGACGAGTACCGGGTGGTCACCGCCGCCCCGCAGACCCCCGGAGCCGTGCTGTACGACGACTCGTGGTCCCTGCAGATGGTCGTCGACCGCCCGGCGGCCGTGGACCTCGCGGCGGCCTGGGCCCTGGCCGCCCGCTCCCCGCGCTCGCTGATCCACCTGCCGCTGCGCGCCACCGCGGGCCCCGCCGACCCCGACCGGCTGGACCTCGTACTCCTCCACCACAGCCTGGGCTTCCCGCCCTCCCGCTGGAAGGCGGTCCGCGGGCGGCTGGGCACGGGCCGGCCGCACACCGCGGACATCCCCGACAGCGACTTCCCGGCCGAGGACGACATCGACCACCGCCGACGCGGGTTCGCCGGCTGGCGGGACGAACTGCGCTTCGCCGGCGCCGCCCGCACCCTCTTCCTCACCGGCAGCGCCACCGCCTTCCGCTGGACCGGCGCCTGGATCCGCTCACTGAGCACCGAGGCCCCCGCCGCCCTGCGGCACTACCCGTCGGGCCCCCACTACTGCGTCACCCTGCGGCACGAGAGCACCGACCCGTACCGGACCGCGAAGGGCGTCCCGGGCCTGCTGCACATCGAGTACGCCGAGCGCCTCCCGGCGACCTGACCCGGCGGGGAGGCCGGGTCGAACGGCGCTCAGGCGACGTAGGGCCGGTCGCGGCGGGCGTCGTGGAGGACGGACGCCCACCAGAGGAGCTGGTCGAGCATGGTCTTGGCGGCGCCCTCCGGGCCCTCCGGGGCGTGCAGGGTGCCGTCGGCGGCGAAGAGCTCGTAGTAGCGCGGGAAGGAGACGTAGTCGCGGACGGTGTGGGCCTGCAACTCGTTGAAGATCTGCCGCAGTTGCTCGATGGCGAGGAGCCCGCCGCTGGCCCCGCTGTAGCCGACGAAGCCGATCGGCTTGGCCCGCCACTCGGTGTAGTGCCAGTCGATGGCGGCCTTCAGCGAGGCCGGGAAGCTGCGGTTGTAGTCGGGCGTCAGCACGACGACCGCGTCGGCCGCGTTCAGTCGCCGGGTCAGCTCGGCCATCCCCGCGGGGCGGGGCAGGTCGGGCTGGAGCGCGGGCGACACCGGCGGCAGGGCGAGCGGGAGGTCGATGTCCGCGAGGTCGACCAGGTCCACCGTGAAGAGGCCGTGCTGCCGGGCCTGTTCGACGAACCAGTCGGCGACCACCGGGCCGAACCGGCCCTCCCGGACGCTCCCGAGGACGATGACGAGATTGAGCTGTGAAACGGACATGGCGGTACTCCTGGCCTGGCCGAAGGGATGGGGTGGCCGACCCCGGTGGGGCCGTGTCCCCAAAGCTGCCGGGTCGCCGGTGCGGGAGGAAGGCCGGGCCGAGACTGGTAGTGGCAGGGCCACGATCCGGTCGGGCGGTGGCTGTTAGGTTCGGCGGGTGAGCGACAACGAGTTGGGCCTGTTCCTGCGCCTGCGCCGGGAGGCCGTCACGCCGGGGGAGGCGGGCCTGCCCGTGGGCGCCCGCCGCCGTACCCCGGGACTGCGCCGGGCGGAGTTGGCGACGCTCGCCGGCGTCAGCGTCGAGTACGTGACCCGGCTCGAACAGGGGCGGGACCGCCGGCCGTCCGCCGAGGTGCTCTCCGCGCTGGCCGGCGCCCTGCGGCTGACCACGGCCGAGCGGGTCCATCTGCACCGGCTCGCCAAGGGGGCGGGCGGGGGCTTCAGTTGCACCGGTGGCTCGCTGCCGAACCGCTCCGTGCGGCCGACCGTGCAGGCGCTGCTCGACCGGCTCGAACCCGCGCCCGCCGTGCTGCTCAACCGGGTGAGCGAGGTCCTCGCCTGCACGGACGGCTACCGCCGGGTGGCCGGGCCGGTCGGGATGCTGGACGGTGCCTGGCCGAGTCTGGCGCGGTTCGTGTTCACCGACCCGAGGGCGCGGACGGCCTACCCCGACTGGGACGGCGTCGCCGACGAGCAGGTGGCGGCGCTCAAGCAGGGCCCCGGCCGGGCGGACCCCCGGGTCGGCGCGGCGATGGACGAGTTGACCGTCGCCTGCGGGGCGGAGTTCGCCGGGCGGCTGGACCGGCTGGCGGGGCTGCCGAGGGCGACCGGAGTGGTCCGGCTGGTCCACCCGGAGGCCGGGGAGCTGCGGCTGGCCTACGAGACGCTGGACCTGCCCGCCGACGACGACCTGCGCCTGCTCGTCCACCTCCCCGCCGACGAGGCGACGTCCGCCGCGCTCGACCGCCTCACCGGCCGCCGCGCGGGCGCACTGCGGGCGGTGTAGCGGCGCAGCCCCGAAGGGATCTGACGGCCCGTCCGAGAGCGGTCCGGTCGGCCGAAAAGCCTTGGCGCGGCTCCGGCGCGGGCGCATAGGCTCCCTCCCCGGCGTGCGGCGCGGCCCGCGAGCACGGTCGAGCCCGTTCCACGTAGAGGAGATCCGTGTCCGGCGCGAAGATGCATGCCGATGAGGTCGACATCGACGAGGCGCTCGTTGCCCGGCTGGTGGCCGCGCAGTTCCCGCAGTGGGCGGGGCTCCCCCTGGTGAAGGTCCGCTCCGCCGGGACGGACAACGCCATGTACCGGATCGGCACCGAGCTGACCGTGCGGCTGCCGCGGATCCCCGGCGCCGCCGGGGACATCGCGAAGGAGAGCCGCTGGCTGCCGTACCTCGCGCCCCACCTGCCGCTGACCGTGCCGGCGCCGTTGGCGCAGGGGCTGCCCGGCGAGGGTTTCCCGTTCCCGTGGGCGGTGTACCGCTGGCTCGACGGCGACAACCTGTTCGACCGGCCGCTGGTCGAGCAGCGCGAGGCCGCCGCGGTGCTGGGCGGCTTCGTCACGGCCCTGCGGCGGGTCGACGTCACCGACGCGCCGCCGTCCTACCGGGGAGGGCCGGTCGGTACGCGCGACGACGAGGTCCGGGCCGCGATCCGGGGCCTGGGCGCGGACGGCGCGGTGGACGAGGACGCCGCGACGGCGGCCTGGGAGGGCGTGCTCCGGCTGCCGCACTGGGAGGGTGCGCCGGTCTGGCTGCACGGGGATCTGCTGCCGGGCAATCTGCTGGCCCGGGAGGGCCGGCTCAGCGCGGTGATCGATTTCGGCCTGGCGGGGGTCGGCGACCCCGCGTGCGACATGATGGCCGCCTGGACGCTGTTCTCCGCCGGGACCCGCGAGGTGTTCCGTGAGGCGGCCCGGGTGGACGACGCGACCTGGGGCCGGGGGCGCGGCTGGGCGCTGCGCTTCGGGCTCACCGCCGAGCACCACTACCGGGTGACGAACCCGGTGCTGGCGGCCGTGGGCCGGCGCGCGGTGGCCGAGGCCCTCGCCGACCTCCGCGGCGCCTGACCGGCCGGCTGAGAGCCGGCCGGCCCAGCCACTCACCCGCCGCCCGGCTCGCGGGCCGTGAACGGAACGAAGCCCCGCCCGCCGGTACCAGCCGGACGGTCGGGGCTTTCGTCGTGGGTCGCCCCATCGCGGGAGCGGACGGGAGCGCACGGGAGCGCACGGGGGCGGGGACGGGAGCGGACGGGCGGACGGATCAGGCGTTGCTCCGCGCCTCGGCCTGCTCCTGGAGCAGACCGGCGATCCGGTTCAGGTCGTTGACGACGTCGAAGAAGGTGTTGATGTCCTGGGTCGACGCGCCGTTCACCGCCAGGTAGAAGGTGTGCAGCCGGCCGTGGCCCGCGTCGAGGTAGCCGCCGAGCGTCTCGCCGCCGATGGCGAGCCGCTGGTTCACCGCGTCCAGGCCGGCGACGGTGCCGGGCTTGGCCCACACCTTGCCCTTGCCCGGACAGGTCGGACAGCCCGCGCAGGCGCCGGCCAACGAGCCGTCCACACCGAGGATCGGCAGCGCCTCCCGGAACCGGGTGGCCTCCGGGGTGCCCTGCCAGTAGTGCAGGATCTCGTTCTCCACGTCGGGCGTGACCCGGTCGACGGGGTTGCCGCCGCGGCCGTCCAGCAGTTGCACCTTGGTCGGGTCGATCCCGGCCCGGGTGAGGAAGTCCTTGAGGACGGGGAAGCCGTCCTCGCACTGGTGGTTGCCGGCCGCGACGGCCATCAGGCAGATCCCGAGGTTGGCCCCGAGGTTGTGGCTGACCTTCAGGATCAGCCGCGCGTACTCGGCGTAGACCGGCGAGACGAAGGCGGCGACGCGCTGCGTCCCGTCGTAGGAGCCGGGCACCACGCCGGTGGGGTTGGGCCCGGTCGGCGGGGCGGTGACGGTGACGCCGGCCCGGGCGAGCGCTTCGATCAGCGCGGTGCGCCCGAACGCGTCCGGGTCCTGGACGGTGGAGACCCGCAGGGTCGGCTGCGCGTCGGCGGCGATGGTGCCCGACAGGGTGATGCGGGTGCCGTCCGGCGAGGCGGAGACCGCGATGTCCGTGGTGCCGCCGGCGGCCACCGTCCGGACGGTCGACTCCACCTGGTAGGGCGCGACCTGCGGCCGCCAGCTGAGCTGGGCCGGTTGGCCGGGGGTGGTGGCCGTGGTCAGCAGGTCGATGAGGTTGTCGTTGATGATCAGCGGGGTCGGTGTCGGGTCCAGCTCGGGGAACGACGTGAAGAGCCGCGAGTCGATCGCGACGTCGCCGTGGACCTCGGTGAGGCCCGCCGCGCGGACCTGCCGGGCGATCTCGTCCAGTCCGGCGAGCGGGTTCTCCGGCGTGAGCGTGGCGCCGGGCAGGTCGTTGGCGTAGGTGTGGTCGATCGGGCGGAAGTCGACCGAGCCGTCCGGTTCGGTCCGGCCGCCCATGGTGAGGTCGCCCTGGGCGACCAGGACCAGGGAACCGTCCAGCACCGACCCGGACCGGTCGCCGACGGCCTGCACGGGCGTCGTGAACCGGTGCTCACCGCCGAGGGTGTGCCAGGTGCCGGAGACGCTGACCAGCTTGGCCGTCGAACCGGGGATGAAGAACTGGTTCGGGTACTGGGAGTGGATCACCTCGCCGGTCGTGTCGTCGATCTCCAGCAGGCCCCACTGGGCGTGCTCGTACGCCGGCTTTCCCATGATCGCGAGAATGTCGGGGCTGAGGCCGTCGTGGTGCGCGGGTGCCGCGCCCGCCACGCCGGTCGAGACGACGGCGGCCACCGCCGTGGTGACGGCGGTGGCCCAGGTACGCCACTGTCGAGGGGTCGATCTCATGTACCCACCTACTCCCGGCCGTGTGCCGGCCGTCATGACGGATGGTCAGTACGGGCAGACATACCGTCCTGCGGTGGGGCGTCGAACGTCGTGGCGCACTCTTCACCCGCATGCCCCCCGCCGCTCCCGGTACGCGGGCACCGGGGCAGCGAGCCGGAAGCCGGCGCGGCGGCGGGGCCGGCTACGGGGCGACCGTCACCACCGGCTCGTGCCGGACGGGGAAGTTCACCGAGGAGGCGATGAAGCAGGCCCGGTGGGCGTCGGCGTGCAGCGCCAGTGCCTTCTCCACCATCTCCGCCGAGGCCACCTCGATCCGCGGGTGCAGCACCGCCTCGGTGAAGTGCCCGCCCTCGGCGGTCTCCGCCATCGTGCCGACGGGGCGGTCGGCGTAGTCGGTGACGACGACGCCGTTCACCGCGCACAGGTGCAGGTACGAGAGCAGGTGGCACTGCGAGATCGAGGCGAGCAGCAGTTGCTCGGGGTTCCACCGGGCCGGGTCGCCCCGGAAGGCGGGGTCGGAGGAGCCGGGGATGGTCGGGCGGCCCTCGGCCGCGACCTCGTGGGCGCGCCCGTACGAGCGGTAGTCGCTGGTACCGCTGCCCTGGTTGCCCGTCCAGGTGATCTCGGCGGTGTAGGTGTGCAGCTTGGCCATGGGTGCCTCTCCGCGTGGGGGTCGGGGCACCCAGTCAACCGCACCGGCCGGGCGGCCTGTTCGGGCGGCCCGACCACCGGACGACAGCCCGGCCCAGGGTCGGTGCCGTCCGGCTCACGGTTCGTGCCGCCCGGTTCACGGTTCACGGCTCACGGCTCGCGGTGGACGGCTCACGGTGCACGGGCAGGCACCGGTGCACGGCTCCGGGAGGTTCACGCGATGGTGACGTCGATCCCCATCTGCTCCGCTCCCGGGGTCCCGGCGACGGCGAGGGTGACGCC
The DNA here is from genome assembly GCF_044768625.1 of Kitasatospora sp. NPDC091207. NCBI lineage: Bacteria > Bacillati > Actinomycetota > Actinomycetes > Kitasatosporales > Streptomycetaceae > Kitasatospora > Kitasatospora sp. NPDC091207. The sequence goes on from NZ_JBIVVS010000027.1 coordinate 26,169, forward strand.
GCTCCAGGTGCCGTCCGGCTCGTTGAGCGCCGGCTCGGTGTGCTGTCCGATACTGGTGTTGCCCAGGGCCGGGTAGAGGTCGGTCTTGTCGCCCCGGTTGCCGCTGCCGAAGATCTTCGCCAGGTCGTTCCGGCCGTCGGCCTGCATGAGCGCGATGGCCAGGTGGTGTTCGTCGTTGACGTTGTCGATGGCCTCGTCCACGACGTAGACGGCCACGCCCTGGGAGGGCAGGAAGGTGTCCTGGCCGTGCCGGCGGCGGTATTCGACGATGAGGTACTGGCTCTCCTTCATCCGCTGGGGGTTGCGGACGAACAGCAGGTCGCCGCCCTCGGCGACGGGCCGCAGCGTGATGCCGGTGGTGGTGCTGACGACCTCCTGGGGGGTGGTCCAGCCGTGGAACATCCGGAGCATGCCGTTCGGGAAGACCGGGGTGATCCCGTCGTTGCCCCAGGAGCCGCCCGCCATCAGGCAGTAGTCCCCGAGGCCGTTGGACGTCGTCGCCTCGACGCGTCCGGTGTCGTAGAAGTCGGCCCAGCGGGCGGCCAGGTGGCCCCACTCGTGGGCGCAGACGCCGACCGCGCAGTCCTCGGGGACGGTCAGGAAGGTCTGCACCCGCAGGCCGGGCGAGACCTCCACGCCGGCCTCGCCGGGCGGGTTCCACTTGAGGCTCCAGATGTCGCCCGGCCGCTCGGTCTGCTCGGCGCCGCTGCCCGCGTGGACGATGAACAGGGCGGTGACGAGGCCTTCGCCGAGGGCGTCGAAGCCGGCGGAGAAGTCGATGCCCTGTTTGAGCGCGAGCTCCAGGGTGTCGGCCGCCATGCCCTGCGAGTTCCGGGGCGGATCGCCGGTGCCCGACTGGTTGTCGGCGTAGAACGAGAGCGGGTGCGGCAGGCGGAACCAGCCGTGCACCTCGCCCTGGACGTCGATGCCGTGGGCGGTCGGCCGGGCCGGGTCGAACCCGCTGATCAGGCGGTAGTAGTCGCGCATCGACCCGGTGGTGAAGGTGTCGGCGCTGAACAGCATCTGCTCGAAGTGGCCGACGGTGTGCTCGGGGCTGTGCGGGTGGTCGGGGAAGTCGACCAGCAGGACCAGGGTGCGGATGGTCCCCCGCAGCTTCTTGGTCGGACGGGTGATCAACTGGGCCCCGGTGCTGGGGCCGGGGCGGACGGAGCCGTCGTCGAGGCCGATGACGTTCTCACCACGCCGTCGGGAGCGCCAGACGCGGTAGTACTGCTCGAAGGTGAGGTCCGCCGGGAGCCGCCGGTGCTCGACGAGGTCCTGGTAGCGGGCGCGGAGTTGGGCGAACGCCTTGGGGGACAGCGGCACCGGGCAGGCGTGGCGGTCGTCGACGGGACGGTGATGCAGCGGGGTTAAGGTGTGACGCATCGTGACGGCTCCTTTGAGCCAGCTCACTCCGCGGGGGGTGTGGCGACCTCGCCGAGTGGGCGGTCGCCGGCTGTCGGTCGGTTCGCCGAAGGGTGGTCGGTTCACCCCGAGGCGGTCGGGTCCGGCCGACACCGGTTGCGAAATAGGCGATTTTCGGCTATCTGTCCCCATTCTGACGCCCCGGGCGGGGAAAGCACCAGGCCCGAGGGCCCGTCGGTTCGCTCAGCCCGCGCGGTGCGCGGCCGCGGCCGCCGCGAACGAGGCGGCGAGCTGCGGTGATCCTGCCCAGTGCAGGTGCAGATACGAAGCGTGAACGTTGCCCAGCGTGCCCCCGGTGAAGCCCTCGGTGCGCGGCCCGGTCGGCAGCCGCCAGCCCCAGGCGGGCCGTTCCCCCGCCGCGGGCTCGCAGACCGTGCGGTGGAACTCGTGCCCGCGCACCCGGGTGCCGGTCGGCCCCAGCGGCGAGTCGGTCAGCGCGACCGCCTCCCGGTACCCGAGGGTCAGCCGCTCGGTCATCCGGGCCGAGGTGTCCAGCACGCCGCACATCGGCAGGCCGTCCAACTCCTGCCCGAGGTAGAGCAGTCCGGCACACTCGGCGGCGACGGGGGCGCCCGAGCCGGCGAACGCGGCGATCGCGGCGCGCAGCGTCGCGTTCGCGCTCAGTTCCCGGACGTACAGCTCGGGGAAGCCGCCGCCGATCACCAGACCGGCGGTGCCCGCCGGCAGCGCGTCGGCGTGCAGCGGGTCGAACGGCACCACCTCGGCCCCGGCCGCGGTGAGCAGTTCGGCGTTCTCGGCGTACGAGAAGGAGAAGGCGGCGCCGCCGGCCACCGCGATCCGGGGCGCGCCGGTCACCGGGTCGACCTCGGCGGCCGGGTCCCAAGGGGTGGCGTCCAGTGGCGGAGCCGTCCGGGCCAGCGCCAGGACGGCGTCCAGGTCCACCGAGGCGGCGACCAGCTCGCCCATGTCGGCGACGGCCCGCAGGGCCTCGGCCGAGCGCTCCACGGCCGGGATCAGGCCGAGGTGGCGGGACGGCGTGGCGACCGCCGCCGAGCGGCGCACCGCGCCGAGCACCGGTACGCCCGAGCCCTCCTCCAGCGCCTCGCGCAGCAGCTGCTCGTGCCGGTCGGAGGCGACCCGGTTGAGGATCACTCCGGCGAGCCGGACCTCCGGGTCCCAGGAGGCGAAGCCGTGCACCAGCGCGGCCACCGAGCGGGACTGCGAGGAGGCGTCCACCACCAGCACCACGGGGGCCCGCAGCAGCTTGGCGACATGCGCGGTGGACGCCAGCTCGCCGCGCCCGGAGGCGCCGTCGAACAGCCCCATCACGCCCTCGACCACCGCGACGTCCGCCCCGGCGGCGCCGTGCAGGAACAGCGGCGCGACGCGCTCCGGCCCGCACATGAAGGCGTCCAGGTTGCGGCCCGGCCGGCCGGCGGCCAGGGCGTGGTAGCCCGGGTCGATGTAGTCCGGGCCGACCTTGTGCGGCGAGACCGCCAGGCCGCGCGCGGCGAGCGCGGCGATCAGGCCGGTGGCGACGGTGGTCTTGCCCGAGCCGGAGGACGGCGCGGCGATGACGAGACGGGGGGTGCTGTTCAAGGCTTCACTGCTTTCGCGGACTGACCGGTCGATGCGCTACTGCGGTCGCGGGCTCACCACTCGATGCCGCGCTGGCCCTTGCGGCCGGTGTCCATGGGGTGCTTCACCTTGGTCATCTCGGTGACCAGGTCGGCGCAGTCGGTCAGCGCCTCGGTCGCGTACCGGCCGGTGATGACGACGTGCTGGCTGCCCGGGCGGTCCTTCAGCACCGACACCACCTCGGCCACGTCGACCCAGCCCCAGTGCATCGGGTAGGTGAACTCGTCCAGCACGTAGAAGCGGTAGGTCTCGGCGGCCAGGTCGCGCTTGACCTGCTCCCAGCCCTCCTTGGCGGCCTCCTCGCTGTCCATCTCCATCTCGGTGGAGCGCTGGATCCACGACCAGCCGGAGCCCATCTTGTGCCAGTCGACCGTGCCGCCCTCGCCGGAGGCGCCGAGCACCCGCAGCGCGTTCTCCTCGCCGACCTTCCACTTGGCGGACTTGACGAACTGGAACACCCCGATCGGCCAGCCCTGGTTCCAGGCCCGCAGGGCCATCCCGAAGGCGGCGGTGGACTTGCCCTTGCCGGGGCCGGTGTGGACCGCCGTGATCGGCTGGGTGCGACGCTGACGGGTCGTCAGGCCGTCGTCGGGGACGCTCTCGGGGACTCCCTTGGGCATGTGGATCAGGCCGCCTTTCGCGTCGTGGTGGCTCGGTTGGCACGGTTGTCGCGGACGAGCGAGGCCACGCCTTCGGCCCGCAGCTCGTCCAGGGTCACGGCGGCGGCGCCCAGCCGGGCGGCCAGCGTGCGGGCCAGGCCGAGCCGCACCGGACCGGACTCGCAGTCCAGCACCACGCTCGCCACGCCCTGGGCGGTGAACAGTTCGGCGGCGCGCTGGGACCGCGCGACGGCGTCGCGGGAGCCGGTCGCCCGGCCGTCGGTCACCACGACCAGCAGCGGGCGGCGGTGCGGGTCGCGCATCCGCTCGACCCGCAGCACCTCGTGGGCCCGCAGCAGCCCGGCCGCCAGCGGGGTCCGGCCGCCGGTGGGCAGCGACTCCAGCCGGGCCGCGCCCACCTCGACCGAGGAGGTCGGCGGCAGGGCCAGCTCGGCGGTCGCGCCGCGGAAGGTGATCATGCCGATCTTGTCGCGGCGCTGGTAGGCGTCCATCAGCAGCGAGAGCACGGCGCCCTTGACGGCGGTCATCCGCTGCCGGGCCGCCATCGAGCCGGAGGCGTCCACCACGAACAGCACCAGATTGGACTCGCGGCCCTGGCGGACCTGCTCGCGGAAGTCGTCCTTGTGCAGCACCAGCGCCCGCGAGTCCCGCCCGCGCGCCACCTGGTGCGGCGCGGCGGCCCGCAGGGTGGCGCTCAGGTGCAGCCGGGCGAGCCGCCCCTGCGGGCGGCGGGCGCGGATGGTGTGGCCGCCGTCGGTCTCGGCGGGGGAGCGGCGGCCCTGGGCGCCCTTGCCGGTGCCCTCGACCTTGAACAGCCGGGTGCGGTACGGCTCGCCGGCCGCCACCGGCGCGGACTCCGGGGCGCCGCCGCGGCTCTGCTGCGGCACCGGCTCCCCGGCGGCCGGTGCCTCCGGCTCGGGCCCGGCGGCCGCGGAGCCGTCGGGCGCGTCGGAGGGCGCGGGTGCGCCGCCGCCGTTGTCGGGGCCGCCGTCCGGGCCGCCGCCGTCCGGGCCCGGACCGTCGTCCTCGGGCCCGCCGTCCCGGGGGTCCTCGCCCTCGGGCTTCGGCTCCTCGGCGGCGGACTCCTCGGGCTGGGGCTCCTCGGGCCGGGCGTGCTCCTCCAGCGTCCGGTCCAGCTGCTCCTCGTCCAGGCCCGGCGCGTCGAAGGGGTTGCGCCGGCGGCGGTGCGGCAGGGCCAGCTGGGCGGCCTTGCGGACGTCCTCCTCCAGCACCTCGGTCCGGCCCGCCCAGGCGGCCAGGGCGACGGCGGTGCGGGCCATCACGATGTCCGCGCGCAGCCCGTCCACCTCGAACGCGGCGCAGACGGCGGTGATCTGGCGCAGCGCCACGTCCGTCAGTACGACCGCGGGCAGCAGCTCGCGCGCCGCGGTGATCCGCCCGGCGAGCGCGCGCTCGTCCTCGGCGAACCGTACGGCGAAGCCGGCCGGGTCGGCGTCGTAGGCCAGCCGGCGGCGGACCACCTCGGCGCGCTCCGCCGGCTCCCGGGTGGCGGCGATCTCCACGGTCAGGCCGAACCGGTCGAGCAGCTGCGGGCGCAGCTCGCCCTCCTCCGGGTTCATCGTGCCGACCAGCAGGAACCGCGCCGCGTGCCGCACCGACACGCCCTCGCGCTCCACGTAGGAACGGCCCATCGCGGCCGCGTCCAGCAGCAGGTCCACCACGTGGTCCTGGAGCAGGTTGACCTCGTCGATGTAGAGCACGCCCCGGTGCGCCCGGGCCAGCAGGCCCGGCTCGTACGCCTTGACGCCCTCGGCCAGCGCGCGCTCCAGGTCCAGCGAGCCGACGATCCGGTCCTCGGAGACGCCGACCGGCAACTCGACCAGCCGGGCGGGGCGGTGGGACTCGTCGGCGCCGTCGTGCGCGCCGTCCGGGCAGTGCGGGTCCGGTGCCGCCGGGTCGCAGGCGAAGCGGCAGCCGTCGACGGCGGCGATGGACGGCAGCAGGCCGGCCAGCGCGCGCACCATGGTCGACTTGGCGGTGCCCTTCTCACCACGCACCAGCACGCCGCCGACGGCCGGGGAGACCGCGTTGAGCAGCAGCCCGAGCCGCAGGTCGGCCATTCCGACGATCGCGGTGAAGGGGTAGCGGACGTCACTCATGATTCTCCAAGGGGGCCCCGGGCGGCAGGAACGGCAGCGAACCCGCGGCCGGCACCCCGCCCTCGATCAGCTTCCACAGCGCGTCGGTGTCCGCGTGCTCGTCGATCAGGTCGCCCAGCCGGTCCAGCCGGGCCTCGCGCGCCTCGGCGAACGACGTGTCCGGGGCCGGCACGAAGGCCCGGCCCGTCGCCCCGGCCACCTCGCGCAGCAGCGCGCGGCGGAAGTCGTCGTTCTCCAGCACGCCGTGCCAGGTCGTCCCCCAGACCGGTCCGACCCGGCAGCCGTCCAGGCTCCGGCCGTCCTCGTCGGTGACGAACGCGGTGCCGCCCTCGACGGTCACCACGCCGTGGTGGATCTCGTAGCCCGCGACCGGCTGCCCGAACGCCCGGCCGACCGGCCGGGCGAGCACCTTCTCGGCGCCGAACCGGACGTGGGCGGGTAGCAGGGCCAGGCCGTCGACGGCGCCGGCCCGGGACTCGACCTCGTCGTGGATGGCGCGCGTCAGCATCTGGTAGCCGCCGCAGACGCCGAGGACCGGCAGCCCGGCCGCGGCCCGGGCCCGCAGGGCCGGCTCCAGGCCGCGTTCGCGCAGCCAGGCCAGGTCGGCCACGGTGGCCCGGGTGCCGGGCAGGATCACCAGGTCGGCGTCGGCCAGCTCCTCGGGCCGGGTGGCCCAGCGGACCAGCACCCCGGGCTCCTGCGCCAGCGCGTCCACGTCGGTGAAGTTGGAGAGCCGGGGGAAGCGCACCACGGCCACCCGCAGCACGTCGGCGCCGAGCGGTCCGCGGCCCTCGGTGCGGTCCACCACGGTGGTCAGGTCCAGCGAGTCCTCGGCGTCCAGCCAGAGCCCGGACAGCATCGGCAGGGTGCCCAGCACCGGACGGCCGGTCAGCTCGCGCAGCATCTCCAGCCCGGGCGCCAGCAGCCGCGCGTCGCCGCGGAACTTGTTGACGAACCAGCCCGCGACATGCCGCTGGTCCTCCCGCGACAGCAGCGCCAGCGTCCCGTACATCGCCGCGAACACGCCGCCGCGGTCGATGTCGCCGACCACCACGACCGGCAGCGCGGCGGCGGTGGCCAGGCCCATGTTGGCGATGTCCCGGTCGCGCAGATTGATCTCGGCGGGCGACCCGGCGCCCTCGCAGACCACCACGTCGTAGCGGCGGCGCAGGTCGGCCAGGCACTCCAGGGCCCGTTCCAGCAGGACGGGCTTGCGCTCGCGGTAGTCCAGCGCGCCGACCTCGGCGACCGCCCGGCCGAGCAGCACCACCTGGCTGCGGCCGTCCGCGCCGGGCTTCAGCAGCACCGGGTTCATCGCCGCCTCGGGCTCCACCCGGGCCGCCTGGGCCTGCATCGCCTGGGCGCGGCCGATCTCCGCGCCGTCGGCGGTGACGAAGGAGTTCAAGGACATGTTCTGCGCCTTGAACGGCGCCACGGCGATGCCCTGACGGGCCAGCCAGCGGCAGATGCCCGCGGTGACCACGCTCTTCCCGGCGTCCGAGGTCGTCCCGGCGACCAGCAGTGCGTTGCTCATGCGCTCCCCCTTCTCGTCCCCGCCCCGAGTGCCCGCACGACGGCGTGCCCGGCGACGGTCGTACCCAGTGCGAGCAGTCCCACCCGGCGGGAGAGCCGGCAGGCGCGCTCGATGTCGTCCACCGTCACCGGCCGCAGCTCGCCGCCCAGCACCGGCCGGTGCTCCACCCGGCTGCCGTACCGCAGGGTGCCGCCGAGGCGCACGCCGAGGGCGCCGGCGAAGGCCGATTCGGCCTGGCCGGCGTTGGGGCTGGGGTGGGCGGAGCCGTCCCGGCGCCAGACCCGCCAGGCCGTCCGGGGCTCGGGCGCGGCGGCGACCGCCAGCAGCGCGGTCAGCCGGGCGCCCGGCCAGCCCGCCACGTCGTCCAGCCGCGCCGAGGCCCAGCCGAACCGGGCGTGGCGCGGCGAGCGGTGGCCGACCATCGCGTCGAGGGTGTTGACCGCGCGGAACGCCAGCAGCCCGGGCGTGCCCGCGAGGGCGCCCCAGACGAGCGCGTTGACCACGGCGTCGGCGGTGTTCTCGGCGACCGACTCGACCACCGCGCGGGCGATCTGCCGCTCGTCGAGGGCGCTCGGGTCGCGTCCGCACAGGTGCGGCAGCCGCCCGCGCGCCGCCGCGAGGTCGTGCGCGGCGAGCGAGCGCCCGATCGTGCGGGCCTCGCGGGTGAGCGAGGTGCCGCCGAGCACCGTCCAGGTCGCGGCGGCGGCCAGCGCGGCCCGCCCGAGCGGTCGGCGGCCCAGGGTGCGGTCGGCGGCCACCGCGCCGGCGGCGACGGCACCCACGCAGAGCGCGGTGAAGGCGGTGCCGACCGCGCGGTCGTCGCGCCAGATCCGCCGCTCCAGCCGGCCGGCCGCACTGCCGAAGACGGCCACCGGGTGGCCGCGCCGCGGATCGGCGAAGCGGGCGTCGGCGAGGTACCCGGCCACGGCGCCCAGCGCGAAGGCGGCGGCGCGGGTCAGCGGGCGCACGGTGGACAGCAGAGGGCTCGGAAGGTCGGGGCAGCCTGCATCGCGTGCGTGTCCTCACTCAGGGTCCGCGCCCTGGATCGACGAACCGGGGGCGAGAGTCTCCTGGCTTCCGGGTCGAACGCACCCCCGGGCCTTCCGGCTGCTTCTGACGGCCCGCCGCGATGGACCCCTCCGGCGCCGCGTGGGGCGAGGAGGGGCTCCGAGTGTGCTCCCCGGTGACAGTGGCGGGACCGCGCCGGACTCGCACCGGCTTCCTCTGCATGCCTCCGTTTGGCTGAAGGATCCCATCACGCGGCCGAACCGTGCGTCAACCAAGGTCACGGAGGGGTTGGTCACAGCGCCCGGGGGTTTCCCGGCCCCGTCGCTATCTCTGATCACCACCCCCCGCAGGGGCATGACAGCCTGTGCGATCGTCCAGTCGCCTGGAGAACCCTCCAGGCCCGCTTCGTGTGTTCGGCGGCTGGGGGGCGGCCGGACCACCCCCTACCGTCGGGTCCCATGCGACGCAGACAGCCACCCGCCGTGCCTCCGGTGCCCTTCTCGCCCGCGGCCGCCCGCGCGCACCGCGCCGGACTCGGCCTGACCCCCGAACAGGTGGTCGAGGGCATGGCCGCGCACGGTGTCCGGCTGCTGCCCGCCCACCTGCTCGGCTGGGAGAGCGGTGAGCTGCGCCCCGCCGAGGAGGAGTTCGTCGCGCTGGCCCGGGCGCTCTGGTGCCCGCCGGCCCAGCTGATGGGCGTCCGCCCGGCCCGGCTGCGGGACTTCCGGGTCGCCCGGGAGCTCAACCAGGAGAGCGCGGCCCGCCGGATCGGCATCGACCTGCGGCAGTACCAGCGGGCGGAGGCGACCGGCCAGTGGGACGGTGGGCAGGAGCAGACGTACGCGCTGGCCCAGGTGCTCGGCCTGACGCTGCGCGAGCTGGTCGCGGTGACGGGCCGGGCGGACGAGCTGGACCGGCGGCTGCGGCAGGGCGTGGACGGCCGCTGGCAGGCGCACGTCCGGGCGATCGGCCGGATCGTGCCGGTGCACGAGGACGACCTCGTCGCCGTGCTGACGGCGCTGCAGAGCGAGTACCAGGTCGCCTCCCACTGGGGCGCCGGCAGCTGGGGCTCCCCGGCCCCGGCGGCGGGCCCCGCCGCGGCGCCGGTGGCCCGGCCGCTGGGCGAGCGGTTCTGGGAGCTGCTGGGGCGGCTGGAGACCGGGATCCCGGTCTGACCGGCCGCGGTCCGCTCCGCTCTCTCCCTGCCGTGCCGCGAGCCGCGCCGTGCCGCGAGCCGCGCCGTGCCGCGAGCCGTGCCGCGAACCCTGGCCCGGCGTGACCCGGACGGCCGTGTCCGGTGGCCGGGCGCCGTCCCCGCGAGTGGACTGGTGGGCACACTGCCCAGTCCGCGACGAACGAGCGGGGAGCGATATGCGTTGGGGAACCGCAGCCGTAGTGGCGGCCGCCGCCGTCGGCACCGGGGCCGCCGTCCTGCTGATCGGCCGGAGGGCGTCCGAGCGGATGGTCAACCCGGCGGCCGCCCGTGAGCGGGCCGCCGGCCCCGTGGTGGTGCTGGCCCTGGGCGCCGGTCGGGCCACCTTCACCCGCACCGCCGAGAGCGCCCGCCCCGGCCGCTGGGCCGTCGAATGGGCCGACGGCGGGCACGCGGTGGTCGACGAGGTCCTGCACGCCGACGAGCGGGGCGTCACCCGGCGACTGGTCCGCGCCGACCGGGGCACCCTGGCACCCGGCACCGCGGTCCGCTTCACGCCCCGGGTCCACGTCGGCGATCCGACCTCCGCGCTCGGCCTGCCGTTCACCGAGACCGCCGTCGAGGGCGAGCTGGGCGCGCTGCCCGCCTGGCGGCTCGACGGCAAGCGCGGCACCTGGGTGATCCTGGTGCACGGCCCCGGCGCCGACCGGCAGCAGACCCTCCCGGTGATCCCCGTGCTGCAGCGGTTCGGCCTGCCCGTCCTCGCCGTCACCTATCGCGGCGACGAGGGCGCGCCCGCCTCCCCGGACGGCCTCGGCCACTTCGGCGAGACCGAGTGGCGGGACATCGAGGCGGCCCTGCGGCTGGCCCTCGACAGCGGCGCCGGGCGGGTCGTCCTGTACGGCTGGTCGCTCGGCGCGACCATGGTGCTGCAGACCGCGGCCCGCTCCGCCTGGGCGTCCGCGATCAGCGGCCTGGTGCTGGACTCCCCGGTGCTCGACTGGTCGGCCTCCGCCCGCCGGGGCGCGGCCCGGGCCGGCTACCGGGGCGCCGCCGCCGAGCTGGGCGCGCTCGCCGCCGAGGGTCGCGCCGGTGTGGATCTGGCCGACTTCGCGCGCCTCGCGGACGGGACCGACCTGCGGGTGCCCACCCTCCTCCTGCAAGGGCCCGACGACACGCTGGCCCCCTGGCGGGCCGCCGCCCGGCTGGCCGACCGCCGCTCCGACGTGGTCGGCCTCCAGGCCGTGCCCGGCGGGGAGCACGCGGGCCTCTGGAACGCCGACCCCGACCGCTACGAGGAGCACCTCCGGCGTTGGCTCACCCCGTTGCTCTGAGCCGCGCCGCTCCGAGGCCGGCCGCTCCGGGCCCCGCCGCTCTGAACCTCGCGGCTCCGGGCCCCCGCGGCTCCGCTCCCGGGCGGCGCCGGACGGGGCCGGAGCCCCCTGCCGGTCCTCTTCTGCCGCCCCGTCCACCACACCGCCCCCGAGCTGGCGTGTCCGTGTCAGACAGATCCGGCCAGGCGGTTTGGCCTCTGTTGCCCGATCTTGTCGACCCACCGCGACCGCCTCCCGGTAGTCGGGGCCGATCGGATGTGACAGAAGGCCGGTACAAGGGGAAGACTGCTCGACGTGACGTCTCGGAATCCGCGCGACCGTGATGCCCAGCTCCCGCCGACGATCGGCTCCGGTGCGACGGTGACCCGTCTCCCCGGAACTGCCCACCGCCCCGCCGGCGCCAGGCCGGGCGGCTCCGGCGTACCCCGCCGACGAGGCCCCGCACCAGCCCCCGGCCGTGGCCGGGTCCCGGTGCCGGACGGCTTCCCCGCTCCCGCCGAGCTGGCCCCGCTGGCCCGTCGGATGTTGATCGACGCCGTCCGCATCGCCCGTTGGGCCGGTGAACTCGCCGAGGTCGACAAGCGCGGCGAGCTGCTCCCCGAGGACGCCCGCGACGCCGGCCGCGCCCTCGCCATGACGGTGGGCGCCGCCACCAAGGCCTGGGGCCAGGCCCTGCTGGTCGGCCTGGTCGAGGCCCGGGACGGCGGCGCCGCCCCCGGCTGGCGCCTGCACGCCTGGGAGCACGACGACGAGGCCGTGGTCCGCGGCTGGTCGGCCCTGTTCGACGCCTGGACGCTGCTCGCCCCGGTGCCGCCCGCCGCCCTGCGCGGCGTCTTCGCGGTGCTCGCCGGGCAGGCCGTCGACCAGGCACCCCAGCTGCTCTCCTTCCTGCACCTGGTGGCCGGCCCGGTCGCCGACAGCGAGCTGCTGGAGCTGCTGCGCCGGGGCCTGGACGAGCGCCGGGTCGGCGGCGGCGACGGCGCGCTGGGCCTCTCGCCCGTGCCGCACGCCGCCTCCGCGGTCTCGGCCGTCCGTGGCACCTGCCGCGAGCCCCAGATCGACACCCCGGCCGCGCCCGCCGACGTGGCCGCCGTCCTGGACTGGATGCTGGACGGCCTGGCCGCCGTCGGAGCGGTGGTCCGCAAGGACGACGCCGCCGAGCTCTCGCCGCTCGGGCACTGGGCGGTGCGGGCCAAGCTGGAGGAGATCTGCACCGTCGCCCAGACGGCCGCCGGACACATCGAGCAGAGCGCCTTCGAGCTGCTCAACGCCTGCGCCGACTACTCGCCGGGCCCGGCCCGCGCCGAGTTCCGCGCCTGGGTCGCGGCCCGGCCGGCCGACCGGGCGGTGGCCGAACTGCTGGACGCCGCCCAGGGTGACGACGCCCTGGTCCGCGGCCTCGCCTTCGAGGCGCTGCGAGTGGCCGGCTCCACCGCGGAGCAGGCCGTCCGGGCCGCCGTGGACGCGCCGGTGCTGCGCCCGTACGCGCTGCTCTGGCTGGCCGAGCAGTCGGACGAGGGCGTCGCCCCCGCCGATGTGCTGGGCGCGGAGGACGCCGCCTGGCTCTGGGTGGACACCGCGGCCGCCGTGCTCGACCACGGCGAGACCGAGCTGCTGGTGGGCCACGTCGAGGGCGCCTCGGCCGGTGACCCGGTCCGGCTGTTCGCCCGGGCCCGGCAGTCCGGCCACCCCCGGGCGGCCTCGGTGCTGACCGCCGTCTCCAGCGTCCACCCCGACCCGGGCGTGGCCCGCGCGGCCCGCCGCTCGGCCTTCAGCGTCCACCGCGGCGGGGCGTAGCCGCCGGAAGCCCGTGCCGGGGGCGGACCCACCCCCGGCAGGACGCGCCCCGGCAGGACGTACCCCGGAGAGTCCGCACGTGAGCGCAGACGAAAGGGCCCGGATCCGTCGAGCGGATCCGGGCCCTTTCGTCGTACGTCCGTCGGGATCAGCCGAGCCGGGACTCCGCGCGGCGCGCCCGGACGTCCCCGACCTTCTGGCCGACCTTGCGCCGGATGACCAGCAGCGGGGCCATCGCGGCGAGCGCGATCTGGCCGAAGGCGCCGATGTGCAGCAGGTAGTCGCCGCCCTTCAGGCCGGTCGCCCAGGCCGCCAGGCAGCCGATCGAGAGCACGATCCAGCAGAGCGTGGCGGTGGCCAGCAGCCCCTGCGGCTTCGGGTACTCGATCCGGCTCATCATCAGGTACGCGGTGCCCGCGATGGCCAGCAGACCGGGCAGGAACGGCGGGTCGAGGAGCACGATGGCGATCACCGTCATCGCGCCCATCGGGCAGGGCATGCCCTGGAACACCCCGGGCCGCATCTTCACCGCCGAGAAGCGGGCCAGTCGCAGCACCACGGAGAGCAGCACCGTCAGCGCGATCAGCGCCGAGAGCCGGCTGTCGGAGCCCGGCGAGACCATGCCCCAGACCGCGACGAAGTAGGCCGGCGCGATGCCGAAGCTGATCAGGTCGGCCAGGTTGTCGAGCTCGGCCCCGAGGGCGGAGGAGCGCAGCTTGCGCGCCACCAGCCCGTCGAAGAGGTCGCACATCGAGCCGATCAGCAGCAGCGTCACCGCGGTGGCGGCGCTGTGCTTGTCCGGCGCGGCGTCCGGGTTGGTGATGTGCGGGACGAGGACCCCGGTGGTGATCGAGTAGATCGCCAGGAAGCCGCAGACGGCGTTCCCCAGGGTCAGGAAGTCGGCGGTGGACAGGTGCTGGGGAGAGCGCGGGGCGCGCAGCTCGCGGTCGCGCGCCCAACGGCGGCGGCGCAGGGCCGTCTCCTCGTCGTCCAGGCCGACAATCGTCTCAGGATCAGTCACGGTCAAGGCGCGTCACCCCGGCTGTGGTCTTCTGGCCGACCTCGACGCCGACCTCGACGCCGGCCGGCAGGTAGGTGTCGACCCGGGACCCGAAGCGGATCAGACCGATCCGATCCCCCTGCTCGACCTTGGTACCGGCGTCGACGTACGGCACGATCCGGCGGGCCACGGCCCCCGCGATCTGCACCATCTCGATGTCGCCGAGCTCGGTCTCGAAGTGCCAGACGACCCGCTCGTTCTGGTCGCTGTCCTTGTTGAACGCGGGCACGAAACCACCCGCGACGTGCTCGACGGACGTCACGGTGCCGGGCAGGGGCGCCCGGTTGACGTGCACGTTGAGCGGGCTCATGAAGATCGCCACCCGGGTGCGGCCGTCCGGCCAGGCGTCGATGCTCTGCACCACGCCGTCGGCGGGGGAGATCACTCTGCCCGTGCCGATCTCACGCTCGGGGTCGCGGAAGAACCACAGCATGCCCGCGCTGAGCGCACAGGCGGGTACCGCCGCCAGGGCCCATGCACCGCTGCGCCGGGTGAGGGCGGTGGTCACGGCGGCCGTGGCGAGGGTGGGGACGAACCAGGGGGTGGCTCCGCGCGCGATGGTCACGCGGGGTCGCCGACCGGCCGTCGTGGCGGCGAGGGCATCGCGGTCCGTGACGGAGGTGTGAGGGGACGGGCTGATGGGCATCGAAGACCTTTGTCGCGGGGGAGCATGGCCGCTGGACGGGGGCCACCGCGGGGATCGAGTAATAGAGGGACGGCTGCTGTCCCGGTGGATGCTATCGGGAGCACACGGTGGGTGGGCAACCCGCCTGCTCGGTCATGTGTCCTGCGTGCGGCGCAGCTGCGCCTTCTGTGTATACGACCGTAGCTCGCCCCGCTCCGGTTCCCAAGGGTCCGGGCGAGGCTGGTGACACTTGTCTCAACAGGTGTGCCGGCGGAACCCCGGAGCCGTCGGCGCCGGGGCGGGCGCGGGGTGCGCCGAAGCGGCCGCAAGGCGCGTGACAGCAGCTGTACGCCCTGCGGCCGCTTCGGGAGCCGTGCCGGACCCCAGGCGGACCAGGCCGGGGTCGTGGAGGCACGGCGGGGTGCCGGGACGGGCCCGCACGCCCGTCGACCGGCCGTCAGTGGGCCGTCAACCCGCCGGGCGGGCGTCACCGCACCGCCCGGGCGAGTCTCCGTGCTGGTCGTTCTCACTCCGCGATGCGGTACTCCTCCAACAGACGACGTCCGACGATCATCTTCTGGATCTCCGCAGTACCTTCACCGATGAGCAGCATCGGGGCCTCGCGGTAGAGGCGCTCGATCTCGTACTCCTTGGAGAAGCCGTAGCCGCCGTGGATGCGGAAGGCGTCCTCGACGACCTCCTTGCAGTACTCGGAGGCGAGGTACTTGGCCATGCCGGCCTCGAGGTCGTTGCGCTCGCCGCTGTCCTTCTTGCGGGCGGCCATCACCATCATCTGGTGGGCGGCCTCGACCTTGGTGGCCATCTCGGCGAGCTTGAACTGGATCGCCTGGTGCTCGGCGATCTTCTTGCCGAAGGTGGAGCGCTGCTGGGCGTAGGAGATGCCCAGCTCGAAGGCGCGGCGGGCGACGCCGCAGCCGCGCGCGGCCACGTTGACCCGGCCGACCTCGACGCCGTCCATCATCTGGTAGAAGCCCTTGCCCGGGGCGCCGCCGAGGATCCGGTCGGCCGGGATGCGGACGTCCTGCAGGATCAGCTCGGTGGTGTCGACGCCCTTGTAGCCCATCTTCTCGATCTTCCCGGGCACCGTGAGGCCGGGGACGGTCGGGTTCGGGCCGAAGCCCGCCGTCTTCTCGATCAGGAAGGTGGTCATGTTCTTGTACGGGGAGCTGCCGCCCTCGTCGGTCTTGCAGAGCACCGCGACCAGGGTGGACGTGCCACCGTTGGTGAGCCACATCTTCTGGCCGTTGATGACGTAGGAGTCGCCGTCCTTGACGCCCTTGGTGGAGATCGCGGAAACGTCGGATCCCAGACCGGGCTCGGACATCGAGAAGGCGCCGCGGATCTCACCGGCGGCCATCTTCGGCAGGAAGTAGTCCTTCTGTTCCTGGGTGCCGTGCGCGTTGATCATGTGGGCCACGATGAAGTGGGTGTTGACGATGCCGGAGACGGACATCCAGCCGCGCGCGATCTCCTCCACCACCAGGGCGTAGGTGAGCAGCGACTCGCCGAGGCCGCCGTACTCCTCGGGAATGGTGAGACCGAAGAGGCCGAGCTGCTTCATCCCCTCGACGATGGCGGTGGGGTACTCGTCCTTGTGCTCCAGCTCGGTCGCGACCGGAATGATCTCCTTGTCGACGAAATCCCGCACGGTGGCGAGGATGTCCCGCTGGATCTCGGTGAGGCCGTCGGTCTGTGCGAGGCGTCCCATCGTGCGGCTCCTGTGGCGAAAGAGGAAGAGGGTGGGGGGAGGGCAAGAACAGCGGGGGGGGGGATTGCCGGGGGCCCAGCCGGCGTGGCTACGCGGCGGGGCCCCCGGGACCGGGGTGGGGATCGGCCGATGACGGCGGCCTACCCGTCCGGGGCTCTGGGGTCGCGGGCTAGGACAGCGGAACGGGACGGCCGGGCTGCTCGCCGCCGCGCTCCGTGATGTACGTCGCGGTCGGCACCATCACCTTGCGGCGGAAGACGCAGACGACCGTGCCGTCCTGCTTGTAGCCCTTGGTCTCGACGTACACGATCCCGCGGTCGTCCTTGGACTTGGACGGCCACTTGTCGACCACGGTGGTCTCGCCGTAGAGGGTGTCGCCGTGGAAGGTCGGCGCGATGTGGCGCAGCGACTCGATCTCCAGATTGGCGATCGCCTTGCCGGAGACGTCCGGGACGGACATGCCGAGCAGCAGCGAGTAGATGTAGTTGCCCACCACGACGTTCTTGCCGAAGTCGGTCGTCCGCTCCGCGTAATGGGTGTCCATGTGGAGCGGGTGGTGGTTCATGGTGAGCAGACAGAACAGGTGGTCGTCGTACTCGGTGACCGTCTTGCCGGGCCAGTGCTTGTAGACAGCGCCGACCTCGAACTCCTCGTACGTGCGTCCGAACTGCATCTCAGTGGTCCTTAAGGAGGGGAGGTCAGGCCTGCGGGGGCTCGAACTTGGAGGTGCGCTGGAACCCGGCGGCGCGGCCCTTGCCGGCGATGACCAGGGCCATCTTGCGGCTGGCCTCGTCGATCATCTCGTCGCCGAGCATCGCGGAGCCCTTGGCGCCGCCCGCCTCGGAGGTGCACCAGTCGTAGGCGTCGAGGATCAGTTCGGCGTGGTCGTAGTCCGCCTGCGAGGGCGAGAAGATCTCGTTCGCGGCGGCGACCTGGTCCGGGTGGAGCACCCACTTGCCGTCGAAGCCGAGCGCGGCGGCGCGGCCGGCCACCTCGCGGTAGCCCTCCTGGTTGCGGATCTGCAGGTAGGGGCCGTCGATGGCCTGCAGGTCGTTGGCGCGGGCGGCCATCAGGATGCGCATCAGGATGTAGTGGTAGGCGTCGGCCGGGTAGCCGACCGGCTGCTCGCCGACCACCAGGGACTTCATGTTGATCGAGGCCATGAAGTCGGCCGGGCCGAAGATGATCGTCTCCAGCCGCGGGGAGGCCTCGGCGATCGCGTCGACGTTGATCAGGCCCTTGGCGTTCTCGATCTGCGCCTCGATGCCGATCTTGCCGACCTCGAAGCCCATGGTCTTCTCGATCTGGGTGAGCAGCAGGTCGAGCGCCTTGACCTGCTCGGCGTCCTGGACCTTCGGCAGCATGATGCAGTCGAGGTTGGGGCCGGCGCCCTCGACGACCGTGATCACGTCGCGGTACGTCCAGTGGGTGGTCCAGTCGTTGACGCGGACGACCTTGGTCTTCTTGCCCCAGTCGCCGTTGTTCAGCGCGTCGACGATGTGGTGCCGGGCGCTCTCCTTGACCAGCGGGGCGCAGGCGTCCTCCAGGTCGAGGAAGACCTGGTCGGCCGGGAGGCCCTGGGCCTTCTCCAGGAAGCGCGGGTTGGAGCCCGGCACGGCGAGGCAGGAGCGGCGGGGGCGGAGCCTGTTGACGGTTGCCATGAGGGTGGGTCAGTCCTTCCGGGGTCAGCTGGTGGTCGTCGCGGCGGCTGCGGGCGTCCACGGCTGGAGCCTGTTGGCCAGCCGGATCTCGTCCACGATCCGGCCGATGATGGTCGTGATGCCGAAGTCCTTCGGGGTGAACACGGCAGCGACGCCGGCGGCCTTGAGGGCCTCACCGTCCGCTGCCGGGATGATGCCACCCACGATCACTGGCACATCCTCCACCCCGGCCCGGCGCAGCCGGTGCAGGACGTCGGGCACCAGCTCGGGGTGGGCCCCGGAGAGGATCGACAGGCCCACGCAGTGCACGTCCTCCGCGACGGCGGCGGAGACGATCTGCTCGGGTGTCAGCCGGATGCCCTGGTAGACCACCTCGAACCCGGCGTCGCGGGCCCGGACGGCGATCTGCTCGGCGCCGTTGGAGTGCCCGTCCAGGCCGGGCTTGCCGACCAGCAGACGCAGCTTTCCGGTGCCCAGCTCGGCGGCGGTCGCGGCGACCGCCTCGCGGACCGCGGCCAGCTCGCCGCCGGGCTCGGCCGCCACCGCGACCGGGGCGCCGCCGACGCCGGTCGGCGCGCGGTACTCGCCGAAGACCTCGCGCAGGGCGAAGGACCACTCGCCGGTGGTGACCCCGGCGCGGGCGCAGGCGAGCGTCGCGGGCATCAGGTTGGTCTCGGTGGCCGCGACGGCCTTCAGCTCCTGGAGGGCGGACTGGGCGGCGGCCTCGTCGCGGTCGCCGCGCCACTGCTCCAGGGCGGCGAGCACGGACTGCTCGGAGGCGGGGTCGACCACCATGATCGCGGTGTCGAGGTCGGCCGTGAGCGGGCTCTCCTCGGTGGTGTCGAAGCAGTTGACCCCGATGATCTTGTCCTCGCCGGACTCGATCCGGGCCCGGCGGGCGGCGTGCGAGGCGACCAGGTTGGACTTCAGGTAGCCGGACTCGACGGCCGGGATGATGCCGCGGTTGCCCGCCTTGACGCCCATCTCCAGCACCTTGGCGATCTCGGCCTCCGCGCCGGCCAACAGCTCGGCGGTCTTGTTCTCGATCACCTCGGAGCCGTTGAAGAGGTCCCCGTACTCCAGCAGGTCGGACTCGTAGGCGAGCACCTGCTGGATGCGCAGCGACCACTGCTGGTCCCAGGGGCGGGGCAGGCCGAGCGCCTCGTTCCAGGCGGGCAGCTGGACGGCCCGGGCGCGGGCGTCCTTGGAGAGCGTGACGGCGAGCATCTCCAGCACGATCCGCTGGACGTTGTTCTCCGGCTGCGCCTCGGTCAGGCCGAGCGAGTTGACCTGGACGCCGTAGCGGAAGCGGCGCTGCTTGGCGTCCTGGATGCCGTAGCGCTCCAGCGTGACCTTCTCCCAGAGCTGGGCGAAGGCGCGCATCTTGCACATCTCCTCGACGAAGCGCACGCCGGCGTTGACGAAGAAGGAGATCCGGGCGACCACCTCGCCCATCCGCTCGGCCGGCACCTGGCCGGAGTCGCGCACCGCGTCCAGCACCGAGATCGCGGTGCACATCGCGTAGGCGATCTCCTGGACCGGGGTGGCCCCGGCCTCCTGGAGGTGGTAGCTGCAGATGTTGATCGGGTTCCACTTGGGGATGTTCCCGACCGTGTAGGCGATCATGTCGGTGATCAGACGCACGGACGGCTCGGGCGGGAAGACGTGCGTCCCGCGCGAGAGGTACTCCTTGACGATGTCGTTCTGGGTGGTGCCGGTGAGCTTGGCGATGTCGGCGCCCTGCTCCTCGGCGACCACCTGGTAGAGCGCCAGCAGCCACATGGCGGTGGCGTTGATCGTCATGGAGGTGTTGGTCTGTTCGAGCGGGATGCCGTCGAACAGCGCGCGCATGTCCCCGACGTGGCCCACCGGCACGCCGACCCGGCCGACCTCGCCGCGGGCGAGGATGTGGTCGGAGTCGTAGCCCGTCTGGGTCGGCAGGTCGAAGGCGACCGAGAGACCGGTCTGGCCCTTGGCGAGGTTCTTCCGGTAGAGCGCGTTGGAGTCGCTCGCGGTCGAGTGTCCCGCGTAGGTCCGCATCAGCCAGGGCCGATCACGCTTCTGATCAGTCATCGGATCGCCTTAGATGTCACGGCCGGGCTGCTCGGCCCGCTCGGAGGCCTCGCGGAACAGGTTGATCGCCGGCAGGTGCTTCTCGCGCAGCTCGGCATTGCGCACCCCCAGGCCCTCGGACGGCGCGAGGCAGAGCACGCCGACCTTGCCCTGGTGCTTGTTCTGGTGGACGTCGAGCGCGGCCTGGCCGGACTGGTCGAGGCTGTAGACCTTGGACACCGTCGGGTGGATCTTGCCCTTGGCCACCAGGCGGTTGGCCTCCCAGGCCTCGCGGTAGTTGGCGAAGTGCGAGCCGACGATCCGCTTCAGCGACATCCACAGGTAGCGGTTGTCGTACTGGTGCATGTAGCCGGAGGTCGAGGCGCAGGTGACGATGGTGCCGCCCTTGCGGGTGACGTACACCGAGGCGCCGAAGGTCTCCCGGCCCGGGTGCTCGAAGACGATGTCCACGTCCTCGCCGCCGGTCAGCTCGCGGATCCGGCTGCCCAGGCGCTTCCACTCGCGCGGGTCCTGGGTGTTCTCGTCCTTCCAGAACTTGTACCCCTCGGCGGAGCGGTCGATGATCGCCTCGGCGCCCATCGCCCGGCAGATCTCGGCCTTCTGGTCGTTGGAGACCACACAGATCGGGGTGGCGCCGCCGGCCAGCGCGTACTGGGTGGCGTACGAGCCGAGGCCGCCGCTGGCCCCCCAGATCAGCACGTTGTCGCCCTGCTTCATGCCCGCGCCGTTCCGCGACACCAGCTGGCGGTAGGCGGTGGAGTTGACCAGACCGGGGGAGGCGGCCTCCTCCCAGGTCAGGTGGGCGGGCTTGGGCATCAGCTGGTTGGTCTTCACCAGGGCCAGCTGGGCCAGGCCGCCGAAGTTGGTCTCGAAGCCCCAGATCCGCTGCTCCGGGTCCATCATCGTGTCGTTGTGGCCGTCGGAGGACTCCAGCTCGACCGAGAGGCAGTGGGCGACCACCTCGTCGCCCGGCTTCCAGGCGTTGACCCCGGCGCCGGTGCGCAGCACCACGCCCGCGAGGTCCGAGCCGAGCACGTGGTACGGCAGGTCGTGGCGCTTGGTGAGCGGGGAGAGCCGGCCGTAGCGCTCCAGGAAGCCGAAGGTGGAGACCGGCTCGAAGATCGAGCTCCACACGGTGTTGTAGTTCACGGCGCTGGCCATGACGGCGACCAGCGCCTCGCCCGGGCCCAGCTCGGGCAGGGCGACCTCGTCGAGGTGGAGGGACTTGCGGGGGTCCTTGTCGCGGCTGTCGAGGCCGGCGAACATCTGCTCCTCGTCCTTGTGGAGCGTCACCGCCCGGTAGGACTCCGGCAGCTTGAGCGCGGCGAAGTCCGCCGCGGTGCTGTCGGAGCTGAGGATCGCGTCGAGGATTTCCTTCATGGCTGCCTCCGAAGGCGTACCTGTGTGAGGGGCACAGGGCGTCTGGGGGAGCCGGGAGCGGACACCGGCTTCGCTGAGATGGGTGGTTGGTGGGTCTGGCAAGGGGCCTGGCGGTGGACCTGGCTGGACACAGCTCCCGGGGTGTGGGAGCGCCGGACGGCGGCGCGCCGAGGTGGGGAGCCGCGGCGCCGCGACTGGTGGGTAACAAGGTAGTGGCACCCTGTGCCACTCGTAAAGACACCGGGTGTCACCAATTCAGGTGAATCAAATCCGCGTTCGAGCGCCCGTCGGCGGACAGGGAAAGGGCCCGCACCGGATCTCCGATGCGGGCCCTCAAGACCGTCTTGACCTGCGGAAACGCTGCTGCTCAGGCCTCCCTGGCGCTGCTCAGCGCGGCCCGGATGCTGTCCACCACGACGTCCAGCGGGGCGTCGGTCCGGGCCACTGTGATGAGTACCTCACCTCCGGGGCTGGCACTCAGTGCGCTCGCGGCAGCCCCCTCCAGGGGCGTCACACTGGCACCCGGTGCCACCAGGGACCCCCGCCGTCTCACGCCCGGCGGGGCGGCCGCCCAGAAGGTCCGCCGGATGACCTCGAAGGAGTGGTCCAGCTGCGCCTCCACGTCACCCCGGCCGCCGGCCCGCAGCCAGCGCCGCAGCACGTGGTTGTGGGCCGCCACGACCGCCGCCGCCGACACCTCGGCCAGCATCGAGTCGTCCTCGCCGGCCCGCTGCCAGCCCGAGGGGATCTCGCCGCCGGTGTCGAACCGGCCCAGCAGGTAACGGGTGAACAGCCGCTCGTACCGGGCCACCACGGCGATCTCCCGCTCACGCAGCGCCGGCACCTGGCGGATCAGCTGGTACCGGGCGACCGAGACCGAGGGGGTGGAGGCGTACATCCGCAGCACCTCCTTGATGCCCCGGCAGACCACGTCCAGCGGGTGCTCCTCGGGCTCGGCACTGGCCAGCAGGTCGGCCACCCGGACGAGGGTGTCGTCGTGGTCCGGGAAGATCGCCTCCTCCTTGGACCGGAAGTACCGGAAGAAGGTCCGCCGGGCCACCCCGGCCGCCGCGGCGATCTGGTCGACCGTGGTCTCCTCGTAGCCCTGCGAGGCGAAGAGCTCCATGGCGGCCGTGGCCAGGTCCTGACGCATCTGCTGGCGCTGCGCGGCCGCCCGACGGCTGCCCGGACCCCCCTCGGCGCCGGACCCGGCGGGCCGGTCGGCGCCGCGCGGTACGGCGGAGTGCTGGGGGGAGGCTGACTGAACCCGATCCATGCCCGGAACGCTACACGCCCCCGGGGCCGGCGCCGCGGGCCTTCCCCGCCGCACCGGCGCGACCGGGCCGGTCACGGCCGGTCTCGGCCAGCGGGCCGACGCGGCCCCGGGGCTCCAGCCGGAGCGCGGCGGCCCGTACCCGGGCTGCCCCGGCGCCGGACCGGACGGACCCGGCCCGGCGGGCCCGGCGCCGAGGGGCACGGCGCCCCCGGCCGACGGCGTGGTCACCGGCGCGCGTGGTCGCGGAACCCGCGGCCGGTCTTGCGGCCCAGGCAGCCGGCCGCCACCAGGTGCTCCAGCAGCGGCGCCGCCGCCAGGCCCGGCTCGCGGAACTCCTGGTGCAGCACCTTCTCGATGGTCAGCGAGACGTCCAGGCCGACCACGTCCAGCAGCTCGAACGGGCCCATCGGGTAGCCGCAGCCGAGCTTCATCGCGGTGTCGATGTCGTCCACCGTCGCGTAGTGCTCCTGCAGCATCCGCACGGCGTCGTTCAGGTAGGGGAAGAGCAGCGCGTTCACGATGAACCCGGCCCGGTCGCCGCACTCCACCGGGTGCTTGCGCACCTTCGCGCAGATCTCCAGCGCCGTCGCGGTGACGTCCGGCGCGGTCAGCACGGTGGAGACCACCTCGACCAGCTTCATGGCCGGCGCCGGGTTGAAGAAGTGCAGGCCGATCACGTCCTGCGGCCGGGAGGTGGCCGCCGCGCAGCTGATCACCGGCAGCGAGGAGGTGGTGGTGGCGAGCACCGCGCCCGGCTTGACGATCTTGTCCAGGACGGCGAACAGCTCACGCTTGACCGCGAGGTCCTCGGCCACCGCCTCGACCACCAGGTCGACGTCGGCCAGCTCGGAGTACCGGCCGACCGGCGTCACCAGGGCCAGCGCCGTGTCCCGCTGCTCCCCGGTCAGCCGGCCCTTCGCCACCGAGCGCTCCAGTGACCTGGCCAGCTGCGCCTTGGCCCGCTCGGCCTTCTCCTGGCTGCGGGCGGCCAGCAGCACCGGGTACCCGGCCTTGGCGAACACCTCGACGATGCCGGTGGCCATGGTGCCCGAGCCGCAGACGCCGACCGTGCGCACCTCCCGGCCGGTGCCCCGCGCCCCGGCCGGTCCGGTGGCGGCGTCGACCACCCTGGACGAGCCGGGCGCCTCGTAGGTGTAGAAGCCGCGGCCGGACTTGCGGCC
The DNA here is from genome assembly GCF_044768625.1 of Kitasatospora sp. NPDC091207. Lineage (NCBI taxonomy): Bacteria > Bacillati > Actinomycetota > Actinomycetes > Kitasatosporales > Streptomycetaceae > Kitasatospora > Kitasatospora sp. NPDC091207. The sequence continues at coordinate 49,744 of NZ_JBIVVS010000027.1, forward strand.
CAGCAGTCCGGCGGCCACCAGCTGGCCGAGGATCGGCGCGGGCGCGTGCAGCCGGTCCCGGGACTGCTCGTACATCGCCTCCAGGACGGTCCGCGCGGTGTCCACGCCGATCAGGTCGAGCAGTGCCAGCGGCCCCATCGGGAGCCCGCAGCCGAGCCGCATCGCGGCGTCGATGTCCTCGCGGGTGGCGTACTTGGACTCGAACATCGCGGCGGCCTGGTTCAGGTACGCGAAGAGCAGCCCGTTCACCACGAAGCCGGCCCGGTCGCCGGCCGCCACCGGCTCCTTGCCGAGCGCGCGGGCGAACGCCGCGGCGTCCTCGGCCACCTGCGGGGCGGTCAGCACGGTGCGGACCACCTCGACCAGCTTCATGGTGTGCACCGGGTTGAAGAAGTGCAGGCCCAGCACGCGTTCGGGGCGCGCGGTGGCGGCGGCGATCCGGGTCACCGACAGCGCGGTGGTGCCGGTGGCCAGGACCGTCCCGGGCGGGCAGATCCGGTCCAGTTCGGCGAACAGCTCCCGCTTCAGCTCCAGCTGCTCGGGGACCTCCTCGATCACCAGGTCCGCCGCGGCGGCGGCGTCGAGCGCGTGGCCCACCGAGATCCGCGCGAGCAGCGCGGCCCGGTCCTCGGCGGTGATCCGCTCCCGGGCGACGGCGTGCGCCGTCGCCTCCTCGATCCGGGCCAGTGCCCGGGCGGCGGAGTCCTCGTTGGCCTCGATGCCGATCACCCGGCGGCCGCTCTGCGCGACCGCCACCGCGACGCCGGCACCCATCGTGCCGAGGCCGACCACGGCGACCGTGGGAAAGGGACGCTCCATCTGTCCTGACTCCTTGTCATAAGGGCCCGCGCGCGCTCCGGCGGACGCGCCGCCGGAGGAGGGTCCGCGCGCGGGGGCTGGGGAGATGACGGTTGCGGCGCACCGGCGCAGCCGCCGGTCCGCTCCGGCCGTGCTGCGGGTGTGCCGTGGTACTCAGGCGCTCAAGGTGAAGGAAGCGGCTCTGATACGAGGAGAGAATCCGGCCCGCCGCGAGTGCGGCACCGACCGGTGAAGACGCACCGCCCGGCGCCGGCCCGTTCCGCGCGATCACGCGCGCCGGCCGACGACCCCGTCGGTGCGGCTCCCGAAGCCCGACGGTGGTGCGTGCGGACACTGTAGCGAAGCTACTGGCCAGTAGGAAGGGGGTGGGCGCGGCCTTTCGCAACTCCCGCACAGCGCCGCCGGGCCGGAACCGCGAGCGCCGCCGGACCGCGGAAATCCGCTCGGCGCCGCCGCCGGCCCCGGCCAGGGTGGGCGGTGCGGGGGCGGCTCCGCGGCGTGCTTCCTTCTCACTCACTGCAAATGAACCGAGTGCGCCCACTCTCCGCCCCCGCTTCGTCATATCTCCGGGGGACCGACCAGTGAAGAAGCAGACCACCACCACGCCCGAGACCGCCCTGGACGCGCTGCTGCTGAGGCGGCACGGGACGGTCGCCGTCCCGGGCGGCGCGGCGCCGGGCGAGCCGGACCCGTGGAGCTGGACGAAGGCACGGCCCGCCGCCGCGGCGGCGGCCGGTTCCACCCGGAGGCCGTCCGGCAGCGGCTCGACCTGAGCGGGGACGCCAAGGTCTGCGTGCCGATGATCGTCGACCTGGCGCGGCGCGACTACACCTGGACCGACCTCAACACCAGTGCCTCCGGCGGCTTCCACAACGTCTGGCGGCACCGGGACCGGATCGGCACCCTCGCCGCGGACGTCGCGGAGCACTTCGCCGAGGGCTCCCGCGCGCCGCTCTGGGACCTCGCCTGCGCCTGCGCCGCCGCCCGCACCGACGAGGTGCTGGTCCGCGACCGCGCCGGCGGCGTGGTCAGCTCCTACCGCCGGGCGGCGGCCGAGCCGGTGGCCGCCTTCGCCGCCCGGCTGCGCGACCGGCGCGCACCGGACGCCACGGAGACCGGCCCGGCCGGGGACACCGCCCGCGCGCTGGCCGGCCGGCTCGACCGGCGACGGGTGTTCACCGCGCTGGTGCACGCCGACCTGCCCGCGCCGGCCGAGGTCTCCGGCGCGCTGTACCGGCTCTACCCCGGCCCGCTGGACGCGGCGCCGGGCACCCTGGAGCGGCTCACCGCGGGGGACGTGGTGGCCCTGTTCAACCCGGAGGAGTGAACGGGCGGACAGACGTCCGCACGAACCACCCGATAGGGGAATTCCCCCTGGTCGGCGGGCAGGACAGCATGGGCGCATGAGCACCGGAACCGTCCCGTCCGCCGGCCTCGCCGACTCGTCCGAGCCCACCCCCGGCGCCGCGTCCGGGGCCGCTCCCGACGGCGGCTCCGGGCCCGCCGCCGGGCCCGCCGCCGGGCCGGACCGGCCGGCCGGGCCCCGGGGCACCGCCACCCTGCCGCCGCGCGCCGAGCGCGGCGAACGGGCCCAGGCGGTGGTCGAGCGGTTGCGCCCGGCCGGGGTCGAGGCGGTGGCCGTCACCTGGGTGGACAACGCGGGCGTCACCCGGGTCAAGGCCGTGCCGCTGGACGGGCTGGTGCACGCCGCGCAGTGGGGCGTCGGCGCGGCGCCCTGCTTCGACGTCTTCCTGGCCGACGACACGATCGTCACCAGCCGCCTGATCGGCGGCCCCACCGGAGACCTCCGGCTCTACCCGGACCTCGACCGGGTGGTCCCGCTGGCCGCCCAGCCGGGCTGGGCCTGGTCGCCGGGCGAGCGGTACACCCAGTCCGGCGCCCCGCACCCGGGCTGCCAGCGGTTGTTCGCCCGCCGGATGACGGCGGCCGCGGCCGAGCGCGGGATCGCCGTCAAGGCCGGTATCGAGGTCGAGTGGGTGGTCGCGCTCGCCGGGCCGGCGCAGGAGGAGCCGCGCTACCCGACGGAGGGCCCGGCCTACGGCATGCACCGCCTGACCGACCTCTCGGACTACCTGCGCGAGGTGCTGCGCGCCCTCGGGGCGCAGGGTCTCGCGGTGCTGCAGATCCACCCCGAGTACGCCCCGGGCCAGTTCGAGGTGTCGGTCGCCCCGGAGGGGCCGGTGGAGGCCGCCGACACCTCGGTGCTGATCCGCCAGACCATCCGCGCCGTCTCGGCCCGGCACGGCCTGCGGGTCTCCTTCGCCCCGGTGGTCGAGGTCGGTTCGGTCGGCAACGGCGGCCACCTCCACCTCAGCCTCTGGCGGGACGGGCAGAACCTCGCCCGCGGCGGAGCCGGCCCGCACGGGCTGACGGCCGACGCGGAGGGCTTCCTCGCCGGGGTGCTGGGCGCGCTGCCCGAGCTGCTGGTGCTCGGCTCGTCCAGCCCGGCCGGGTACCTGCGGCTGGTGCCCTCGCACTGGGCCGGTGCCTACCAGTGCTGGGGCCTGGAGAACCGGGAGGCGGCGCTGCGGCTGGTCACCGGCTCCTCGGGGGAGCGCGCCACCGCGGCCAACGCCGAGATCAAGTGCTTCGACGCCACCGCCAACCCGTACCTCGCGGTCGGCGCGGTGCTCGCCGCCGGCCTCGCCGGGTTGGACCAACGGCTCGCGCTGCCGCCGGAGTTCACCGGCGATCCGGCCGAGGCCGCGCCCGGTACGGTGCCCCGGCTGCCGGCCGGCCCGGCGGACGCGCTCGCGGCCTACCAGAAGTCCGCGGTGCTCCGCGAGGCGCTCGGCGAGCCGCTGTACGAGGCGGTGCTGGCCGTCCGCCGCGCCGAGAGCGAGCAGTACGCCTCGGCCACCCCGGAGCACCTGGTCGCGGCCACCCGCTGGCGGTACTGACCGGTGCGCTCGCTGGACGTTCCGGCGCTGGTCGACCACCACTGCCACAGTGTGGTGGCGGCCGACCTCGCCGACGACGCCCTGGCCGGGCTGCTCACCGAGTCCGACCGCCCGCCCGCGCCCGGCACCTCGCCGTTCGACAGCGCGCTCGGCCTCGCGGTGCGGCGCTGGTGCCCGCCCGCGCTCGGGCTGCCCGCGCACGCCCCCGCCGCCGACTACCTGGCCCGGCGGGCCGAGCTGGGCGCCGCCGAAGCCACCCGGCGGCTGCTGGCGGCCGCCGCGCTGGACACCTGCCTGGTCGACACCGGTCTGGCCACGGCGGCCGGCCACCCGCTGCTGCCGCTCGGCGAGTTCGCCGAGGCGGCCGGAGTCCGGGTGCGGGAGGTGGTCCGGTTGGAGTCCGTCGCCGAGACGGTGGCGGCACCGGCCGGGGCCTGGCCGCTCCTCGTCCGCGAGGCGTTGGCCGCGGCGGCCACCGGCGCGGTGGCGGTCAAGTCGGTCCTGGCCTACCGGAACGGACTGGCGGTGCCGGCCGAGCGGCCCTCGCCGACGGCGGTGACGGCCGCCGCGGGGGAGCGGCTGCGGGCCGGGCACGGCCGGCTGACGCACCCCGTGCTGCTGCACCACCTGCTCTGGACGGCGGTGGACGTCTGCGCCGAGTTCGGCCTGCCGCTCCAACTGCACACCGGCTTCGGCGATCCGGATCTCACCCTGCACCGGGCCGACCCGTCACTGCTCACCGACTTCGTCCGGGCCGCCGAACCGAGCGGTGTACCGCTGGTGCTCCTGCACGGCTACCCCTACCACCGGCAGGCGGCCTGGCTGGCCCAGGCCTTCCCGCAGGTCTACACCGACCTCGGGCTGACGGCCTCCTACGTCGGCCCCCGGGTGGCCGCGGTGCTCGGCGAGATGCTGGAGCTGGCGCCGTTCGGCAAGCTGCTCTTCTCCACCGACGCCTACGGGCTGCCGGAACTGTACCTGGTCGGCGCGGCCCAGTTCCGGCACGGTCTGGGTACCCTGCTGGACGGCTGGCGGGCGGACGGCGCCTGCTCGGCGGCCGACGCGCGGCGCCTGGCCCGGCAGGTGGCCGCCGACAACGCCCGCCGTCTGTACCGGCTCTGAGCGGTGGACAGCGGCGCCGCAGGCCCGGGCCGGGCCGGGGGGTGGCGCAGCCCCCGAGGCCCACTGAGGTCCGCTGACACCCGCCGAGGCCCGCTGAGACCTGTCGCGGCCGTCCGCACGGCCGTGCGGATCGCCGCCCGAGGGCCGGAAATGGTGGATCGTCCACGCCCGGCCGGGGGAAAGAACGCGCGGTCCGGATATTCACCGTATGGATTGACGCCGGGTCGGCAACGCCGGAACCGCAACCCTCGGAAGTGGCCGAACGGTGTCGATTAGATGACGACCTCTTGCGGATTGCAACGCATGTTCACTAGCGTCCCGATCATTCCACTGCACCTGCCATCCGCAGCTGCACGACGACTCGGGAGGGCCAACCCCTATGAGTGTTCCTCGGATCAGCCGGACCCGGTACGCCGCGGTGGGCGTCGCCCTTGCCGCGGCCGGTGCCCTGGCGCTGCCCGCCGGTACCGCCGTCGCGGCCACCGGGGCCGAGCCGACGACCGGGCCGCTGCTGAGCTACGTCGTCAACACCCAGGCCAACCACGGCCAGGTGCAGAAGGTCGAGAAGGCCGTCACGACCCTCGGCGGCAGCGTCGTCTACTCCTACGAGCAGATCGGCGTGGTGATCGCCCGGTCGACCGACACCCAGTTCGCCGCCAAGCTGCGGAAGGCGAAGGGCGTCCAGTCGGTCGGCGCCAGCCGCACCAAGGGCATCACGGCCGCCGAGACGCAGAAGGCCGAGGTCGCCGCCGAGCCGGCCGCCGCCGCCCCGGCCGGCCAGGAGCCCTACTGGGCCAACCAGTGGGACATGCGTCAGATCGGCGTGGACAAGGCCCACAAGCTCTCCCTGGGCAGCCGCAACGTGACCGTCGGCGTGCTGGACTCCGGCATCGACGGCACCCACGAGGACCTGGCCGCCAACGTCGACGCCTCGCAGTCGGTCTCCTGCATCGACGGCGGCAAGCCGAACACCGACTGGGCCGCCTGGCAGCCGGGCCCCGACGGTGACCACGGCACCCACGTGGCCGGCACCATCGCCGCCGCCAAGAACGGCAAGGGCATCGAGGGCATAGCCCCGAACGTCAAGCTGGCCGCGGTCAAGGTCGTCGACGACGGTGGCTTCATCTACCCGGAGTACGCGATCTGCGGCTTCGTCTGGGCCGGTGAGCACAAGTTCAAGGTGACCAACAACAGCTACTACGTCGACCCGTGGATGTTCAACTGCCAGAACGACGCCGACCAGGCGGCGATCACCACCGCGGTGCGCCGCGCGGTCGAGTTCTCGCAGCGCAAGGGCGTCCTCAACGTGGCCGCGGCGGGCAACGAGAACATCGACCTCGCCCACAAGACCGTTGACGTCAGCAGCCCGGACGACACCACCCCGGGCAGCCGCCCGATCACCCAGGACTGCCTGAACCTGCCGACCGAGCTGGACGGCGTGGTCTCGGTCTCCTCGGTGGGCGTCAACGGCGACAAGGCGTACTACTCCAGCTACGGCAAGGGCAAGGTCACGGTGGCCGCCCCCGGTGGCGACCGCCGCTACCAGATCCCGAACACCCCGGACCAGAACGGCCGCACCCTCTCCACCATCCCCGGTGGCCGTTACGGTTACATGCAGGGCACCTCGATGGCCTCCCCGCACGCCGCCGGCGTCCTGGCGCTGCTCGCCAGCACCTTCCCGTGGGCGAGCCCGGAGGAGCTGACCGAGCTGCTGACCAACCAGGCCGAGTCGCACGCCTGCCCGTCGGGCCCGTACAACCCGGGCGGCGCCGGCGAGTGGACCGCCACCTGCGAGGGCGGCGCGGACGACAACGGCTTCTACGGCGCGGGCATCATCAACGCCGAGAAGGCGGTCCAGTGGTGGCGCTGACGCGCTGACCGGCCGTCACCGGGCGCGGAAGCCCAGCGCTGAAGCCGTGTGCGGAAGCCTGACGCGGAAGTCCGGTACGTGATCGAACCGTGGGTGGGGAGTGGGACTCAGGTCCCGCTCCCCACCCTTTTGAGTACCGGTACTCAGGTGCCGGCTCCGGCGCGCTCACCAGAATGGACCCGCACCACCCAGCGCAACCCTGGTCGAGGAGCGGAACGCCATGGCAGAGACCTGCACCGGCCGGCAGCCCCGGGCGCGTCCGAGCGGCGACCGGACCTGGCCGTGGGTGGCGCTGGGGATCGTTCAGCTGATCGCGGCCGGTCCGGTGCTGGGGCTGATCGTGGGCGGCGCACTGGCGGTCACCGTGATGGGGCTCGCCTCCGGCGGGACGACGGCCGCGGCGGCGGGCTTCGCCCTGGTGCCGGCCCTCGGCCCGGGGCTCGGCCTGGCGCTGCCGGCCCTGGCGCTGCTCTCCCCGGCGGTGCGCCGGGTGAACCGGGCGGCACTCTTCGCCCTGCACTGCTTCGGCCTGCTGATCGGGACGACCGTCGAGTACGTCGGCTGGGTCGGCCCGGCGATCGGCTGAACCGGCGCGAACCCCGTCATCGCCGCTCGGCGACCGCCCGGGCCGGACCGGCCCGGCCCTCACTCGACGTGCTGGTCCCAGACGGTCTCGACCGACGGCTTGCCGTGCAGGTCCGGCACCTCCTGGAGCCACGCGGGCCGGCCGGCCCGGCTCCGGGCGGCGCGCCGGCGCTCGGCCTCGCCCAGCTGCTCGGGCGTGGCGAACCCGTCCGGCAGCCACTCGCGGGAGCGCGCCACGCGGGCGGCCAGCTGGGCGACATAGGCCTGCCGCACCGCCTCCACCGAGTCGAAGCCGGGCTCGTCGGCCAGCCACGTGTCGGGGACGAGCGCCACGACCTCCGTCAGCAGCGCGGTGGTGACCAGCGGCCCGAGCTCCGCGTCGGCCAGCCCGACATCGGGGGAGCAGCCGCCGAGGGCGTGGGCGCTCAGGTCGTAGCGCTTGCCGACCGAACTCCCGGCACTGGACCAGCGGTGGTGGAAGACCAGCGCGGCGCCGTTGTCGATCAGCCAGAGCTTCCCGTGCCAGACCATCAGATTGGGGTTGTGCACGCTGCGGTCGACGTTGCCGGTGAGCGCGTCCAGCCAGACCACCCGGCCGGCCTCGACCGGGCCGACCGGGATCATGCCGGGCCTGAAGTCGCGGGCGCCGGGCAGCAGGTCCATCCCGAGATTGAGCCCGCGGCTGGCCCGGAGGATCTCCTGGACCTCGGGGTCGGGCTCGGCGTCGGCGACCGCGGGGTCGAAGTCGACCAACCGGAGTTCGGGCACCGGCAGACCGAGCCGCCGGGCCAGTTCGCCGACGATCACCTCGGCCACCAGCGCCTTGCGGCCCTGCGCGGCACCGATGAACTTCACCACGTAGGTGCCCAGGTCGTCGGTCTCCACGACGCCGGGGACGGAGCCGCCGGCCCGCAGCGGATCGACGTAGCGCACTGCTGTCACCTGATCGAGCACATCGGTCACCCTAACCCGTGCTCCTTCCGTGCCCGACCGGTTCAGCGGGACTCCCGTGCCACCTCACGGGCGTCCGCGAGCGCCTGCCGGACGGCGGCGGGGATGTCGGTGACCGGGAAGGCCACCCGGCGCACCACCCGGTCGCGGTCCAGGACGAGGACCGCCCGCTTCAGCCGCAGGCCCTGGCCGACGTGGAAGGTGGGCAGCCGCAGGGCGGCCGCCAGCCGGACGTCCAGGTCGGACAGGAGCGGGAAGGGGATCTCCTCCGCCTCCGCGAACTCCCGCTGCTCGTCTGGCCGTTGGGTGGACACTCCGCGCAGTGCCAGGCCGGCCGCGCGGAACTCGGGGTACGCCTCGCGGAAGAGCCGGTTCTCCAGGGTGCAGCCGACCGCGCCGGGGATGTCGCCCCAGCCGGCCGGCAGCGGCGCGGGCCGGCCGGTGGCGGGGTAGCAGAACAGCACGGTGGCGCCGGCCGCCGGGTCGACCGGGTCCAGCTCGCCGCCGGTGTGCGCGGGCAGGGTGAGTGCCGGCAGCCGGGTGCCGGGCAGCGCCGCCATCCGGGCGGCCTCGGCGCTGTCGGGCGCGGCCGAGCCGGAGAGCGCGCCGTCGCCGAGCAGCCAGCGGTCCGCCCAGTCCTGCATCGCGACCAGGACCGGCAGCAGCGCCCGCCCGGCCTCGGTGAGCCGGTACTCGTAGCGCACCGGGCCGCTCTGGTACGGCACCCGGGTCAGCACGCCGGCCTCGGTCAGGTGGCCGAGCCGTTCGGCGAGGACCTTCCGGGAGATGCCCAGCTCGTGCTGGAGCTCGTCGAAGCGCAGCAGGCCGCGCGCCGACTCGCGGACGATCAGGATGCTCCACCAGTCGCCGATGACGGCCGCCGACTGGGCGATCGCGCAGGTGGCGTCCCGCTCGGGTACCTCTTTGAGCACGGTCGCTCCTCTCGCGGTCAGGACGGTCCATCCTCGCACCCCCTTACGAGTTCCGAAAGGGAACTTGTAAGGCTCCAATGAAAACCCGAGCGGGAACGAGCGCCGACGAGAACGACGGGGGAGCACGGGCCCGTCGCCCGGGCGACGCTGCGCCGCACCTGGACGACGACCCACCGGCCCACCCGTGGTCCTGCGCCGTCGACTGTCTGCTGATCGGCGTGTTCACCCTCGGCCTGTCCTGTCTGGGCCCGCACGCCATCGGCGGCGGCCCGGTGGCCGAGGACTTCACCGCCCGCGCCGGCGGCGCCGACTGCCTCGGCTGCATCGCGATCGGCGCGGCCGGCAGTCCGGCCGCGCTCAAGGCGGAGACCGGCAGCCACCGCAGCGTCCGGGGCCGGACGCCCCGGGGCCGGACGCACCCGGGCTGGACGTACCCGGGCCACCCCGAGCCCCTGCGCCGCCCCGGGCCGTGCCCTGTGGTTGGCTTGCCGGTGAAACCGGACGTCCAGATGAGGAGAGCAAGGTCATGGGACAGGTGCAGGCCACCACCGAGCGGGTCTACGACGCCACCCCCGAGCGGGTCTACGAGGTGCTGGCCGACTACCAGGTGACCCGCCCCAAGCTGCTGCCCGCGCAGTACAGCGAGTACGAGGTGCGGGTCGGCGGCACCGGAGCGGGCACCCAGGTGCACTGGAGGCTCCAGGCCACCGAGAAGCGGGTGCGGGACTGCCTGTTCACCGTCTCGGCGCCGGCGCCGGACCAGCTGGTGGAGAAGGACGCCAACTCCAGCATGGTGATCACCTGGACGGTCGCCGCGGCCGGCGAGGGCCGGTCGAAGGTCACCGTCTCGGCCAGCTGGCAGGGCGCGACCGGGATCGGCGGCTTCTTCGAGCGCACCTTCGCGCCGAAGGGCCTGAACCGGATCCACGACGAGGTGCTGGCCAACCTGGACGCCGAGGTCCGCTGAGACCCACGCGGTCCACCGGGCCGGCCGGGCCCGTCGGGGCGACCGGTCGCCCCGGGGCCCCGCCGGGCCGGCCGCCCGGCCAGCAAGAAGATTCGACGGGTTCGCCCACCCGTACGACCGGCAAGCCGTACGGGTGGACGGCCGCCACCTGCGGGTGACGACGGCCCCCGGGCACGGCGGAGCCACCCTAGGCTCGCCGCCGTGCATATGACGATCCTTCACATTTCGCAGCCCGTCGACGGCGGGGTCGCCCGCGTCGTCGTCGACCTGGTTCGCGGTCAACGCGAGGCCGGCCACCGGGTGCTGGTCGCCTGCCCGGGCGGGGGGCGGCTGGCCGAGGAGGCCGCCGCCGCCGGCGCGCTGGTCCAGGACTGGCCCGCCCGCCGCTCGCCCGGCCCGTCCGTCGCCGCCGAGGCCTGGCGGCTGCGCCGGATCGTCCGCGCCGCCGCGCCCGACATGGTCCATCTGCACAGCGCCAAGGCCGGCTTGGCCGGCCGGCTGGCCATCCGGGGGGCGGTGCCGACGGTCTTCCAGCCGCACGCCTGGTCGTTCGCCGCCGTCGACGGCGCGCTGGCCGCGGCCACCCTGCGCTGGGAGCGGTACGCGACCCGCTGGGCGCACCGCCTGCTCTGTGTCAGCGTCCAGGAGCGGGCCGACGGCGTCGCCGCGGGCCTGCACGCCGACTGGGCGGTGGTGCCCAACGGCGTCGACGTGCGTCACTACGCGCCCGCCGAGCGCCGGGCCGCCCGGATCGCGCTCGGTCTGGACCTTGACGCCCCGCTGGCCGTCTGCGTGGGCCGGCTCAGCCGGCAGAAGGGCCAGGACGTCCTGCTCGACGCCTGGCCCGAGGTGCTGCGCCTGGTGCCGCAGGCCCGGCTGGCCCTGGTCGGCACCGGGCCGGAGGAGGCCCGGCTGGCCGCCGCCGTCCGGGAGTCGGCCGAGCCGTCCCGGGTGCGGCTGGCCGGGGAGGTGGCGGATCCGCGGCCCTGGTTGGCGGCGGCCGATCTGGTGGTGCTGCCCTCGCGCTGGGAGGGGATGGCGCTGGCGCCGCTGGAGGCGATGGCGGCGGGCCGTCCGGTGCTGTTGACGGATGTGCCCGGGGCCCGCGAATGCCTGCCGCCGGCCGAGCGCAAAATTGCCGTCGTGCCACCCGAGGACGCCGCCGCACTCGCCACCCGAATGGCCGAAGCATTGTCCGATCCGATCGAGTGCGAGCGACGCGGAACGCGACTGCGTGACCATGCCGTGGCCCGCCATGACGTGCGATCGGTGGTCGAACAGGTGGACGCGCTCTACCGGGATCTATTGGGCGCCGGCCCGGCGGCCGGACGGCGCCGTGCCCGTGTCCCAGAGCGGATCTGATCGTTTCACATGCCGTGAATGCCCTCCGCTGCGGAGCCGCGGTATTCGCACCCTCAACCGGTTTGTGGACGAGGGGTGAAATCAGAAATACCTATTAATGGGCGGCTGGAATGAAATGGCAAGTCAACTTCCAGCATCCAGGCCCACGTTCGGTACTGTCTGATTTTGCCTGCTTCATTTCGATTTCACGCCGGGAATTCGCGAGGAAACCGAAAGCCGCCAGCGGCAGCAGGTGCAGTCAGGACCGCGCCCACCGGGCCGGGACGGCCGCCCCGGGCCAACCGGTGCCGGGCCGCCGTCACCCCGGGCACACAGCAGGGGAGTTCGTGCGCTGATGACCATTGACCACGACAGCGTGCCACGGGCCGGCCGGCCCCTGTCCGGCCCGCGCCGGCCCGCCATCGGTCTGCTCGACCGCCCGGCCCGGTCCGCCCAGACCCGCAGCGCCCCGCCGTCCCGTCGCCACCGCCGGCCGGTCCGCTCCCGGCTCGCCCTGCCCGTCGCCCTGGTCGCCGTCGACGCCCTCGCCCTGTGCACCGCCACGGGGCTCGCCAACCGCGCCCTCGACCCGGCGGTCCGGGTCGATCCACTGCTGGGCGTGGCCGCCCTGCTGCCCCTGCTGCTCCTGCTCAACCTGGCCGGCGGCCTCTACCGGGCCCGGCTCACCCTCTCCGTCCTCGACGAACTCCCCGCGCTGACCGTCCGGGCCGTCGTCGCCACCGCCTTCGCCGTCACCCTGGCCGGCTGCCTGGACGGCCGCTGGCCCGACTGCGGCCCCGCCACCCCGGCCCGGCTGACCATGCTGCTCGGCGGCCAGCTGCTGCTCGCCGTCTGCGGCCGCGCCCTGCTCTACCACCTGGTCCGCCGGATCCGCCGCAGCCGGCCCAGCCCCGTGCTGGTGCTCGGCGCCGGCCGGCTCGGCCGCCGGGTCGCCGCGGCCCTCAGCGAGCGCGGCGAGTACGGCATGCGCCCGGTCGGTTTCCTCGACGCCGACCCGCCGCTGCTGGCCGGCGACACCGACCTGCCCGTACTCGGCGGCCGCGAGGTGCTGGAGCGCGAGGTCCGCCGCCACCGGATCCACCACGTGGTGGCCACCGCCGGCGCCGCCGACGAGGCGGAGACCGCCGCCGCCCTGCGCGACGCCGCCCGGCTCGGCTGCCAGGTCTGGCTGGTGCCCGCGCTGCGCGAGTACGGCTCGCTGGAGAGCGGCCGTTCGACCGCCGGCGACCACCTCTGGGGCTTCCCCTGCCTCAAGGTCGACCGCCCGGCGATGCGCCGCCCGGGCTGGGCCGCCAAGCGCGCCGTGGACGTCACCGCCGCCGGCCTCGGCCTGCTCGCCCTGGCCCCCGTGCTCGCCCTCTGCGCGCTCGCCGTCCGCTTCGACACCGGCCCCGGCGTGCTCTTCCGCCAGCAGCGCACCGGCCTCGACGGCCGGGTCTTCACCGTCCTCAAGTTCCGCACCCTGCGCCCCAGCAACGAGCACGAGTCGGCGACCCGCTGGAACATCGCCCAGGACCACCGGATGGGCGCCGTCGGCAAGGTGATGCGCCGCAGCTCCCTGGACGAGCTGCCGCAGCTGTGGAACGTCTTCCGCGGCGACATGAGCCTGGTCGGCCCGCGCCCCGAGCGCCCCTACTTCGTCATGCGGTTCAGCCAGGCCTACCCCGAGTACGCGGACCGCCACCGCGTCCCGGTCGGCCTCACCGGCCTCGCCCAGGTCAACGGCCTGCGCGGCGACACCTCGATCGAGGACCGGGCCCGCTTCGACAACCGCTACATCGAGAGCTGGAGCCTCTGGCAGGACGTCAAGATCCTCTGCCGCACCGCGGCCCTGATGCTCCACCCGGACGGAAGCTGACCAGCGTGGCCCTCACCCTCGATCTCGCCCCGACCCCCGCCCGGGCGTTACGCCGGGCACGCACGGCGCTCGCCGCCCGGCCCAGTCTGCTGGCCGCCGCCACCGTGCTGCTGGTCTGCGTGCCCACCGGTGAGAAGGACGTCACCGCCGCCGTCCACGTCACCGCCGCCGACCTCGCCTCGCTGGCCCTGGTCGCCGTCACCGCCGCCGGCCTGCTGCGCGGCCGCACCCCCGCGATCGGCCGGACCACCGCCGCGCAGTTCGGCGCGATCGTGCTCGCCGCCGCCGTCGCCACCGTCGGCTCGATCGACCCGGCCGCCAGCCTCACCGGCTTCGTCCGGCTCACCCAGGTCTTCGTCCTGGTGCCCGCCGCCGTCCTCTGCTCCCTGCGCGACCGCACCGACCAGCGGCTGGTGCTCGGCTCGTTCGTCGCCGCCGCACTGATCCAGGGCGTGGTCGGCGCCCACCAGTACCTCACCGGGACGGGCGCCTCCTACACCGGCCGGCCGATCAGGGCCGTCGGCACCTTCGGCGCGCTCGACATCATGGCGATGTCCACCGTGGTCAGCTACGGCCTGCTCGCCGCCCTCGCGCTGGCCCTCGGTGAACGCGACCTCCGGCTGCGCCGCGCGATGTACGCGGCCGCCGCGTTCCTGGCCTTCCCGCTCGCCGTCTCGTTCAGCCGCGGCAGCTGGATCGCCACCGGCGCCGCCGCCGCCGTCCTGCTGCTGCGCGCCGACGCCCGGCTCGCCGTCCGCGGCGCCGTCCTCGGCCTGGCCGCCGCCGTCGTCCTGATCGGCGGGCTCGGCCTCGGCGCCTCCGGCGTCACCGCCCGGATCAGCTCGATCGGCTCCGTCTCCGCCGCCCCCGACCAGTCGGTGTCCGACCGCTACGACCTCTGGTCCACCGCCGGGCGCATCTGGCAGGACCACCCGGTCACCGGCGCCGGCCCCAAGGCCTTCCAGCAACTGCGCGACAGCCACGCCCCGTTGCGGCTCTCCTCCGGCAGCGACGCCGCCGACGCCACCATCGGCTTCCAGCGCGAGCCGCTGCTCTCCCCGCACAACATGTACTTCCTGGTCCTCAGCGAGCAGGGGCTGATCGGCATCGTCGCCTACGCCGCCCTCTTCCTCGGCCTGCTGCTCGGCTGCCTCCGCCGCGCCCGCGGCGCCGGCCTCGCCGCGCTCGCGCTGCTGGTCTGGGTGCTGGTCGACTTCCTCTACGCGGACATCGGCGGTACCACCACCGTGCTGACCTCCGTCGTCCTCGGCCTCGCCGCCCGCACCGCCCGCGGCGTCACCCCGGAGGCGACCCCCCGATGACCACCGACCGGCCGACCGCGCTCACCCCGACGCTGCCGGCCCCCCGCTCCGCCCCCGCCGCCGGGACGCCGGCCGCCCCCCGGCGCGGCTTCCTCGCCAAGGCCTTCGGCGTCACCGCGGTACTCAGCGCCGCCGGCTCCGCCCTCGGCCTGCTCCGTGACCTGCTGCTGGCCCGCTACTTCGGCGCCAACCAGGGCACCGACGCCTTCCTGGTCGCCTGGACCGTCCCGGAGACCGCCGCACCCCTGCTGATCGAGGACGCCATGTCCTTCCTCATGGTGCCCGCCTTCGCCCTGGCCCTGGTCCTGCGGGAGGAGCACCCCGACGGTCCCGACCCGGTCCGCCAACTGGTCCGCGCCACCCTGCCCTGGCTGCTGCTCGCGCTCACCGCGCTCTCGCTCGGCGTCGCGCTCGGCGCTCCTCACCTGGTCGACCTGCTCGCCCCCGGTCTGGCCAACCCCGACCTGGCCGTCACCTGCACCCGGATCACCGCCTGCGGAGTCCTGCCGTTCGGTGTGGCCGGCTACCTCGCCGCCGCGCTCCGGGCGCACCACCGCTTCACCGCCCCGGCCGGCATCTACGTCGCCTACAACGT
The DNA here is from genome assembly GCF_044768625.1 of Kitasatospora sp. NPDC091207. NCBI lineage: Bacteria > Bacillati > Actinomycetota > Actinomycetes > Kitasatosporales > Streptomycetaceae > Kitasatospora > Kitasatospora sp. NPDC091207. Next base: position 65,048 of record NZ_JBIVVS010000027.1, read on the forward strand.
CGGCATCCTCGGCGTCCTGCTCAGCTGCCACGCGCTCTGGGGGGTCCGCTCCGCCGCGGTCGGCGTCGCCCTCGGCAGCCTGCTGATGGCCGGCCTGCTGGTCGCCCCGTTCCTGCGCCGGCTGCGGGCCGCCCGCCCCGCCGGGGCCATCGCCCGGCCCGGCGGCCGTGAGGTGCCCGCGTACGCGCGCCCCGCGCTCGTGCTGATCCCGCTCGCCCTGCTGCCGGTGGCCGCCTTCACGCTGACCCGGCAGGCGCAGGTCTTCATCGAGCGCTTCCTCGGCTCCGCGCTGCCGCCCGGCACCATCTCGCACCTCAACTACGCCGCCAAGGTCTCCCAACTGGCCATGACGGCGGCCATCCTGATCTGCACCGTCACGTTCCCGCTGGTCGCCCGGGCGCTCGCCGCCGGGGATCTCACCGCCGCCCGCGACCGGGTCGAGAAGGACCTCGGGCAGGCGGCCGCCGTCGTCCTGTTCGGCACCGCCTTCCTGCTCGCCTGCGCGCCCTCGGTGGTCGCCCTGCTCTTCCAGCGCGGCGCGTTCGGCGCCCAGGACACCGCCGCCACCGCGGCCGTCATCCGGGTCTACAGCTTCGGCCTGCCCGCGCAGGCGCTGATCGGCGTGATGATCCGCCCCTACTTCTCGCTCCGCCCGGTGGTCCGCCGGGCCGGGGACCCGCGCAGCGACGACCGCGGCCGCCGGCTGCTCGACTGGTACCCGGCCGCCGTCATGGTGCTCGGCCTGGTCGTCACCGTCGCCGTCGGCGTGCTCGCCACCCCGCGGTTCGGCGCCCTCGGCCTCGCCGCCGGGAACGCGGCCGGCATCACCACCACCGCGGTGCTGCTGCTGCGCGGCCTCGTCCTGCGCGGCATCGCGCTGCGCCTGCGGCTGGTCCTCGGCGGCCACGCCCGGCTGCTCGCGGCCGCCGCCGGCGCGGCCGCCCTCGGCACCCCGGCCGCCGGGCTCCCCGCCGACCCCCTGCTCTCGACGCTGCTCGGGGGCCTCACCGTGGCGCTCGCCTTCGCCGCCCTGGGCACCGGTCTCGGTGCCCACGAGGTGCGCGGACCGGTCCTCGCCGCCGTCCGGGCCCTGTGCCCGCCATCCGTCGCCGATGAAGGGAAGCCTCCCCATGGACGTTGAACGGGGATCCGCTCGGTCGGTGCTGTCGGGCGCACGCCGCTCCGGCACACCGACGGCAGCCGGTCCGCGGAGCGGGGCGCCGCGTGACGGTGCCCACCGCCCGGAGGCACGGCTGCCCCGGAGCCGCCGCCCGGCCACCCGGGCGCCCGCTCCGGAGAGCACCTCGCCGTGGATCCTGATGTACCACTCGGTGGCCGTCGAGGAGGACGACCCGTACCAGCTGACCGTCAGCCCCGAGCGGTTCGCCGAACAGATCGCCTGGCTCCACCGGCGCGGTCAGCGCGGCGTCTCGGTCCGCGAGCTGATGCGGGCCCGGGCCGGCGGCCGGGCGGACAACCTGGTCGGCCTGACCTTCGACGACGGGTACGCCGACTTCGGCCGCTTCGCCGTACCGATCCTCCAGGCGTACGGCTTCACCGCGACCGCCTACGTGGTCGCCGACCTGCTCGGCCGGGCCAACGACTGGGACGTGAAGGGCCCGCGCAAGAAGCTGCTGACCGTCCAGGAGGTCACCGAACTCGCCGCCGCCGGCTGGGAGATCGGCTCGCACGGGCTCGGCCACCAGGCCCTGCCGGGGCTGCCCGCCGAGGCGCTCGCCACCCAGACCAGGGAGAGCCGGCGGGCCCTGGAGGAGGTCGTCGGCGGCCCGGTCACCGGCTTCTGCTACCCCTACGGCGCCGTCGACCTGCCCGCCACCCTGGCCGTCCGCGACGCCGGCTACGACTACGCCTGCGCCATCGCGCACTCCCCGCTCACCGGCCGCTACGCGCTGCCCCGCTGCTACGTCGGCGACCGCGACGGCGCCTGGCGACTGCGCGCCAAGCGCGGCCGGCACCGCCTGCGCGACACCGTCACCGAGCTGCGCCGCAGCCGCCTCGCGGCCCGCCCCGGACGTCAGCGGCGCGTCGCCGCCGAGGGCGAGGAACGGCAGGGTGGCGCGGGCGCCAGGGCCGGCAGCGGACCCGAGCGACCCGGAGGGGAGCGGGCGGCCCGCCGGGGGGCCGGCCGGTGAGGGTGCTGCACATCGTCACCGGTCTCGCCTCCGGCGGCGCCGAGCGGCAACTGCAACTGCTGCTGCGGCACCTGCCCGCGCACCAGCACTGCGAGGTGGTCGCGCTGACCAACCCCGGCACGGTGGCCGCAGCGCTGCGCGCCGAGGGCGTCACCGTCCACCACCTCGCGATGCGCGGCAACCGGGACGTCGGCGCGCTGCCCCGGCTGGTCCGGCTGATCCGGTCCGGCCGCTACGACCTCGTGCACACCCACCTCTACCGGGCCGGCCTGTACGGGCGCCTGGCCGCCCGGCTCGCCGGGGTGCGGGCGGTGGTGGCCACCGAGCACTCCCTGCACGCGGGGGTGATCGAGGGCCGCCCCGTCACCCGCGGCGTCAAGGGGCTCTACCTGGCGGCCGAACGCCTGGGCACCACCACCGTCGCGGTCTCCCGGCAGGTCGCCCAGACCCTGCACGCCTGGGGGGTGCCGCCGGCCCGGGTCGAGCTGATCCCCAACGGCATCGACACCGCCCGCTACCGCCGCCCCGACGCCGACCGGGCCGCCGCCCGGCACCGGCTGCGCGCCGACCTCGGCCTCCCGCAGGCCGGCTGGGTGGTCGGCGGGGTCGGCCGGCTGGTGCCCGGCAAGCGCTTCCACGTCCTGCTGGAGGCGCTCGCCGACCTCGACCCGGCCGCCCGGCTGGTGCTGGTCGGCGAGGGCCCCGAGCGCGCCGCCCTGGAGCGCCGGGCCGCCGAACTCGGCGTCCGGGACCGCCTGGTGCTGACCGGCGAGCGCGACGACGTCCCCGACCTGCTCGCCGCGCTGGACGTGCTGGCCGCCCCCTCGACCGAGGAGACCTTCGGCCTCGGTGTCCTGGAGGGCCTCGCGGCCGGCCTGCCGGTCCGCCACAGCGCCTGCCCGGCCCTGGACGAACTCCCACCCACCGCCGCCCCGCAGGCCCGCCGGATCCCCTCGGAGGCCGCCGCCTACACCGCGGCACTGCGCGAGCTGCGCCACCTCAACGACCACAGCACCGAGCCGCTGCCCCGGCCCCCGGCGGTCGGCCACTACGACATCGTCCGGGTGGCCGCCGACCTCGGCGCCCTCTACGACCGCCTGGCACCCGCTTGAGCCGCCGGCAGCCGCCGAACCCCCGGGCCGCCGGCCGGGCGGCCCCCATATCCAAGGAGGACCCCATGTCCGAACCGCGCCGAAGCGTCCGCAGCCTGGCCCGCCGCTGGTGGCCGGTGGTCCTCGCGGTGCCGCTGGGCGCCGCCGCCGGTGCCGGGTACGCCGTCGTCGCCCACCCCTCGTACGCCGCCAACTCCTATGTGATCGTGGTGCCGCAGACCCAGGGGGAGAGCGTCACCGCGGTGAACTTCGCCCAGGCGTACGGCCGGCTGGCCGGCCAGCCCCAGGTGCTCGCGGCGGCCGCGGCCGAGACCGGGCACAGCCGCGCGGAGCTGGAGGCCCTGGTGCACGGCACCACCTCCCCGGACGCCCCGATGATCGAGATCACCGGTACCGGCGCGCGGCCGCTGGAGGCGGTCCAGGCCGCCGACGCGGTGGCCCGCTCGCTGGTGGCCTTCGCCAACACCAGCAGCAAGGAGACCGGCGTCCGGCTGGTCCCGCTGGCCCCCGCCGCCGAGCCGGACAAGCCGACCACCCCGTCCGCGCAGCTGGACGTCGCGGTCGGTGCCGCCGCCGGGGTGCTGATCGGCGCGCTGGTGATGATGACCCGCCGCCGGGACACCGGGCCCGCGCCGGCCGCCGCCGGGCCCGGCGCGGAGCCCGCGCCGACCGCCCCGCGCCCGCGCGCCGAGGAGACCCCGGCGGAGCAGCCCGCCGCCGGGGCGGCGCCTGCGGAGAAGGCCCCGGCCGGGAAGGCCCCGGCCCAGGAGAAGAGCGCCGCCGGGAGCAGCCGATGAGCACCGAGGCGCCGGTCACCGCCGGCCTGCCCACCCAGGCCGGCGCACCCCGCTGGACCACCGAACTGCGCCGCGAGGACGACGCCCTCGACCTCCTCACCGAGGAGTGGGACGACCTGGTCACCCGCTGCCGGACGGCCACCTTCTTCCAGGCCGCCGTCTGGCAGCGCTCCTGGTGGCGCCAGTACGGCCGCCCGGGCGAGCTGCTGGTGCTGCTGGTCCGCCGCAACGGCCGGCTGGTCGGCGCCGGAGCGTTCCGGCGGCGCCGCGGCCCGCTCGGCGGGCTGAGCGGCCTCGGCGACGGGCTGATCGACTTCACCGACATCCTGCTCGACGACTCCTGCGCGGACCGGGCCGCCGCCGAGTTCGCCGCCGCCCTCCCGCTCACCCGCCCCTGGCACACCCTGGAGCTGCGCGAGGTGCGCCCCGAGGCGGCCGTCCAGCGGGTCTTCGAGCAGTGGCGCGGCCGCCGGAGCCGGTTCGCCGACTCGCTCTGCCAGTACCTGCCGGCCGTCCCGATGGAGGAGCTGCTCAAGCGGGTGCCCGGCAAGACCGCCCAGCGCAGCCGGGTGAAGCTCCGCAAGATCGCGGAGGCCGGGGTCGAGGTCCGCCCGACGCCCCCGGAGGAGGTGCCCGAGGCCGTGGCGGGTCTGCTCAGGCTGCACTTCCTGCAGTGGCGGGAGCGGGGGGTCACGGCGGAGCACCGCACCGAGCGGTTCGCCCGGCACCTGGTCGAGTCCACCACCGGTCTGGTCGCCACCGGCCGCGCCGCCGTCCACCAGTACTGGCTCGACGGCGAGCTGGTCGCGGTGAACCTGCTGCTGCTCTGCCCGTCCTTCGGCGGTCTCTACCTGTACGGCGCGCACCCGGAGCTGCGGGAGCGGCTGGACATCGCCGGCCTGCTGTTCGGCGCGGCGCTGGACGAGACGGTCGGCGCGGGCATCCCGGTGCTCAGCCTGCTGCGCGGCCAGGAGCCGTACAAGCAGCGCTGGCGGCCGGACCGGCTGCCCAACCAGCGGCTGCTGTTCGGCCCGCGCGGGCCGGCCCCGGCGGCCGCCGCCCGGGCCGGTTCGGTCCGGGCCCGGCAGGCCGCGGTGCACGTGCTGCGCACCCGCCTGCCGAGGCTCAAGGAGGCGCTGGCGGCCCGCCGGCGGAGCTGACCGCCCGCCGGCGGGCCCGGGTGCCGGCCCTCAGCGCCGGGCCGGCAGCCCGTTCGGCGCGGGCGGGACCGAGGGCGAGGCCGGGGCCGGGGCCGAGGGTGTGCTCCACGGCGACGGCAGGGCCGGTGCGGACGACGGCGCGGCCGCCGCCCCGGAGACGGAGGCGGTCGCGGAGGCGGACGGCGACGGGCCGGCCGAGGCGGTGGCCGGCGCCGACGGCACGGCGGAGGGAGTGACCCCCGGGGCCGGGGAGGGCGCCGGGGGCGTCGGCGCCGGCGCGAGCGGCGCCCCCTTCGACCCGGCCATCAGCTGCTTGAACCGGCTGCTGGAGCGCGGGTTCTGCCCGCACTGCCAGAACCCGTGCGGGCAGTAGTCGGTGACGGTCTGGTAACTGGTGTCGTGGGTGCGGATCCACTCCACCATCCGCTGCACGAACTCCGGGTTGTCCCCGTTGCGGAACAGCCCCCACTCCGGGTACGAGACCGGCTTGCCGCGCTTGGCGGCGAACTCCACCTGGTCCTGCAGCCCGTACGGCTCGCGGACGTAGTCGTCGAAGGTGGCGCCGGCCGGCTGGTCGTAGCTGTCCATGCCGATGATGTCGACCACGTCGTCACCGGGGTAGCACTTGGTCCACGGGATCGCGTCCAGCCCCCGGTTGGGCGTGAAGTCGAAGCGGAACCGCTGCCCGGGCACCGAGCGCATCACGGTGACGATCCGCCGCCAGTACGCCTTCCAGGCCGTCGGGTCGGGCTTGCAGCGGTGGGTGTAGGTGACGCCGTTCATCTCCCAGCCGGGGGTGAGCACGGTGTCCGCGCCGCCGAGGGCCACCAGCCGGTGGGCGAGCCGCAGGAAGTGCCGGTCGAAGTCGCCGCGGGCGCCCTGGGCGAGCAGCTTGGCCACCTCGCCGTCCGGCACGTTCGCCTCGTTGGGCACGAGCATCGGGACGCCGAGGATGAGCATCCGGGAGGGGTCGGCCAGCCGCCACTGCGACCACATGCCGAGCACCACCGGTTCGCCCTCGACGTCCGCCCAGCTGTTTCCGGCCAGATAGGTGTGGCCGACCTGCACGTTGGCGTTGTTCAGCCACTGCGCGTAGCGGCCCAGCTGGGGGATGTACTTGTCCCAGGAGCCGACGAAGGCACCGAACGGGGCCTCGTGCCTGGGCCGTTGGACGGCCGGGCGGGGGGCGGCGCCGCGGGGCTGGATGCCGTCGGAGGAGAGGGCGTGCCGTTCGGTCTGGCTGAGCGGCGTCCCGGTGGGGACGCTCGCGGTGGTCAGCATCAGCAGGGCGGCGGCGGCCAGCGTCAGGCGGCCGAGTCGCATGGGCTCTCCTCCGGGCGTCACGGGGGCGGGGGTGGCGGGACGGACCGTGATACCCCGCGCACAGACAGTAGGCCCCTCGGGCGTCGGAAAAGCCGAATGTCACCCTAAAGTGGGCGATATTCGAACGCCGTCTGCCGCAATGCGCCGTGTATCACCTCTGTAACAGTCCGGACGGCCCTGGAGGGCCTACGCCGGCCGGCCGGCCGCGGTGCCGTCGCGGCGGCCGGAGGCCGACGGCGCAGGTGGGCGGGCGGATCCGGTGAAGGGCGCGAATCGGCCGTTCGCGCAACCACTGTCCGGACGTCCGGCGGGGTCCGGCTGACTCGTGAGGGTGTCGAAAGGTACGCTCCGCCCGTGTCCTGGAAGCCGCTGCGTGTCCTCACCCCCCGATCGATCCTCCCTGCCCTGGCGGTGCTGCTGGTCCTTGTGGCGGGCGCGGCCGCGCATGCCAACAAGGCGGTGCCGTTCGGGGACCGGGTGGCCGAGCCGGGCGGCGCGAGCGCCCGCCCGGTCAACGCGCAGTCGCTGGGGACGGACGGCCTGGAGCTGAAGGTGGGCCCCGGCCTGGAGGCCTACAACCGGGCCACCGGCGAGCACGCGTGGTCGTACCGCCGTGAGGGCGCCACCGCGCTCTACCTGTCGATGGCGGGCGAGAACGCCGTGGTGGTCTGGGACGACGGCCTGGTCACCTCGGTGCGTCCCGGTGACCACGAGGTGCGCTGGCACCGCGCGGTGCCCGGCCTGGAGGACTGGCTGGCCGGCGTGGGCGAGCCGGGCGCCGACAAGCGGACCGACGAGCAGCGCAAGCAGCTCCAGCGGGAGCGCGCCGCCGCGGCCCTGTACACCGTCCAGCAGTCCTCGCCCTGGGTGGCCGTGGTCACGCCCAACCTGACCATGGGCTTCCGCGACGCCGACGGTGACCTCCGCTACAACTCCAAGGCCGCCGGGAACTGCGTCTACGACCCGACCCGCTCGGTGGGCACCGAGTACGCGGTGCTCGTCCCGCGCAGCTGCACCGACAGCACCGGCCAGCCGGTCTCCGGCGGCGTCACCGGCTACCGCCTGGACAGCACCGGCTGGCAGCTCAACGCCGGTCCGACGGTGTCGATGAAGGCGCTGGACGGCCGCCGGGTGCTGATCACGGACGGTCCGATCGTCGGCCCCAAGGTGTTCGACACCAAGGCGGCGGCCCCCGAGGCGGCCTGTGGCAGCCCGGCCGAGACCTTCGCCGCCGTGCGCCCGCAGGGCAGCTGCGCCGCCCCGGAGGGCACCCCGCAGCCCTGAGACCGGTACCCGCAGCGAGGAATTCCACCGAGCCCCGCCACGGGGCCCGGTAGACTTGCCGTCATGGCTGTTCTCTCCGGGCACTAGCGGACGAGCGGCACCGCTCCGCGCGGTCCGCCGATCTGCCGACGACGCCCCCCTTCCGCTGCCCCGGCCCTGTGCCATGCCCAGGCGCCCGCCCACGTCCCAGGAGTAGTCCCAGCCATGATTTCCGCCAACGCCCTTGAGCTGCGCGCCGGTGCCCGCATCCTGATCGAGTCCGCCAGCTTCAAGGTCGCCCCGGGGGACCGGATCGGTCTGGTCGGGCGCAACGGCGCCGGGAAGACCACGCTCACCAAGGTGCTGGCCGGCGAGGGCATGCCGGCGGCGGGCACGGTCACCCGCTCCGGGGAGGTCGGCTACCTCCCGCAGGACCCGCGCACCGGCGACCTCGACGTCCTCGCCAAGGACCGCATCCTCTCCGCCCGCGGCCTCGACAGCGTGCTGAAGAAGATGCGCGAGAACGAGGAGCGGATGGCGAACGGCAAGGGCGCCACCCGCGACAACGCGATGAAGAAGTACGCGCGCCTGGAGACCGAGTTCCTCACCAAGGGCGGGTACGCCGCCGAGGCCGAGGCCGCCACCATCGCCGCCGCGCTGGGCCTGCCGGACCGCATCCTCGACCAGGAGCTGCACACCCTCTCCGGTGGTCAGCGCCGCCGCGTCGAGCTGGCCCGGATCCTCTTCTCGGACTCCGACGTGCTCCTCCTCGACGAGCCCACCAACCACCTCGACGCCGACTCGATCGCCTGGCTGCGGGACTTCCTGAAGACGTACAAGGGCGGCTTCATCGTCATCTCGCACGATGTCGAACTGGTCGAGACGGTCGTCAACAAGGTCTTCTACCTGGACGCCAACCGCTCCGCGATCGACGTCTACAACATGGGCTGGAAGCAGTACCAGCAGCAGCGCGAGGACGACGAGAAGCGCCGCAAGCGCGAGCGGGCCAACGCCGAGAAGAAGGCCGCGACCCTCAACTCGCAGGCCGACAAGATGCGCGCCAAGGCGACCAAGACGGTGGCCGCGCAGAACATGGCCCGCCGCGCGGAGAAGCTGCTCTCCGGCCTGGAGCAGGTGCGGGTGAACGACAAGGTCGCCAAGCTGCGCTTCCCGGACCCGGCCCCCTGCGGCAAGACCCCGCTGACCGCCAGCGGGCTCTCCAAGTCCTACGGCTCGCTGGAGATCTTCACCGATGTGGGCCTGGCCATCGACCGGGGCTCGCGGGTCGTCATCCTCGGGCTCAACGGCGCCGGCAAGACCACCCTGCTGCGGATGCTGGCCGGGGTGGAGCAGCCCGACACCGGCGAGGTGATCCCGGGCCACGGCCTGAAGATCGGCTACTACGCCCAGGAGCACGAGACCCTGGACCCGGAGCGTTCGGTGCTGGAGAACATGCGCTCCTCGGCCCCCGACACCGACCTGGTGCAGATCCGCAAGATCCTCGGTTCGTTCCTGTTCTCCGGCGACGACGTCGACAAGCCCGCCGGGGTGCTCTCCGGCGGGGAGAAGACCAGGCTCGCGCTGGCCGCGCTGGTGGTCTCCAGCGCCAATGTGCTGCTCCTCGACGAGCCCACCAACAACCTCGACCCGGCCAGCCGCGAGGAGATCCTCGGCGCGCTGCGCGAGTTCAGCGGCGCGGTCGTGCTGGTCACCCACGACGAGGGCGCGGTCGACGCGCTCCAGCCGGAGCGGATCATCCTGCTGCCGGACGGTGTGGAGGACCTCTGGAGCCCGGCTTACCACGACCTGGTCTCGCTGGCCTGACCCGGGCCCGGCTTCCGGCCGGCCTGGAGTGGACACCTCATCCACTCTTTGGACCAGAAAAACTAGTACTTACGGCGTGTCCGGGAATGAAGAGGTCCGGGATTCCGTTTGAGAAGCTTCCGTCGGCCCGCCACTCGATCGTGGTCGGGCCGACGCTGCTGATCAGCTCTTTCGCGCCGAATGGCGGTATCACCCCGGGGGCGTGCACTCTGCGTGAGCGCCCTTGTGCGCTCGGATCACCACCGGCGGACCACGCATTCCCGGCATCGACCTTGTCGAATGGGTGGCCAGGAGGCGGTGGATGGGTGATCATGGGAATCTGACCGAGCAACGCTACGAGGAGGCACGGGTGGCCGAGACTCTGAAAAAGGGCAGCCGGGTGACCGGTGCCGCGCGTGAGAAGCTCGCGGCCGATCTCAAGAAGAAGTACGACTCCGGGGCGAGCATTCGCGCTCTCGCGGAGGAGACCGGTCGCTCGTACGGCTTCGTGCACCGGATGCTGAGCGAGTCCGGAGTGATCCTCCGGGGCCGCGGCGGTGCCACGCGGGGCAAGAACAAAGCTACTGCTGGAGCCAGCTCCTGACGGTCCGTCAGATCATGGACGGATGACTCGGCGGCAGGGCGCGGGCCGGGGCGACGATGGTTGATCGTCCGCCTCCGGTCAGAGCGAACCGGCCGCCGATCGTCATGCCCGCCGCCCTGCGCCCGGGTGCGGCCCGGATCCTTCCGGGCCGGCGGTCGTCGTTGCCCTGCCATCGCGCGCCCAGTTTTGTTACTCTCCGGTAGCCAAGTCCCTCGCCACCGGAGGTTCCCGCATGACCGCCCCCGCCACCGACCCGCAGGCCTCGCACTGGGAGCAGGACGGCGTCCGTCTGGAGATCGACGGCGAACTCGCCGTCGTCACCCTCTGTCAGCCCGAACGGCGCAACGCCCAGTCGCCCGCGATGTGGCGCGCGCTGACGGTCGTCGGCCGGGAGCTGCCCGGCAGCGTCCGGGTGGTGCTGCTGCGCGCCGAGGGCCTTTCCTTCTCGGCCGGCCTGGACCGCGCGATGTTCACCCCCGAGGGCATCCCCGGCGAGCGCACCTTCCTCCAGCTGGCCGCCGCCGAGGACAAGGACCTCGACGACACCATCGCCTCCTACCAGGAGGCCTTCTCCTGGTGGCGCCGGCCCGACCTGGTCTCGATCGCCGCCGTCCAGGGCCACGCCGTCGGCGCCGGCTTCCAGCTCGCCCTCGGCTGTGACCTGCGGGTGGTCGCCGACGACGTCCGGTTCGCCATGAAGGAGACCTCGCTCGGCCTCGTCCCCGACCTGGCCGGGACCAAGCCGCTCACCGAACTCGTCGGTTACGCCCGGGCTCTGGAGATCTGTGCCACCGGCCGCTGGGTCGGCGCCGAGGAGGCCGCCGCGATCGGGCTGGCCAACCTGGCCGTCCCCGGCGCCGAGCTGGACTCCGCCGCCCGCGACCTCGCCGCCGCGCTGCTGGCCGCCCCGCGCAGCGCCGTCATCGAGACCAAGGCGCTGCTCCAGGGGGCGGGCGGCCGCTCGTACGACGAGCAGCGCTCGGCCGAACGGGTGGCGCAGGCCCGCCGGCTGCGCGATCTGGCCGGCATCGGCGACTGAACGCGTTATCACGCCGAAGGCCCGGCTCCGGGGACCATCCCGCGAGCCGGGCCTTCGGCGTTCCGTCGTGTCACCGGGCGGCGCTCCGGGGGCGGAGATCGTGGCGAAATGCCAGAGTTGGAGCGATTTGCGATATAGCTGGAGCCGTACGACGGGAGAACCGCCCATGCCTGACACTCCGACGCCCGCCACCATGCACAAGAACCCCTCCACCCCCGCCGCGCCCGGATCGGGCGCCCCGACGGCCGACGCCGCCCGGGTGGTCGCCGAACGCGGCCGCACCGCCCTGGCCGTCGGCGTGGTCGAGAAGATCGCCGGCATGGCCGCCCGCGAGGTCGTCGGCATCCACGCCCTCGGCTCGGGCCTGTCCCGGACCTTCGGCGCGATGCGCGACCGCGTGCCCGGGGGCAAGTCCAGCATCGGGCGCGGGATCAAGGCCGAGGTGGGGGAGAAGCAGACCGCCATCGACATCGCGCTGGTCGTCGAGTACGGCGTGGTCATCCCCGAACTGGCCCGCCAGGTGCGGGAGAACATCATCGACGCGGTCGAGCGGATGACCGGCCTGGAGGTCGTCGAGGTCAACATCGCGGTCAACGACGTCCATCTGCCCGACGAGCCGGACGTCGAGGAGGAGGAAGAGGAGAGCGTCCCCTCCGGACAGCGGCCCAAATTGAAGTAGCCCCCACGACGGGGCGGCAGCGGAAGACGAGGAGTAGCGGATGAACCTGGCCATCGTCGGCCTGGTGGTGGGTATGGCCCTCGGCTTCGCCGGCTATTTCGGCGGCTTCGCCGCGTTCCTGCTGGTGGCCGCGCTGGGCGTGGTCGGCTTCGTGGTCGGGCGCCTGCTGGAGGGCGACATCGAGATCGGTGACCTCGGCGATCTGCTGCGCGGCCGCGACCGGCGCCGCTGATGGCCACCCCCGCCACCCCGGCCACCCGCCGCCGCGAGCCCGGCGCCCGCGGGCGGCTGCGGGTCGCCGACCGGGTCTACGCCCGGATCGCCGCCCGGGCCGCCCGCGAGGCCCTCGCCGACGCGTGGAGCGGCCGGGCGGAGCGGGGCGGCCCGCCGAAGGTCTCGGTCGCCGCGCCGGGCAGCACGGTCACCGTCCGGGTCGCCGTCGACCTGCCGTTCCCCGCCGACCTCGCCGCGCTCGCCCGGGCCGTGCGGGAGCGGATCGTCGCGCAGGTCGGCGGGCTGACCGGGACACGGGTCGCCGAGGTGGTGGTGGTCGTCGAGCGGCTGGTCACCGGAGGGGCGGCATGACCGATCAGGCACCGGAGGCCTTCCCGCCGGAGACCGCCGGGCCGGAGCCGGTCACGGTCAAGGTGCCCCGGCCGCGGGCCCCCCGGACGGTGGCCGCCGCGCTGGTCGCGGTGGCCGTCCTGGTGCTCGGCACCGCGCTGCTCTACGACGTGATCGCCGTGCGCACCGGGCACGCCGCCGGCCGCTGGCGGGCCGAGGCCGGCGACGAACTCGCCACCCGCCATCTGGACGACCCCTGGGTGCTGCTCGGCGCCGGGGCGGCCGTCCTGCTCGGCGGCTGGCTGCTCTGGCTCGCACTCGCCCCGGGCCTGCGCCGCTGGCTGCCGCTGCGACCACTCGGCGGCACGTCCGCCGCCATCGACCGGGCCGGCGTCGGCACCCTCCTGCACGACCGGGCCGCCGGCCTGCCCGGCATCGAGCACCTCACCGTCCGGGTCAACCGGCGTCGGGTGAAGGTGCTGCTCACCGGTCCGGCGGACGCCGCCTCGGTGCAGCGGCAGCTGCGCGCGGAGCTGGCCGGGGTCACCCTGGCCCGGCCGCTCCGGCTCGACGTACGGGCGAAGCGCGGCCGGGGCGGCGCCGGGGCAGTCCCGGCCGCGCCGCCGGAGGGCGCCGCGGTCCTCCCGCCGGTGGCCGACCCCGGCGAGGGCGACGCGGCCACCGTGGCCGGCGGGGCGACAGCGCTCGGCGGGGCCGATGGGGCTGATGGGGCCGGCGAGGGTGACGGGACCGGCGGGGCGACAGCGCTCGGTAGGGCTGATGGGGCCGGCGAGGGTGACAGGCCCGGCGGGACCGGGTGAGCGCGGTGCCGGCCCGGCGCGGGTGGTGCGGTACGGGTGTGCGGACGTGGGTGCGGGTCGGACGAGGAGGGGTGCGATGAGCCGGTCCACCGTCAACCGGGTGCTGCTGGGCGTGGTCGGGGTCCTGCTGCTGGTGACCGGCCTGCTGGTGCTGGCCGGCGGGCTCGACCTCTACGCGCGGCTCGGGGTGGACCTGCCCGACCGGTGGCCGCTCGCCGCGCCGGACCGGCCGGTCGTCAGCGCCGCGTCACGGACCCGTTGGGTGGACGAGTCCTGGTGGTGGCCGGCGGTGATCGCCGGGCTGGCCCTGCTGGTGGCCGGCGCCGCCTGGTGGCTCTTCGGCCAACTGCGGCGCAGCGGCCCGGCGACCATCGTCCTCCCCACGCCCGGTGCGAGCGGGCTGCGGCTGCGGCTGCGCACCCGGGCCCTGGAGGAGGCGCTGGAGACCGGGACGGTGGTCCTCCCGGAGGTCGAACGGGTGTCCGTCCGGCTGCTGCGCGGGTCGGGGCGGCCGAGGCTGCGGGCCGCCGTGCGGCTGACCCCGGGGGGTGAGCCGGCCGAGCTGGTGGAGCACTTCGAGACCGGTCCGCGCAGCGACGCCCGGTCCAGCCTCGGGCTGGCCGAGCTGCCCGCCGAACTGCGGATGCGGGTGCGGGCGGCGAAGCCGGCCGCCGCTGCGGGACGCGGCGGCCGGCGTCGGCGGTCGCGGGTCGAGTAGCCGGTGACCCCGCTCCGGCGGGTGGGTCAGAGCCCGCGCAGGGCGCCCCCGTCGACCGGGATCATCACACCGGTCAGATAGGAGGCGGCGGGGGAGAGCGCGAAGGCCGCGACCTTCCCGAACTCCGCCGGGGTGCCGTAGCGGCCGAGCGGGATGGTGGCGCTGTTGCGGGCCCGGGCGGCGGCGGCGTCGCCGCCGAGGGCGTCCAGCTCGCGGACCCGGTCGGTGTCGATCCTGGCCGGGAGCAGGCCGACCACCCGGATCCCGCGCGGGCCCAGCTCGTCGGCGAGCGACTTGGCGGCCATCGCCAGGCCGGGCCGCAGACCGTTGGAGATGCCGAGGCCGGCGATGGGCTCGCGGACCGAGCCGGAGAGCACGAAGCCGATCACGCCGCCCTCGCCGAGCGCCTCGGCGGCGGCCCGGGCGAGCCGCAGGGCGCCGAGGAAGACCGACTCGAAGGCACCGCGCCAGGCCTCCTCGGGAGCGGTGCTCACCGGGCCGGCCGGCGGGCCGCCGACGCTGATCAGTACGCCGTCCAGCCGCCCGAAGCGCTCCACCGCCCCGGTGATCAGCCGCCCGGCGGTCTCCGGGTCCGTGTTGTCGGCCACCAGGCCGTGCGCCGCGCCGCCGCCGAGGGCGTCGAGCTCGGCCACCGCCGCGTCGACGGACTCCTTGCTCCGGCCGCTGACCAGCACCCGGGCGCCGTCGGCGGCCAGCTCCCGGGCGGCCGCGAGGCCGAGGCCCCGGGTGGCGCCGGTGACCACGTACACCGTGTCCTTCAGTCCAAGATCCATGGCTCCCATCCTGCCGGGTCGGGGGAGCGGCGGGGTAGGGGGCGCGGCCCGGCCGCCGGGGTGCCCGTACCGGCGAGTTTCGGCCGACCGCGTCGGCACGCTGGCCTTGACGCCCGCGTCAAGGTCTACCGTCGTACCCGACGGCGTTCGAACGGCGGCCGGAAGGAATGGTGCGGTCATGCGGATCGGTGAGCTGGCGGAGCGGGCGGGGACGACCACCCGGGCGCTGCGCTACTACGAGCAGCTCGGACTGTTGCCCGCCCGCCGGGCGGGCAACGGCTACCGCGCGTACGGCGAGGGCGATCTGCGGCTGCTGAAGCAGATCCGCACGCTCCAGGACTTCGGCTTCGAGCTGGAGGAGACCCGCCCGTTCGTGGAGTGCCTGCGGGCGGGCCACCCGGAGGGGGACTCCTGCCCGGCCTCGCTCGAGGTCTACCGGCGCAAGCTGGCCGAGCTGGACGAGTGCGTCGCCCGGCTCCAGGAGGTCCGTACGCAGGTGGCCGAACAGTTCGCCCGGGCCGAGCAGGCCCGCGACGAACTGGCGGCCGAGGCCGCCTGGCAGACGCCGCAGTGTGAGTTGGCAGTCGAGTGGGAGGAGCGGTAAATGGGGAAGATCGCTGGGGTTCCGGAGGTCACGGACGACACGTTCGCGACCGAGGTACTGGCGGCCGACGGGCCGGTCCTGGTGGAGTTCACGGCGGACTGGTGTCCTCCGTGCCGCCAGATGGTGCCGGTCCTGGCCGACATCGCGAAGGAGGAGGCGCACCGGCTCACCGTGGTCACCGTGGACGTGGACCACAATCCGCAGACCCAGGCCGCGTACGGGGTCCTGTCGATGCCGACACTGATGCTCTTCCGGGGCGGTGAGCCGGTGAAGTCGATGGTCGGCGCCCGGGCCAAGGTGCGGCTGCTGCGCGAGCTGGAGGACGTCCTGTAGCTCGCGGCACGTCCGCGGCTACGCCGGTACGGCTTCCGGCTCCACCTCGGCCCCGGCGGCCTCCTTGGCGCGGTCCTTGGCCTCGCGGCGGACCATGACCCAGAAACCGACCGGGATCATCGCCGTGAACAGCCACCACTGGATCGCGTACGCCATGTGCGGGCCGATGTCGGAGTGGTTGGGCTCGGGCAGCATCTCGGGCTGGTCGGCCGGGGCCGGGGTGGTGGCGGTGAGCTCCAGGTAGCCGCCGAGCAGGGGGACGCCGCTCTCCCTGGTCTGCTGGTCGCTGCTGATCAGGTTGAACTGCCGGTCCGGCAGGCCGGCCCGGTCCCGGATGCTGCCGGACGCGACCTCGTCCGGGCGCAGGCGGCCGGCCAGGGTGACCTCCCCGGCCGGCGCCGCCGGCACCGCCGGGTAGGTGGTGGCGGACTCACCGGACGCCACCCAGCCGCGGTTGACCAGGACGGTGCCCTTGCCGTCGGAGAGCCTGAGCGGCGTGACGACGAAGTAGCCGACCTTCTCCTCCGAGCTGGTCCGCTTGCGGACCACGAACTCGTGCTCCGGGTCGTACTGCCCGGTGGCCGTCACCGCGCGCCAGTTCAGGTCCTTGGTGACCGCGGCGCCGGGCGCGGCCGACAGCGTGTCGAACGGGACCGGGTGGTCGGTGAGGGCGTGCGCGATCAGCTCGTTGCGGGCCACCCGCGCCTCGTGGCGGTGCAACTGCCAGAACCCCAGCCGGATGGTGGCGGGGATCATCAGCAGGGCGATCAGCAGCGTGATCAGCCAGCGCCGGGAGAGCAGAAAACGGTACACATGGGCACGGTACGCCCACCTCACACCCGGCTCACGCACCGGGGTGCGGCGCGACTTCGCGCAGCAGTTGGAGGAAGGCGTCCTCGCCGACCACCGGGGTGCCGACCTCGCGGGCCCTGCGGGCCTTGCCGCTCCAGCCGCCGGGTTCGTTGGTGACCAGCAGGCTGGTGAGCCTGCTCACCGAGGAGGCGATGTGCAGGCCGGCCTCCACCGCGCGGTCCTCCAGCAGCTCGCGGTCGGTCGCGGTGTCGCCGGTGAACGCCACCCGCATGCCCTGCACCAGCGGCTTGCCGTCCTCCCAGCGCCCCGGGTTCGGGTACGGGCACGGCGGGCGCTTGCGGGCCTGCCGGTAGGAGGAGCCGGTCCAGGAGCTGCGGCCGGGGGAGGCGGGCTCCTCCTCGCCGAGGTCGGTGACGGCCACGCAGGTCTGCAGCGGCAGCGGGACGCCCCCCGAGCGGGCCAGGTGCAGGCTGGGGCGGAACGCCTCGGCGAGCACCCGGGCGTCGTCCAGGGCGTTGTGCGCCTGGCGCTGGCTGACACCGAAGTACCCGGCGAGCGAGGACAGCTTGCCGTTGGGCAGCGGCAGCCGCAGGTCGCGGGAGAGGACCATGGTGCAGATCCGCTGGTCCACCGGGGCGTGCAGGCCGGCCCGGGAGAACTCGCGGGAGATCATGTTCCAGTCGAAGAGCGCGTTGTGGGCGACCATGACCCGGCCGCGCAGCCGCTCGGCGAACTCCTCGGCGATCTCCGGGAAGGTCGGTGCGCCCGCCAGCAGGTCACCGGTGAGGCCGTGGATCCAGACCGGGCCGGGATCGCGCCCGGGGTTGACCAGCGTGTACCAGTGGTCGGTGACCTCGCCGTCGGCGTCCAGCTGGTAGAGGCCGGCCGAGATGACGCGGTCCGAGCGGCCGAGGCCGGTGGTCTCGACGTCGACCACCGCGAACCCCTCGTCGGGGGCGGCGGAGCGCTGGGCGGGGACGGGGACGGTCCGCGGCGCGCCGTTCGTCTCGGGCTGGATCGCATGCATGGTCAAACAGAATAAGCGCCGTCGAGGCCGTCCTCGGTCGAAATGTTCGTACCGACCGGCCGGAATAGAGTGGGACGCGTATTCGTCGTACACCCAGTCGAATATTCCCCGGCCGCTCGACACCCCCACGCGGCCGTCTCTGTGAAGGACGAACCCCCATGCGCGCCACCGTGATCCACGGCCCCAACGACATCCGGATCGAGGAGGTGCCGGACGCGGTGATCCAACACCCGACCGACGCCGTGGTGCGCGTGGTGAACGCCTGTATCTGCGGCAGCGACCTCTGGGCCTACCGGGGGGTGGCGGAGCGGGTGGCCGGGCAGCGGATCGGGCACGAGTTCCTCGGCGTGGTCGAGGAGACCGGTTCGGAGGTCCGCGACCTCCGGCCGGGCGACCTGGTGGTCGCGCCGTTCGTCTGGTCGGACGGCACCTGTGATTTCTGTCGCGAAGGGCTGCAGACCTCCTGCCCGCACGGCGGCTTCTGGGGCCAGGTCGGCTCGGACGGCGGCCAGGGCGAGGCCGTGCGCGTCCCGTTCGCGGACGGCACGCTGGTGCGGCTGCCCAAGGAGGCGGCGGGCGACGAGAAGCTGCTGCCCCACCTGCTCGCCCTCTCCGACGTGATGGCCACCGGCCATCACGCGGCGGTCACCGCGGGCGTGCGCCCCGGCGCCACCGTCGCGGTGGTCGGCGACGGCGCGGTGGGCCTGTGCGGCGTACTGGCGGCGCACCGGCTCGGCGCGGGCCGGATCATCGCGCTCGGCCGGCACACCGCCCGTACCGACCTGGCCCGGCGGTTCGGGGCGACGGACGTGGTCGCCGAGCGCGGCGAGGCCGCGATCGAGGCGGTCAAGGAGCTGACCGGCGGACAGGGCGCGCACGCCGTCCTGGAGGCGGTCGGCACCGAGGAGTCGATGCGCACCGCGATCTCGATCACCCGGGACGGCGGCGCGGTCGGCTACGTCGGGGTGCCGCACGGCGGCAGCGCCGGCGTCGACATCGGCCAGATGTTCGGCCGAAACGTTTCGCTCAACGGTGGCGTCGCGCCGGCCCGCGCGTACATCCCCGAGCTGCTGGAGGACGTCCTCTCCGGCGCCATCCAGCCCGGTCTGGTCTTCGACCGCACCGTCGACCTGGACGGTGTGCCGGACGGCTACCGGGCGATGGACGACCGCTCCGCGCTGAAGGTCCGGATCACCTTCTGACGCATCGTCACCACAGGCTCCGGCAGGGGCGGCACCGCACAGCGGTGCCGCCCTTTCCGTTGACCGGAAGTGATGGTTTTCGGCCAATTGACTAGTGCGGGAGGGTGAACGAATGGCTGATCACGGTCAACCCCTTTCGGGGCGGGCGGGACGCTCCTAGCATTGCGCGGCGCGCATCCGGACTGTGACGCCCCTCACGTCCGATCGTTCCACTGGTGCGACCACTACGCCGAAGGAGTGAGGAGACAACGTGGAATCGCCGCCGATCACCACTGCCCCTACCGAAGTCCAACTCATCGAAGAGGGCGAGGAGTTCCGCACCCTTCGAAAGTCCTTCCGGAGCTTCGCGTTCCCGGTCACCATCGGGTTCGTCCTCTGGTACCTGCTCTACGTCCTGCTCTCCAGCTACGCCCCCGGTCTGATGGGCACCAAGGTGGCCGGGCACATCAACGTCGCCCTGGTGCTGGGGCTGCTGCAGTTCGTCACCACCTTCGCCATCGCGGCCTGGTACGCGCGCTACGCGGACCGGCGGCTCGACCCGCCCGCCGCCGCGATCCGCGAAGCCCAGGGCGCCGTGGTCCACGCCCCCCGGGAGGCCGCCGAATGAGTCTGCTCGCCAGCTCCGCCACCGAGCACCGCGGTCTGACGATGACCCTGTTCGGGTTCTTCGTCCTGGCCACCCTCGGCATCACCGTCTGGGCCGGCCGGCAGACCAAGGGCGCCGCCGACTTCTACGCCGGCGGCCGCGGCTTCACCGGCTTCCAGAACGGTCTGGCCATCTCCGGCGACTACATGTCCGCCGCGTCCTTCCTCGGCATCGCCGGCGCCATCGCGCTCTCCGGCTACGACGGCTTCCTCTACTCGATCGGCTTCCTGGTCGCCTGGCTGGTCGCGCTGCTGCTGGTCGCCGAACCGCTGCGCAACTCCGGCCGCTACACCATGGCGGACGTCCTGGCCTTCCGGATGAAGCAGCGCCCCGTCCGGACCGCCGCCGGCATCTCCACCATCGTGGTGTCGATCTTCTACCTGCTCGCCCAGATGGTCGGCGCCGGGACGCTGGTGGCCCTGCTGCTCGGCGTCAGCGGGGACGGCGCCAAGCGCCTGACCATCGTCGCCGTCGGCGCGCTGATGGTGATCTACGTGGTGATAGGGGGTATGAAGGGCACCACCTGGGTGCAGATCGTCAAGGCCGTGCTGCTGATCGCGGGCACCGCGCTGATGACCGTCCTGGTGCTGGCCAAGTACCACTTCAACCCCTCCGCGCTGCTCGGCGCCGCCGCCGACGCCAGCGGCAAGGGCGCCGCGTTCCTCGAACCGGGGCTGAAGTACGGGGCCAGCGGGACGACCAAGCTCGACTTCCTCAGCCTCGGGATCGCGCTGGTGCTCGGCACCGCCGGCCTGCCGCACATCCTGGTCCGCTTCTACACCGTGCCCACCGCCAAGGCCGCCCGGAAGTCCGTGCTCTGGGCGATCGGCATCATCGGCGGCTTCTACCTGATGACCCTGGCGCTCGGCTTCGGCGCGGCCGCGCTGGTCGGCCCCAAGGCGATCAAGGCGGCCAACGCGGCCGGCAACACCGCCGCCCCGCAGCTCGCCGAGAAACTCGGCGGCGGCGCGGGCACGACCGGTGGCGCGATCCTGCTGGCGGTGATCTCCGCGGTGGCCTTCGCCACCATCCTCGCCGTCGTGGCCGGCCTCACCCTGGCCTCGTCGGCCTCCTTCGCCCATGACCTCTACGCCAACGTCATCCGGCGGGGCAAGGCCTCCGAGAAGGAGGAGATCCTCTCGGCGAAGTGGGCCGCCGTCGCGATCGGCGCGGTCGCCATCGTGCTCAGCCTCTTCGCGGGGAAGCTCAACACCGCCGCCCTGGTCGCCCTGGCCTTCGCGGTGGCCGCCTCCGCCAACCTGCCCACGCTGCTCTACTCACTGTTCTGGAAGCGCTTCACCACGGCCGGCGCGGTCAGTTCCGTCTACGCCGGTCTGATCAGCTCGGTGACATTGGTGCTCTTCTCGCCGGTCGTCTCCGGGGCCAAGACCTCGCTCTTCCCGGACTCCGACTTCCACTGGTTCCCGCTGGAGAACCCCGGACTGGTCTCCATCCCGATCGGCTTCCTGGCCGGCTGGATCGGCACGCTGCTCTCCAAGGAGAAGGCCGACCCGGCGAAGTACGCTGAACTGGAGGTCCGCTCGCTGACCGGGCTGGGCGCCCACTGACGGGCGGGTGATGACTAAGCTGGCCCGGCCCCGCGGTTGCGGAGGCCGGGTCGGCCGCATCTCCCGGCCGCGATCTCACCGGAAGGGACCGCCGTGCTGCTCGACACCTTCGGCCGGCAGGCCATCGACCTGCGGGTCTCCCTCACCGACCGGTGCAACCTGCGCTGCACCTACTGCATGCCGGAGGAGGGCCTGCAGTGGCTGGCCAAGCCCGACCTGCTCACCGACGAGGAGATCGTCCGGCTGGTCACCGTCGCCGTGCACGACCTCGGCGTCCGGGAGGTCCGCTTCACCGGCGGCGAGCCGCTGCTGCGCCCCGGGCTGGTCGGGATCGTCGCCGCCTGCGCCGCCCTCGAACCGCGCCCCGAGCTCTCCCTCACCACCAACGGCATCGGTCTCGCCCGGACCGCCGAGGCCCTGCGCGCCGCCGGGCTGGACCGGGTCAACGTGTCGCTCGACACCCTCGACCCGGAGACCTTCCACACCCTCACCCGTCGCCGCCGCCACCAGGACGTGCTGGACGGGCTGGCCGCCGCCGAGGCCGCCGGGCTGACGCCGGTCAAGCTGAACGCCGTGCTGATGCGCGGGGTCAACGACCACGAGGCGCCCGAGCTGCTCGCCCGGTGCCTGGAGCACGGCTACGAGCTGCGGTTCATCGAGCAGATGCCGCTGGACGCCCAGCACGGCTGGGACCGCTCCTCGATGGTGACCGCCGACGAGATCCTGGAGCGGCTCGCCACCCGCTTCACGCTCACCCCCGAGCCCTCCGCCCGTCGCGGCGCCGCCCCGGCCGAGCGCTGGCTGGTCGACGGCGGTCCCGGCCGGGTGGGCGTGATCGCCTCGGTCACCCGCCCGTTCTGCCGGGCCTGCGACCGGACCCGGCTGACCGCCGACGGCCAGGTCCGCAACTGCCTCTTCGCGACCGGCGAGACGGATCTGCGGACCGCGCTGCGCTCGGGCGCGGGCGACGCCGAACTCGGCGAACTCTGGCGCGCGGCGATGTGGGGCAAGAAGGCGGGCGCCGGGATAGACAACCCGGAGTTCCTCCAGCCCGAGCGGCCGATGTCCGCGATCGGCGGCTGACCCACGCGGTGTCCGGGCCCGCTCGGGCGCCCGGGCCCGCGTGCTGACCGGGCCCGCGCGGTGCGGGTGGCGGCGCTAGCGGGAGGGCAGGCCCGGGCCCGGCGCGTCCTGCGGGGTCCAGTCGGCGAGGGCGACGACCTCCTTGAGGAAACCGCGCACGCCGAGGAACTGGGAGAGGTGCTCGCGGTGCTCCTCGCAGGCCGCCCAGGTCTTGCGGCGGTCCGGGGTGTGCAGCTTCGGGTTGTTCCAGACCAGCACCCACCGGGCGTCCGACCGGCAGCCCTTGGCCGAGCAGACCGGCGTCTGCGTCTGCGGGGAGCCCGGGGATTCCATGGTGCCGTCCTCAGCGATAGGCGGGTGGTCTGCACCGCCAGTCTGCCACGGCCCCGGACGGCGAAAACGGTCCGGGCATGGCGACGCCGGGCAGCCACGGGGGGAGCCGCCCGGCGTCGGTCCGTCGCTCCGACGGGGGATGCGGAGCGCGTACGCAGTATGTCACGGCATGACCCCGGTATGGGGAGGTCTTGCATGATTAATCTGAGGTTCTTTTGAGCTTTCTGTCGAGGGAGTCGCTAGAAAACCCTCTAAAACGGACAGTCAGTTCTGCCCCTGTGAAGAATCGGTGGGCACGCTCTGTGCCACAGGGGCATCAGCTGAACCACCGGCCCCACCCCTACCACCGGGGCCCAGCATCAGCGGGGTTCCCGGCGGGACGTCGAAGGTGCTCGGCAGCCCGGGTGCCCGCTCGCGGCCGGCATTGGCGATCAGCACCGCGAAGTAGGGCAGCAGCACCGCACCCGCCAGCGCGACGAACGCCAGCACCCGCTGGACGTCCCAGAGGATCACCGCGAGCAGGACGCAGACGGTGCGGAGCAGCATCGACGCCACATAGCGGCGCTGTCGCCCCCGGACGTCCTCGGTGAGGCTGCTGCGTGCCCCCGTGATCCGGTGGACCTGTCCACCGCCGGCGCTCTTGCCCATGTCCTACCGCCCTCGTCCACGCGCCCGCGCGCCTCGCCGCACGGCCACTTCACGGTACGCCGCGCGGGGGCGGCCGACGAGACCGGGGGCGGGCGGCGCGGGCTACTGCGGCCGGGAGAGGTACTCCGGCGGTACCGCGTCCGTCAGCCAGACGCCGTTGGCACTGATCCGGAAGGTGTGGCCGGCCGCCGCCATCGCGGCGGCGTCGACCACCAGGACCACCGGGCGGCCGTGCCGTGAGCCGACCCGCACCGCGGTGTCGGTGTCGGCCGAGAGGTGGACGTCCCGGCGGGCCATCGGCCGCAGGCCCTCGTGGAATATCGCGTCCAGGCTCCGGGCGGCGGTGCCGTGGAACAGCCGCGCCGGCGGCACGGCGGCGGCCAGACCGAGGTCGACCGCCACCGTGTGCCCCTGGCTGGCCCGGATCGAGAGGCCGTCCTCGGAGTAGGCGAAGCGGCGCTTGTCGTTGGTCGCCACCACGTGGTCCAGCTCGGCCCTGGTCAGCCGGGTGCCCTTCGCCGCCAGCGCGGCGAGCAGGACGTCCACCCCGACCCAGCCCGCCCCGTCCAGGGTGATCCCGACCCGCTCGGGCTCGTGCCGCAGGACGCGGGACAGCGTCCTGCTGGTTCTGACCGTGCGCTTCTCGTCCATGACCCTCGATCCCTCGTCCCCCGTGCGCCGGGCTCAGGAAGCCTGGCTCACCGAACTCATGTTGAAGCCCGAGACCCGCACCGGCGGCATCGCGGCCCGGGTGAACCAGTCGCCCCACTCGCGCGGCAGGCAGCGCTCCGTGCGGCCCACCTCGGTGACCCGGCCGAGCAGGTCGACCGGCGACTCGTTGAACCGGAAGTTGTTCACCGCGCCGACCACCTCGCCGTTCTCCACCAGGTACACGCCGTCCCGGGTGAGGCCGGTGAGCAGCAGGTTCGCCGGGTCCACCTCGCGGATGTACCAGAGGCAGGTGACCAGCAGTCCGCGCTCGGTGCGGGCGATCATCTCGTCCAGCGTCGGCGCGGAACTCCGGTCGGCCGTCTCCAGCACGAGGTTGTCCAGCGCCGGCCGCAGCGGCAGGCCGGTGAGCCCGGCGGAGTGCCGGGTGGTGACCAGCTCGGCCAGCTCGCCCTCGCGGATCCACTCGGTGGCGGTGAGCTCCAGGCCGTTGTCGAAGACCGAGGAGTCCCCGCCGGTGCTGTGCGTCAGCACGAACGGCGCCGCCTCCAGGCCCGGCTCGGCCGGGTCGGAGCGCAGCGTCAGCGGCAGCGGGGCCAGCTTGTCGCCGATCCTGGTGCCGCCACCGGCCCGGGAGAAGACCGTCCGGCCCTCGGCGGCGTCCCGGCCGCCCATCTCCCAGCTCAGGTAGACCATGAGGTCGGCCACCGCGGAGGGCGGCAGCAGCGTCTCGTAGCGGCCGGCGGGCAGGTCGATCCTGCGGGCGCCCCAGGCCAGCCGCTTGGTCAGCTGGGTGTGCAGCTCGGTGACGTCGACGTCGGCGAAGTCCCGGGTGGCGGCGCCGGCCCAGGCCGAACCGGACAGGTCGGCGGTCTTGGCGTTCAGCTCGACCGTGCCGGTCGGCTGGTCGTGGCGCAGCCGCAGGCCGGTGGAGGTGCCGAGGTAGCTGGAGACCACCTCGTGCCGGGCGAACCCGTACAGCAGCTCGCCCTGGGCGGCGGCCCGGGCGAAGGCCTCGCCGAGGGCGGGCGCGAAGGCCGCGAAGACCTCGATCGACGTCTCGGCCGGCGGCTCTCCGAAGTCGGGCGAGGCCGGCCGGGTGGCCACCAGCGGCTGCGCGTCCTCGGCCGGACCGGCCGCCAGGGCGGCCTGCTCGGCGGCCCGCACCAGGCCCTCCACCTCGTCCGGGGTGACGGCCTCGCGCGAGACCACGCCGGAGGCGGTGCCCTCGGCGCCCGCCACCGTGGCGATCACGGTGAGCCGGCGGCCCCTGGTCACCCCGTTGGTGGTGAGCGCGTTGCCGGCCCAGCGCAGGTTGGCGGTCGACTCCTCGTCGGCGATCACCACGCAGCCGTCGGCGCGGGAGAGGCCGAGCGCCAGCTCGACGAGTTCGTGGGGCTGCATCGCGGTCATCAGTGACCCGCCTCCTGCTGGGTGTTGAGCACGTTGACGTTGCGGAACAGCGCGGAGGGGCAGCCGTGGCTGACCGCCGCGACCTGGCCGGGCTGCGCCTTGCCGCAGTTGAAGGCCCCGCCGAGGACGTAGGTCTGCGGGCCGCCGACGGCCGCCATCGAGCCCCAGAAGTCGGTGGTGGTGGCCTGGTAGGCGAAGTCCTTGACCTGGCCGGCGAGTTCGCCGTCGCGGATGGCGTAGGCGCGCTGACCGGTGAACTGGAAGTTGTAGCGCTGCATGTCGATCGACCAGGAGCGGTCGCCGACGATGTACAGGCCGTTCTCCACGCCCGCGAACAGACCCTCGGTGTCGGGGCCGTCGGCGGCCGGCCGGAGCGAGACGTTGGCCATCCGCTGGACCGGGACGTGCGCGGGGGAGTCGGCGAAGGCGCAGCCGTTGGAGCGGTCGAAGCCCTTGAGCCTCGCCATCCCCCGGTCGAGCTGGTAGCCCACCAGTACCCCGTCCTTGACGAGGTCCCAGGACCCGGTGGCGACGCCCTCGTCGTCGTAGCCGATCGTCGAGAGGCCGTGTTCGGCGGTGCGGTCGCCGGTGACGTGCATCAGCTCGGAGCCGTAGCGCAGCGAGCCCAGCTGGTCGAAGGTGGCGAACGAGGTGCCGGCGTAGGCGGCCTCGTAGCCGAGCGCGCGGTCCAGCTCGGTGGCGTGGCCGATCGACTCGTGGATGGTCAGCCAGAGGTTGGACGGGTCGATCACCAGGTCGTAGCGGCCCGGTTCGACGCTCGGCGCCCGCATCTTCTCGGCCAGCAGGGTCGGCAGTTCCGCCAGTTCGGCGTCCCAGTCCCAGCCGGTGCCGCGCAGGTACTCGAAGCCGCGCCCGGCCGGCGGGGCCAGCGTGCGCATCGAGTCGAAGGCCCCGGTGCGCTCGTCCACCGAGGTGGCCTCCAGCGAGGGGTGCAGCCGGATCCGCTGCTGGGTGGTGACGGTGCCGGCGGTGTCGGCGTAGAACTTGTTCTCCTGCACCGTCAGCAGGCTGGCCTGGACGTGCGAGACGCCCTCGGCGGACAGCAGCCGCGCGCTCCAGTCGGCGAGCAGCGCCGTCTTCTCCGCGTCGGGCACGTCGAAGGGGTTCACCTCGTACGCGGAGACCCAGGTGGCGTCGTGGTGGACCGGCTCGGCCGCCAGCTCGACGCGCTCCGTCGACCCGGCCGCCCGGCTGATCCCGCCGGAGAGCCGGGCCACCGCGACGGCCTGTTCGGCGACGCGCGCGGCCGCGCCCGGGGTGAGGTCCACCCCGGCGGCGAAGCCCCAGGCGCCGTCCAGCAGGACCCGGACGGCGAAGCCGAGCTGGACGCTGTCGGAGGTGCCGGCCGGCCGGGCGTCGCGCAGTCGCCAGGACGCGCTGCGGACCCGCTCCAGGCGGAAGTCGGCGTGCTCGGCGCCGAGTTCACGCGCGCGGGTGAGCGCCGCGTCGGCCAGGGCGCGCAGTGGGTAGGCGAGGAACAGCGGGTCGACGGCGCGTCCGTGCGGGGCACCGGAACTGCTGGTCGGGGGCAGCGGAGGCAAGCGGGCTCCCTGGTCGGGGGGATGACGGTGCGGGTACTCCGGACCGGGGTACCCGCACGGCATCATGTCCCGTTCGGGGGGTTTGGGCCAGCGCATTCCGGTGGTGACACGCGGCGGCCCGCGAGCGCGGGTGGGCCGGTCAGCCGACCGTCTCCCACCAGCCGTCCAGCTCCGGCGGGTTGTCGACGTCCACCCGCTCGCCGGGGCGCGGCACCGCGAGCGGGACGGCCTGCGCCTTGGCCTCGACCAGCAGCCGCTCGATCGGCTCGGCCCACGGGTGCAGGCCCAGGTTGAAGGTGCACCAGTGGACGGGCAGCAGCAGACCGGCGTTCAGTTCACGGTGCGCGAGGACGGCGTCCTCCGGCGTCATGTGGATGTCGGCCCAGGCGGTGTCGTAGGCGCCGATCTGCACCAGCGCGGCGTCGAACGGGCCGTGCCGCTCGCCGATCCGCGCGTAGCCCTCGAAGTAGCCGGAGTCCCCGGTGTAGAAGACCTTGCGGGTCGGTCCGGCGATCACCCAGGAGCCCCAGAGCGTGGTGTTGCGGGTCAGGCCGCGTCCGGAGAAGTGGTGGGCGGAGGTGAGCGTGACGGCCAGCTCGCCGAGCGTGCAGGTCTCGTCCCAGTCCAGCTCGATGATCCGGTGCTCCGGCACGCCCCAGCGGCGCAGGTGGCCGCCGATGCCCAGCGGCACCGCGAACGGCGCGGACTGGCTGCGGACCAGCCGCTTGACCGTCGCCATGTCCAGGTGGTCGTAGTGGTCGTGCGAGATCAGCACCGCGTCGACCTGCGGCAGCTCCTCCAGCTCCACCGGCACCGGGTGCAGCCGCTTGGGGCCGACGTGCGCCGCGGGGGAGCAGCGGTCGCTCCAGACCGGGTCGAGCAGGACCCGGGTGCCCTCGATCTCGACCAGCGCGGAGGCGTGGCCGTACCAGGTGATCTCCACGCCCTCGGCGGCCGGGCGCGGGCCGCCGGCCGGGCGGACGGTGGGGACCGGGTTGGTGGGCACCCGGCCCTCGCGCTCGAACAGCATCCGGCGCACGGTGTCCCGGTCGATGTCGGGCGCGGACTTGGCCCGGGCCACCGTGGACGGCGCGTTGTGGAAGACGCCGTCCCGGTACTGCGGGGAGTTCCGCACCCGGGCCTCGCGGGCGGCGTCCGGCCGCCGTCCGAAGGCCGCCGGCAGGTCGCGCAACGACCAGGCGGCCGCTCCCGCGCCGGCCGCCAGTGCGGCCAGGGCCAGCAGTCGTCCCCGCCGGTGGGTGGTACCGGGCTGTGCCTCGCTCATCCGTGCTCTGCCTTCGCTCGTCGCCGTGGCCGCCGGGCCCCGCGCGCCGGGGCCCGTCCAGGAATCGGTACGGCCGGCCCCGGTCGTCCCGCACCACGGAGGCAACGGGTGCACCCCGTCGCGTTGTTCCCGGAGAACCGCCGCAGTGGACGCCACAAGGGTAGGCCGGGGCCGGTGGGGACCGGGTGCCGATCGGGTGCGGATCGGGTGGGAGCGGCCCCGGCGCGGATTGTTGGATTGCGACAGTTCCTTCGGCGAGGCGCTGTGGGGGCTCGATTCGTCGCCGCCCCGGGACGACCGATAGCGTCACACTGCGTGCTCATTCCGCGTGCGCGCACACTACGGAGAGAGGTGGATCGTTGAGCCGCTCGGTTCTCGTCACCGGAGGAAACCGGGGCATCGGCCTCGCGATCGCCCTGGCCTTCGCCGAGGCGGGCGACAAGGTCGCCATCACCAGCCGCTCGGGTGAGGTACCCGCGGAGCTGGCCAAGTACGACGTGCTCGCGGTGCGCTGCGACATCACGGACAGCGCGCAGGTCGACGCGGCGTTCACGGAGATCGAGGCCACCCACGGCGGGGTCGAGGTGCTGGTCGCCAACGCGGGCATCACCCACGACACCCTGCTGCTGCGGATGTCCGAGGAGGACTTCACCTCCGTCGTCGACACCAACCTGACCGGCACGTTCCGGGTGGTCAAGCGCGCCTCCAAGCTGATGATGCGCGCGCGCAGGGGCCGGGTCGTGCTGATCTCCTCGGTGGTCGGCCTCTCGGGCTCCCCGGGCCAGGCCAACTACGCCGCCTCCAAGGCGGGCCTGGTCGGCTTCGCGCGCTCGCTGGCGCGCGAGCTGGGCCCGCGCAACATCACCGTCAACGTGGTCGCCCCCGGCTTCGTCGACACCGACATGACCGCAGTGCTCAGCGACGAGCGCCGCGCGGAGATCGTCTCGGGCGTGCCGCTGGGCCGCTACGCGGCGCCCGCCGAGGTCGCCAACACCGTGCGGTTCCTCGGTTCGGACGAGGCCGCGTACATCACCGGAGCCGTCATTCCCGTCGACGGCGGATTGGGCATGGGTCACTGAACATGAGTGGAATCCTCGAAGGAAAGCGGATCCTGATCACGGGCGTGCTGATGGAGTCCTCCATCGCCTTCCACACCGCGAAGCTCGCCCAGGAGCAGGGGGCGGAGATCATCCTCACCGCCTTCCCGCGCCCGACCCTCACCGAGCGGATCGCCAGGAAGCTGCCGAAGCCGGTCAAGGTGCTGGAGCTCGACGTCTCCAGCGAGGAGCAGCTGGCCGGTATCGCCGACCAGGTCCGCGAGCACCTGCCGAGCCTGGACGGCATCGTCCACTCGATCGGCTTCGCCCCGCAGGACGCCCTGGGCGGCAACTTCCTGAACACGCCGTGGGAGTCCGTGGCCACGGCCATGCAGGTCTCGGCGTTCTCGCTGAAGTCGCTCACCACGGCGCTGCTGCCGCTGATGCAGGACGGCGGGGCCGTGGTCGGTCTGACCTTCGACGCCCAGTTCGCCTGGCCGAAGTACGACTGGATGGGCCCGGCCAAGGCCGCGCTGGAGGCCACCTCCCGCTACCTGGCCCGTGACCTCGGCTCGCGCAACATCCGGGTCAACCTGGTCTCGGCGGGCCCGATCGGCTCGATGGCCGCCAAGTCCATCCCGGGTTTCGGCGACCTCGCCGCCACCTGGGACGCCCGTTCCCCGCTGAAGTGGGACCTGAGCGACCCGGAGCCGGCCGGCCGCGGTGTCGTCGCCCTGCTCTCGGACTGGTTCCCGAAGACCACGGGCGAGATCGTCCACGTGGACGGCGGCCTGCACGCCATCGGCGCCTGACGCCTCCCGCGCACACCGCTGCCCGGCACTCCCTCGAAGGGGGTGCCGGGCAGCGGCGTTTCCGTCGGTGCGTGCGTGCGTCCGGGACGCGGGCGCCGGTCGGGGTCAGGCGTCGGGCGGGGTGCAGGCGCCGATCGCGCGGCCGGCCTCCAGCGAGGCGCGCTGCGGGTCGCCGGCCCGGATCGCGTCGAGGATCGTGGCGTGGCCGAGGTAGCGCTCCGCGATCAGCTCCGGGCCGACGTCGTGCCGCAGGTGGGCCCGGGTGACCTCGCCGAGGTCGGCGTAGACGGCCAGCAGGACGTCGTTGTGGGCGGCGGCGACCACGGCCTGGTGGAAGGCGGCGTCGGCCTGGATGAAGTCCTCGGCGTCACCGGAGCGCCAGGCGTCCTCGCGGCGGGCCAGGGTGGCGTCCAGCAGGGCGAGGTCGCGCGCGGTGCGGCGGGTGGCGGCGAGGCCGGCCGCCGAGGTCTCCAGGGTGACCCGCAGTTCGGCGACCTGCGACTGGTCGGCGTCGGCGAAGCGGCGGTGCATGACCCCGGCCAGCTCGCTGGTGGCCAGCACATAGGTGCCCGAGCCCTGCCGGATGTCCAGCAGCCCGTTGTGGGCCAGGGCGCGGACCGCCTCGCGGACGGTGTTGCGGGCGACGCCGAGCTGCTCGACCAGGGCGGCCTCGGTCGGGATGCGTGAGCCGACGGGCCATTCGCCCGAGGTGATCTGGGCGCGCAGCTGCGCGATCACCTGGTCGGACAGCGGGGTGCGCCTCGGAGAGGACAGCGCCACGGGGGGCTCCTTGCGGCTTCGGGTCGGCGGTGGGGGCGTCGGCCGGCGGGTGGGTCGGCTTCGGGCGGGTCGGGACATCATGCCAAGTCGAGGATGCGCTAATTCATCCCATCATTCTATGATGGCTCGCATGCCTCCCGCAGCAGACACCACCACCGCCCCGCCAACCGGGCTCCGGCCGCAGACCGAGCGGCCCGCCACCTCCTCCTCCCCCTCCTCCGACCGGAGCAAGTACCTCGGCTGGCTGTTCGCCGTCGCGATCGCCGCCGCCGCCTTCAACCTGCGCCCGGTGGTCACCAGCCTCGGGCCGCTGCTGAAGGAGGTCACGGCCGACCTCGGGATGAGCCCGACGGTGGCCGGCCTGCTCGCGGCCGTCCCCTCGCTCTGCTTCGCCGTGTTCGGCTTCTCCGCGCCGGGGATGGCCCGCCGGGTCGGCCCGATCGCGGTGGTCACCGCGGGCATGGGCGCGATCACCGCAGGTGTCCTGGCCCGGTCGTTCGCGGGCGGCACGGCGGTGTTCCTGCTGCTCACCGCGCTGGCGCTGGCCGGGGTGGCGGTCTCCAACGTGCTGATCCCGGTGGTGATCAAGCGCTACTTCCCGGACCGGGTCGGCCCGATGATCGGCCTCTACTCGATGGCCCTGTCGGCCGGCACCGCGCTCGCCGCCGCGGTCACCGTCCCGATGACCAGCGCGCTCGGCGGCGACTGGCGGGTCGGGCTCGGCGTCTGGGCCGCGCTCGGCGCGGTCGCCCTGGTGCTCTGGCTGATCGTCACCGCGCTCAAGCGCGAGCGCGGCGACAAGGCCTCCGGCACGACCACCGACCGGCTGCCGATCACCCGCAGCCGCACCGCCTGGGCGATGGCCTGCTTCTTCGGGCTCCAGGCCACCGGCGCCTACGCCGTGATGGGCTTCCTGCCGACGATCTTCCAGGACGCCGGCGTCTCCGAGGGCACCTCCGGGGTGCTGCTGGCGCTCACCATGGTGATCGGTGTGCCGGTCTCCTTCGTGCTGCCCAACCTCGCCGCCCGGCGCGGCGACCAGCGCGTCTTCGTCGTGGTCCTGGCTGCCTGCGGCATCGCCGGCTACACCGGGCTGGCGCTGGCCCCGGCGGGTGGGTCCTGGATCTGGGTCGTCCTGGTCGGCCTGTCCAACTGCGCCTTCCCGCTGGTGCTCACCATGATCGGCCTGCGGGCCCGGACCGCCGGCGGCGTGGCCCAGCTCTCCGCCTTCGCCCAGGGCGTCGGCTACCTGATCTCCATCCCGGGCCCGATCCTGATCGGCCGGCTCTACGACGTGACCGGTGAGTGGTACCTGCCGCTGGGCCTGCTCGCCCTGCTGCTGGTGCCGCAGATGCTGTTCGGTCTGCGGGCGGCGATGGCCCGGCACATCGAGGACGAGGCGGTGCGCCCGGCCGCGGCCGCGAAGGCCTGAGGCGGGACCGGCGGCCCCGGCGGGGCCGGTGACGGACGGGCGTGGCCGGGGTGGGAGAATCCGGTCATGCCCGTACTCGACCCGAACCCCACCGACGGCCACAAGAAGCTCGGCCAGCTCGCCGCACTGATCGTCGGCATCGTGGTGCTGCTGGCGATCGTCGCCACGGTGGCCCAGAACATCGGCTGACCGGCCGCGCACCGGCCGCCGCGGCCGCGCCGCGCCCCACCGTCCGCCCGCCCGGCCGTCGGCCGGGTGCCGACGCGTGGACCGGCCGCCGTCCGGCGTGCCAACCGCCGGTGAACGGCGCATGATGGCGCCCTCCACTCCTGAGAGTGGCGGCAACCGGCGGCATCGCGCCCCCGGGCGGCTTTTCTGCCAAGCTTGCTGGGTATGAGCGCCGACACGCCCCGCAGGATCATCGTTCTCCGCCATGCCAAGGCCGACTGGCCCAACGGCGTCGACGACCACGAGCGGCCGCTGGCCGACCGGGGCCGTCACCAGGCCCCGGACGCCGGCCGCTGGCTGGTCGACTCCGGCATCAATCCCGACTACGTGCTCTGCTCCCCGGCCCTGCGTACCCGCGAGACGTGGAAGCTCGCCGCGCACGAGCTGCCCAAGCGCGCCCGGAAGACCGTGTACGAGGAGCGGATCTACGAGGCCAGCCCCGGCGAGATCATCACCGTCCTGCAGGAGACCCCGGAGGAGTACGCGGACGTGGTGCTGGTGGGCCACAACCCCGGCGTGCTCGGGCTGACGCAGGTGCTGGCCGGTGACGAGGGCGACCGGGAGGCGCTGGAGCGGCTGCGGCTCGGCGGCTTCCCGACCGCGGCCGTCGCGGTGCTCAGCTTCAGCGGCTCCTGGAAGGGCGTCGAGCCGGGCGTGGCCGCGCTGGTCTCGTACTACACGCCGCAGGACTGAGCCGACCGGGCCGGCCGGCCCGGCGAACGTGAGGGGCGCGGGGACCAGCCCCGCGCCCCTCACGTTCCGCGCTACTCGGTCGGCGTGCCGTCCAGCAGGTCGGCGGCCTCGACCTCTTCGCGGGTGATGCCCAGCAGGTACAGCACGGTGTCCAGGAACGGCACGTTCACCGCGGTGTCGGCGGCCTCCCGCACCACCGGCTTGGCGTTGAAGGCCACACCCAGCCCGGCCGCGTTCAGCATGTCCAGGTCGTTGGCGCCGTCGCCGATCGCCACCGTCTGCTCCAGCGGCACCTTCGCCTGCTCGGCGAAGCGGGCCAGCCAGCGGGCCTTGCCGGCCCGGTCCACGATCTCGCCGACCACCCGGCCGGTGAACTTGCCGTCCGCCACCTCCAGGGTGTTGGCGGCCGCGAAGTCCAGGCCCAGCTGCTCCACCAGGTGGTCGGTGACCTGGGTGAAGCCACCGGAGACCACCCCGACCTGGAAGCCCAGCCGCTGCAGCGTGCGGATCAGGGTCCGCGCGCCCGGCGTGAACCGGACCTCGGCGCGGACCTTCTCGGTCACCCCGGCGTCCAGTCCGGCCAGCAGCGCCACCCGGGCGTGCAGCGACTCGGCGAAGTCCAGCTCGCCGCGCATCGCCGCGGCCGTCACCGCGGCGACCTCCTCCTCGCAGCCCGCGTGGGCGGCGAAGAGCTCGATCACCTCGTCCTGGATCAGCGTGGAGTCGACGTCCATGACCACCAGGCGCTTGGCCCGGCGTTCGAGGCCCGCCGCCACCACCGCGATGTCCACCCGCTGCTGGGCCGCCTCCTGGGCCAGCGCGGCGCGCAGCTCGTCGGTGGCGACACCGGAGACGGCCAGTTCGACGGCGGTCACCGGGTACTTGGCCAGCCGGAAGACACGGTCGATGTTGCCGCCGGAGGCGGTGATCCGGGCGGTGAGCGCCGACACCGCGGCGGCGGTCAGCGGGTGGCCCAGCACGGTGACGTGCGAACGGCCCTCGCGGCGCGGCCGGTTGTCGCCGATACCGGAGATGATCTCGGCCTGGAGCTTCTGCTCCTCGGCCCAACGGTGCACGGTGGAGCGCAGCCCGCCCTCGGCGCCCGGCGTAGTCGGCGGGGTGACCAGGGCACACAGCGTTATCCGGCCCCGGGTCACGACCTGCTCGATGTCGATGACGTCGACGCCGAAACCGGCGAGGGTGGCGAAGAGGCCGGCGGTGATGCCGGGGCGGTCCTTGCCGAACACCTTGACGAGCAGGGTGCGCTCGTCCTCGGTCCGGGGCTGCGGGGCGGGGAACGGCTCGGCGGCCAAGGGCGATGCGTTCATGGTGACTCCCACGCTACCCGCCGGCCGGCGCCGTCACGGCACCCGTCCGCGTCGTGGACGGGAGGGCGGCCAGGGTGTGGGCGGTGTGCGGACGATCCGGGTGACCGGACGGTGGCGCGGAGGCGACCTCCCGGGTGGTGGCAGGGGCGTCCGCGAATCGTTGCCGCCTGGTCACAGTCACCGGGGGTGACTTTCACCAACGGGCGGCGGGCTGGAATGATTCCCCCGTCAGATTCAGGATCATCACACCCCCGGCCGGGGGCAAAATCGGGGGACCGAGAGAGCGGGGCAGGCGAGCAGTGCCGCAACTCGTCATTGAGATCAACGGACAGCAGCGGACTCTGGAGCCGGGGCGGTCCTACACCATCGGGCGCAACCCGCAGTCGGACTTCCCGTTCGACGACGCCAGGGTCTCCTGGCAGCACGCCACCATCTCGTTCAACGGGGCCGGTTGGCAGCTCGACGACCACGGGAGCACCAACGGCACCTACACCGCCGGCGCCCGGACCCAGCAGGCCCCGCTCTTCCCGGGCGCGGTCGTCAACCTCGGCAACGCCGAGAACGGCCCCCGGCTGAGCTTCTCCGCGCCCGTCCAGGCCGCCGCGCCCGCCCCCGCCTGGCACGAGGCCGCCACCAGCCGCAGCCACGTCCCCGCGCCGCAGCCGCCCGTCCAGCAGCAGGCGCCGGTCCAGCAGCCGTGGGCCCAGCAGCCGCCGGCGCAGCAGCAGCCCTACCAGCCGCAGGCCCAGGCCCCGGCGCAGCAGCAGTGGGGCGGGCAGCCCCAGCCGCCGGCCTTCCCGCAGCAGCAGGGCTTCCCGCAGCAGGTTTCCCAGCAGGGCGGGTTCCCGCAGCAGGCCCCGCGGCACGACGCCGGCGGCCCGCAGCCGACGATGATCCGCAACCTGACCGCCGGGATGAACACCGTCCGGATCGGTCGCGCGCTCGACAACGACATCGTCGTCTCCGACCTCCAGGTCTCCCGTCACCACGCCGAGCTGCGCCAGCTGCCCGACGGCCGGTACGAGATCGTCGACCTGGGCAGCCACAACGGCATCTTCCTCAACGGCCGGCCCGTCCAGCGCCAGCTGATGGGGCCGCAGGACCGCCTGACGGTCGGCCACTCCAGCTTCGTCCTGGTCGGTGACCAGCTGCAGGAGTTCGTCGACACCGGCGCGGTCTCCTTCTCCGCCCGCCACCTGACCGTCGAGGTCGACTTCAAGGGCGGCAAGAAGGTCCTGCTCAACGACGTCAGCTTCGGCGTGCCGGAGAAGTCCCTGGTCGCGGTCATCGGCCCGTCCGGCTCCGGCAAGTCGACCCTGCTGCGCGCCCTCACCGGCTACCGCCCGGCCGACCGCGGCGACGTCCTCTACGACGGCCGCAACCTCTACAAGCAGTTCGCCGAGCTGCGCTCGCGGATCGGCCTGGTGCCGCAGTCGGAGATCCTGCACAAGGAGCTGACCGTCCGCACCGGCCTCAAGTACGCGGCCCGGCTGCGGTTCCCCGGCGACACCGAGGCCCGCGAGCGCGAGGCGCGGATCGACGAGGTGC
Source organism: Kitasatospora sp. NPDC091207 (assembly GCF_044768625.1). Taxonomy (NCBI): domain Bacteria; kingdom Bacillati; phylum Actinomycetota; class Actinomycetes; order Kitasatosporales; family Streptomycetaceae; genus Kitasatospora; species Kitasatospora sp. NPDC091207. Next base: position 100,922 of record NZ_JBIVVS010000027.1, read on the forward strand.
TCTACGAGCTGCGTCTGGACAAGCGCGCCGACAACCGGATCACCGCGCTCTCCGGCGGCCAGCAGAAGCGCGTCTCGGTCGCCCTGGAGCTGCTCACCAAGCCCTCGCTGATCTTCCTGGACGAGCCCACCTCGGGCCTCGACCCGGGCATGGACCGCGAGGTCATGCAGATGCTGCGCGGCCTCGCCGACGACGGCCGCACCATCCTGGTCGTCACCCACTCGGTGGCCGAACTCGCGCTCTGCGACCGGCTCCTGGTGATGGCGCCGGGCGGTTCGGTGGCCTACTTCGGCCCGCCGGACGAGGCGCTGCACTTCTTCGGCTACGAGACCTGGGCCGACGTCTTCCAGGCCTTCGAGAACTACCCGGACCACGACTGGGCCGGCCGCTACCGGGGCTCGGTGCACTACCAGCAGTACTCCGCGGACGTGGACGCCGGGGCGGTGCAGTCCGCCCCGATCGTCCAGGAGGCCATCAGGCCGCCGAAGCCGCAGAGCTGGGGCTCGCAGCTGTGGACGCTGATGCGCCGCTACATGTCGGTGCTCGCCTCGGACCGCGGCTTCCTGGCCCTGTCGGTGCTGCTGCCGGCCGTCATCGGCGCGGTCAGCGTGCTGATCCCCAATGAACCGGGACTCGCGGCCAATCCGAAGACTCAGCTCCACCTGAACAGCGGGGCCGCGACGATCATGCTGATCCTGGCGATCGGCGCCTGCTTCTCCGGATCGGCCAACTCGGTCCGAGAGCTGATCAAGGAACGGGCGATCTACGAGCGGGAACGAGCCACCGGGCTCTCCCGCTCGGCGTACATGATGTCCAAGATCATCGTGCTGGGCATCTTCAGCGTGATCCAGGGCGCGATCATCTCCGCCGTCGGCTTCCTGCCGCGCAAGCTGCCCGCGCACGGCCTGCTCGTCGAGAACCTGCCGGTGATCGAGATGACCATCGGCATGATCCTGCTGAGCTTCGCCGCGATGATGTTCGGCCTGATGATCTCCGCGCTGGTGAAGACCGCCGAGAAGACCATGCCCCTGCTGGTCATGTTCGCGATCGTGCAGGTCGTCTTCACCGGCTGCCTCTTCCAGATCTTCGGCAAGCCCGGACTGGAGCAGGCCGCCTGGCTGATGCCGGCCCGCTGGGGCACCGGCATCGTGGCCACCACGCTCGACCTGTCGCACCTCATGGGCCCCTGGAACAAGGACTTCCAGAACCCGGACTACGACCCGCTGTGGGACAGCACCGTCACCCAGTGGGTGATCAACGCGGGCGCGCTGATCGCGATGTCCGTCGTCATCGGCATCATCGTGACCCGCCTCCAGCGGCGCCACGAGCCCGAGGTCATGCAGAAGGGCTGAGGCCCGCACCGCCCGCCCAGGGGCGGCCCCTCCCGGCGACGGGGCGGGCCGCCCCTCGGCGTACCTAGGTCTGCGGACCTGCTCCCCGCGCGCCCGTGGACCGACGCGGCGGCCGGCCCGGCGGCGGTAGTTTGGCGGTATGCCCACCGCGCCCAGTGACCGCCGGCACCCGGCCGGCCTGCTGCCCGTCGACCGGATCCCGGTCGGCCCGCCGCCCCCCGGCCCGCTGCCCGCCTGCGAGCCCTGCCTGGCCGGCATCGAGGCCGTCAGCCAGGCCCTGCTGGCGATGAGCCGCCACCTGGAGGTGCGCGAGGTGCTGCGGCGGATCACCGCCTCCGCCCGCGGCCTGCTCGGCGCCGAGTACGCGGCCCTGGGCGTGCCCGACGACCACGGCGGCTTCGCCCAGTTCGTCGTGGACGGCGTCACCGACGAGCAGTGGAAGGCCATCGGCCCGCTGCCCCGCCAGCACGGCGTGCTCGCCAAGATGCTGCACGAGACCGGCCCCACCCGGCTCGCCGACGTGCGCGAGGCCCCGGCCTTCGGCGGCTGGCCCGCCGCCCACCCCGAGATGGACGCCTTCCTCGGCATGCCCATCCTCGACACCGACGCCGCCGAGGACGAGTCCCAGGTGATGGGCGTGATCTTCCTGGCCAACAAGCGGGGCGGCGGCGGCTTCACCGACCACGACGAGGAACTGCTGCGGATACTGGCCGCGCACGCCGCCCTCGCCCTCTCCAACGCCCGCCTCTACGAGCGCAGCCGCGAGCTGACCCTGGCCGGCGAACGCGCCCGGATCGCCCACGACCTGCACGACGCCGTCTCGCAGAAGCTCTTCTCGCTGCGCCTCACCGCCAAGGCCGCCGCCAAGCTCGTCGACCGCGACCCGGCCCGCGCCCGCGCCGAGCTCGCCGAGGTCGCCAAGCTCGCCGCCGAGGCCGCCGACGAGCTGCGCGCCGTCGTGGTCGAGCTGCGCCCCGCCGCCCTGGAGGAGGACGGCCTCAGCGCCACCCTCGCCTCCCAGGTCCAGGTCCTCGACCGCGCCCACAGCGCCGACGTCGCCTTCACCGCCGACGGCGTCCGCGCCCTCCCGCCGGCCCAGGAGGCGGCCCTGCTGAGGATCGCCCAGGAGGCCCTGCACAACGCGCTGCGCCACTCCGACGCCCGGCGGGTCATCGTCACCCTGGCCGGCACGCCCACCCGCGGCGCCGTCCTGCGGGTGCGCGACGACGGCCGGGGCTTCGACCCCGAGTCCGTCCGCCGGGCCGGCCGTCACCTCGGCCTGGCCTCGATGCGCGACCGCGCCGCCGCCGTCGGCGGCACGCTCACCCTGGACTCGGCCCCCGGGAAGGGGACGGTCGTCGAGATGGAGGTTCCCGGTGCCTGACAGCACGCCAGTGATCCGCGTCCTGCTGGTCGACGACCACCAGGTGGTCCGCCGCGGTCTGCGTACCTTCCTGGAGGTGCAGGACGACATCGAGGTGGTCGGCGAGGCCGCCGACGGCGCGGACGGTGTCGACCGGGCCCGGGAGCTCGACCCGGACGTCGTCCTGATGGACCTCAAGATGCCCGGCGTCGACGGCATCGAGGCGCTGCGCACGCTCAAGGGCGAGGGCAGCCGGGCCCGGATCCTGATCGTCACCAGCGTCACCGAGCACCGCACCATGGTCCCCGCGCTGCGGGCCGGCGCCGCCGGGTACGTGTACAAGGACGTCGACCCGGAGGCGCTGGCCGGTGCGATCCGCTCGGTCCACGCCGGGCACGTGCTGCTCCAGCCCGAGCTGGCCGAGGCCCTGCTCGCCGACGACGGCCCCCGCCAGCCGCAGGGCCGCGGGGCCGCCCTGACCGAGCGCGAGCGCGAGGTGCTCGGTCACATCGCCGACGGGCGCTCCAACCGGGAGATCGCCCGGAGCCTGCACCTCTCGGAGAAGACGGTGAAGACGCACGTCTCCAACATCCTGATGAAGCTGGACCTCGCCGACCGGACCCAGGCCGCGCTCTGGGCGGTCCGGCACGGCGAGGCCCGGGAGACCTAGGCGGGGGCCGGACCCCGCCGCCCGGAGCCCGCTCCCGGACCCCGCCCGCTGATCCGAGGGGCGGAATTCACCCCTTCTCGTCCACCAGCGCGTTGTACGCCGCCACCTGGGCCCGGCGGGCGGTCCGCCGCAGGGGGTCCAGCACCGCCTGGCGGGAGGCCATCTCGGAGGCGCTGACCGCCGCGCCGTGGCCGCCCGAGGCGATCGACAGCAGCGCCGTCACCTGCCGGGCCGACTCCAGCACCCGGACGGCGCGCGGCGGGTACCCGGGAGCGAGCAGCTCGACGTGCCCGCGCCGCCTGAACGCCTCCAGCGCCCGCAGCGCCTCGGGCCCCGCGCCGGCCACGTCGAGGCGGGCCAGCAGCGCCGTCGCCTCCCGCAGCCCCTCCGCCAGCTCGCGCTCGGCCTCGTGCAGCGACGGCACGTCGGCCGGCGGCGCGTCGTTGACCTCGGAGCAGCGCCAGAGCACCGTCGCCGAGCGGTCCCCGACCGGCCCGAACACCTCGACCTCCGGCACCAGCCCGAGCGGCGCCCCGACCGCCAGCACGGCCTCGCCCGCGCCCAGGGCGCGCTCGTTGAACGGTGCCGGACCGGTCAGCCCCAGCGGGTGCCCGGCGGACGGCAGGGCCAGCCGCAGCCCCTTCACCCCCAGCACCCGCAGCCGCCCCAGCGCCCAGGTGAGCCCGTGCCGCTCGCCCGGCGCGTCTCCGGGCAGCCCGGTCACCCGGTGGCTCTCGTCACCGCCCAGCACCGCCGCGGCGGCGTTGTCGGGCGGCACCAGACCGGTCAACAGGGCGTTGCCCCAAGCGGCCAGCCGCCCCGAACGGGGCTCTTCGTACGGATTGTCGGCAGGAGTCGCGAGCATCCGGCCAGCCTACGGAATCGGCGGTCATCCGCGTGGCGTAGGTTTGCCCATGCGCGTGCGGCGCACCCACTCCGTGCCCACCGGCCGCCGGAGTAGGCTGCCCCGCCCGCACCGACGGCCGAATTTCTGTTTTGGGGAAGGCATAGGCATGAGCGACGTGCTGGAGCTGGTGGACGTATCCGTGGTCCGGGAGGGGCGCGCGCTGGTCGATCAGGTCTCGTGGTCCATCTCCGAGGGCGAGCGCTGGGTCATCCTCGGCCCCAACGGCGCCGGCAAGACCACGTTGCTGCAGATCGCCTCCACGTACCTCTTCCCGACCGCCGGCAAGGTGTCCGTCCTCGGCGAGAAGCTCGGCGAGGTCGACGTCTTCGAGCTGCGCTCCCGGATCGGTCTGGCCGGCGCCGCCATGTTCGACAAGCTGCCCGCCGGCCAGAGCGTGCTGCAGACGGTGCTCACCGCCGCCTACGGCATGACGGTCAGCTGGCAGGAGCAGTACGAGCAGGCCGACGAGTCGCGCGCGCTCGCCCTGCTGGACCGGCTCGGCATGGCCGGGCTGACCGAGCGCAAGTTCGGCACCCTCTCCGAGGGCGAGAAGAAGCGCACCCTGATCGCCCGCGCCCTGATGACCGACCCCGAGCTGCTGCTCCTGGACGAGCCCGCCGCCGGTCTGGACCTCGGCGGCCGCGAGGACCTGGTGCGCCGCCTCGGCGCGCTGGCCCAGGACGAGTTCGCGCCGGCCATGGCGATGGTCACCCACCACGTCGAGGAGATCGCGCCGGGCTTCACGCACGTGCTGATGATCCGCCAGGGCAAGGTGCTCACCGCCGGTCCGATCGACACCGAGCTGACGGCACGCAACCTCTCCAAGTGCTTCGGCCTGCCGCTGACCCTGGAGCGCCACGGCGACCGCTGGTCCGCGCAGGGCCTGCCGCTCGGCTGAGGAGCCCCGGAGCCCGCGCCGGACGCACGTCGGACATCCGGCGGGCCGTCCGGCGGACGTGTGTCGGACGTGCGCCGGGCCCTTTCGGAAGCCGCTGAACTCGGCTGAACTCGGACCGGTCGCACGTGCGACCGGTTTCCACCCCTCCACCTGCGGGAACTGACCGCCTCGAAGGCCCTTCGCTCCCTAGGATGGACACGTGGACAGCTGGATCTGGTGGCTCCTGGCCGCCGTAGGCCTCGGCATACCGCTGGTCGTCACCGCGATGCCGGAGTTCGCGATGTTCGCGGTCGGCGCGCTCGCCGCGGCCGGCGTGGCCGGGCTGGGTGCCGGGGCGGTGTGGCAGGTCCTGACGTTCGTCGCGGTCTCGGCCGCCCTGGTGGTCGTGGTGCGCCCCATCGCGTACCGGCAGATCAGGAAGGGCCCGCAGATCAAGATGGGTATCGAGGCGCTTCCGGGCGCCACCGCGGTCGTCGCGGAAAGAGTCGACGGGGAGGGCGGGCGGATCAAGCTCAAGGGCGAGATCTGGTCGGCCCGCGCGCTCAACCCCGGCAGTGTCTACGAGCCGGGGCAGCAGGTCGACGTCGTCGAAATCCAGGGCGCGACCGCCCTGGTCGTCTAGGGGAGAGTCCGTGGAACCCGTCCTTATCGTCCTGGTCGTCCTGGTCGTGGTGGCATTCATCGCGCTGATCAAGACGATTCAGGTCATCCCGCAGGCCAGCGCCGCGATCGTGGAGCGCTTCGGCCGCTACACCCGGACGCTCAACGCAGGGCTGAACATCGTCGTCCCGTTCATCGACCGGGTCCGCAACAGGATCGACCTGCGTGAGCAGGTCGTGCCCTTCCCGCCGCAGCCGGTGATCACCCAGGACAACCTGGTGGTCAACATCGACACGGTGATCTATTACCAGGTCACCGACGCCCGGGCCGCCACCTACGAGGTCGCCAGCTACATCCAGGCGATCGAGCAGCTGACCGTCACCACGCTGCGCAACATCATCGGCTCGATGGACCTGGAGTCGACGCTGACCTCCCGCGAGGTGATCAACGCCGGTCTGCGTGGCGTGCTGGACGAGGCCACCGGCAAGTGGGGCATCCGCGTCAACCGCGTCGAGCTGAAGGCGATCGAGCCGCCGACCTCCATCCAGGACTCGATGGAGAAGCAGATGCGCGCCGACCGCGACAAGCGCGCCGCGATCCTCACCGCCGAGGGTGCCCGGCAGGCGCAGATCCTGCGGGCCGAGGGTGAGAAGCAGGCCGAGGTGCTCAAGGCCGAGGGTGAGGCACAGGCCGCGGTGCTGCGCGCCGACGGTGAGGCGGCCGCGATCCGTACCGTCTTCGAGGCGATCCACGACGGCGACGCCGACCAGAAGCTGCTCGCCTACCAGTACCTGCAGACCCTGCCCGAGTTGGCCAAGGGCGACTCCAACAAGCTGTGGATCATCCCCAGCGAGGTCGGCGACGCGCTCAAGGGCCTCGGCGGCGCGTTCACCGGTCTGAACGGCGGCGGCATCAACGGCGGCGCGGCCGCGGCTCCCAGCGCCCCGGCGCCGGCCGCCACCCAGGTCCCGCTCGACCCGGCGGCCGGTCCGCGTCCGCTGGACACCGACACCAAGGGCGCCGCCCGCCCCCGGGTGGACCCGGCCCGCGAGTACCGGAAGATCGACCCGGAGTGAGCTGAACCCGTCGCGTGACGCGTCGCCGTCGCGCCCGGGACCGAGGGCCCGCCTCCCGTGCGGTACGGGGGGCGGGCCCTCGGCGTTCCCGCCGGGGGAGACGGTGTCCGGCCGGGGCGGCCGTGTGGCGCGGTCGTTTCGTCCGGTGAACGGGCGTGTGGTGTACGTCCCGAATCGTGGGCGGGCTCTGGTAGGCACACCCCGGCGTCCGGCATGATCGCCTCGGACAGGTCCGAGACGAGAGGTGACCCATGACGCTCTGGGAGGCGATCGCCGTCCTGGTGGCGGGAGTCGGTGCGGGGATGATCAATGTGATCGTCGGCTCCGGGACCCTGATCACCTTCCCGGTGCTGCTCGCCGTCGGCGTCCCGCCGGTCACCGCCAACGTCTCCAACGCCTTCGGCCTGGTGCCCGGCTCGCTCAGCGGCGTGATCGGCTACCGGAGGGAACTGGCCGACCAGGGCCGGCGACTGGTCCGCCTCGGCATCGCGGCCATGCTCGGCGGGCTGGTCGGCGCCGTGCTGCTGATCGAACTGCCGAGCAGCGCCTTCGACGCGATCGTCCCGGCGCTGATCCTGCTGGCCCTCGTCCTGGTGGTGATCCAGCCCCGGGTGGCCAAGGCGGTCGCCGCCCGGCGCCGGCCCGGGGGAGACCCCGACGGCGGCCTGACCCTGCTCACCGGTGTCTTCCTGACCGGCATCTACGGCGGTTACTTCGGCGCCGCGCAGGGCGTCCTGCTGCTGGCCCTGATGGGCATGCTGCTCCAGGAGGACCTGCAGCGGATCAACGGCGTGAAGAACGCGCTGGCCCTGATCGTCAACGGTGTCGCCGCCCTGTTCTTCCTCTTCACCTCGACCATCAACTGGGCCGCCGCCGGGTTGATCGCCGTCGGCTCGCTCTGCGGCGGCCTGCTCGGCGCCAAGGTCGGCCGCAAGCTGCCGCCGCCGGCGCTGCGCGGGGTGATCGTGGTGGTCGGCCTGGTGGCCGTCACCAAGCTGCTCGTCAGCTGATCGACGGTCCGTGCCCGTCGGTGTCGCCCGCTCTGCCCTGTTGTGTTCGGCTGCGTTCGATCCGGAGAAGACCATGGCCCCGGAGATGCGCGACACCTGCGAACGCTGCGCGGTGTCGCTGACGGCGGACGGCCCGGCGTCCCTATGCTCCTACGAGTGCACCTTCTGTCCGGACTGCACCGAGGCCATGGCCGCCGTCTGCCCCAACTGCGGTGGCGAGCTGGTGCCCCGTCCGCGCCGGAAGGCCTGACCCTTCACCACTCACCCCCGACCCCCGGGAGCGGTTCGATGAGCAGCAGAGCGCGTCTGACGGAGGACGAGATCACGGCCGCCCTGGCCGGCCTGCCGGAGTGGAACCGGGACGGCGACACCATCGTCCGCACCGCCGACGCGGCCGACTTCCCCGCGGCGATCCGGGTGGTCGTCGCGGTCGCCGAGCAGGCCGAGGCGCTGGACCACCACCCCGACATCGACATCCGCTGGAGGACCCTGCGCTTCGCGCTCTCCACCCACAGCGCGGGGGGCCTCACCGAGCTGGACGTCACCCTCGCCGGCCGCATCGACACCGCCCTGCGGGCCGAGTCCGCCTGACGGTCCCGTTCCTGTTCCGTCCCGTCCCGACTGTCCCGTGCCGCCCGCCCGGCCCCCGAGCGGTCCCGGGCCGGCTCCGAACCGGCTCCGAACCGGCCTTGTGGAGGCCGGAAGGAGGCGCTCCGGGTGGCGTGAGATGCTGGCTGCCGCATTGCCGGCGGTCGGGAGGGACGGAACGGATGGCGCAGGATCCCCTCGGAGACGCCGCACAGCAGCCGTGGTACCCGCAGCAGGCGCAGCAGGACTGGCAGACGGGGTACTCGGACCAGCAGCAGTGGCAGGGCGGCCACGGGTACGACGCCGGTACCGGGTACGCGGAAACCGGCTACCCGGAGCATGACCAGGCGCAGCACGGCCAGGCGCAGCACGGGTACGGGCAGGGCGGGTACGGGCAGGACGGTTACCCGCAGGCCGGGTACGCGGAGCCCGGGCCCGGACATCCGGACACCGGGTACGGCCAGGGCGGACACCCGGACGGCCGGCACCAGCCGTACTACCGGTACGACGACTACGGGCAGCAGCAGTACGCCCCGTACGCCGTCCCGCAGCAGCCGACCGGGGAGGAGTTGTACGCGCCGGCGGGTGCCGAGTACTCCGCGGACGGCTATGTGCACACCGGGCCCGGGCCGGCCGTCGAGTCCGAGGCCTTCGAGCCCGAGCCCGGTCCGGCGGTGGCCGTCGTCGCACCGGAACCCGGCGGCCGTGCGTCACGGTCGACCGGGCGGCGAGGCGGGGGCGGGCTCGGAGGCGGTGCGGACGGCACCGGGGCGGCGAAGGCGGCCGGCAGCGCCCGGGCCGGCCTCGGGGCCAAGGCCCGTGCCGCCGCCGACGCGGTGGTCTCCGCCGACCACGCCCCCGGCCGGCGGGCCCTGGCGATCCGGACCGGCGCCGGAGTCGCGGCGCTGGGCGTCCTGGTGGCGGCCGCGCTGATGGTCGGGGCCCAGGACGGCGGCGACGCCGCCGCCCGGAACACCGGAGGCGAACCCGGTTTCACCGTCGCGCATGCCAAGGTCTGGTCGGCCCAGCCCGCCGCCGCACTCAAGGCGGGCGCGGACGACACCCTGGTCGGCAGCTGGTTGCTGGCCGACGCGGTGGTGCGCGCCGATGCCACCGGCGTCCACGCCTACGACCTGGCGGCCGGCAAGCCGACCTGGTCGGTCGAGTCACCGGCGGCCGGCACCGCTCCCTGCGGGCTCTCGGCGGGCGTGAACGAGGCGGGACTGGGCGCTGTGCTGTTCCGGAGCGGGCCCGATCCGAAGAGCCCGTGCAGTCTGGTGGCCGCCGTCGACACCAAGAGGGGCCGGACGGTCTGGAGCAAGCCGCTCTCCGAGGCGAAGGGCGGCTACTCCGCGCGCGTCGGTGTCACCGAGGACAAGGTGATAGCCGTCGGCGACGACCACGTGGTCGCCTGGGAGTCCGCCGACGGCAAGGACGTCTGGCAGTACACCGGGCAGGGCAAGTTCTGCACCCTCTCCGGCGGGGTCACCGGCAAGACCGTCATGGTGGCGAGCTCCTGCGCCGACTCCACCCCTGTCGACCAGGCCGTCTCGCTGAACACTGCCGACGGCAAGGTGAGTTGGTGGCGCGGCCTGAACAACCAGCCGAAGACGGTGACGGTGCTCTCGGCCGAGCCCTCCGTCGTCCTGACCACGGCGGAGAAGCCCGAGGACGACAAGGTGTTCGCCTGGGGCCCGGCCGGCGACCCGGCCGCCGAGATAGCGGTCGCCGCCGGCGAGGGCAGGCTGGACGCCGCCCGAGGTACGTTTTCGGCCATCCCCGGCGTCTTCTTCCAGGACCGGACGATGGTCACCACGCTGGCCCCGGCGAACGCCGGCGGCGCGGTCTCCGTGGTCGGCTACGACCTGGACAGCGGCAAGCAGCGGTGGAAGGCGGCCGCGGCCGAGAAGGGCGACGTCCGGGCGGTCGGCGTGGACGGCGGCGCGCTGGTGCTCGCCGCCGACGAACGCCGCGACCAGCCCGCCCACCTCAGCCGCTTCGCCCTCGCCGGCGGCCAGGAGACGGTCGGCGGCAACTTCCCGCAGGGCACCGGCTCGCTGCTGGTCTCCGGCCGCGTGCTGATCGGCGGTGGCCGGGTCGTCGCGGTGCCCGAGCACTCGGCCAACTTCGGGACAGCGGCCGGGTACCAGGCGAAGGGCTGAGCCCGCCCCGGCCGCTACGGCGTCGTGCGGTGCCCGGCTACGGAGCCGGGGCACCGCACGGGCCACGTACCGGGTGGTCACGCGGCGGAGGGAGCCACCGCGGCCGGCAGCCAGTCCGCCAGGTCCCGCAGGTCCGAGCCGCGCAGGCCCAGCGCCATCATCAGGGTGGCCTGCGGCGTCGGCACGAACGGCGTGCGCAGCAGCTTCATCCCGGCCTGCTCCGGCGTCCGGTCGGCCTTGCGCTGGTTGTCCTCGGAACAGGCGGCCACGGTGTTCAGCCAGCTGTCCGCCCCACCGCGCGACCGGGGCTGCAGGTGGTCCACGGTGGTGGCCCGGCGCCCGCAGTAGGCGCACAGGTGCTGGTCCCGGACCAGCACACCGCGACGGGACCACGGCGCCTGTTGTCGGAAGGGCACCCGGACGTAGCGCTGGAGTCTGATCACCCGGGGCACCGGGACGGAGACTCCGGTACCGCGGATGCTCCGCAGCGGATGGGCCTGCTCGACCACGGCCTTGTCCTGGAGCACCAGGACGACGGCGCGCTGGAGCGACACCGTCGTCAGGGGCTCGTAGCTCGCGTTCAGAACCAGCGTGTTGCGCACCTCGGCACACCCTTTCCCCGGGCGTGCCACACGGCGGCACGACCGTCTCCACACACGTCACTGCCGCCGCGCGGCGGTGGGACCACTCTGAAGGGGCCCCGGGCCGACGAACAACGGAATTTCCGGTGGAGGCGAGGGGTGGGTCAGGCGGGGGAGGGGCTCCCGGCCGGCCGCCTCGGCGAAAACTCGCTGGCCGGAACCGCGTAGGCTCTACCACGCTGGAGCCGTCCCGTACCGGGGCCCGATCGAACCGGGTCCGCACCGGCGGGACGCCCGATCGAAGGAGAAGCGTGACCGTGACGGACATCGTCGACGAGCTGCAGTGGCGTGGGCTGATCGCCCTGTCCACCGACGAGGACGCACTGCGCAAGGCGTTCGCGGACGGCCCGGTCACGTTCTATTGCGGCTTCGACCCGACGGCCCCCAGCCTGCACCTCGGGAACCTGGTGCAGATCCTGACCATGCGCCGGATCCAGCAGGCGGGGAACCTCCCGCTGGGCCTGGTCGGCGGCGCCACCGGCCTGATCGGTGACCCCAAGCCGACCGCCGAGCGCGTCCTGAACGACCCCGAGACGGTGGCCGCCTGGGTCGACCGCCTGCGTGGCCAGATCTCGCGCTTCCTCGACTTCGAGGGCCCCTACGCGGCGCGCATGGTCAACAACCTGGACTGGACCTCCGGGATGTCGGCGATCAGCCTGCTGCGCGATGTCGGCAAGTACTTCCGCGTCAACAACATGATCGCCAAGGAGGCCGTCGCCCGGCGGCTCAACTCCGACGCGGGCATCAGCTACACCGAGTTCAGCTACCAGATCCTCCAGGGCATGGACTACCTGGAGCTGAACCGCCGCTACGGCTGCACCCTGCAGACCGGTGGCAGCGACCAGTGGGGCAACCTGACCGCCGGCACCGACCTCATCCGCAAGGCCGAGGCCAAGTCCGTGCACGCGCTGGCCACGCCGCTGATCGTCAAGGCCGACGGCACCAAGTTCGGCAAGACGGAGTCGGGCACGGTCTGGCTGGACCCCGAGCTCACCACCCCGTACGCCTTCTACCAGTTCTGGCTGAATGCGGACGACCGCGACGTCCCCAATTTCCTGCGGATCTTCAGCTTCCGCTCGAAGGAGGAGATCGAGGAGCTGGAGCGCGAGACCACCGAGCGCCCTGCCGCCCGCCTCGCCCAGCGTGCGCTCGCCGAGGAGCTGACCACCCTGGTGCACGGCGCCGAGCAGTACGACCGTGCGGTCGCCGCCTCCAAGGCACTGTTCGGCCAGGGCGACCTCGCCGACCTGGAGGAGCCGACCCTGGCCGCCGCACTGGCCGAGGTCCCGAAGGCCGAGGTCACCGAACTCCAGCTGGTGGTGGACCTGTTGGTCGCCGTGGGCCTGGCGCCCAGCCGGTCGGCCGCTCGTCGGACGATCAAGGAGGGCGGCGCCTACCTCAACAACGTCAAGGTGACGGACGAGGAGACGGTGCCAACCGAGGCCGACCTGCTGCACGGCCGGTGGCTGGTCCTGCGCCGCGGCAAGCGCAACCTGGCCGCCGCTGAGCTGGTCTCGGCCGGCTGAAAATGCACCACCGCTGACCTGCGGTTTCAAGCCCTGAGGGCCGGATCTGGACAGATCCGGCCCTCAGGTGTTTGACGTGGTCGTTCGACTGGCCTAGTGTTGGACGAGTCGCTGAAGCGGGCGGGTGCACGGCAGACCGAGAGGTCGCCGCAAACCGGCCGAGCGGTCATCGCAATCGGCAAGTCCTACTCTCACTCGCAGCCCATTAATTTGGGTCGTTCGGCGTTGTCGTCGGGCGGTGGGGGCAGGGAATTTCGGGCCAGTCCCGAAATAAGCTAATGTGGAGGCCGCCGCAGAAAAGCGGACCTGGCCAGCAAGGGTCGGATGAATGAAACTCCGGTAAACGGAGCGGAAAACGTCTGGTAAGCTGGAAATACGAACGAAGCGCCCGGAGGGCCCGCTGGAAGGCGGTCCGAAGGAAGTGTCCGTTCCTTGAGAACTCAACAGCGTGCCAAAAGTCAACGCCAGATAT
>NZ_JBIVVS010000028.1:0-110958 GCF_044768625.1 Kitasatospora sp. NPDC091207
TTGACTTTTGGCACGCTGTTGAGTTCTCAAGGAACGGACACTTCCTTCGGACCGCCTTCCAGCGGGCCCTCCGGGCGCTTCGTTCTTTCGTGTTTCCAGCCTACCAGATGTTTTCCGCACCGTTTCCGGCGCCTCGTTCATCCGATCTGCTTTCCTTCGGCCTTTCGGCGTTTCCGACCCTAGCAGATCGCTCTGCGGTGTCTTTCGCGCTTCCGGCTCTCAGGAGGCTTTGTCGAATTTCAGTCCGAAGACCTCTCCAACAAGGTGAACTCTAGCCGAACCGCGCTTCACAAAGCGAATCCGACCGCAATCGACTTAAACACGCACAACAATTCGAGCGTAGGCGCACCGAGGTACGACTCAGCCGAGAAGAGGGGTGGTGATCGAGAGGATTGGCCGCTACGGGACCGTCCGCGCTCTTGCGTGTCCGGTGCTCCCAGGCGAGCGACTACGAAACACTACCCGCCCCTGCTGGCAGAGGCAAACGCCCAGGCCGGCCCGGTTCCGAGCGGTGCTCGCCGCCCGTGGGCGTTCCGGAACCACCGGGGCCGGCCGCTCCCATGGCCGGATGTGACAGATCGCCGTCATTGCAGTCATCCGGGCACTGCCGGGACGATGACGTCATGCCCACTCCGCACCGTGTCGTCATCGCGGTCTTCCCCGAGGTCGACCTGCTCGACGTCACCGGCCCGGCCGAGGTCTTCGCGCTCGCCAACCGGGAGACCGACGGCCGGGCGGGCTACCAGGTCCGCCTGGCCGGCCCCGAGGCCGGCGCAGTCGTCACCTCGGCCGGGGTCCGCCTGCTGGCCGACCTCACCTTCGCCGAGGTGGGGACCGCGGTGGACACCCTGCTGGTGCCCGGCGCGGTGGACCTGCGGCCGGACGGTCCGGTGGCCCGGGTCGACGACACCGTCGTGGAGTGGGTGAAGGAGACGGCGCCGCACGCCCGCCGGATCGCCTCGGTGTGCGTGGGAGCGCACCTGCTCGCGGCCGCCGGGCTGCTGGACGGGCGGCGGGCGACCACGCACTGGTCGACCGCGGCCCAGCTCGCGGCGGACCACCCCGAGGTGAGGGTCGACGCCGACCCGATCTTCGTCCGCTCGGGCCGGGTGTGGACCGGCGCGGGGATCAGCACCTGCATGGATCTGGCCCTCGCGCTGGTCGCCGAGGACCACGGCGAGGACCTGGCCCTGGCCGTGGCCCGGCAGCTGGTGATGTATCTGCGGCGGCAGGGCGGCCAGAGCCAGTTCAGCGTGCCACTGAGCCGGCCCGCCCCGGCCCGCAGGGACATCGACGAGTTGCGGGTGTTCATCACCGAGCACCTCGACGAGGACCTGTCGGCGGCCGCACTCGCCGGGCGCATGTGCCTGAGCGAGCGCCATTTCGCCCGGGTCTTCCGCCAGGAGACCGGCACCAGCCCGGCCGCCTACGTGGAGGCCGCCCGGGTCGAGGCGGCCCGCCGCCTGTTGGAGACCACTGACCAACCGCTGGAGCAGATCGCGGCGGCCGCCGGGATGGGCTCGGTGGAAACACTGCACCGCGCCTTCCGCAAGCAGATCAACACCACCCCGGCCTCCTACCGCCGCCGGTTCCGCACCACGTCCTGACCGCCCCGGCTCCCCGACTCCCCGACTCCCCGGTTCCCCGGCCCCTTCGACGCGTGAGGCGTCACCACGGCGGCCCCGCCATGCCCGTTTCCCGGCAGGCCCCCAACAGCTGTCCTCGGCTGCCGGCCCTTCCTGACCGCTCCCCCCGTCATCTGTCACCCGCCCGAAAGGACACCTCTCACCCATGCACGTCTCCACGACCCTGCGTCACGTCATCGGCCTCGACAACACGCCGCCCCGCCTCGGCGAGAGCACCCTGATCATGATCGATTTCCAGAACACCTACCGCGGCGGCGTCATGGCCCTGGAGGACGCCGAACCCGCCCTGGCCGCCGGCGCCCGCCTGCTCGCCACCGCCCGCGCGGCGGGCACGCCGGTCGTCCACGTCGTCAACGACGGCGGCGAGGGCACCCCGTACGACGTCCGCGCCGAGATCGGGGCGATCAGCCCCGAGGTGGCACCGATCGACGGCGAACCGGTCGTCGTCAAGCAGTTCCCCGACGCCTTCCACCGCACCGATCTGGAGAAGACGCTGCGCGAGCTGGGCGCCGGGTCCGATCTGGTGCTGGCCGGGTTCATGACCCACATGTGCGTCACCTTCACCGCCCAGGGGGCCTTCAACCTCGGCTACCGGCCCACCGTCGTCGCCGAAGCGACCGCCACCCGGTCACTGGCCGGGCCCGACGGTGGCACCGTGCCCGCCGCCGACCTTCAGCGGGCGAGTCTCACCACCATCACCGATCTCTTCGGCATCGTGGTCCCCACCGTCGACCACCTCACGGTCTGACCGCCTCACGGTCTGACCGCCTGGCCGTCCGAGCGTCCAACGCGCCCGAGACGTGGGGGCGGCCCCGGCGGTTCCGATCCGACGGGTCACGATCGCCAACGGGGCCGCCGCCCACCGGCCGAGGCCGTCGCCGCCGGACGCAGGGGGACCCGCCCCGGTGCGTAGAATCGCGCCCGGGGCACTGCCCGCAGCGTCGCGCGTACCCGCCCTCCCCACGACAGACAGCCGACTCCCTGGGGGAGACGATGCGCGACCTGACGATCGGTGAGTTCCTGCGACAGCTGGGTGCCCGGGTGCCCGCGCCGGGTGGTGGCGCGAGTGCCGCGCTGCACGCGGCGCAGAGCGCCGCCCTGCTGAGCATGGTGGCCCGCTACAGCACCGGCGAGCGGTACGCCGAGTCCCAGCACACGATCACCCGGATCCTCACCGAGACCGAGGAACTGGCCGCCGCCGCGCTGCGACTGGCCGAGGAGGACGCCGCCGCTTTCACCGCGGTCACCGACGCCTACCGGCTGCCCCGGGCCTCCGACGAGGAGCGGGCGGCCCGCTCCGCCGCCATCGTCCGCGCCCTGGTCGGCGCGGCCCGGCCGCCGGCCGCCACCATCGCGGTCGCCCGCCGCCTGGTCGCGCTCGGCGAGGAACTGGCGCCGATCGGCAACCGCAACGTCCTCACCGACGTCGCGGCCGCCACCGAGGCGGCCCGCGCCGCCGCCACCACCGCCCGGATCAATGTCGAGGTCAACCTCGGCGGGATCGAGGACGAGGCGGTGCGCGCCGAACTGCTGGCCGCCACCGCCGATGTCGACCGGATCGCCGCCGCGGCCGAGGCCGTCACGGGTGCGGTGCGTAAGGAGATCGCCCGGTGACCGCGCTCCTGCTCGCCGGCGGCCCGGTCGCCGCCCGGATCCGCGGCGACGTCGCCGAGCGCGCCGCCGCGCTCACCCGGCTGGGCCGCACCCCCCGGCTCGCCGTGGTGACCGCGACCGACGACGAGGCCAGCGCCTGGTACGTCCGCTCGATCGCCAAGGCCGCCGGGAAGGTCGGCATCGACTGCGACATCGTCGACCTCGGCGCCGAGGCCTCCGGTGCCGAGATCACCGCCGCCCTGGAGCGGCTCTCCGCCGACGAGGGCGTGCACGGTCTGATGCTTCAGACGCCGTTGCCCGGCGGCGCCCGGCTGGAGGACCTGGCCGGCGCGATCGTCCCGGCCAAGGACGTGGACGGTGCCAGTCCGCTCTCGCTCGGCCGCCTGGCCGCCGGCCTGCCCGCCTTCGCCCCGGCCACCGCCGAGGCCGTACTGACCCTCCTCGACCACTACCAGGTCGAGCTCCAGGGCAGGCACGTCGTGGTGGTCGGCCGTTCCACCGTGGTCGGCAAGCCCGCCGCGCACCTGCTGCTGGACCGGAACGCCACCGTGACGGTCTGCCACTCCCGCACCACCGACCTGGCCGCGCTGACCGGCACCGCCGACGTCCTGGTCGCCGCCGTCGGCCGGACCGCCCTGATCACGCCCGCGCACGTCCGCCCCGGCGCGACCGTGATCGACGTGGGCACCAACCCGACCGAGGACGGCGGACTGGCCGGCGACGTCGACCCGGCCGTCGCCGGGACCGCCGGCGCGCTGACCCCGGTGCCGGGCGGCGTCGGCCCGGTCACCACCGCTCTGCTGCTGCGGCACACCGTGCGGGCGGCCGAAGGCTGATCACCCCCTGCCGCGGGGGCCGGCCGGCGGACCGGGCGGGGGCCCGCGACCGGGTGGGCTCGGGCACCGCCGGTGCTCTGCTAATCTTGGCGGGCAGCGCGGGCCTATAGCTCAGACGGTTAGAGCGCTTCCCTGATAAGGAAGAGGCCACAGGTTCAAGTCCTGTTAGGCCCACCGCTGGAACCCCCGGACTTCTGTCCGGGGGTTCTTTCGTGGGTACCGGCGAAGCGGACGGCCCCGGGCGCGGCGGGCCACCCCGACGGCGTCGGTCAGGAGAGCAGACCGTTGTAGTCCGGCAGCTTGAAGGTCCGCTCGGCGTGGCCGCCGTCCAGGTCGGTCCAGTTGTTGCCGACGCTCGCGATGATCGTGTAGCCCTCGTTCTCGACCTTGACCCGCTCGTCCGTCTTGTACTGCTGGACCGGCTTGAAGAGGTCGCACAGGTCACGCCCGTGCAGCTCGTCCACGGTGTAGCCGGCCTCGGTCAGGCTGTGCCGGGTGATCGGGGCGATGAAGTCGACCCGCGCGGTGACGAAGATGATCGCGACCCCCCGCGCGCGGGCGTACTGGGCCAGCTCCACCACCGGCTTGATGCCCGACATCGCGAACGGGTGGAAGTGCGTCGCGAGCGTCGTGTTGTCGATGTCGAAGACGATCGCGCGCTTCTCGTTCGTCTGCTCGGCCGTGCGCTGCTCGACGTACGCGCGGGCCGGCGCGATCGCGGCGGTCACGTCGGCCAGCCACTGGGCCTCGGTCACCGTGCCGCTGCTCGCGGAGGCGGCGGCAGGCGCCTGCGCCGGAGCCGCGGCGGCCTTCGGGGCCGCCGCCGGGGCCACCGGGGCCGCGATCGCGGGGGTGGCGAGACCGGTGGTGATCGCGGCCGTCAGGACCGCGGCGGCGGCGAGCCGTGCCTTGATTCTCATATCGGCGATGTGGCCTTTCATCTGTTGGTCTGTTGGTCTGTTGGTCTGTTGGTCTGTCGGTCGAGGTGGCGGGTGGGGCGGTGGACGGCACGAGCCGCGACGACGACACGGGCGGAACGACGACCCTTCTCGAACAGCGGTCCGCGGCAGCCGCCCCTCCCCCGGGACCCCGGGGCTTCATGTCACGGTCATGCCAGGTGACGCGTCGGCAGGGTCCGCCTCCGGGCGGATCGACCGACCGTCCGGCAGCGGGTGCGCGGGCGGCGGGCGCGGCCCACTGGGCGAGAACGTACTGCAGTCAACGGCGCGCGCCAATACCCGGGAGTAACAAACAGTCGGCGAGCGGGCGAACAGCAAGGGGCAGGCCTTCGCCGGCCCGAGGGCGGAGTGTGCGCGCCGCCCCGCCCGCCACCCGCGCACGGCTCCGCGACCGGAGAACCGGCCCCGGGACGGAATCGGGCCGAGGCTGCCACGCCCCCTCCCGTGCGCACTTCGCCCGGGAACACCCGGCACTTCGCGCACGCCGCCCCTCGGAGCGTGCCGATCCGGTCGGGCACGTCGAACACCCCCCTCGACCGCCGCATTCCGGGTCGGCCCGGCCCTCGGCGAAACTCCGGGGCACACGGCGGTTCGTGAACGTGATCATCCCTCGCACGAGCGCAGGGCGCCGCCCTCCCCGCCGTCGAAGTCTCACCGGTCCGACGGGGAATACATTTCCACCGCATCCCGGAATTCCCGGACACCCGATGTCCTTCCGTGCGAATCCGGCGTTCCGGCCGGCCGGAACGCCGCTCCCCCGGCTCCCCCGAATTCCCGCACTCCGCCGCGCCCGGAAGAGCCGGTCCACTGTCACCCGATCTGCCCAACCACCTTCCCCCACAAGGCTCTTGCCCGAGTTCATACGGACTCGACACGAACTGTCGGTCCGGGTAAGGGCATTCGGCCACCCTGGCGCGAAGAGATCTCTTCCGCCTTTTCCGGATTTCTTACTACGATGCTCTGAGTCGGGCCCGCCACCCCGGTGGTCCCACGCACGAGGTATCGAGGCACCATGGCGGACGACCACGTACCAACGGCTACACCGCGCTATCTCACGATTCTTGACGAAGCCGCCCGGATCGCATCCGAACTCGGTCACGAATACGTCGGAGTCGAGCATCTGTTCCTGGCGATCCTGGCAGACCCGCGGGCGGTGCCCACCCAGGTCCTGACGGATTTCGTCCCCCCTGAGCAGGTGACGGCCGCCCTCCATGACCTCCTGTCCTCGCCCGGCTACAACACGCCGACCCGGGACGTGGTGTTCCCGCCCGAATAGCCGACGGCGAAACGGCGGGCACGACCACCGGGCCGGCGTGCGGCAACGCCTCACGCACGTCAACCGCTCATCGGGAAAGGACAAATCGTGTCAGGATCTCGATCCATCCGCTCCGTTCTGGTGGCCTTCGCGCTGGCCGTGGTGGCCCTGTTCGCCGTCCAGGGGGTCGCCGCCGCGGCCGCCCCCGAAGCCCCGTCGGCGAAGGTCGCCGCCGTTCAGGCACCCACGGTCGGTCCCTCGGTCCAGGAAGGTGTCACGGGGCTGCTCGGGACGTCCTGGTGCCGGATCGGCTCGGTGGTCTACGAGTGCTCCTCCATGCCGGAGTGCACCCCGGCCAAGGACGGCAAGACCTACAGCGACCCCAGTGGCAACGACTGGCGCTGCGGCCTCTGGAACGGTTACTGGGCCTGGGCCGCCCAGCAGGGCTGCATCGCACCCGCCGAGATCGCGACGAGCCTGGCCCAGCCGGGTCTGACGCCCTCCCGGTCGGCCGCGCCCGGGCGCGAGCTGCTGCTCTGCTGAGTCGTCCGGGGCGCGTCGGCCTGTCGTGCCGACGCGCCCCGGGCACGCCCACCCACCCCGCCCCCCCCGGCCACGCGATCAGGCGCAGGAGACATGAACCCGCTCATCGACCGCCGACTCATCCTCTCCGGCCTCGCGGGGGGCGCCCTGGCCCCGCTCGCCGCCGGCCCGGCGGCCGCCGCGAGCCCGGCACCGCCCGGGACACCGGACGGCCCCCGCGGCTTCACCCCGGGAGACTGGCACTCCGTCCGCGACCAGTTCCGGCTCTCCCGCGGCTACGCGCAGTTCGCGGCCTTCACGTTCGCCGCCCACCCGGCCGGCGTGCGCGAAGCCATCGCGACACACCGGAGCAGACTGGACGAGGATCCGAGCCGCTACCACCGGGAGAACGCGGACCGCGAACTGGCCGTCCGCACGGCCGCCGCCGACTACCTCGGTGTCCGCCCCCTGGAGGTGGCGCTGACCGACAGCACCACCATGGGGCTCGCCGTCCTGTACCAGGGACTGCGGCTCAGGCCGGGGGACGAGATCCTCACCACCCGGCACGACTTCCACTCCACCTACGAGGCACTGCGCCAGCGCGCGCTGCTGACCGGCGCCGCGGTGCGCCGGGTGAGCCTCTACGAGGACCCGGCCGCCGTCTCGGCCGACCAGTTGACGACGCGGCTGCTGGCTGCCGTGACCCCGCGCACCAGGGTCCTCGCGCTGACCTGGGTCCACTCCGGCACCGGCGTCATGCTCCCGATTCGGATGATCACCGACGCGGTGGCCGCGATCAACGCCCGCCGGGACGCGGCCGATCGCCTCATCGTCTGCGTGGACGGCGTCCACGGCCTCGGCGCGACCGACACCGTGGTCGCGGACCTCGGCTGCGACTTCTTCGCCGCCGGCACCCACAAGTGGCTGTACGGGCCGCGCGGTACCGGGATCCTCTGGGGACGCGAGGACGCCTGGCCCCTGGTGCAGCCGATCATCCCGAGCTTCGGCTGGATCCGCGAGGAGCCGCCGCCGGTGGTCGACCCCGGCCTGATGGCCACCCCGGGGGGATTCCACACCTTCGAGCACCGCTGGGCCCTCCCGGAGGCGTTCGCCTTCCACACCGCCATCGGCCGGGAGCGGATCGCGCGCCGCATCCGCTCGCAGGCCCGGCAGCTCAAGGACGGACTCGCCGCGATCCCCGGCGTCCATGTCGCCACCCCCCGTGACGACGCGCTCTCCTGCGGCATCGTGTGCTTCTCCGTCACCGACCGGACGCCCCGCCAGGTCGTCACCCGCCTGGAGTCCGAGCACCGCGTCCTCGCCGACGTCACCCCGTACGGCGGCGCCCTGGTCCGCCTCGGCCCCAGCCTGGTGACCGACCCGCAGGAGGTGGACCGGGCCGTCCACGCGGTGGCGACGATCAGCCGAACCTGACCGGGCCACCCGGCCCGGCCGCCCCGGCTGCGGGGGTTCCTCAGTCCCGGTCGGCGGTCCCGACGGCTTCAGCCACCCCGTAGGACCCCAGGAGCAGCAGCTGGGATCCCTGCGGTGAGCAGGTCGCGCTCCGCATCGACCTCGTCCTCCTCGCCCTCCTTGTCCTCCTCGTCATCGGCCACCTGGCCGGGGTCCGCGCCGAGCGCGCGGTGCAGAAGCGTCTGCAGCAGATCGAGCGGCACGCAGCCGAGGTACTTCCGCAGCGACCACCCCAGCCAGCGGTCATGCTCCGGCTTCCCCGCACCCGCGAGATGGCGAACCGCCGCGAACACGGCCTCCGCGTCATCCTGGGTCTGCGCGTCACCCAACCCGCGGAGCAGCGGAGCTCCGTAGGCAGGGTGCGTACCGGTGTCCATCCGCAGGGCGAGACGGGCGAACCTGACCGGGTCCGCCGTCGTCATGCTGTGCAGCACGTGCGACTGTTCCAGGGCACCGCCCGTGAAGGTCACCCAGTCGGTGTGGTCCCGGCTGTGCTTCCTCATGGCGCTCAGCCACTGGTCGTCGGTCATGTGCCGCGCCGATTCCGACGGGATGGGCGGACCGAGGAACCCGCTCGTCATGCCCGGTGGCGCGTCCGGTTCCCGCAGGCCGTGGTGACGTCTGCGAAGTTCCCCGAGCCGACGCTCGGCCCCCGCGGAGAGCCGCTCCTCAGGAAGGGCCGACAGCAGGGTGAACTCGTGCCAGGGCGAGAGCCTCCCGTCAGGAGGAAGCCGCAGCATCGAACGCGCGACAGACGAGGACGATGCGCATCGCGGGATAGGCCGCCGCCTCGCCCACCAGGTCGGCCACCGCGTCGAAGGTGTCCGGGATCCGTCCTGACGCGAGGCTGACAGCGTCGAGCTGGTCCACGATCAGGACGCAGGGCCTCCCGGCCGCCACCGCACCCCGGGCGCTGACCGGGGAGACGGACAGGCCGATCCGCCGGCCCAGCTCATGCGTCGAGGCGAAGGGATCCAGCCGGTCGAGACGGAAGGCGAGGACGGGGCTCGCCCGGGTGTCGAGCGCGGCGAAGGCCTGGTACAGCACGGCGGTCTTGCCACCTCCCGCCGCGCCGGTGAGGAGGGTGAGCCGCTTCGTGCCCGTCGTGACCGACTCCACCAGCCGATCGGCCTCCTCGCGGGCGATGGTGGGCCGAAGCAGGGCACGTCCGTCGCTCGCCGCCCATCGGTTGGTCGCGCCGCTCACCTCGTCCCTCACCGCCTCGCCGTCCAGCCGGCCGGCCCGCCGCAGACCGTACTCGGCCAACCCGGCGGTCATGGCCGGCGCGTCGAGCGTGGTCCCGAGGTTGTTCAACAGGAGGTCGCCGAGGGCCAGTGCCGCAAGCCGGCCCGGCGCTCCGGCCAGGACCTGTCCGGCCAGGGCCGTGTTGATGGTGACGATGTCCCGTTCGTTGTGCCACCCCACCCACAGCCCTCGCAACAGGCGCCATGCCGTCGCGCGTGACCCGTAGACATCGGGTGCGGCCAGGGCGTCGAAGGGGCCTTGCAGCTCACCCGTCAACCACTCGGCCTCGAAGGAGGCGAGGCTGTCCGCACGACGGGCCCGGTCGGCCAGCTCCTCGATCGGGCGGGCGGGCACGAGGGAGACGAAGTGGTAGTCGCGGCCCGCGTCGACGTGGTCGCGCAGGTGCTTCCAGATGTCCTTGTCCCGGAGGGAGGCCACATTCCAGCTGTTCGCATGACGGTTCTGCCGTTTGACCTGGTGCACCTCGATCCGAGCACCCGCCCGGTAGACGAACTCCACGCCGTCGCCCACCGTGCGGGCGCTCGGCTCCAGGGTGAGCGAGGTCCCCATGCCCAGGAGCACGTACAGGGCGTGCCTGACCGTCCAGGCTCCCTCGTAGCGGTTGCCGAACTTGTCCGTCTCGCCTCCCGGCCGAGGTACCACCGCGCCGCTCCCCTTCCGTGGCGACTCCATGTCGTGGCCACACACCTGCCCGAACGCCGGACGCGCCGGTCCGAGACGCCGGCCGGCCGCGCCGGTGCGGCGACTCCCTGTTGATCAAGCCCCCCCGGACCGGTGGTCGAACACCGGTCGCGACGTTCCACCGTCCTCGTCTTCGCTCCCCTCTCGTTCCATTACGGGCCCCTGCGCCCGCGATACCACCTGGAGTTCTCGTGCCCTTGAACGACCTCTCCCGCGCTGCCCGCTTCGCCGCCGTCTACGCCCTGATGCGGGCAGCGGCCGACGTGGCCGACCACTGGATCCAGACCGACCACCAGGCCGGCACCAAGGCCCAGCACGACGACTCCCCCGGGCAGTCGGGGGCGGCCGGGCACCGCGCCTGCGCGGCCCACGTGGCCTCCTACACCGCGGCTCAGGCCGCCGTGCTCCTGCTCGGTAACCGGACGCTCGGGCTCGGGCTGCGCCCCTCCCGCCTCGCGACGGCGCTCGCCCTCTCCGCCGCCAGCCACTACGCCGCCGACCGTCGCAGGCTGCTGCACCGCCTGGCGCACGCCACCAGGGGAGGCCGCTTCGTCGACCTCGCCGATCGCGGAATGAACGGGGCCTACCTGATGGACCAGGCGTGGCACCACGGATTCGAGGCCTGCGCCGCGGTCATCGCCTCGGGCTGACGGGTGCGGCCGGCCCCGGCCGCACCCGTCAGCGCCCGCGGATCAGGTGCCGATCCGGGCCACGCACCTCGCCCAGCGGTCCAGATCGACCGTCAGCAGCCCCTTGCTGTAGAACCGTCCGATGGAGAGGCCGTTCAGCAGCCTCCCGGCCCTGCGGTGGCCCATCCGCAGCCCCTGGGCCAGCTGGTTGCGGCTGACCCTCAGCACGACCTGGCTGGCCCGCCCCGCACTCAGTCGCTGCTGGTGGCGGACCAGCGGCCGCACCAACGCGGCCAGGCGGACCTCCGGATCGCCGAGCCCCTGCACCATCTGCGTCTCCAGGTTGCGGCCCCAGAGGTACTGGGTCAGCAGGCGCTCGGCCTGCGCACCGGAGAGGAACTGGTCGAAGCACCCGGCTTGCGCAACCGCCACCAGGCACCGGGTGTGCGCGATGACCTGGGCCGCCCTGGGCGCAGTGGGGTCCAGCACCGGCGCCTCCCCGATGAGGTCACCCCGGGAGCGGAACGCCTCCACCCCCACCGCCCCGTCGGCCTCCAGGCGCTCGACCCTGAGCACACCGCCTTCCACCGCGTAGACCTTGTCCGAGAAGGCACCCTGTTGGATCAGCGTCTCGCCCGGATTGATCACCTCTCGCTCCCACCCGCCGATCGTCCCCACCCAGCGGCCGTCACCCATCAGGTCCCGGAAGGTACTGCCCCGGCCAAGGCCCCATCGCTGTCCATCTGAACTGTTGACCATGGCAGGCAACGGTAGGACATGGGTCGTCATCTCTCGCTGATTTCAAGGGTGTTGTCACCGGTTTCGGCCTTCCCGTCCGCCTTGCTGCTATTCTTCCGAACTTTTCTCCCCGGGCGGCACACCTCCTACCGCGTACACGTACCACCACTCGCGCCCCGCCCATAGCGCCAACGGCATAACCGCGAGCCCTTCCCCGGGCCGACGCTGTAGGGCAGCAGGACAGGGACCGGCGCGACAACCGACAGCCGGCCAGAGCAGCACGCCCCAGGAGGTTCGATGACCGACTCCACCCCCAGCCGCGACACCCTCACGGGAAGTCGCCCGCCCCTCGACCTCACCGTGGTGGTACTGGATCAGGAGGCATTCACCCAGCGCCCCGGAGCGGACCAGGCCGAGCTCAGCGCGCTGACCGGCCGACTGACCGACGAGGCCCTCTCCCGGGCCGGCCTCGAAGCGGTCCGGGACAACAAGTTGTTCTTCCGCGACACCGGCGACGGGCTGGTGTTCGGGTGCTCGTCGGACCACCTGACGGGTCTGCTGGACCGGTTCCTCCCCGAGCTGGAGAGGGCCCTCGCCCACCACAACGCCGCCCCCGGCGGCGCACCGGTGCGGATGCGCGTCGCCGTCACCCGCGGCCCTCTCCCGGCCGAAGGGGGGCCGGGCGACGGCAACGGGACGGCCCGCAACGAGGCCCACCGGCTGGTCGACGCCGACGTGCTCAAGCGGGCCATGGAGGTGGCGGACCCGAACGTCACCTTCCTGGCGGCGATCGTCTCCGACCGCGTGTACCAGGACGTCGTGGTCTCCAGGTACTGCAGGCTGCACCCCGCCCGGTTCGTCGGCGTGGTGGCCACCGTGACGGGCAAGGTCTTCCGAGCTCCGGCCTGGATCCACATCCCCGTGCCGTCGGCCGGTCTGCTCACCGTCCCCGCGGACGCGCCCACGTCCAGCGCCCCGTCCGAAGGCCGGACACCCGCGGCACCGCAAGCCGGCGGCCCTTCCGGCCACCAGTACGAGCCCTGGCCGGGGCAGGGGGCCGGCACCGCCCAGCAGGTGTACCAGGGCGTGGCCGTGGCGCACCACGTCTCCGGCGACGTCACCCTCTCGTTCCCCGTGGTGGCGAACCAGTCGGAGCGGAGCCGGTGACACATGCTCCAGCCGGCAGCCCGGATTCCCCCTCCCCCGGCCCGGACGGCACCGGCCGCCGGCTGACCCAGATCGTTCACCAGGGCATGGCGGTGAACGAGGCCGTCAACACCACTATCAACATCACCTTCCAGTCCCTGCACGAATGCCGCTCCCGGCACGCGTGCGACAGCCCGTTCTCCCACACCGCGCGCCGGCTCGCCCTCGTACTGGACGACTTCGTCCTCGGGCTGCGCACCCAGCTCCTGAGGTTGGCCGGTCCGCCGGACCGGCCGGCCTCCCCGCCCGACCCCCGAGGAGGTACCGACCGATGGCGATAGTCCCCCTCGTCCCTTCCGTCAGCGGCGTGTTCGCGGTCATCCACCGCCAGGTGACCGGCGCGTCGCAGCCGAACCCGGCGCACCTCGTCCTTCCCGGCCCGGAGGACGAGGAGCCGCTCCGGCTCTCCCCCACCGAGGCGTGGCAGCGTCTCTACGGCCGTGACCGCGACGCCGACACGAACCGTGCGATCTGGCGGTGCGCCGTCCGGCTCGCCCGACAGGAATCCGGCGGTGCCGACGCCCCCGCGGGCGGTCCGGTGTCCGGCTGGCGACTGGTCCTGCTCTGGCTCGCCGTTCCCCGGCTGCGCTCGACGGTGCGCCGGCTGGGGTGGGAGTTCGGCCTGGAACGGGCCGAGTTGGAGTCCGCGGCGGTCCTCGGCCTGCTGGAGCAGCTCGACGGGACGGACCCGGACCACCCGAAGCCCGACGCCCCGCTGGTGGGCTCCGCCGTGCGGCACTGCTGGGCGCTGGTCCGCCCCGCCCTCCGTGAACGGGGCGTACGCGACATCGATCAGCTCGCGGACATCCGGCAGTCCTTCCCGGACCCCGCGGAGGAGCTGGCCTGGGAGCTGTCCGTCACGCCACCGGACCGCCCGGACGGCTTGGCCGCACCCCTGCGCTTCATCGCCTCGCGGGAGAGCGTCGAAGGTGTCCGGCTGGGAGCCCTGGCCGAACGCCTCGGCCTGCGCGAGGTCGTCCACCAGGCCCGGAGGCCGAAACCCGGGCCCCGGCTCGGCACCCTGTCGGTGCGGCCGGCGGAGGTCCGCCGATGACTCGCCGGGACGGTACGACGATGACGTTCCCCGAGGTCTTCGGCCTCCCGCTGGCCGTCGACCTGCGCACCGCCGCCCGGGCGTTCGACATCTGTCTGGGGACGGCATACCGCCTGATCGCCCTCAACTCCTTCCCCTGCCCGGTGCTGCGGGTCGGCTGGTGCTACCGGGTGCCGACCACCGGCCTGCTGCGCGCACTCGGAATCGAGCCGCGCCCCGTGCAGGCCGTCGACCTCCTCACCGGTGCCGAGTACGCCGCACGGCAGGAACGCGACCCGTTCACCCTCGATCTGCTGCAACCGGAGGACTTCGCATGACCGCCACGCTGCCGTACGCCCGGGACCTGCCCCAGCCGGCGGCCCCGTTCCCCCCGCCCGTCGGGGGGCAGCCGGAGGAACGCCGGAGCTGCTTCGTCATCGGCCCCATCGGCGACCGCCACGCGAGCGTCGGCTCGCCCGCCCGCCAGGCGTACGAGAGCGCCCTGCAGGTGTTCGAGAAGGTCATCCACCCGGCCTGCTCCCTCGTCGGCCTCGAACCCGTACGGGCCGACCAGATCTCGCACACCGGTGAGATCACCGAACAGATCTGCCGACGGCTGCTGGAGTCGGAGCTGGTCATCGCCGACGTGAGCGGCGGCAACCCCAACGTCATGTACGAACTCGGTCTCCGGCACACCACCGGCCGGCCGGTCGTCCATCTCGGGGAGTTCGACCGGCTGCCGTTCGACATCGCCCCGATCCGCACGATCAAGTTCGAACGAACCCGCAGCGGCCTCATCGAGGCCAGGGACGAGCTCGCCGAAACGCTCGCCCGGGCCCTGCACGAAGGATTCACCCCCCTCACCCCGGCCCGGATCCTGCGCGGCCTGCCCGCCACCACCGAGGAGACGGCGCACGGGACGGGCTCCGGGAGGGACGGCGCCGAGGAGGACGCTCCCGGGCTGCTGGAGCGGTTCGCGGAGCTCGAACCGGGCATGGAGGCGATGGCCGAGGACCTCACCGCGATGACCTCGCTGATCACGAACATCGCCGAGCTGGCGGAGAAGTTCGGCCCCGACATGCAGCGCGTCGCCCGGGACGGCAGCCCGATGAGCGCCCAGCTCGCCGTCACCAGGCGGCTGGCGACCGCGATGGGCGAGCCGGCCGCCGAACTGAAGGCGACCGCCTGCCGGTTCACGGACCGGATGACCCAGCTCGACTCCAGCATCCATGCCGCGCTGGACCTGTACGAGAAGATCCCGCCGACCCTGTGGAGCACGGACGACCACGGCTTCCTGTCCCAGCTCGTCGGCATCTCCGGGGCGGCCCGCGAGGGCGCGCAGACGCTCGCCCTCTTCCGGACCGTGGTGGACGTGATGATCGCGATGCACCGCGAGCTGCGCGGCCCGGCGAACGACATCGCGACCGCCGTGCACCAGCTCGGCGACGCGATGACCAAGGTGGGGATCTGGGACCACCGGGCCCGCGCCCTCCTGACCTGACCGCACCGGGGCGGGTCGGCCTGCCGGCCCGCCCCTCCCGGTGGACACCGGATGCTCCGGGCCGGCCACCCACCCCGGCCAACGGCTCGGCAGGCCGACGTCCCAGTCCCCCGACGAAGCCCGAAAGGCATCGGCCCGTGACACCACCCGACGACGAACCCCCGCCCCCCACCGACCTGCCCGACGAGGGCCTGGTCCGCCGCGCCAAGGCGCTGGCCTGCACAGCCCCCTTGCAGACCCTCGACGCCTACAAGGGCTCACTGGAAGGCATCGACGCCCGCGGCTACCAGATGTCCCAGCTGGGCCTGCACGCGATCGACCAGATCACCGTCGCCATGGACTTCGACCACGGCGCGGACCCCGACCGGGTCCTCGGCCAGCTGACCCGGTACGCCGCGCTCCAGCAGCCCCGGCACACCGACGAACAACACCGGCGGATCGCCGAATGGGTGCTCAACAAGCTCATCAACGTCGGTACGGTCGACCGCGGCTTCCGCCAGATCTGCGGCCGGATCGACGACGACGGCTACCGGACCTTCGCCTTCGACTTCAAACTGATCGAGGAGAGGTCCGCGGGTGGCCGGCTGCACCTGCGGACCACCGACGAGGCCATCAACGTCCTGGTCGGAGCACTCGACACGGACGTCGAATCGTCCCAGGTCGCCGCCGAGCACAAGCTCAGGAACCTGATCGAACGCGGGCGGCTCGACGACGCCAAGGTGGCGGCCGAGCAGGCCCGGCACCGCACCGTGCAGTACGGCGAAATGCTGCGCCGGCAACTCGACGCGACCCGGCGCAACGTCCGCACGGTGGACTGGGAGAACGAGATCCCGGACCTCCTCCACGCCGCGCTGACGCACATCGAGGGTCGCTACGTCATGGAGAGCCAGATCCTCGGGCACATCACCCGGCGCCGGGACGAGGCCGACAACCCGCGGTACAAGCAGCGCGCCGCCGAACTGGTCGTGATCGTCCGTGAGTGCATCGGGCGTCACATGCGACTCCAGAAGCATGTCCAGGGCGCGGGCGCGGTGTTCCGCCGGGAGCAGGACCGGCAGGAGTTCTCGGGGCCGCCGCAGCGCGCCGCGCTGGATCTGTTCGGCCAGTTGCTGGTCCCCGCGTTGGAGCTCCCGGTGAGCCTCGCCCTCCCGGTCCTGGCCGACTACTTCCGGGCCGCCGTGGCACCCGACCCGCCGGACTCGGTGTCGTTGGCCTCGATCGTCACCCGGTTGTGCCGGTCCGGCCCGTCGGAGCCCCCGCTCGGGGCGGCCGTCCCCGAACCGGAGCTCCGTACCACCGTCGACACGGCCGACTTCACCCCCGAGCAGCACCTGCTCGGCGATCAGGTCCTCGACCTCGACCGGCCCGAGCGGCTGGGCAACCTGCTGGCCCGGGCCCGCCTGACGGCCGGCGCCGAGGTGGCCAGGCTCGTCCTCCACCGGGCCGGACAGGCCTTCGCCGCCTCGGTCGGCAGTGCGGTCAGCAGTGGCGCGAGCCATGTCCTGCTCGCCTTCCGGACCGGCGAGGAGCTGGCGGACCCGGAGTTCGGGGGTGACGACCTGCTGCTGGCGCGGGCGGAGATCGACCGCGCCGCCCTGTCCGCACGGTCCCGTCCGTCCACCGCCCCGTTCCGGCCGGCCGCGTACGAGGAGTACGCCGGGCCCGAGAAGTCCCCCGACCCCGAGGAGCACCCGTGACCACTGCGGATCACATCGCCGACGCCGAGGCGGCGGCCCGTCTGATCGCGTACGGACTGCGGACCAGGAAGGTCCCCGGCCGCGACAGCGACTACCTCCGCCTCACCCGGCGGTACCGGCAGGACACCGAGTTCCGCACCCTGACCGATCGCGTGGGTCGCGGGCTCGGACTGTCCGTCCTCGGCAGCGACAGCAGCACCGAGGCACTGGTGCTGGCGGCACTGGACGGTTCCGTGTTCGAGACCAGGATCGAGGACTACGCGCGGCGGGCCAAGTACCGGGGCGAGCGCGGCGACCACGAGAAGGTCCTGCACGGCCTCATCCACCTGGCGATCGCCGCGCTGGCCTTCCCCCGGCCGGACGACCTCGCCCAGGACGGCTTCATCGGACGGGTCGGCATCGACATCGTCGACTCGACCGTCCGGGACGTCTGCCGGCGGCTCCAGCAGCGGGCCGCCGAAGCCGAGCTGGAGACCGACGCCGCCACCCACACCCCGGAGCTCGAGGAGGTGTGGCGGGTCTACTCCCGACGCCCCGAAACCTCCCGGACCAAGGACAGCCGGGCGGCCGTGAACTCGACCCGCGCGATGACCGGCCGGGCGCTCAACTTCCTCACGGACTGCGGCTTCCTCACCGCGGTCGGCGAAGCCACGGACGGCAACTACCGCACCACACCGCGGTATCAGCTCCAGGTGCGCGAACTCGCGGCCACCAACGCGTTCCAGGAGCTGCTCAGGATCACGCCCGTCCCCATGACCGGTGCCGCCGGCACCCTGCGGGTCGTCCCCGGCGACCACGACGAAGATCTCACCCTGGAGGCGACCGATGTATGAACTCTCCCGTGTCCTGGTGCGGTCGGTGGGACCGGCCGCAGCCCGCTACGAGGACGTGCTGATCGACCTCAGCTCGGCCGGCGCACCCGTGGCCACCACGTCCACCACGCTGTTCGGCGAGGACGAGCCGGTCCTCCGGCCCTCCCCGGCGAGCGTCCTGCACCTGGAGAACGGCGGCGGGAAGTCGGTACTGATCAAGCTGATCTTCTCCGTCGTGCTCCCCGGCCACCGCCAGGCGGTCGGCACCTCCAGCACCCATGCGCTCAGCAGCTTCGTGCTGGAGGGCGACGTCTCCCATGTCGTCCTGGAGTGGGTACACGCCAAGAGCGGACGGCACCTGGTCACCGGCAAGGTCTCGGCCTGGCGCAACGGACGACCCTCCAAGGACCTCAAACAACTGACCGAGTGCTGGTACCACTTCCGGCCGACGGAAACCCTCGGGCTGCGGACGCTCCCGATCGTCGAGAACGGCCGCTACCGCGCGCTCTCCGACTACTGCGACCGGATGCTGGCCGCGGCCGAGTCCGACCCGGCCCTCGAATACTCCTGCGTCCGGATCCAGAAGCAGTGGACCGAACGACTTTCGGACCTCGGCCTGGACCCCGAGCTCTTCCGCTACCAGCGTGCCATGAACGCCGAGGAGGGCGAGGCGGCCGACGCGTTCTCCTTCTCGGGGGACGATGCCTTCGTCAACTCCCTGTTGAGCGCGGTGCTGCCACCCGAGCCGGCGGAGGAACTCGCCGGTGTGGTGGGCGCCTACGCCGACAAGCTCGCCGTCCGGGGCAGTCTCGAACTGGAGCGGGAGTTCGTCCGCGGGGCCCTGGAGCACCTGCCGGCCCTCGCGGAGGCCCGGCGGACCCGCCTGACGGAGAACGCGCGCCGGGACGAGGCCCGGGTACGACTGGACGAACACCTCCGACTGGTCCGGGTCCGCGCCGATCGGGAGCGCCACCGGTCCGAGGCCTTGCGGGCCGAGAGCCGGAGCCTGGCCGACGCGCTGGAGCAGGAGACCAGGCGCCACGCCCAGCTGACCGCGGTGACCGTCGAGCTGCGCCGGCTGGTGTCCTCCATGCGACTGGACGAGGCGCGGGACGAGGAGGCGCAGGACCGGGACACCGTCCGGCGGGCCAAGCTGGCCGAGAGCGGCTGGGCGGCCGTCCCGACGGCACTGCGCCGTCGCGAGGCCGTGGCCGAGGACCTGCGACTCAGGCAGATCATCGCGGAGACCCACGAGGCCGCCCGGCCGGCCCTGGCCGCCAGGGACGCGGCGACGGCAGCCCTACGCCGCTCCCTCGTCGGCCTGCGTGACCGCACGGAGCGTCAGGCGGACGAGGCCGAGGCGGCCGGCCAGGAGCAGGACCGCCTCGCCCTTGAGGCGCAGGCCGAACACAACACGGCGGTGGCCCGCGCGGCGGACCAGACCGCCGAGGCCGCTGTCCGCCGCGAGAGCATCGAATCCGTCCGGCAGGACCTCGCGACCGCGGTGGCAGAAGGCCGGCTGCCCACCGGAACGACGGCCGCCGAGGCCGCGGAGGGCGCACGGGGGCGGGTCGCTCAAGCCGAGGCGCACGTCACCGGGCTGGAGGCGTCGCTGGCCGACCTGGACCTGGCGTACGGACACGCGGAGCAGGCCCTCGGCTCGGCACGCGACAGCTGCGCGGCCGCCGACGAGGCCTTCCGCGCCGCCGAACGCGAAGTCGCCACGGCCGCCGCTCGAACGGCGTCGCTGGCGGCCGATCCCGACCTCCCCGGCCCGGCCGACGGCGGTGCCGTGGATCTCGACCGGGACGCCGCGGACCTGCTCGCCCGTCTGACCGGGGTCCGCCGCGAGGTGGACACCGCCCAGGCCGCCCTGCAGGTGGAGATCGCCGGGGACGAACGGGCTCGGACGACCTTGGAGACCGCGGAGTTGCTCCCCGCGTCGGTCGACGCCGTCCGGGTACGGCAGCGGCTCCAGGAGCAGGGGATCACCGCCTGGACGGGCTGGGACTACATCGCCTCGGTCGGCAGCGCCGAACGGCGGCGCCAACTCGCCCACCAGGCACCCCGACTGGCCTCCGGCGTGGTCGTGAACGACCGGTTGGACGAGGCGTGCGACTCGCTCAGGAACAGCCGGCTGTGGCCCACCGACCACCTGGCCGTCGGCACCACCGCCCATCTGCTCGCCGCCCCGGAGGACGACGACGAGCTGTTCACGGTCCCGGTCCATCCGGCGCTGTACGACGAACGGGCCGCCGACGAGGAGCGCGTCCGGCTGGCCGAGCGGCATCGGGAGCAGGTACGGCAGCAGACCGAACTCCGGGACCGGGCCGAGCGGTACGCGGCGTTGTACACCCGGCTCGTCGACTGGCGCCGGGAGTTCCCACCGGGGCGTTTGGAGGAGCTGGGACAGGAACTGCGGCAGCGTGGGTCCGAGGCCTCGGCCGCCGGCGTCACCCTGACCGAACGGCAGGCCTGCCTCGACGTGGTCGCCGAGGAGCGCGCCGCCGTCGGCACGGCGCTCCCTCCGGCGCGCCGGGCGCTCCACGCGGCCGAGTCGGCCGTGCACGCACTCGAACGGTTGGCGGAGCAGGAGGCGCGGATTCCCGGCTGGGAGAGCGCCGAGCGGACGGCGCTGGAAGGCGCCGCGGCGGATCGCGACGCCGCAGGGCGGGCGGCCGAACACAGCGCGCGCAGCCGTGTCCTGGCCGCCGACCACCGACGCACCGCCGACACCCTGCGCGGCACGGCGCAGCGCCTCCTGGACGAGCTGAACACGCTGCCGCCGGAGGGCGGCCCCCAGGACGGAGCCGAATCCACGGCGGAACAGCCGGTCGAGGTGCTGCGGCGGTCGTTCGCCGCCGCCTCGGACGAGCTGCGGCGCGTCTCGGTCGGCGAGGACCTCAAGGTGAAGGCGGCACTCGCCCGCGACCGGCTCGCGGCCGCGGACCAGGAGTTCGGTGACCTGGCCCCGGCAGTACGCCGGCAGGCCGAACAGCTCCTGGCCGGTCCCGAGGCGGCCGACGCGGTGTCCCGTGCGCTGGCACGGGAGGCTGCCGCACGAGTCACCCTCTCCGCCGAGGAGCGGCTCGCCGAGTCCGCCGGGCTGGCGGCGGTCCGCAAGGCCGACTTCGCGGCCTTCGCGGAACCCGCCGAACCCGTCGACCTCACGCCCTTCGGTCACCCGAGGCACCTCGCCGAGGGGCTTTCGCTGGCCGCCGAGGCGGAGGCCGCCCGGGACCACTGCGAGCGGCTGTGCGGGGAGGTCGGCCACCGTAGCGAGCGGGCGAGGCAGCGGGCGAGGGAGGCGGCCCGGGAGGCGACGCTCTTCGCCGACCTGTCGACGCTGCTCGGCTCGGTGCCGGGGGGTGAACCGACCCCGGAGGAGCCGGCCTTCGAGGGCGACGCCTCGGCCGCCCGGCAGCGCCACGACGCCGTCCAGTCACGGTTCGTCGAGGCCGACGAGGCACTCGCCGGGGCCACGCTCGACGAGCGCGCCCTGACCGACCGGCTGGTGCGGCACGCCGTCGACGAGCGGTTCGCCACGCTCCACCTGCCGAACCGCTCGATCATCGTGGCGACGGACCCGACCGAACTGCCCGCCCATGCCGCGCATTGGAGCGGTCTGCTGCACCAGAGGCTGCGTTCGCTGGAGACCGACCTGGACTCCATCGGCCGTCACCGGCAGGCCATCGTCGGCCAGCTGCGCCAACAGGTGGAGGAGGCTCTGCGGGTGGTGCGCCGCGCCGAGACGCTCTCCAAGCTGCCGGACGGGCTGTCCGAGTGGTCCGGCAAGCCGTTCCTGCAGATCGGGTTCACGCCCGCCGAGGACGGCGCCCTGACCGACCGGCTCGGCACCGTCGTCGACGAGGTCTCCGTCGAGGCCGCCCATGGTCGGCCGACCAGGCGCGACGGCCTGTCCCTGGTTCTGCGCGGGGTGGCGTCCTCGGTCGGGGTGTCGGGTTTCAAGGTACGGATCCTCAAGCCCGATGCCGTCCTGCGCGATCAGCGCGTCCCGGTGTCCGAGATCAAGGACGTCTTCTCGGGCGGGCAGGTGCTGACCGCGGCCATCGTCCTCTACTGCACGATGGCGGCCCTCCGGTCGAGCGAGCAGGGCAGGACCCGGCACCGTCACTCGGGGGTGCTGTTCCTCGACAACCCGATCGGACGGGCGTCCGCCTCGTACCTGCTGCGGCTGCAACAGTCGGTCGCGGCCGCCCTGGGCGTTCAGTTGGTCTACACCACTGGCCTCTTCGACCTGAACGTCCTGGAGAACTTCCCGTTGGTGGTCCGGTTGCGCAACAGCGCCGACCTGGCAGCCCACCGCAAGTACCTGACGGTCGAGGACAGCCTCCGACCGCTGCTGGACGGTGCCCAGCCGGGGGACGAGGGCGCGGAGATCGCCGCAGCCCGGTACTACCGACGTCCTTCGGGGAGCGACCGTGCCGAAAGCTGATCCCACCAGGCTGAACACCGCCGACCGGAAGTTCCTCACCGCACTCCGCGAGCGGTCGTCCGCCGGCAAGCGAAACGCCGCCGCCTGGCGCAAGCTCGCAGCCCCGGTGGTGAAGGAGCTCCACCACGAGCTCTTCGGCCGGGCCGGGGACGAGACACTCACCCCCCGGGTTCTGCTCGACACGCTGACCCGGCTCAAGGAGGCGGGAGAGGTCGAGTTCGTCGCACGGACGGACCAGGAGCGCGTCGAGCTCCCGGTGAGCATCCGAGTCCGTGAGCAGCCGACGCCGCGCCCCGAGCGGCCCGCCATGCCACCGCTGCACCCGGACCTGAGCCGGGTCGCCTCCGAGTGGCAGCTCAACAGCCGGAAGCCGAGACACCTGGCCGCCTACATCGCGGTCAACGCATGGCTGACGGGCGATCCGGACCTGACCCCGCTGCCGATGTGCGAGCGATCGCTCGAAGTATTCGGCAGCCCGTCCCACCTCGCGCACTTCCCGGAGCCGGAGAAGACCCTGCGGGACCTCTCCTTCGGCTGGCTCTTCTCCGACCAGGTGCATCTCCGGAAGTTCCTGCACATCCTCCGGGCGGAACCCCCACTGCTCAACGAGTGGTACCCGGCCAAGCCGCACGAGCGCGGCTTCACCACGATGGAGCGCGGTGACATCCTCTTCGTCGTCGAGAACTACACGACCTGCTGGTCCCTGACGAAGGCGCTGGAGAGCGTCGACCACCGGCTCGGCTACCTGGCCTGGGGCATCGGGAAGTCCTTCTCCTCCTCCGTGCGCAGCATCCGCCCCGATCACGGGGTGGGGGCGATCAGGTACTTCGGAGACCTGGACGCCAGCGGCCTCGCCATCCCGGTCCGGGCCTCCGAGAAGGCCAGGGCGGCGGGACTGCCACCGGTCACGCCCGCCGCCCACCTGTACGACGCGCTCTTCCAGGTCGGCACGGCCCTTCCCGGCAAGGAGGATCCGCTCCCCCGGGCCAAGGCCGAGGAGCTGGCCGCCTGGTTGCCGGAGCGACACCGCGCGCACGCCGTCGATCTACTGGTCCGCGGCGAACGCATCGCACAGGAGTGGGTCAATCTGCGCCACCTGGATTCGTCGAGCGCCTGGCACACCGACACCCGGTGAACCACCCGTCGCCCCCTGGGGGCTGCGCCGCGCCGGCGACTGCCGAGGACCACTCACGCACCGGGTTCGAGGTCTCCCGTTCCCAGCCCCTCACGGGCGATCTCGGCGAGTCGTTGCGCGGCTTTGGCCAGCCGAGTCGCTTCGCGTTCCATGTCGAGCAGGGCACGGAACGCGGTGCCGTAACGGCGCTGGACGGTGAGTTCGCGCTGAGGAATGCGGGCGCCTTTGACGTCGAGGCGGTAGGAGCCGCTCTGGGACGTGGAGCGGCGGACGTTGGGACCGGCCCGAAGGAACCCGTCGAGGTATTCGGGGTCGATCTGGTCGCCGAGCACACGGGCTTCACCCTCGTGCAGTTCGACGAGTCCGGCCCGGGCGAGGTCGGAGACGGTGACGGTGGCGCCGTCCCACAGGTCCGCGCCGTCACCGCGGCGCAGCTCGGGCAGCCGGCTGTGCAGCCCGGCGAGCGCGTCTGCGAGTTCGGAACGCGCCTCTTCGTACTCGTTGGCGAGCTCGTGTCGAACCGTCGGCAGGTGAACGGCCGGGGTGAGATCGACGACATCGTCGAGGAGGTCGACCAGCGAAATGTCGACGGTCTGTGCATCGGTCGGCCGCAGCGAGCCGTCCGGGGCGTTCTCGGTCAGGTCGATCAGGCGCACGGCGGCCGGGCGCGGTTCGCCCTCCTTCGGTCGCTGCAAGGACCATAGGTGGACCGGCAGGCTGTGCCCGGCGGCGACACCGCCGGGCAGGGCGACGACCTGGCGGACGATGCCTCGACGGACGAGTTCGGCGCGAATGCGGCGCCCTGCCTTGCGGTACGCGACGGAGGCAGGGAGGACCATGAGGACCTGGCCGCCCGGCGCGGTGTGCGCGTAGGAGTGTTGAAGCCAGGCGAGCTCGCCCTCCGCCCGGGACGGCGTGCCGAACTCCCAGCGGTGGTCGAGCAGGAGTTCGTCCCGCCCCCAGTCCCCGGCGGCGACGGGTGGATCACAGAGCACCAGGTCGGCGGCGAGCCCCGGGTAGCCGTCGGCCCGCAAGGAGTCGCCGTGGGCGATCCGGAGATCGCCGAGCCCGGCCAATGCGGCGCGGGCGAGAACGATGTCCACCGCATCGGTGTCACTGTCCTGGCCGAGCCGGACCAGCCGGCGCTCGGGCTCCACCGCGAGCAGCAGGGCGCCGATGCCACAGGCCGGATCGAAGACCGTACGGCCGGGCTGGAGTCGCGGCGCGAAGTGGCTGACCGCGCGGACGAGGAGCGGGGAGGTGACCTGGTCGGATCCGGTGCGGCGAGCGGAGTCGGCCATGCGGTCGGTGAGCGCGCGCAGCGCGGCGTTCGGATCCGATTCGCCGGCGAACCGGTCCAGCAGGACTTGCGCCGCGCTGGGCAGGCGCTCGCCCTCCTGCACGGTGGCGGTTCCAGGGGCGCCCGCCGGCGCGAGGTGCCGCGCCGCGGCGGCCACGGCGGCGACGGTCGCGTCGCCGTACGCGGCGCGCAGCGCCTGCCAGGCCTGGACCTCCAGGGAGACGTCCTGGTGCCGGTCACGTCGTCGCAGCCATTCCTGGACGGCGGGCCAGGCGAAGAGCGGACTGGCGGCGCTCCCGGCCGCGGCGGCCGGGAAGTCCTCGTAACGGCGTCGCCAGTTGGAGACCGCGGCCCGGGTGACGCCCGCGAGGCGGGCGATCTCGGCGCTGGTGACGAGCGTGGGCGGCTGCTTGTCCTCGGTGGCTGGTCGGGGCGTGACGGGGTCGTCCATGGACGTCACCGTACACGCATGCACCCACATTCACAGGGGGACGTTCTTGTGTTGACACCACTCACGCACTCATCCCATCCCCCATCGATGCCGATAGTGTGCGGAGCAGAAGCGGGCACCCAGCATGTCAGTACGTTTACACAGTCAACGCAATCATGGTGTTGTGCACAGCGCTTCATGTAAGCTGGCTGGGCGCCGGCTGCCCGTCTGCCGCGCACGACGCAACGAGACACGTGAGGCAGGGGAGCGCCAGTGGGTCTGGGGACGGTCGCAAACAGGTTCCGCATCGTGGGGCCCGTCGGACGCGGCAACATGGGGGAAGTCCATCGGGCCGCCGACCTCGAAGCCCCGGAGGGCTCACCGGACCGGGAAGTCGCCCTGAAGACGATCCTGCGCAGCCGCACCGGCATCGCGATCGACGCGTCCGGGGGCAACAAGGACGTCGAGCGCTTCCGCCGCGAGGTGGACATCATGCGCCGCCTCTCCCCCCGCCACCCCAACCTGACCCGGCTCATCGCCGGCGGCGTCGACACCCCGGCCGACGGCAGCAGCCTGCCGTACCTGGTCATGGAACTGCTCGACGGGAGCCCGCTCGGCGACCTGATCGATGAAGAGCCCCAGCTCCCGGTCTCCTGGGCCACCGCCATCGCGGCGCAGATCGCGGCCGGCCTCGCCTCGGCGCACGCGGCCGGTGTCATCCACCGGGACCTCAAGCCGGCCAACGTGATGCTCACCCACGACGGCACGGTCAAGATCCTCGACTTCGGCATGGGCCGGATCGTCAACGACTCCGACCAGACCCGGCTCACCAGCACCGGAGTGGGCGTCGGTACCGCCCGCTACATGGCCCCGGAGCAGTTCCGGGCCGAACAGGTGACCGCCCCCGCCGACCTGTACGCGCTGGGCTGCATCCTGTATGAGCTGCTGATCGGCAAGCCGCCCTTCGGCGCGAAGACGCCCTTCGACCTCTCCCAACAGCACCAGCACGACACGCCGCCGTCCCTCACCGTCATCCGCCCGGACCTGCCGTCCGAGCTGGTCCGCCTCGTCACCCGGCTGCTGGAGAAGGACCAGGCCAACCGCCCGGAGAATGCCACCCGGGTCCGCGAGGCCCTGGTCCCGCTCGCCCTGGCGCCCGACGAGACCGCAACCCTTCTCGCCCCGCACTGGACGGCGATGGACCCGGTCGAGCGCCTGCGCGCCGAGTTCCCCGAGCCCGCGCCGGCCGCCCCCGTGCCGGTGCCACGCCCGCCGCGCCGCCTCCCGGACGCTATGGACGTGTTCGGCATCCACCGGACCTTGATCGACGAGTATGAGCGCTTCACCAAGGGCGCCGCGATCGTCCGGGACGGCCGGATCGCCGGCTTCATCGAGGACGACCTGGCCGACAAGTCTCAGTGGCCCAACCCGTGGCTCTCCCTCAACCCCTTCTTCGCGGACGGGGGCCAGGTCACCGACCTGGTCCGGGACACCGTGCTCGACCCGAAGTGCGCCGAGATCTTCCAGGCCGGGAAGAAGAAGACCTCCACGCGCCCCGACGGTCGGCCACTCACCTTCCACCGCCACCAGCGTGAGGCCGTCGAGGCCGCGCAGGCCGGCGACTCCTACGTGCTCACCACCGGCACCGGCTCCGGAAAGTCACTCTCCTACATCGTCCCGATCGTCGACCGGGTATTGAAGGAGCGCGCGACCGAGCGGCCGGGCACGCCCAAGCGGGTGCGCGCGATCGTGGTCTACCCGATGAACGCGCTCGCCAACTCCCAGCGCCAGGAGCTGAAGAAGTACCTCCGGTACGGATTCGGCAAGGGCGATGAACCGGTCACCTTCGCCCGCTACACCGGGCAGGAGAGCGACGAACAGCGCCGCGAGCTGCGCAAGAACCCCCCGGACATCCTGCTCACCAACTACGTGATGCTGGAGCTGATGCTCACCCGGCCCGACGACCGGAAGAGCCTGATCCGCATGGCCGAGGGCCTGCAGTTCCTGGTCTTCGACGAACTGCACACCTACCGCGGCCGGCAAGGTGCCGACGTCGCCCTGCTGATCCGCCGGGTCCGCGAGGCCTGCCGGGCCGCAGACACCCTCCAGTGCATCGGCACGTCCGCGACCATGTCGACAGAGGGCAGCTGGGAGGACCAGCAGCGGGAGGTCGCCAAGGTCGCCGGCCGGCTCTTCGGCACGACCGTGCTGCCGCGGCGCGTGATCGGCGAGACACTCGTCCGTGCCACTGGGGAGCCGCCCGCGACCGTCCCGGCCGAGCGGCTGCGGGCCGTCGCCGCACCACGCGGGTACGAGGCGCTGACCAAGGACCCGCTGGCCCGCTGGATCGAGTCCAGGTTCGGGCTGGAGCGCGAGGAGGGGACCGGTCGGCTCCGTCGCCGCCCCCCGGGCAAGATCGAGGAAGCCGCCGCAGAACTCGCCGCCGAGTCCGGAATCCCGGCGGAGACCGTCCAGGAGGCGATCAGGGCGACGTTGGAGGCCGGCTCACAGGCGAAGCACCCGGTGACCGAGCGGCCGCTGTTCGCGTTTCGGCTGCACCAGTTCCTCTCCAAGGGCGACACGGTCTACACCACCCTGGAGGACCCGCTCACCCGCCCGCTGACCCGCACCTACCAGCTGGAGCAGCCTGCCGGCACCGGCAGCCCGGGCAGGCCGCTCTTCCCCCTGGCGTTCTGCCGCGAGTGCGGCCAGGAGTACGTCACCGTGTGGCGCACCACCGAGGACGGCACCGTCCGCTACGAGCCCCGGCGCGACACCTCCGCCTCCGGCGGGCGCGCGGGCGAGGGGTACCTCTACATCGGTGTGCCGGGCGAGGACTACGAGTGGCCGGCCGACCCGCAGCGGGCGGTCGACGACCGCCGGCTCCCCGAGTCGTGGCTGGAGACGGACGCCAACGGCGCCACCGTGGTGAAGAAGTCCTACCGGCCGCGGGTGCCGCAGCGCGTCGTCGTCGACCCGCACGGCGGCGAGTCGGGCGAGGGGCTGGTCGCCGCATTCGTGCCCGCTCCCTTCCTGTTCTGCCTGCACTGCCAGATCTCCTACGAACAGACCCGTGGCCGGGACTTCGCCAAGCTGGCGACCCTCGACCAGGAGGGCCGCTCCTCGGCGACCTCCGTGATCTCCGCATCGATCGTGAAGTCGCTGCGCGCCGTGCCCGAGGAGGTGCTGTCCGCCGAGGCCCGCAAGCTGCTCACCTTCGTCGACAACCGGCAGGACGCCTCCCTCCAGGCCGGCCACTTCAACGACTTCGCCCAGGTCACGCAGCTGCGCGGGGCCCTGTACCGGGCTGCGCTGCAGGCCGGGGACGAAGGCCTGCACCACGACGACCTGGCGCAGGCGGTCACCGACGTCATGGGCCTCGCACCGCGCGAGTACACCGGCAATCCGACCATGGCGCCCGGGCTGGAGCGACGGGCCGGCA
Organism: Kitasatospora sp. NPDC091207; assembly: GCF_044768625.1. Taxonomy (NCBI): domain Bacteria; kingdom Bacillati; phylum Actinomycetota; class Actinomycetes; order Kitasatosporales; family Streptomycetaceae; genus Kitasatospora; species Kitasatospora sp. NPDC091207. Next base: position 28,632 of record NZ_JBIVVS010000028.1, read on the forward strand.
AGACGTTCCGCGACGTCGTCGGTTACCGCCTCTACCGCGACCTGGAGCGGGGCTGGCGCATCACCATGCCCAACCTGGAGCAGACCGGCCTGCTGCGCATCGACTACGAGGACCTGGACTGGCTCGCCGAGCAGCAGAAGCACTGGAACAGGGCGCACGAAGCCCTGCGCGAGGCCGAGCCGGCGCTGCGCAGCGAGGTGGCCCGGGCCCTGCTCGACTACCTGCGCCGCGGTCTCGCCATCGACGTCCAGTACTTCCGCGACGACTTCGACAGCCTGCAGCGGGCCAGCGAGGAGCGGCTGACCGGCCCGTGGGTGCTGGCGGAGAGCGACAAGCCCGGGATCGGCACCGCCTACCCCACCGCGTCCAAGCCGGGCATGGAACGCACCGCACTGTTCCTGTCCGCACGCGGCAAGTTCGGGAAGTACCTCAAGCGCACGGCGCCGGCCTTCCGCGCCCTCGACCTGACCGAGCTGCAGACCGTCATCAAGGACCTGCTGACGGTCCTGTGCGAGCTCGGCCTCGTGAACGAGGTCGAGGTGGTCCCCGAGACCTCCGGGCCGGTGTTCCGCCGCCGCACCGCCGAGAAGCGGACCGGCTACCGGGTTTCCGCGGCCACACTGATCTGGCGTGCGGGAACCGGCGAGACCGGAGCCATCGACCCGCTGACCCGCACCTACAACAGCGGCGAGGGCCCGCGCGTCAACCCCTTCTTCCGCCGCCTCTACCAGGACGCGGCGGCCGGCCTCGCCGGGTTGTTCGCCCGCGAGCACACCGCGCAGGTCACCCCGGAGGAACGCGAGCAGCGCGAGAAGGAGTTCCGCACCGCCGCCCTGCCGCTGCTCTACTGCTCCCCGACGATGGAGCTGGGTGTGGACATCTCCTCGCTCAACGCCGTCATGATGCGCAACGTGCCGCCGACTCCCGCCAACTACGCCCAGCGCTCCGGCCGGGCCGGTCGGTCCGGCCAGCCCGCACTGGTCACCACCTACTGCGCGACGGGGAACAGCCACGACCAGTACTACTTCCGCAACTCGCAGGCGATGGTCGCCGGACAAGTCGCCCCGCCGCGCCTCGACCTGGCCAACGAGGACCTGGTCCGGTCTCATCTGCAGGGCATCTGGTTGGCCGAAACAGCCATGCGCCTGGGCCGTGCCGTCCCCGAGGTGATCGACGTCGCCTACGATCCGGCCGGGGAGGAGCGACCCGACCCCGAGATGCCGCTGCCGCTGCGCCCCGACATCCGCGACCAGTCCCTCGACGAGGGCGCCCGACTCCGGGCCGTCGTGGCGGCCCGGACAGTGCTCGCGCCGCTCGTCGCCGACTTCGCGAACACCACCTGGTGGTACGAGACCTGGATCGAGGACCAGGTCACGAAGGCCCCGGACACCTTCAACGAGGCATTCGAACGGTGGCGGGAGCTGTTCCGTGCCGCCGTGCTCGACCAGTACGAGCAGAACCGGCGGGTCGTCGACACCAGCCTGAGCAACGGCGAACAAGCTCGCGCCCGTTCGCGTCGGCGCGAGGCCGAGACACAGCGGGACCTGCTGCTGAACCGCTCCACCGACGCCAAGTCGGTCATGAGCGACTTCAACCCCTACCGGTATCTTGCGTCCGAGGGATTCCTGCCCGGCTACAGCTTCCCCCGCCTGCCGCTGGCCGCCTACATCCCGCGTCCCGGCAGCCGCCGCAACAGCGACGGCGACTACCTCCAGCGCCCCCGGTTCCTCGCGATCCGCGAGTTCGGCCCCGGCGCGCTGATCTACCACGAGGGCGCCCGCTACCAGGTCACCCGGATCCAGCTCCCGCCGGATGCCTCCGGCGACCTGCCGACGGCCGAGTCCAGGCGCTGCGGCGACTGCGGCTACCACCACGAGGTACAGGTCGGTACCAACCGCTGCGAGATGTGCAAGGAGCCGCTCCCCGCCAAGCGCAGCAACCTGTTGCAGCTGCACACCGTCTACACCACCCCCCGCGAGCGGATCTCCTCCGACGAGGAGGAGCGGCGCCGGGCCGGCTTCCGCCTGGAGACGTCCTACGCGTTCCAGGACCACGGAATCCGCAAGGGCCGCCTCACCTCGCACGTCACCGACGCCGCCGGTGCCCCGGTACTCGCCCTGGACTACGGCGACTCCGCCACCGTCCGCATCACCAACCTGGGGCGGGTCCGCGACAAGGAGAACGAACCGGACGGCTACTGGCTCGACCTCGGCGACGGCCGCTGGCTGAACGACAAGGCAGCATCAGAGGCCATCGAGGGCACCGGCATGCCGGTCGCCGACGAGGACGGCAACGAGAAGCGCCGCAAGAAGCGCGTCCTGCCGTACGTCCAGGACCGGCGCAACATCCTCGTCGTCACCCTCGACGAGGCCCTGCCCGAACCGATCGCGCTGTCGTTCATGTACGCGCTGGAGCGGGGCATCGAGGCCGCCTTCGAGCTGGAGGACGCTGAGCTGACCGCCGAACTCCTGCCCCCGGACGACGGCCCGCGCCGCCGGATCCTCTTCACCGAGGCCGCGGAGGGCGGCGCCGGCGTGCTGCGCCGCCTCCAGCACGACCGGCACGCGCTCGCCAAGGCCGCCAGCACCGCCCTGGACATCTGCCACTTCGACGAACACGGAGTCGACCAGGGCGGTCCGGACGAGGACCGGGAGTGCGCGCGCGGCTGCTACGAGTGCCTCCTGACCTACGGCAACCAGACCCATCACCGGAAGCTCAGCCGCCACGCGGCTGGTCCGCTGCTGCTGCGACTCACGTCCGCCGAGACCGAGCGGACCGCTCGCGGGGAGTCGCGCACCGAGCAGTTCCTCCGGCTGGCGGCCGAACGGCCGGCCGCCGGAACGGGCGACGGGACCGAGTCTTCGGTGACCGGGACAGCGCCGGAGACCGTCACACCGCTGGAGTCGGACCTCGCCGAGCTGGTAGCGGCCGGTGATCTCCTCGGTTGGCTCAAGGCCAAGGGACACCGGCTGCCGGACGAGGTGTCCGCCTTCGTCCCGGAGGCCGCGGCCGTGCCGGACCTGATCTTCCGGGTCGACGGAGGCAACGTGGCCGTGTTCGTCGACAGCCCGGCTCACGGCGACGATGCCAGCCGCGACGACGAGGCGGTGGACCGTCTCGAGATGATGGGCTGGGACGTCCTGCGATTCCCGGCGGGAACGGACTGGGATGCCATCGTCGAAAAGAACGCCGGCTACTTCCGCACCCGCTGAACCCCCTGCCGGCGACCCCGGCGTCGAAGACACTGGTCGAAGACACCTAAGGAACCGAGAGACTTCATGAGCCCCACGTACACGGCCGGCTCGCTGGTGACCGCCCGCGGCCGGGAATGGGTGGTGTTGCCCGACAGCGCCGCCGATCTGCTGGTGCTGCGCCCGCTAGGCGGCAGCAACGACGACATCGCCGCCGTCTTCCCGGCCTTCGAGGACGTCGAACAGGCCAAGTTCGCCGATCCCCGCCCGGACGACCTGGGCGACCAGTTCGCCGCCGGGCTGCTGCGCACCGCGCTGCGCATCGGCTTCCGGTCGGGCGCCGGTCCGTTCCGCTCGCTGGCCTCCATCGCCGTCGAGCCGCGCGCCTACCAGCTGGTGCCGCTGCTCATGGCGCTGCGCCAGCGCACCGTCCGGCTGCTGGTCTCGGACGACGTCGGTATCGGCAAGACCATCGAGGCCGGCCTCATTGCCAAGGAGCTGCTGGAGCAGGGCGAGGCGAGCCGGCTGGCCGTACTGTGCTCCCCGGCGCTGGCCGAGCAGTGGCAGGGCGAGCTGCGGGAGAAGTTCGGCATCGACGCCGAGCTGGTGCTCTCCTCCACCGTCTCACGCCTGGAGCGCGAGCTGGAGCTCGGCCAGTCGCTCTTCAAGAAGCACAAGCACACGATCATCTCGACCGACTTCATCAAGTCCACCCGCCACCGCGAGGACTTCATCAAGAACTGCCCCGACCTGGTCATCGTCGACGAGGCGCACACCTGTGTCGCCGCCGATGACGCCCAGACCGGTACCAAGTCCGGCGCCAACCAGCTCCGTTACGAGCTTCTCAAGCGCGTGGCCATCGACCCCGAACGGCACCTGCTGCTGCTCACCGCGACCCCGCACTCCGGCAAGGAGTCCGCCTTCCGCAACCTGCTGGGCCTGGTCAAGCCCGAGCTGGCGAACCTGAACCTGGAGACCCCGACCGGCCGGGCCCGCCTCGCCGAGCACTTCATCGCCCGCAAGCGCGCGGACGTCCGCAGCTACCTCACCAAGGAGGACGGCCTCGCGGACGACTCGCTCGCCGAGCGCACCGCCTTCCCCTCCGACCGGTGGACGAAGGACGAGCCCTACAAGCTCGCCCCGGGCTACCGGGCCCTGCTCGACGACGCCATCGCCTACGCGGGCGACCGGGTCCGGGCCGCCGGCGACGAGGGCAAGCGGGAGGCACGGATCGCCTGGTGGTCGGTGATCGCGCTGCTGCGCTCGATGGTCTCCTCGCCCCGGGCCGCCGCCCAGACCCTGCGGACCCGCTCGGCCTCCGCCGTCGCCCGCACCCCCCAGGAGGCGGACGCACTGGGCGCGCCGCTGACCAGCGACGCCGCGGACAGCGACACCCTCGAAGGCCTGGACGTCGCCCCCGGCGCCGGCGAGACCGAGAACGCCGGCTCCCGCCTGAAGGAGCTGGCCGAACGGGCGAAGGCCCTGGAGGGCACGCAGCACGACGCGAAGCTGAAGGCCCTGGTCAAGCACCTCAAGTCGCTCCTCGCGGACGGCTACCACCCGATCGTCTTCTGCCGCTACATCCCGACCGCCGAATACCTCGCCGAGGAACTGGCCGGGGCGCTCGGCCGCAAGGCCAAGGTCGCCGCCGTCACCGGCACCATCTCCCCGCAGCAGCGGCTGGAGCGCATCGAGGAACTCGCCGCCCAGGACGCCGACGACCCGGCCACCCGCCGCGTGCTGATCGCCACCGACTGCCTCTCCGAAGGCGTCAACCTGCAGCACCACTTCGACGCCGTCGTCCACTACGACCTGGCCTGGAACCCGACCCGCCACGACCAGCGCGAAGGCCGGGTCGACCGGTACGGGCAGAAGCGCGACCAGGTCCGCGTCGTCACCATGTTCGGCGAGGACAACGGCATCGACGGCAAGGTGCTGGAGGTGCTGTTCGCCAAGCACCGGCAGATCCAGAAGGACCTCGGCATCTCCGTGTCCGTGCCCGACGAGACCGCCTCCGCCGTCACGGACGCCATCGTCGAGTGGCTGCTGCTGCACGGCCGGCAGGGCGTACAGGACAGTCTGTTCGACCTGCCCAGCGCCCAGCAGTCCTTCGACCAGGCGGAACGGGAGTGGAACTCGGCCGCCGAGCGGGAGCGGACCTCCCGCTCCAAGTACGCCCAGCGGTCCATCCACCCCGAGGAGGTCGCCCGCGAGGTGGCCGCCGTGCGGGCGGCGCTGGGCGGCGCGGAGGAGGTGCGCGACTTCACCCTGGCCGCCTTGCACGGGCTGGAGGCGCTGGTCCGCGACCCGCGGGACGGATCGGGTGACTTCACGGCACAGGTCGGCGGCACCCCGGCGGGACTGCGCGACGCGCTGGCCGCCACCCTCGGCGGCCGCATCGTCGAGGAGGACCGCCAGATCCCGTTCCGCTCCGACCCGGCGATCGCCCGGGGCGAGGCCGCCCTCGTCCGCACCGACCCGGCGGTGGGTGCGGTCGCCTCGTACGTGCTCGACTCCGCCCTCGACGCGAACACCCCCGGGCCGCGCCCGGCCCGCCGGTGCGGCGTGCTCACCACGGACGCGGTGAGCGTCCGCACGACGCTGCTGCTCGTCCGGTACCGCTTCCACCTCACCCTGCCCTCACGCACCGGCGAGAAGCAGCTGGTCGCCGAGGACGCGCGGCTGCTCGCCTTCGAGGGCATGCCGGCCCGGGCCCGCTGGCTCGACGACGAGGCCGCGGCCGAGCTGCTGGCGGCGCGCGCCTCGGACAACACCAACCCGCAGCTGGCCCGCAACCAGATCGTCCGGACCCTGGACGGCAAGGACGAGCTGACGGACCACCTGAAGGAGTACGGCAAGCGCCTCGCCGCCGAACTCGATGCCTCGCACCGGCGGGTCCGCAAGGCCGGCGACGAGATCGTCCGCGGGCTGAAGGTCGTCCCGCAGGAGGACGCCGACATCCTCGGCGCGTACGTCTACCTGCCCGCCACTCCGGCGTCCGCCGCCGTCCCGTCCGCTGGAGCCATCGCCTGATGTCCGCCGCCACCCGCACCGCCCAGGTCTTCACCGCCGTCACCACCGTCGGCGGGCTGCTGCCCACCGACATGCTGCTGCGCATCGCCGAGGCCCGGAACCTGCCGGGCACCAAGCCCGCCGACTACGGGCTGCCCGCCTCGGTGCCTGTACGGGACGAGGCCGAGCGGGCCTGGGAGTACCTGAAGCCGCTCTGGCGGGAGCTGCGTGCTGCCCTGCCGTCGGACCCGGTCACGGGCGCACCGGCCGCTGACCCGACGGGGCGGGCCGGGGCCGACTGGCTGACGCAGCTGTTCCGCAAGCTCGACTTCGGCGCGCTCGCACCGGTGGGCGCGGAGGGCATCGCGGCCGACGCCGACCCCGGCCACCGGTTCCCGGTCAGCCACCGCCACGGGCCGGCGCTGATCCACCAGATCCCGTGGAACCAGGAGTTGGACAAGCGAGCCGCGGCCGGACAGATGCCGCCGCAGTCGATGCTCCAGGACTGCCTCAACCGCGTTGAGGCCCACCAGTGGGCCCTGCTCACCAACGGCCGCCGCCTCCGGCTGCTGCGCGACTCGTCGTCCTTCGCCACGGCTGCGTACGTCGAGTTCGACCTCGAAGCGCTCTTCGACGGCGAGCTGTTCAGCGAGTTCGTGCTGCTGTACTGCGTGCTGCATGCCTCCCGGTTCACGGTGGCGGAGGGCTCCCCTGCATCCGCCTGCTGGCTGGAGAAGTGGCGCGCGGAGGCTGTCAGCTCGGGTGCTCGCGCGCTCGACCAGCTGCGCCTCGGCGTGCAGAACGCGCTCACCGTCCTGGGCACTGGCTTCCTGCGCCACCCGGACAACGGCGCGCTACGCGAGAACGTCCGCCCAAAGGCACTGCAGGCGGCGCTGCTCCGGCTCGTCTATCGGCTGCTGTTCGTCTTCGTTGCAGAGGATCGCGACGCTCTGGTTCACCCTGATGCGACCGAGCAGCAGCGCGGGACGTATGAGAAGTACTTCTCCTCGGCACGGTTGCGCGCCCAGGCCCGTCGGCGTCAGGGCACCGCGCACGGCGATCTGTATGAGGCGCTGCGGATCGTCCTCAACGCGCTCGGCGAGCCGGACGGTAGGCCCGAGCTCGGGCTGCCCGGGCTCGGCGGCCTCTTCTCCCACAAGGACGCCGACGCGCCGCTCGCCGGGCTGAAGCTCTCCAACGAGGCCTTGCTCACGGCGGTGCGCCACCTCGCCCAGGTGCGGGACCCCAGTGCCCGGCGGTGGCGAGCGGTCGACTACCGGCACCTGGACGCGGAGGAGTTGGGGTCGGTCTACGAGTCGCTGCTGGAGCTGGAGCCGAAGCACTCGGCAACAGACCGCAGCTTCGAGCTGGTCGAGGTAGCGGGTAACAGTCGGAAGACGACGGGGAGTTACTACACCCCTTCATCTCTCATCGAGTGCCTCCTCGACACCACACTCGACCCGGTGATAGACGACGCCGTGAAGCGCGGTGAGCAGCGCGCAGCGAAGGAGAAGCAGCCGGATGCGACTGAGAGCATCATCGCGGAGCTGCTGGCCCTGACGGTCTGCGACCCCGCATGCGGTTCCGGGCACTTCCTCGTCGCGGCGGCGCGGCGGATCGCCAAGCGGGTCGCAGCGGTCCGCGAGCACAACCCCGAGCCGACGGCGGACGCCATGCGGCACGCGCTGCACGAGGTGATCGCACGCTGCATCTACGGCGTCGACCTCAACCCGATGGCCGTCGAACTGACCAAGGTGTCGTTGTGGCTGGAGGCGCTTGAGCCCGGCAAGCCGCTCGGCTTCCTCGACGCGCACGTGAAGCACGGCAACGGCCTGATCGGCGCCACACCCAAGCTGCTGGCCGGCGGCATCCCCGAGGACGCGTTCAAGGCGATCGAGGGTGACGACAAGAAGTACGCGACTGGCCTCATCAAGCGCAACAAGGCCCAGCGCGGAGGGGCGGACGAACTCAGCTTCGACACGGACACCCTTCCCGGTAACGACGGGTACGCCGCCGAACTCGCCCGCATCACGGCCGCCCGCGCGGATATCCTCTCCGATGTACGCGCCCAGGAAGACGCCTATCGCGAGTACACCGAGACCTCGGCCTACATCCACGACCTGCACGCTGCCGACGCCTGGTGCGCCGCGTTCGTCTGGCCCAAGCACGTCGGTGCGCCCGACGCCCCTACCGATCAGCTCTTCCGCGCCCTTCGCAGCCGCAACCAGTCGGCCGTCTCGGACACCACACACGCGAAGATCCTCCAGCTCCGCAACCAGTATCACTTCTTCCACTGGCACCTGGAGTTCCCGACTGTCTTCTCCGTACCCGAGTCCGGCGCGGGAGTCCAGCCGGACACGGGTTGGGCCGGCGGCTTCGACGCAGTGGTCGGCAACCCGCCATGGGAGCGCGTTAAGCTCCAGGAACAGGAGTTCTTCGCCCAGCGCGACCCCTCGATCGCCAACGCCAAGAACGCGGCCGCCCGCAAGAGCCTGATCGTCTCCCTGCGCGACGACCCCGACCGCAGCCACCTCTACACCGAGTTCGAGGATGCCAAGCGGCGGGCGGAAGGCGAGAGTCACTTCCTGCGAACCAGCAACCGGTTCCCGCTCACGGGCCGAGGCGACATCAACACCTATGCGGTGTTCACGGAGACCGACCGCATACTGACCGGCTCCCGGGGACGCACGGGTGTAATCGTCCCTTCGGGCATCGCCACGGACGCGACGACGCAGTACTTCTTCAAGGACCTGGTAACGCAGGGACGTCTGGCCGCACTTTACGACTTCGAGAACGAGGACAAGATCTTCCCCGAGGTCCACAACCAGCTGCGCTTCTGCCTCTTCATGCTGCGCAGCCAGGGCGACCTGGATACCCCGGCCCAGATCGTCTTCAAGGTCCGCCAGCCCGAGGAGATTCCCGAGCGTCGCTATCAGCTGACGGCAGCCGATATTCTCCGTATGAATCCCAACACGGGAACCTGCCCGACGTTCAGCAGCCGTCGCGACGCGGAGATCGCCCTCGACATCTACCGTCGCATCCCAGTTCTCATCCACGAGGGCCGCGAAGACGGGAACCCTTGGGAAATCTCATTCATGACCATGTTTCACATGTCGAATGACTCGCATCTCTTTCGACCCAGCGCCGAATCAGGGGAGACCTACGATGATCTCCTAAAGGACGGATGGGAACGGAAGGGCAACGTGCTGGCGCGTGGTGACCAACGATTGCTTCCGCTGTACGAGGCAAAGATGCTCCATCATTACGACCATCGCTTCTCCACCTATGAGAACGCCACTGAGAAGCAGCTCAACAAGGGCACCTTGCCGCGATTCACCGTCGAGCAGCATCAGGACGCATCCGCCGTTCCAATGCCGCGGTACTGGGTTCCTGAGCAGGATGTACCGACAGGCCGCTACGACAAGAACGGCAAGGAGATTATGGAAGCAGGCGTTGCCGCACGTCTAGCGGCCAGGAGTTGGGACCGAGGCTGGCTACTCGGCTGGCGGGACATCTGCCGAGCAAGCGACGAGCGAACGATGATCACGGCCGTTGCTCCGGCCAACGGCTTCGGACACCCCTTTCCTCTCGCCCTGCCGGCCCTGCCGAGCAACACACCACTCCTCGCCGCGGCAATGTCCTCACTGGCCTGCGACTACGCAGTCCGGCAGAAGATCGGGGGCACCCACCTCACCTACACCTACGTCGAACAGACCCCGATCCCAGGGCCGACCGAGCTGGCCCTCCACGCAGCGGCCATCATTCCCAGGCTTCTTGAACTCACTTACACTGCAGATGACATGGCATCATTCGCCGCCGACATCGGCGACATTGGCACGCCATTCCGCTGGGATCCCGAGCGCCGGGCGGTGATCCGCGCCGAGCTGGACGCGTTGTTCTTCCGCCTCTACGGAATCTCGCGCGACGACACCGCGTACATCCTGGACACCTTCAACGTCACCCGCGACAACGACCTCAAGGCGCACGGTACCTACCGCACCAAGGAGCTCATCCTCGCCGAGTACGACCGGATGGCCGCTGCCGGGCTGACCCTGGAGAACCCGCTGACCGAGGGTGAGTCCGGAACCTTCAGGTCCACGCTCAACCCTCCGCCGGGGCAGGGGCCCCGCCACCCTGCCGCTGACGCGTAGTCGCGAGCGGCTCTGCCCGCCTGGTGCTGTGCGCCAGGCGGGCAGGTGCGCCTCATCTACGCAGCCGGGACGCCCCGCAGGAGCATGGGCAGGTGGGCGCCTCGGCCGAGGGCCGCGAACGCCTGTTCCGCCCGGCGGTGCTGGTCGGCCTCCATCGCGTCGGCGAGTTCGGCGCGGTGGGCCCAGCGGAGTTCGACGATCTCCGCGGGCGGGCGGTGGCGTCTCACGATCTCCTCCTGAGTCGGCATGAGTCGGCCGCCCCAGTAGACGAGGTTCATCCCCTCGGGCAGAAGTTGCATGGCCACGTAGTCCACGGCCAGGACACGGGCGAGCGGCAGGGCGAGGCCCGTTTCGGTCTCGATGTGCCGCCGGGCGGCGAGGTGCGGGAGTTCGTTGCGTTCGGCACTGCCGCCGGGGAGCAGCAGGCCTTCCTTGTAGGTGGTGCCGATCAGGAGCACGGCACCGTCCCGGTTGAGGATGAGGGCCTGGTGGCCGAGGCGGCGACCCGGCGGGTCGGTCAGGATCCTGGGCAGCGAGAACATCGCGGTGTCTCCATGAGGGTTGAGTGGCGCACAGCTTGCGGTGAGGAACAGGGGGTCAGGCGTCGCCGCCCCGGCGACGGAGCCACGCCGCCGAGACCGGCAGCGCGCCGATCACTCCGGCCGAGAAGACGAGGCCGACGACCAGGAGCCACGGAGCGATGGGGCCGCTCCGGATCGGCCAGCCGACAACGAGGGCGGCGAACGCACTGAGCGCCACGACGACGCCGTACAACAGCAGCGCCATGACCCCGAGTCGGGGCTTCACGCGACCTCTCCTACCGAGCCCACTGAACGCGGCCGGCTCAGGTGCTGCACGGCGACGAAGCGGGGAGTGTCCAATCGCTGAACGTTCTCGGGTCTCGTGGTCCACTCGCAGCCACCGCGCTCGGAGCGGAGGTAGTAGAGGCCGGCCAGGCAGTCCATGTAGACGCCCTCAACCAGCCCACCGCTGGTCCTCCCTTTGGCCAAGTCGCGCACAATCTCGCCGATTTGGGGCTGGCAGGTGGGGGCCGACTTCTTTCGAGGCATGACGGCCGCTCCCTTCTGTAGTCGATTCACTACCCGGGGCGACCAACTCTGACGTAGAGTCGGGACAGTCTTCAACGTGTCAGGCTTGCTCGAAGAGTAAGGACGCTGGTCCGTGAACAAGGTTGAGCTGAACCCCGACTCGTCGCCTGCAGCAGCATTCGGAGCCTTCCTCCGCAGCTCACGCGAGGCCCGGGGGTGGACTCAGGACGAACTCTCGAACGCCACGGGCTACTCAGCCACACACGTGTCTGCCGTGGAAACTGGCCGACGCCCCCCAACCCGTCGCTTGGCACTCCAACTTGACATGGCCTTCGGCACTGACGGCGTATTCAAGCGCCATGCCGGCGACGTGAAGTACACGGCTTTGCTGGAAGGATTCCCGGAGTACGTTGCTCATGAGCGCCGCGCCGTCGAGCTCAGGCTCTTCGACCTCGGCATCATTCCCGGCCTGCTTCAGACCAACGAGTACGCATCAGCTATTGCCGCGGGGGCAGTACGCCGAGGGAGTATCACGCCGGAGCAAGCCGACGAGCGCGTGAAGGTTCTTGCCAGCCGGCAGGCACAGCTGCGCCGCGAGCCTCCGCCGCTGATCCACGTGGTCATGGACGAGAGCTGCCTCCGCAGGCCGGTCGGAGGCCCGTCGGTCATGGCTGCACAGTTGGACCGGTTGGTCACTTTCGCCGAACTGCCGCACACCGTAGTTCAGGTGGCGCCGTATGCCATAGGCGAAGATCGGGCATTCGACCTGCCAGTGAACGTGTTGACGCTTCCCAACAGAACCCTGATGTCCTACGCAGAGTCCGCTCAGCAGGGGCACCTGGAGCGAGACAGCGACTCCGTCCTCCCCATGTTGACGGCCTACTATCAGCTGCAGGCCCTCGCACTCTCCCAGGCCGAGTCTGTGGCTGTGATCCGCCGGCTCAGGAAGGAACTACCGTGACCGCCGAACCCCAGTGGTTCAAGTCCTCGCACAGCAGCAACGGCGGCAACTGCATCGAGGCCGCACGGAACCTTGTCGCCGACGGCATCGTCCCCGTCCGCGACTCCAAGGACCCGCAGGGCCCCGCCCTCGTCTTCCCGGCCACCTCGTTCGCGGCCTTCGTGGCCGCCGTCCAGGCCGGCGAGTTCGGCGAGGTCTGACCACCCGAACGAAGAAGCCCCTGCTCGATCGAGCAGGGGCTTCTTGCTACTCGGAGGACAGGCCCGGCGGGCACGAGTAATTCACAGCACAGCCCCGAGCAGCTTGTTAACATTGCCAACAGAGTTCACTGCTACTGTTGTTAACAGCTCGCCACCCGACCAGCGATCGGCGGTTCCCGTGTACACCCAGCTCCCCCTCCCCTTCGCTCCGGCCGCTCTCCCCGAGACCAGGCCGACGACCGTCTACCTGCTCCAGGGTGTCGGCTCGTCGCCCGCCGAACTGCGTACGGCCCTCCGTTCCGACTACGAGAAGCAGCAGGGGTTCCAGGTCAAGACCGTCAACATCGCCGGCATCCCCGGCGTCGCGTCGTACGGCGTGATCGGCGTAGGGAGGAAGCCGCCCTGGCAGGGAGATCTGGTCCGGCTCGTCAGCGAGCCCGTCGACCTCACGAACCACCTCGCGGCGGCTGCCGTCCTCCTGCCCGTGGACGACCGGGTCTTCGCGGTCTGCTTCGGCTCCGGCCACCTCCTGCTGGAGTCCCTCTTCATCACGCCGTCCTTCGGCCTGGACTTCGCGCTCCGCACGGTCGACCCCGGCACCGTCAGCGAGCTGACGCACACCCGGATGGACTCCCGCGCGTACACAGACCGCAGCTCCACCGCGCGCGGACAGCACATCCGGACCTTCGACCTGGACGAGTACGGCGAGATCTGCACCCGCGTCGTCGGCCGGGCCATGGAGATCGGCCTCAGCGCCGAGCTGAACCCCCGGATCAGGAAGGCCCGCCCGCGTGTCCTCGGATCCGACTCCCTGAACGTGCGCCTCGCGCTCGAAGGTCCGCACCTCGTCTCCGACCTGCGGGCGATCGGCGCCCAGCTCGACCGGGAGCCCGACTCCGGATTCGAGCGGATCTCCTACGTCCGCCACCTCGCCCGGACCGATCCCCGCATCGCGGTCCTCGACACACAGCTCGCCGAAGCCCTGCACAGCAGCGCGGGCTCGGGGCGGGTCGCTTTCGCTACCCCGTCCGCGTTGCTCGACGTCATGGCGGAGAGCCAGTCGGCACGTGTCTCCCCCCGTCGCGGTAGGAAGCCCTTCCTCGCCGAGGAGGTGACACTCGACAGTCTCCAGGGCCTCCTGGACGCACTCCCGGCCGAGGAGCGTCTGGATGCCCTGAAGAGGGTCGGGATCCAGCTGATGACCGACATTGACGGTGGCGTGCCCATCGGGCCGGCCACAGACGCGCTGAAGTGGATCTCGGCGGAGTTCGCCCTGGGCAACAGCACCTTCGTCCGCCACCAGAACAGGTGGTACGAGATCGGCGCGAACCACGTGGAGTACGTCGACACCGAGGTGCGCAAGCTGTTCGCGGCTTCGCCGGACTACGGCCTCCCCGCGTGGCCGACGCAGGACGAGGCCCTGGCAGAGGGGCTCAAGAACACCCACGAGAACAGCTACAACCGGCTGGCGGCCCGTGCCCTTGAATGGGCGTTCCTGGACGGGGGCCTGATCCAGTGCAAGCTGCATCCCCACGGCTTCGAGGCCGCCGACCTGATCGCACCTGACGGCACCCTCGTGCACGTCAAGCGGGCCAAGGACTCGGGCCCGCTCAGCCACCTGTTCGTCCAGGGCCACGTGTCGGCCGACGCCCTGCACGCCGAGAGTGACGCGAACGAGGCCTTGGTCACGGCCGTGCGGAAGCGGTTCCCCACCTTCCCCGAGGGCCGCTTCGAGCCGCGCCGGGTGGTCTTCGCCATCGCCCTGAAGACGGGCGCCGCGCTCACCCCCGACTCCCTGTTCACCGTGTCCAAGATCTCGCTGCTTCACACCGCGCGCGCACTGCAGAACCTGGGCATCGAGGTCCACGTCCAGGGGATCGACTACCGGGCCCACGCCGGACTGATCATCGACTGACATCATCGATTGACACAGTCAACACGTAGGCTGTGACCCGCCATCAGGTAGACGCAGGAGAGGCCCGCCATGTCCCACCCGGATCACCCCGAGTTCCGCATCAAGCTGCCTGGTGTGGACCTCGTCGCCCGCGGGCGGCTGCTCGACGAGATCGGCAACAACGGCTCGCCCAAGTTCCTGCTGTTGGAGGGGTCGTCGGCGGCGGTGACCGACTGGCCCAAGCTGGGCGACTACGGCCGCCGGCTGCGTGCCGGCCTGCGGGCCGACTGGTCGCTCGTGGACGACCGCCCGGGCTACTGGGTGGCGAACCGCGACATCGAGTGCAACTCGCCCTCGGCCGCCGCCACCGTCGTACTCGGCTACAACGCCGGCGGGCCCGAGACCTGGCGGACCGCCGAGGGCCACCCCCTCTCCGACTACCTGCCCGGCAGCTGGCGCATCCCGCACAAGGCGTGGCTGGTGCGCGGCTCCAACGTCTCCGGCCACAACCTGGTGCGGCGGCTCTGGCTCGCCGACGGGATCGTCTCGCTCTCCGGCGCCCACCTGCCGCCGCTCGACGAGTCGGACCCGACCAAGAGCGCCCTGCGCAACTACGTCGAGGAGGGCTACGAGGGCTCCGCCACGTACAACCAGAAGCACGGCCTGGTCGACGACATGCACGCGTTCCTGACCCAGATGCGGGCCGGCGACACCGTCGTCACGCTCGCCGACGGCCTGCTCCATCTCGGGGAGATCGACGGCCCGGCCGAGCAGACCGACTCCCCGGGCGGCCTGTCCAACCTGCGGCGAAAGGCCGTCTGGCAGCCGGAGGGCCTTCCGTACGAGGACCTTCCGGAGGAGGTGCAGCAGAAGCTCTCCGTCCAGCACGACGTCGTCGACCTGACCCCGATCGCCGATGTCCTCGCCCGGCTCGTCACTCCGGTGGCCGTCTCGACGGCGACCGCGCACCCGCCGGTGGAGGAGGCGAAGGAGCTGTCACTGCCACCGGTCCACGACTCCCTCGCCGAGGAGCTTCTCGTCGACGGCACCCACTGGCTGGAGGAGGTCCGCGAACTGCTCTGGGAGGAAAGGCAGCTGGTGTTCTACGGACCGCCCGGCACCGGCAAGACCTATCTGGCCATCAAGCTGGCCGAGCACTTCGGCGGCGGGCCGGAGCAGGTGAAGCTCGTGCAGTTCCACCCGTCCTACGCCTACGAGGACTTTTTCGAGGGGTTCCGCCCGGTCGAGGACCCGGAGACGCACGAGGTCGCCTTCCGGCTCACCGCCGGTCCGCTGCGTGAACTCGCCGACCTCGCCTCGCGCGAGGGAAACCGGCACGTACCGCACTTCCTGATCATCGACGAGATCAACCGCGCCAACCTGGCCAAGGTCTTCGGCGAGCTCTACTTCCTGCTGGAATACCGCAGGAAGTCCGTCCGGCTCACCTACTCCGGCGACGACTTCGCCCTCCCGCCGAACCTCTTCGTCATCGGCACCATGAACACCGCCGACCGCTCCATCGCGCTCGTCGACGCCGCCATGCGCCGCCGCTTCGCCTTCGTCGAACTGTCCCCGCGGATAGAGCCCACCGCCGGGCTGCTCGCCCGCTGGTCGGAGCGTGAACAGGCGGGACCGGAGCCGGCCCGGCTCCTCAACGCCCTCAACGAGCGGATCGGCGACCCGGACTTCGCCATCGGTCCCTCGTACCTGATGAAGCCGGGAATCCAGGAGGACGCACGGCTGCGGCGCGTCTGGCGGACGAAGATCCTGCCGTTGTTGGAGGAGCACCACTACGGGGAGGGCGAGGACATCGAGGCCCGCTACGGTCTCGACGCCCTGCGGAAGTCCCTGCCGTGAACCTCCGAGACGACTCCGCCGGCCAGGACGCCGCGGACATCTCCGTCCGCGAGTACGCGCCCGCCCGCTCCGTCCCGCTGGATGACGCCGCCGGACGAGCCCTGGCCGCCTCGGGCGTCCTGGAGAGCGCCGTGCCGGACCCGTACCGCACGGGCCACTGGCTGCTCCGGGCCGGGAGCCTGGTCGGCGCGGTCAGGGTCCCCGTTCCGGGAACCGGACGGTCGCTCACGGTCCGGATAGCGCCCAAGACGCCGGTGCGCCGCCTGTTCTTCCTGCTCGGCTTCAGCCTCGACCCGGCGCAGGCCTGGCGGCGCGGGCGGGACGGCACGGTGGACTCGGGGGCGTACGACGACGTGGTGCCCGCCCTCGCGCACGCGGTGGAACGGCAGCTCGACGCGGCGCTGCGGCAGGGCGTCCTCCAGGGCTACCGGCAGGTGGAGGAGTCCGCGCTGGTCGTGCGCGGCCGGATCCGCGAAGCGGAGCAGATCCGCCGGCACTTCGGCCGCACCCCGCCCGTCGAGATCGCCTACGACGCCTACACGGCGGACATTCCGGAGAACCGGATCCTCCGGGCCGCCGCCGAGACCCTGCTGCGGCTGCCGGGCGTACCGGGCCCGGTACGGCGACGGCTGGCGCACCATCGGGTCCGCCTGGTCGACGCGGAGCCGTTGGTACGCGGGCACGCACTGCCGGCTTGGCAGCCGTCCCGCCTGAACGCCCGCTACCAGCCGGCGCTCCGGCTGGCCGAGGTGATCCTGGCCGGTTCCTCACCCGAGCACCGGCCCGGCGAACTCCGCCTGGACGGCTTCCTGTTCGACATGAACGTCCTATTCGAGGACTTCGTCACCGGTGCGCTGCGCGAGGCCGCCCGCGAACACGGACTCACCGGCCGCCTCCAGGACCGGCACCACCTGGACACCGCCCGCCGCATCCGGATGCGCCCCGACCTCGTCATCCACGCCGCCGACGGACGGACACCGGTCGCCGTCGTCGACGCCAAGTACAAGACGGAGAAGTCCGGCGTCTACCCGAACGCGGACCTGTACCAGATGCTCGCGTACTGCACGGCCCTTGGGCTGACCGAGGGCCACCTGGTCTACGCGGCGGGACGGGAGGAGGCACGGGTTCACGAGGTGCGCGGCGCCGAAGGCCTGGGTGGACGGGGTATCAGGCTGCACCAGCATGCCCTCGACCTGGACACCGGGCCAGCTGAACTCCTCACGGTCTTCCGCGGTCTCGCGGCGCTGGTGGCCGGCACCGACAGCCGTCCGGGATCATGACCGGACGACCCGTGCAGACCCCCGTCCGGCACACTCGCGGCGGTTCCGCGCGCGCCACCCCGACCATCACCGGGACAGGAGAGGAACCATGCCCCGACTCGCTTTCGCCCACAGCTTCTGGGACGGCTACGACACCCTGGAGAAGCCGGTCCGCGCAGGGGTGCGCAAGGCCATGGCGAAGTTCCAGGCCCTCAGCGCCGCCGAGCTGAACGCCGACAAGGGCCTCCACCTGGAGTCGGTGGAGAAGTCCCGTGACCCGCGGATGCGGACCATCCGCATCACCGACTTCTGGCGCGGCGTCGTCCTCGCCCCGGACGACGGCAGCGACGTCTTCCTGCTGGTCAACGTCCTCCCCCACGACGACGCGTACTCCTGGGCCACCAAGCGCCTCTACAGCGCCAACACCGCCACCCGCGCCCTGGAGGTCCGCAACGCGGTCGCCATCGACCAGCTGACGCCGATGTACGAACAGGCCGCGCGTCAGGCGCCGCGACTGCTCTTCGAGAAGGTCTCCGACAGGACACTTCGCGACCTCGGCATCGACGATCAGGTCCTGCGCGCGGTGCGCTCGATCGCCGACAAGGCACAGCTGGAGGCGTTCGCCACGCTGTTCCCGGAGGACCAGCTGGAGGTGCTGCAGTACCTTGCGGAGGGCTTCACCCCGGAGGACGTCTACCGCGACGTCGTCGCCGCACGACGCCCGGGCGACGCACCGGCCGAGCCGGTCGAGGACCTGGCCACCGTCATCGCGAACACCTCCGGGCGAATCCGGCTCGTCACCGGTCCGGAAGAGTTGGAGGAGGTGCTGGAGAAGCCGTTCGCCGCTTGGCGGATCTTCCTCCACCCGTCGCAGCGCCGGGTCGCCTACCGCACCTCCTACAACGGCCCGGTCCAGGTCACCGGCGGGCCCGGCACGGGAAAGACGGTCGCCGCGCTGCATCGCGTCAAGCACCTGCTCAGCCGCTCCGAGGACGGCCGGATCCTGCTGACCACCTACACCAACGCCCTCGCCGCCGGTCTGCGGGAGAACCTGGGCCTCCTCCTCGACGGTGACGAGGAGGAACTCGCGCGGGTCGACATCATGACGGTCGACGCCTACGCCAACGGGATCGTGCGCCGCCACGACCCTCGGGTTCCGCAACCGCTCGGCGACCGCGAACAGCGGCAGCTGTGGAGCCAGATCGTCAAGCGGCTCAGCCTGCCGTTCACCGAGCAGTTCCTCGCCCAGGAGTACCGGCACATCGTCCTCGGCCAGGACCGGCGCGACCTGGACTCGTACCTCGCCACCACCCGCAACGGGCGGGGGACACCGCTCGGCGCCGGTCGGCGCAAGCTGCTCTGGGAGGGCGTCGAGCTCTTCGAGCGAACCCTGCGCGACCGCGGCGAGACCACCCATCTGCGCGTCTGTGCCCGGGCCGCCGACCTGCTCCGCGACCACGGCCCGACCCACCGGCACGTCGTCGTCGACGAGGCCCAGGACCTTCACCCGGCGCAGTGGCGGGTGCTCCGCGCCGCCGTCACAGCCGGGGCCGACGACCTGTTCCTCACCGGCGATCCGCACCAACGGATCTACGACTCGCGCGTCACGCTGGGATCCCTCGGCATCCGGACAACCGGCCGCAGCTTCAGGCTGCGCGTCAACTACCGCTCCACTGAGGAGATCCTGACCTGGTCGGCGCGCCTGTTGGCGCCGGTCAGCGTCGAATCCCTGGAGGGAGAGGGCAGCGACTCGCTGGCGGGCTACCGCTCGCTCCTGCACGGACGCCGCCCGCAGACGTACGGATTCGCCACCCGGCAGGAGGAAGTCGCGGCACTCGTCGTGCAGGTCCAGCAGTGGATCATCGACGGAATGGACCCCTCGGAGATCGGCGTCTGCGCCCGCTTCAACCTGACCCTCGACAACGCGGTGGAGAAGCTCGAAGCGGCAGGGGTACCGGTCATCCGCGTCAAGGGGCAGCGCGCGACCGGCACACCCGGCGTACGGCTGGCGACGATGCACGCGATGAAGGGGCTGGAGTTCCGGGCCGTCGCCGTCCTCGGCGCGTCGGCCGAGGCGGTCCCCTTCGCCCGGGAGATCACCCCGGCCGACATCGACCCGCTGCAGCACGAGTCCGACCTGCTGCGCGAGCGCTGCCTGCTGTTCGTCGCCTGCACCCGGGCCCGCGAGGCACTGCGGGTCACCTGGAGTGGACAGCCGAGCGAGTTCCTCTCCCCGGCCGAGACCTCGCCCAGTGGCTGACCGGCCGAGCGCCGCACGACCTCCTCACCGTCGAAGGCGTGCACGATCGTCTCGCCCCAGCCGCTGCACGACTGTCCGCGCACCCTGACAACCGTCCTCGTCGGGCATCCCGACCCGCTGCGTCTGCGCAACCGAGTCGCCCTGACTGCCGGGCGGGGGCCGGTCAGGGCCAGAGGTGGGCGCCGAGGGTGGTGCCCTCCGGGGCGCCGGGGAGGACGTAGGCGACGGCGGAGGCGGTGTGCTCGATGAAGGGGTTGAGCGCGTCGCGGTCGGCGAGGCGGTTCTGGACCCGGGTGAACTGGGCGGGGTCGCGCATGAAGGCGCAGAAGAGCAGACCGCGGTCGCCGGGGCCGTCGTCGTAGCTGTAGCCGCGGCGCAGCATCCGGGCGCCGCCGTCGAGGCGGGGGCCGGTGAGGCGGACGTGGGCGGTGGCGGGGATGACGTAGGCGCCGTCGGGGCGCTTGGCGTAGAGGTCCGGCTCGTCGTGCTCGGCGGTGCCGGTCAGCGGGGCGCCGTCGGTGGCCCGGCGGCCCATGGCGAGGTCCTGGGCCTCTCCGGGGAGGGCGGTGAACGCGGCGGTGTCCATCCGGATCCGCCGGTAGACCAGGACGGTGGCGTTCTCGTGCGGCCCCGGCGGGCCCCAGACCCACTGGCGGGCGGTGTCCTGGTCGGGGTTGGCGGTGCCGTCCTTGAAGCCGAACAGGTTGCGGGGCGTGGCGCCCGGTGCGGTCGGGGGCAGGAAGCCGGACTGCGCCCAGCGCGGCGTGGCGCCGGCGGCGCGGGCGGCCGTGGTGGCGAGCTCGGCGACGACGGCGAGCGTCCAGTGATCGGCGGCGCACAGGTGGAGCAGCAGGTCGCCGCCGCCGCGGGCCGGGTCGAGGCGGTCGCCGGGGAACGGCGGCAGGTCGGCGAATCCGGCGGGGACGGCGAGGGCGAGGCGGGCGGCGAGGTCCGGGCCGAGGCCGACCAGGGAGGTCAGCCGGTGCACGCCGTCGTCGGTGCGCAGGCGCGGGTCGGGCGTGGGGCCGACCACCGCGGCGAGGGTGCCGGTCCAGGCGGTGAGGAGGGCGCGCAGGGCCGCGCGGTCCGCGGCGGCGGAGGTCGGCGGGAGGTCGAAGGCGAGCAGCTTCGTCGCGGGGAGTTGCGGGGCCGCCAGGACGGCGGAGGTCAGCGCGGCCTGCCGGGCGCCGTGGAACGGGATCGGCGGCTCGGGCGGCGGCGCACCGGTGCCGGCGGTGGCGCGACCCGGTGCGCGGTCGTCGTCCGCCAGTTCGCCGACCGCCGCGCCGACGCCGGCGGCGAGCACCGCCCCGGCCGCCAGCAGCGCGCGTCGCCGCCCGACGGCGTGGCCCGCGGCGGGGTTCGACGGCGGCGCGATCTCCGATTCAGGGGGCATGCGCCCTATTGGAGACGGTAGAACACGTGGCATGCAAATCAAGCTTTCTGACTGTCACTCATTCTCCAGGGCGGTTGTCGCGACCGCCGTGGCCGCCGCGGTCGCGGTGGCGGCCGGCGGGTGCTCCTCCACCGGTCCGGCCGCGTCGGACGCCGCGCACCCGCCCGGGAGTGTCGTCCGCGTGCCGGAGGACTTCCCCACCGTGCAGAAGGCGGTGGACGTCGCAAGGGAGGGTGACACGGTCCTGATCGGCCCCGGCACCTACCGGGAGAGCGTGCGCGTGGCCAAGCGGAACGTCGTGGTGCGCGGCACGGACCGCACCGCGGTGGTGTTCGACGGCGGGCTGAAGCTGGCCAACGGCATCACCGTCACCGGGCCCGGCTCGGTGGTGGAGAACCTCACCGTCCACGGCTACCTGGCCAACGGTGTGCTGTTCACCGGCGTCACCGACGAGAAGCTGCAGCAGCGCGGCGCGGGCGGCTCGGCGTACGACCCGCTGGACACCGGCCGCTTCCCGCCCGTGGTGGGCTTCCGGGCGACCCGGGTCACGGCGTACGACAACGGGCTGTACGGCATCTACGCCTTCGACGCGCGCGCCGGGGTGATCGAGGACTCCTACGCCTCCGGGCACGCCGACTCGGGCATCTACGTCGGCCAGTGCAAACCGTGCGACACCCTGGTGCGCGGCAACACGGTGGAGCGCAACGCGGTCGGCGTCGAGCTGACCAACGCCTCGGACGGCCTGTGGATCCTGGGCAACCGCGCGGCGGGCAACCGGGTGGGCGTCACGGTGAACTCCAACGACCTGGAGGCGCTGGCCCCGCAGCACGGCGCGGTGATCGCGGGCAACGTCGTCGTCGACAACAACGCCGCCGACTCGCCGGAGCAGGCGGACGGCGGCTTCGGCATCGGCATCGGGATCGGCGGCGGCACCGCGAACCGGGTGGAGCGCAACCTCGTCCGGGGCAACCGCGCGGTCGGTGTGGTGGTCACCGACCCGGCGGGGCACCCGGCGAGCGGCAACCGGGTCGAGGGCAACCAGGTGGACGGCAACGGCGTCGATCTGGTGCTCGCCTCCGTCGACCCGGGCAACTGCTTCGGTGGCAACCGGCCCGTCACCCAGAGCCCGGCCGGCCTGGAGGCCGCGGCGGCGTGCGGCGGACCGGGGCGCGGACCGCTCCCCGGCGGCCGCCCGGCACCGGTCCAGGCGCCGCCCGGTGTCCCGTTCAGCCAGGTGCCGGCGCCGCCCGCGCAGCCGTCGCTGCCGGACCCGGCGGCGCCCGGCCGTCCGGCGACCGGCCTGCCGGGGGCGGTCGACCCGGCGGCGTACCCGCTCCCGACGGACCCCGGCACGCTGCCGCCACAGCCGGCGGGCTGACGGCGGGCCGGATGACGGCGCCGGCGGGCCGGCCGGATGGCGGCGGGCGGCCGGCCGGCCCGTCAGCCGGTGAGCCAGGGGGCCTCGGGGAGCTTGGCGGTGTCGTCACGCCCGCCGAACGCGACCGTGGTCGGCGTGCCCAGGCCGGGCAGCCGCATCGTCACCCGCCCCAGCACGCCGTCGTCGTCGACCCAGTAGGTCAGCGGCGACCGCTCGCCGTCGGGCGCGGCGCCCTGGGCGCGCGGGCCGGAGAACCGGTCGTAGTCGCGGCCGTCGAGCCGGTCGCGGCCCAGCCGGCGCGCGCCGGACTGGGCGAGCAGCAGCGGGTTGTCGGGCCGGTCGGCGCCGAGCTGGACGATCAGCTGGAGCCCGGCGTCCAACGGGTCCGCGGTGTAGGTGCGCGGGGACCAGCCCTGCCGGGCCACGCGCTCGGCCTGCTGCCAGGCCGGGCCCTCGGCGCCGGCCGGTTCGGGGGCGAGTCCGAGGCCGCCGGCGTCCCAGACGACCAGGCCGCGGTCGAGCGGGCCGTTCGCCCCGGTGACCTGGTAGCGGCCGGCGCCCCGGCGGGTGCGGTAGTCGACGACGCCCTCGACCCGGACCTCGACGCCCCCGCCCTCGGCCGCGGTGAGCTTCACCGCGACCGGGCTGGCCTGGAACAGGCTCAGCCGCGACAGCGCGAGCCGGGAGGCCTCGTCGACGGTCACCGCCCGCTCCCCCGGCTCGGCGGCGACCGTGCGGTAGGCGACCAGGCCGCCCGCGGCGGTGGCGCACACCGCGAGGGCGACCAGGGCCCTGAGCCGGAAGGTCCGACGGCGCGGCCCGGGAGGTGTCGTGGGCGGGTCGGCCTTCGTCTTCCGGGCCATGGGTCTTCCTTCTCTCGTCGGTCGGGTCACCACACACGGGCGGGTCCGGGGACCTGAGGTCCCCGGACCCGCCCGATCGGCGGCGGCGCTTCAGCAGCGGCGCCTCAAGCGGCGACCCCGCCGGGGGTCAGCCGCCTGGGGTCGCCCCCGGCGGCCAACTACCGGGGGTCGACCACAGGGGGTCGGCTACCGGCGCCAGGCCCGGCGCCGGCGGGCCATCAGGACGAACGCCGCGCCGAGGACGCTCAGCGTGCCCGCACCGGCCAACAGCACCGGGATCCCCTCGCCCGCACCGGTGTTGGGCAGGTGCGAACCGGGGGCGGGGAGCGGCGCGGGCGGCGTCGCCGCCGGGGACGGCAACGTCGGGGCCTGCGTCGGCGTGGGCGTCGGGGTCGGCGTGGGCGTCTCCGTCACCGTCGGCGTGGGTGTGGGCGTCGGCGTGGGCGTGGGCGTCGGGATCAGCCGGTTGACGGCCGTCACCTCGACTCCGGTGGCGAGGTTGTCGGCGTTCAGCACCAGCGGCCCGAACACCGTGGTGGCCGGCGCGGAGTAGCCGTCCGGCGGGCTCACCTCCTGCCAGTAGTACGTGCCCGGTGCGCCGCTGCCCGCGCAGATCCCGTCGGCCCCGGTGGTGCAGGGGTCGCCGACCGCCGTGTCGGACTTGTCGCCGGTGCTCTGCAGCCCGTCGGTGCCGTTGGTCTCCTTCCAGAGCCGGAACTTCGCGCCCGCCAGCGGCTTGCCGTCCTGGTCGTGCTTGACCAGGCGCAGCGCGCCCTCCTGCTGCCGGAAGCCGAAGTCGAAGGTGTGGTCGTTCTCGCCCGGCCCGCCGGTGGTCAGCGCCCGTTCGACGTACTGCCCGCCCGCCGGGACGACACCCTTGGAGTCGATGAAGGTGTTGTCGCCGACGTCCGCGTCGGTCGGCACCCACTGGTACAGCGGACCGCCCTTGGCGTAGTCGGCGGGGTTGTCCAGCCGGACGGTGTACTTGGTGCGCGGCTTGAGGCCGCCGGTGACGTTGGAGTCGTCGAAGTAGTACTCACCTCGCGCGGTGGTCTTCGTGGTGCCGACGAGCTTCCCCGACTCGTCGTACAGGTTGACGGTCGCCTCCGGTACGGGACGCTGACCCGGGCGCTGGATGCCGCTGCGCTCGGGGTCGTACCAGACCCGGTTGCCGATCTGGAGCGGGGCCTGGTCGCAGAGCACCTCCAGGTCGCCCATCGAGGCGCCCTTGCCGAACGGGGCGATGGGACCCGCCGGGTTGAGCCGCAGGCCGAACTTCGGGTCCTGCGTGCCGTCGCGCTGGAGGAACGACGTGCCATAGCCGAAGGCGGTGTGGTTGGGGTCGAAGGCGGAGGTCGCGATGGTGTTCTCGGTCTTCGAGAAGGCCATGCCGGCGAACGCGGTGTTGCGGTGACCGCCCCAGCTGGTGTCGAAGAAGCGGGTGCCCCGGGGGGACAGTCCGCAGCCACTGTTGGTGTCCAGCACGTACGTGCCGTTCGCCGGGCAGGCCTTGTTCAGGTCACCGCCGGACATGACGACGGCGACGGAACCCGGCGCGGGCGCGGCCGGCGCGCGGTCGCCGAAGCGGTCGCGGAAGGACAGCAGCATCGAGCCGTCGGTCTCGAAGGCGATCTCGCCCAACTCCGGCTCGGGGTTGGCGATGGTGGAGCTACCGCACGGACGGCCGTTCTGGGTGGTCGGGTAGGTGTTGGTCCACGGGAACCAACCCGCTCCGTCGCACGGGCCCCCGCCGACGGTCGACTGGCGCGGGTAGTCGAGCGGCTGGCTCAGGACCGCCGGCGCGAAGGCCCCGGTGGCCGGGTCGAACGGCAGCACCACCGCGCGCAGGTCGGACACCTGGCCGGTCGACTCGCCCGAGCAGACGCCGCCGAGGTAGCCGGTGCCGTCCTGCAGGCCGAGGCCGAACGGGCGCCAGTCCCCGGCCGCCGGGCAGCCCGGGTCGGGGATCGGGTAGGCGGCCTTCGGCGCGGCGGCCGTCGGGCCGGTGGCGTCGTAGCGGTAGAGCTTGCGGTCGGCGAGGTTGACGACGAAGAGGTCCTTGCCGTCGTCGGTGATCTTGATGCCGCCGAGGCTCTCCTTGCCCGGCGTCGCGAGGAACGCGTCGTCGGTGCCGCCGCCGTGGACGGTCCGGCCGGCGTCCGGGACGGTGGCGAACAGCGTGGTCCGCTTCGTCTCCAGGTCGGTCACGTAGATCCCGCCCGCGCCGCCGGGGCCGTAGTCCGTGGTGCGCTTGGCGACGGCCGAGGAGAACACCCGCCGGTCGGCGCGGTTCCACGCGATGCCGAACAGCGTGCCGGTCTCGGCGTTGGTGGCGACGTTCGTGACGTTCACGTCCACGCCGTCCTGGCCGCGCGCGCTGTACGGGAAGGAGACCAGCGTGCGCTGCGTCCCGCCCTCCCGGGTCGTCGGCTGGCAGGTGGTCACCAGCGGGGCGTTCTTCTGGCAGTAGTCACCGGGGCTCCACAGCCCGGTGGTGAGCACCGCGTTCTTGCCGCCGGAGAGGTCGACGAACTCC
This sequence comes from Kitasatospora sp. NPDC091207, assembly GCF_044768625.1. Lineage (NCBI taxonomy): Bacteria > Bacillati > Actinomycetota > Actinomycetes > Kitasatosporales > Streptomycetaceae > Kitasatospora > Kitasatospora sp. NPDC091207. Next base: position 54,639 of record NZ_JBIVVS010000028.1, read on the forward strand.
TCGTTGCTGCTCAGCTGGTTGGGCGCGCCGGCCAGGCCCTGCCGCGAGGCGAAGGCCGGGTAGAGCTTGCCCGGCTTCGGGTTCACCACCTGGACGCGGTACTTGCCGCCGGTGAGCTTGCTGCCCGGCGTCAACGTCACCGTGCCGTCCGCCGCCGTGCTGCCCTCGACGCCGGTGCCCGCGTCGTCGGTGAGGGTCACCGTCACGCCGGCCATCCCGGGCTCCAGCGCGGGCGTCCACACCCCGGTGGTGTCCACGGCCCGCACCACCCGGACCGTCACCGTCCCGTCGGCCGCCTGCGGGAACGCGGCCGGGGCGGCCAGCAGCGAACACGCCCCGATTCCGAGGAGCAACGCCGCGGCGCCCCCCACGGTCCGGCGGCCGAGCACTCCCGGACGCCGCCGCTCCGGGCCGCGCACGGCACCGGGCTCCTGTTCACGTGTCGTTGTCATCCCTGCTCTCATCGTACGGTTCGGGCCCTCCGCCCCGACCCCGCGAGGGAGTTCGAGCGTGACGGAAAGCCGCCCATCCTTAATGGGAGCGTAAAGGGCATTCACACAAGTTCGCAGGAGAACCAGGAACTTTGACAGGGCGTCAGACGTTCCGTGTCCTGCGGTCCGGCGCCACCCGCCGAGTCCCGCTCACCCGTTCCCGGCAGCCGCGCCACGACGCCGGCCGGCCCGTCCGCCGGAGCCGGGCGACCGCGCACGGCCGGGTCCCCTCCGCCACCCCCGGGACGGCGAGCGGCCGTCGGCGTCCGAAACCCCCGCTTTTCCTGGCCTCTTGACCGAACGTCGGCTTCCGGCCACGACCGGCCCGTCAGCCGGGTGGAGCGGGACCAGCGCCCGGCGGGCCAGGGGAGCCTGACCCGGGCCCGGAAGGTGCCGGCCGGCGGGTCGACCGTGATCAGCGCGTCGTCGAAGCCCAGCGGCCCGACCACCGGGAGGCACGCCTGGTAGACGGATGCCCTGGCGCTGAACAGCAGTCGGTCCCAGCTCACTTCGGGCCGCCGGACGAGCAGCCGCTCGACCCACGCCCGCTCCGCGGCGAGCGACACCAGCGGCAGCACGTCCGGGTTGCCCAGCCGCTGGTTCGGCTCCGCGTCGACGCCGATCGCCACGACGGTGCGCGAGGGGGCGACGGCCGCGGCGTGGTACCGCGGGTGTGGGTCCGACCACACCGGCCACCGCCGGTACGCCTGAGCCCCCGCTCCGGCGCCCCACCGGGGGCGCCGGAGCCGCCACGGCCGCCCAGCCCCCCGGCGACCCGTGGGCCCGGGATCACCCGGGTCGGGCAGGGGGCATGGCCCCAGGGCTGCACTTTCGGGGATGGGAGCGGGAGGTGCCGGCGGTGTAGGGAGAGGAGAGCAGGGCAGCGGAAGGCGACCGGGAGGGCCAGTGCGCGCGAGGGCGGACGATCGCAGGGGGAACGGCGGCGAGCGGGCCGGCGGAGGTGACCACAGGGCCCGGGAGGCGCGGGTGAGCGGGCCCGTGGCGGGGGCGATGTCCCCGGAGCAGGCTCGTGAGCTGCAGCGGAGCATCGGCAACGCGGTCGTGGCCCGGATGGCGCGGGGCGGGCGGGAGGAACAGGGCCCGGACCCGGTCCAGCGGTCCAGCGTGCACGAGGTCCTGCGGGGGGCCGGACGGCCGCTCCAGGGGCCGGTGCGCGCGGAGATGGAGGGGCGGCTCGGGGCGGACTTCTCCGACGTGCGGCTGCACACCGGCGCGGCCGCCCAGCGGTCGGCCGCCGAGATCGGCGCGCGGGCCTACACCTCCGGCCGGGACGTGGTCATCGGGCACGGGGGCGGCGACCGGCACACCCTCGCGCACGAGCTGACCCATGTGATCCAGCAGCGGAAGGGGGCCGTCGCCGGTACCGACCGGGGGGACGGCCTGCGGGTCAGCCATCCCGGCGACTCCTTCGAGCGCGAGGCCGAGGCCAACGCGCGACGGGTGATGGCGCGGCCGGCCGGCCGACCGGAGGCGGTCCGGCGGGCGGAGCCGGGCGCCGCCGCCGCGGGGGCCGGCGAGCCCGCCGTGCAGCGGAAGCTGGGGTTCGAGACGGAGATCGACATGCCCGTCGAGACGTCCGGCGGCGCGACGTACGAGGGCGACACCGACCTGGCCGAGAGCACCGCGGCCGACTTCAAGCTGGTCTCCGACAAGCGGTCGTTGCGCAACGGGGCCGACTACTCGAACCTGGAGTTCGTGACCGGGGCCGTCTCGGTGGTCGGCACGGGGAGCGAGTCCGGGCCGGCGGCCCTCGAACGGCTGGTCGACGAGATCAGGACGGTGCGCGAGGCGTTCTACCGGGCCACCGAGAAGACCCCGCTGGCGGGCATGGGCCTGGAACTGGAGATCCTGCCCGCGGGGCAGGACGCCCGGATCGCCCCGGACCTCGACTTCCCGAACTACGCCGGCGCCCCGGGCATGGGCGACGGGCTGTTCGTCCACTACTCGGTCGGTGTGCCGCTGGCCGGGATGCCGATGTTCTTCGACCACCTCCGGGATGCCGCTCCCCAGGCCCCGGGGGCGCCGCTCCCCCGCGCCCGGTTCCGGCTCTCGCAGTCGAAGACGTTCGCCGAGCAGGTCGTGGCCCGGTACGAACAGGGCCAGGAGTCGGCGCGCAAGCGCAAGCGGCTGGAGACGGACGCCCTGGACGGCTACAGCCAGCTGTTCTTCATGCAGGTCGCGGCCATGGCCGACTACCTCGCGCAGGACGAGGACCGGGGCCAGATCAAGAACCTGACGGTCGTGCTGTCCCGCTCCCAGCTCACGGACGTCCGCGCGCTCCTCGACCCCGGGTTCCAGGAATTCCTCTCGGACAACAGCGAGGCGATCGTCGACGAACTCGCGCAGTTCCAGGAGGATCCGGGCGACGGCGGCGCGAACCTGGAGTTCCGTGACGACGCCACCCGGGAGATCGACGGCCTCCCGGTGTCCCTCCTCACGTTCGCCGAGTCGACGCTGAAGGGCGTCCCGCAGATCCCTCAGCAGAGCGTGTTCGGCGGGATGAACCAGATCGCCCCGCACGAGGAGGAGGGCGCCATGATGGTCCCCCTCGAACTCCGGACGATGGGCTCCCTGATGAAGACCTGGGACGAGCTCAAGGCCGAACTGCGCGACCTCGCGAGCTGGGCGGAGGAGGCGTACCGGCACGACCGGTCGCTGGCCGGCGACACGGCCCGCAGGCGCGCCGGTTCGTGACGCGTACCGGCAGCTGACCAGGGCCGGCCCGTGACGCGGGCCGGCCCCCGGTACGCGCCGACACGCCGGGGACGGCCGCCGTCCTGCCCGTTCGGCGCCCGAACGGTCGGGCGGGCGCCGGGAGGGATCGGATCCAGCCGTATTTGAACGACCGTCAGGTTCACATTCGAACGCCGGGCCGGAGCCGCCCAGGGCCGCCGGAATGAGAATGTACAGTCACGAGCAGGGTTCCTTCCCGGCCTCCGAACCGTCGGTTTTCAGCCGGAACGACTCGGGCTCCCCTTTGCTCACGGGACAACCTGACAGACGATGCGTGTGGCATCTGTTCACCTGAGGTCGCTCAACACGCCACTCACGTTGAGGACCTCGTGGCACTCCTGGGCCTGCTGGCCGGTGGCCGGGGTGCCCGGCTTCGCACAGGTCACCTGGACCGTCACGGTCTGGTTCTCAGTGATCCTGATGGGGGTGACCCAGTGGTAGTCCTGGTTACGGAACGTCTCCAGCGCGATCGTCGTGATCTTGCGGTCGCCGAAACCGATCGTCACGACGCCCTCGTCGCCCTGGAAGTTGGCGACGACGATGTCCGTGATCCCGAACGCCTTGCCCACGGGCACGGTGTAGGTGCCGGCCTTGGTCTCCCCGCCGGCCGTCGTCAGGTCGATGGTGGCCGAACTCTGCTGCCCGCCCCCCGACCCGGTCCCGGCGCCGCCGCCCGTGCCGGTGCCCGTGCCCGTGCCCGTGCCGGTACCGCCCGCGCCCGCCCCGGGCGGGGTGCTCCCGGCCCCGGAGTCCGGCTGCCCGGGGCTCGCCGCCGGGGTCCGGCCGCCGGCCGCCGCCCCGGTGGGGGTCGGCTGTTGCTGGACCGCCTGGTCGGCGGCCTCCCTCGCGGTGCTGCGCACGGCGGGACGCACCAGCAGGAACCAGGCCAGCAGCAGCGCGAGGAGCGCCGCCAGGGCCGCCAGCAGCCAGGTCGGGAAGATCGGTATCTGGACGAACTCGGCCTCCGGCCGCGGTCGCTCCCGGTCGTCCTCACCGGCGTCGTCGGTCCGGGCCCCGGCCTTCGCACCGGTCTTCGCTCCGGTCTTCGCTCCGGTCTCCGTCACGGTCTCCGCCACGGTGACGGCGAACGGCCAGGTGGCCGGCTTCCCGAACCACACGGGCTTCCCGGCCCGGACCCGCAGCGCCACCTCCGCCGACTCGCCCGGCTCCAGCTTCGGAGCCGCGGGGCGGATGTCGAACTTCAGGTCCTCACCGGGCTGCGCCGGGGTGAATCCCACCTGGACAGGACGGTTGCCCTCATTGTGGACGGCGAGGCGGTAGCGTCCGCGCAGCCAGCCGCGGCGGCGTTTGGGAGCGCTCTCGGCCCGAAGCTGCCGGAATGCCTCGACCCGCACGGTGGTCTCGGGGACCTTGACCGCCTCGGGGTGCTCGGTGGGCAGGACCCGTACGGCCAGTGGCACCTCGCCCGCCCGCACCCGCGGCGAACGCGGGGGCGCCAGGCGGATGGTCACCGTTTCCGAGGTGCCGGGGTACAGGGAGACGCGGTCGGGCTCCACCGTCGTCCAGGCAGCGCAGTCACCGACGACTTCCAGGCGGTACGCCTCGACGATGTCGCCGTCGTTGCGAACGGTCAGGCTGGTGGTCGCGGTACCGCCCGGCGTCACCGTCACCGACGGGATGTCGAGGCCGGGCGCGCCGGGGCTGGGAGTGGCTGCTGGGGTCGTCACGCCGCGACGCTACGCCGCCGCCCCGCCCGCCTCCACGGACGCGGGGGCAAGGCCCCGGGCAGCCGCGATGCCCCCGCGAACTCCTCCCAACTCCCCTGTCCAGGCGCTTTGTTGCCTTCGATCCCGCGGTACTCCCCTCATACGCATCACGGAACAGGTACGCCTCATGCTCCACACCGACCTCATCGGCACCGTCCACCCGTCCGGCACCGGCACCACGCGGCCGACCGTCCCGCCCCAGGGCCGCGCCCCGGCCCACCGCCCGGCCCACGCCCGGGCCGCGCACGAAGCGGCCGCCGGCGAGCCCGGCGGGCGGGTCACCGTGGCCGTGTACGCCTCGGACCCGGTCCTGCACGTCGGGATCGTCCAACAGCTGCGCCAGCGGCCCGAGGTGGAACTGGTCGACGACGCCGACGCGCACGAAGCGCGGGTCTCGCTCGTCGCCGTGGACAGCGTGGACGACGAGACGACCGCCCTGCTCTACCGGCTGCGCCACAACTCCGCCACCCGCACCGGGCTCGTGGTCGGCACCTTCGACTCGGGTGACGCCTTACAGCGCGCCATCGAGTGCGGGGTCACCGCGGTGCTGCGGCGCGCGGAGGCCGACCAGGACCGGCTGCTGCGGCTGGTCCTGGCGATGGCGAACGGTGAGGGCGTCCTGCCCGGCGACCTGCTCGCGAAGCTCCTCGACCACGTCGGCAGCCTGCAGCGGTCGGCCCTCGACCCGCACGCGGTGTCCCTGTCCACGCTGACCCCGCGCGAGGCGGACATGCTGCGCCTGGTGTCGGAGGGCCTGGACACCGCGGAGATCGCGCGCAACACCTCGTACTCCGAACGGACCGTCAAGAACGTGCTGCACGAGGTCATCACCCGGCTCCAGTTGCGCAACCGCTCCCACGCCGTCGGCTACGCGCTGCGCAACGGGCTGATCTGAGCGGGTCGGCACCGGCTGCCCGAAAGCGCAGCCGGCCCTTCCCCCGGGCCCGGCCCCGGGGCCCTGCCGGGCCGCGGCCGCGGGGCGGCAGGCTGGCGCCCGTCGGACATGGATGCTGGACCGGACTGTGAGGTGGACCGTGATGGGCACGGGTGGCTCCGGCCGTCGGCGACACCGCTGGGGCAGGGCCGGTGCGGCGCTGCTGCTGCTGGCGCCCCTGCTCGCGGTGACGGCGGCCGCCGGCCCGGGCGGCACCGGGGACCGGCCCGCCGCGGCCGACGCCGGGGCCCGGGCCGCGGCGGCCGACGCCGGGGAGAGCCGGATCGCGTACGCCGGTACCCGCCACCGGAGCCTCGGCCGGGTGGCGACGGACACGACGAGCCCCCCGTTGTTCGGCGAGGGCCCGGCGCACTTCGACGTCCAGCCCGCCGCCCTGGGCGACCGGCTGGTCTTCGCGAGCCGCCGCGACGAGCAGGCCCCGCAGGTCTACCTGCGCTCCGCCGACGGCTCGGTGCGCCGCCTGACCAGCGGTCTGGACGCGGCGAACCCGCGGCTGACGCCGGACGGCCGGTCGGTCGTCTTCGACGCGGCCCGGCCCGCCGGGGCCGGTGGCACCCAGCGCGACCTGTGGCTGGTGCGCACCGACGGCACCGGCCTCACCCGGCTGACCGACACCCCCGCGAACGAGGAGCACCCCACGGTCTCGCCCGACGGCGCGCGGCTGGCGTACTCCTCCGACACCGACCGGGCCGCCGGCCGGCAGGTCTACGTCCGGCCGCTGCGGGGCGGGCCCGCCACCCGGGTCTCCGACCCCGCCGACGGCGCGGGCACCGAGCCGGTGTGGAACCCGGTGGACGGGCCGGCGACCCGGGACCGGATCGCGTACACCGCCACCGGACCGGACGGGCCCCGGCTGCGGTGGACCGACGGGCGCACCGGCGGGCCGCTGCTGGCGGGCCCGCGGGCACAGTGGCGCACGCACGGGGCAGCCTGGCTGCCCGACGGGAACGACCTGCTCTTCCTCAGCCCGGACCGGACCTGCAGCTGTGAGGGCGACTGGGACCACGTCTTCCGGGTGAAAGCGCTCTCGGAGGACGAACCGAAGGTGGTGCTCAGCGAGGACCGCGAGGTCGGACCGGCCACCTGGCTCGGCCCGCTCCAGGGCGGTGGCGCGGTGGTCGAACGCGTCTCGGCGGACGGCCCGCACGTGGTGACCCTGCAGGACGTCCGGCCGGACGGCTCCGACCCCCGCGACCTCAACCGGACCGTCCTCAAAGAGGACCCGGCGGCCGACACCGAGACGGACCCGGCGAAGGACCCGCTGTTCCGGCCGGCCGCCGGGTACGACCCGTGGACCGAGCGGCAGAACTACACGCCCGACGGCCGCCGGATCGTGCTGACCCGCTTCGAGGACGCGCCGGCCGGACCGGACCTGCCGGCCGGGCGGATCGAACGGATCTGGATCGCGGACGCCGACGGCTCCGGCCCGACGGCGCTCCCGCTGGCGGGCCGCGGCCCCCGGGACTGGGACACCGATCCGACGTTCTCCCCGGACGGCCGGTACCTGGCCTTCACCCGGACCTCCCCCGGCGGGGTCGGCGGCGCCTCCGGTCCCGGACGGATCCTGATCGCGGACGCCGCCACCGGCGCGGTCCGGGACGTGATCGTCCCGCCCGAGGGGCAGCTCCAGGGCGGCGACGCCCAGCCCACCTGGTCCTCCGACGGCTCGGCCCTGGCGTTCACCCGCAACCAGGTGATCAACGGCGGCGGGGGCAACAAGCACGTGTGGACCGTGCCCGTGGACCACCTGGACCGGCAGCGCGACCTGAGTGCCGCCCACTGCCCCGGCGCCTGCGAGGTCGTCGACGACAGCCCGGCGTTCTCGCCGGACGGCGCCACCATCGCCTTCAACCGCAAGAACGGCGCCGGCCGGGTCGACGAGCGCGACGGGATCCTGCTGGTCGCCGCGGCGGGCGGCGGCTGCCGGGTGCTGCTGCCCGACGCGGCCCGCGACCGACCGGGGGCCTGCGGCCGGGAGCTGCCCGACACCACCGCCACCGGGCCCTTCCAGCCCCGCGACGCCGCCTGGAGCTCCGACGGCAGGACGCTGGTGATCAGCTCCCGGGCCGCCCTGGCCGCCAACAGCCCGGAGAAGCTGTCCCTGGTGGACGTGGTCTCCGGGGCCCGCACCCCGCTCACCGCCGGGCTGCCGGGCCGTCAGAAGGAACCGGGCGTCCAGCAGTCCGTGGACCTCGCGGTCCAGGCACCCGGTACGGTCGCGCCGCTCACCGCGGGCGAGTCCGGGACCGTCCGGGTGGACGTCGTCAACCACGGCCCGGCCGCCTCGCCCGGGACCAGGCTGACCGTCGCGCCCCCGGCCGGGGTGACCGTCACGGGCCTCGCCGCGCCCGGCGCCGTCTGTGACGCGGCGGCGCTGGTCTGCGCCCTGGGCGTGCTGCGCCCGGGCGCCACCGTGCCGGTCACGGTCACCGTCACCGGGGTCGAGCCCGGCGACCAGCCCCTGGACTGGTCGGTCACCGGTGCCGTCCTCGACCCCCGTCCCAGCGACAACACCGGCCGGACCGTGGTGCCGGTGCTCCCGGCGCCGGCCCCGCCGACGCCCGGTCCGACCCCGACCCCGACGGCGGACCCGCCGTCGACCCCGGTACCGCCGCCGCCCCCGGCCCCCGCCCCCGCGCCGCCGGCCCCGTCGCCGGTCGGCACGCCCCCGCCGCTGCCGCCCGCGCCGCCGGCCGGCCCCGGACTGAGCCTCACGGCGCAGCCGAACCCCGGTTACGTGGGTGGTCGCGTGGTCCTCACGTACACCGTGCGCAACGGCCGCGAAGGACTGGCCACCGGTCTGCGGCTCCGCGTGGGCCTGCCCGGGGGCGTGCCCCACGACGGGCCGCCGCCGGGCTGCGACCGGGCGTGGGTGTGCGCGCTGCCCGACCTCGCCCCGGGCGCCCGGACCGTCGTCCAGGTCGTCCTCAGCCCCGATCAGGCCCTCACCGGCCTGGTGACCGGCTCCCTGACCACCACCGGCACGGACGCCGACCCCGGGGACAACGAAGCCCGTCAGCAGCTGCGGATCCTCCAGCCGCGGATCGTCGCCGTCCCGCCGATCGGCAAGCCCGGTTTCGTCACCTCGGTGCGCGGTGAGGACTTCCCGCCCGGCGCGCCGGTGCGGTTCACCTGGCAACCGGGCATCACGGCCGCGGCGGCGCCGACCGTCCCCGGGCCGGACGGCCGGTTCATCGGCCAGTTGCTGATCCTCGCCAAGGACCAGACCGGCCCCCGGGTCATCACCGCGAGCGGCCCCGGCTTCTCCCCGGTGCGGACCGACTTCCTGGTGGTCAGCGGCACGGTCCAGCCGCCCAACGAGATGATCCGCCGATGATCCACGAGGTCGACGAGGGGCTGCGCCGGCTGCTCGCGGAGTCCGGCCTGGACGCGTCGGGCGTCGACGTGGTGTTCGACGCGCCGACCCGTGACTGGGCGGCCCGCCGCAGCGCCCCGACGGTGTGCGTGTTCCTGTACGACGTCCGCGAGGACCACACCCGGCGCGCCAGCGGCGCGGGCGAGGTGTACGACGCGGACGGCTTCCTCGCCGCGCGCCGGGCCCCGGCCCGCTGGTTCGAGCTGACGTACCTCGTCACCGCGTGGGCGAGCCGGCCGCAGGACGAACACCGGCTGCTCTCCCAGGTGCTGAGGTGCCTGGTGTCCACCGACGCGCTGCCCCCGCGCCTGCTCACCGGCTCGCTCGCCGAACTCGGCCTCATCGTGGGCCTGGACGGCGGCGGCACCGGGCTCGACGCGCCCGCCGCCTCCGACGTGTGGTCGGCGCTGGGCGGCGAGCTGAAGCCGTCGCTGGGGCTGCGGGTGAGGGCGCCGCTGGCCGGGGCCACCACCGCCGTCGCCCCGCCGGTCACCGAGGGGCTCGTGGTCCGCGCCGCGGCCCGGACCGCACCGGAGGAGCCGGGGTCCGCGCGCCGCCTGCGCTACACGGAGGTGGCCGAGCCCGGTCCGGAGGGCTTCGGCGGCTCCCGGGAGCGGGGGCCGGCCCCCGCCCGCCGCCGACGCGGGGAGCGGCAGCCGTGACGCGGACCCTGGAACCCGCGGCCGCGACGACGGCCCCGGTCCCGTACCTGTGGACGCGGCTGCGGGTCGTCGAGGAGCGGGTGCGCGAGGCCGTCGCGATCCGGCGCGCGCTCGATCCCGACCCGGACGATCCGTACCGCGGCCAGTTCCTCACCCCCGAGGCGGTCGCCCGCGTCCTGGACGAGGACCACCGGCCCGCTCCGCCCGCCCTGCCCGGTCCGGACGCGCCGCCGCCCGGCTCGCCGCTGGCCGTGCTCGCCGCCCGCTTCGCCCTGGCGCCCCTGGACCTGGACCTGCTGCTGGTGGCCCTGGCCCCGGACCTGGACACCCGCTTCGAGCGGCTCTACGGCTACCTCAACGACGACCTGACGCGCCGCCGGCCCACCGTCGGGCTCGCCCTCGAACTGTGCGGGCACCGCGGGGCGGCGGCGGCCCGGTTCCGGCTGGCTCCCTCCGCGCCGCTCCTCGCGGGCGGTCTGCTGGAGGTCACCGAGCCCGAACGGCCGCCGCTGTCCCGGGTGCTGACCGTCCCGGACCGGGTCACCGCGCACCTGCTGGGCGACACCGCGCCCGACCCGCTGCTGACCGGTGTGCTCGGCCGGCCGGCCGGTGATCCGGCCGTCGACCCGGCCGAGCTGCGCCGGGCCGCCGCCGCGGCCGGGACCGGCACCGGCCATGTCCACCTGCGCAGCCGGGGCGGCGATCCCGAGGGGCTGGCCGTCGCCGCGCTGCGGGCGGGCGGGCTGGCACCGCTGGCCCTGGACCCGGCGGCGCTGTCCCACGACCCCCGGGGCGTGCCGGGCGTCGCCCGGGCCGTCGCCCGCGAGGCCCGGCTGCTGGGCGCGGGCGTCGTCCTGGGGCCGCTGGAGGAGCTGCCCGACCGGCCCGACGAGCGGGCCCGGGTCCTGCGCACGCTGTGCGACGCCCTGCGCGGCCTCCCCTTCCTCACCCACGGGAGCGGCGGCTGGGAACCCGCCTGGGCGGCCGACACCCCCGTCACCCTGACGGTGGCGGCCCCGGCCCCCGACCGGCAGGTCGCGCGCTGGCGGCACGCACTGGAGCGGGCCGGCGAGGAGCACGGCGCGGGGGGCGACGAGGGCGTCGGCGAGCACGGGGCCGAGGCGCTCGCCCGGTCCGTCGCCGCGCACCGCCTGGACGCCGGGCAGCTGCGGAGGGCCGCCGGCACCGCGGTGCGCACGGCCGCGCTCGACGGCCGCCCGGTCTCCCCGGACGACCTGCGCACGGCCGTCCGGGCCCAGAACGGCGCGGGGCTCGCCCGCCTCGCCCGCCGGGTCGAACCCGCGGTGGGCTGGGACGACCTGGTGCTCCCCGCCCCCACCCACCGCAGCCTGCGGGAGCTCGCGGTGCGCGCCCGCCACCGCGAACAGGTGCTCGGGCAGTGGGGCATGCGGCCCGGCGGCGGGCGCGGGCGCGGGGTGATCGCGCTGTTCGCGGGTTCGTCCGGTACCGGCAAGACGATGTCGGCCGAGGTGGTGGCGGCCGACCTGGGCATGGACCTGTACGTGGTGGACCTCTCCACGGTGGTCGACAAGTACGTCGGTGAGACCGAGAAGAACCTGGAGCGGATCTTCACCGAGGCTTCCGCCGTCAACGCGGTGCTGCTGTTCGACGAGGCGGACGCGATCTTCGGCAAGCGTTCGGAGGTCAAGGACGCCCACGACCGGCACGCCAACATGGAGTCGGCGTACCTGCTCCAGCGGATGGAGTCCTTCGACGGCATCGCCGTCCTGACCACCAACCTGCGCGCCAACCTGGACGAGGCCTTCACCCGCCGCCTGGACGTGATCGCGGACTTCCCGGTGCCCGACGCCGACCAGCGCCTCGCCCTGTGGGACCGCTGCCTGGGCGACCGGGTGCCCCGGGGCGACGACCTCGACCTCCACTTCTGCGCGGACCGGTTCGACCTGGCCGGAGGCTCCATCCGGGCCTGCGCGGTGACCGCCGCGTACCTCGCCGCCGAGTCGGGCGGACCGCTGACGATGGCCCAGACGGTGACGGCGGTCGCGCAGGAGTACCGCAAGCTCGGCCGGCTGGTGCTGGAGGGCGAGTTCGGACCGTACGTGGCCCAGGTCACGCGGCTCTGAGCCGGGACGGCCGGCGGACCGTCGCGGCGGGCCGGGGAGGGCCGGGGAGGGCAGCGCCCTTGCCCCCGGGCAGGTCCCCCGGTCCCTCCCGCCGGCGACGGCCCGCCGGAAAGGGTGGGGCGGGGCGCGACGGAGCGCGACCGGGTCCGTCGACGGCGTTCCGCCGTCCCTCGTCCTTCGTCCGCCGTCCGCAGAACCTGGCCGGAGATCCACCGAAGACCGTCCACCGAAGACCGGTGACACGAAGGAGCGAGCATGCCGACGTACCTCACCCCGGGGGTCTACGTGGAGGAGGTGCAGTCCGGTGCCCGCCCGATCGAAGGGGTCGGCACCGCCGTCGCCGCGTTCGTCGGGCTCGCCCCGGCCGGCCCGTTCCACGAGCCGACGCTCGTCACCAGCTGGGACCAGTACTCCCAGCGCTTCGGCGGCTTCACCGAGGGCGCCTACCTGCCCCACGCGGTCTACGGGTACTTCGCCAACGGCGGCGGCGCCGCGTACGTCGTCCGGGTCGGCGGCTCCGACCGGGACAGCTCCGCGCCGGCCGCCACCGCGGGCCCCCAGCAGCGCGCGGCGGAGCCCGTCGAGCTCGGCGGGTTCCTGCTCGCGGTCCGGCCGGGCGTCACCGGCGTCTCGGTGGAGATCGCCGACGCGGACGGCGAGAACCCGCCCGAGGACCGGTTCAGGCTGCTGGTCCACCGTGACGGGGCGGTGGCCGAGACCTTCGAGGTGTCGGCCCGCCGGAACGTCAAGGGCTACCTCGTCACCCAGGCCCGCGGCTCGGCGCTGATCGAGGTCACCGAGCAGCGCGGCACCGCCCAGGGCCGGCCCGCGAACCAGATCGCGGCCCTGCCCGACGCGCCCGCCGCCGTGCCCGCCCCGGCCGCCGGCCAGGACGCGGTGGCCCGGCTCGACCCGGCCGAGTACGTCGGCGACGCGGCGGCCCGCACCGGGCTCGGCGGCCTGGAGACCATCGACGAGATCACCATGGTCGCGGTGCCCGACCTGATGGGCTCCCACCAGCGCGGTGAGATCGACGCCGAGGGCGTGCGCACCGTGCAGCTGGCCGTGATCTCGCACTGCGAGCAGATGGGCGACCGGGTCGCCGTCCTGGACGCCCCGCCCGGTCTCTCCGCGCAGCAGGTGCGGACCTGGCGCAACGACGAGGCGGGCTACGACTCCCGCTACGCCACCCTCTACTACCCCTGGATCCGGGTCTTCGACCCGGCCGCCGGGCGCAACACCACCGTCCCGCCGAGCGGCCACATCGCCGGTGTGTGGGCGCGCAGCGACGCCGAGCGCGGGGTGCACAAGGCCCCCGCCAACGAGGTGATCCGCGGCGCGGTCGACCTGGAACTGCGCCTGAGCAAGGGCGAGCAGGACCTGCTCAACCCGATCGGGGTGAACTGCGTCCGGTCCTTCCCCGGCCGGGGCATCCGGATCTGGGGCGCCCGCACCCTCTCCTCCGATCCGGCCTGGCGCTACCTGAACGTGCGCCGCCTCTTCAACTACCTGGAGGAGTCCATCCTCTTGGGCACCCAGTGGGTGGTCTTCGAGCCGAACGACGACCGGCTCTGGTCGAGCATCCGGCGCAACGTCACCGCGTTCCTCACCGAGGAGTGGCGGGGCGGCGCGCTGTTCGGGCGGACGGCCGCCGAGGCGTTCTACGTCAAGTGCGACCGGGACAACAACCCGCAGGAATCGATCGACCAGGGCCGCGTGATCTGCGAGATCGGCGTGGCGCCGGTCAAGCCGGCCGAGTTCGTGGTGTTCCGGCTGGCGCAGTTCTCCGACAGCACCAGCCTCATCGACGAGTGACCCGCAGGTCCGGCGGTCCCGGAACGGCCGGGACGAGCAGCAAGGAAAGGTGACAGACAGTCATGGCAGAGGGCGATGCTCTTTCCACCCATATCTTCGGCGTGCAGCTCGGTGGCTACCTGGTCGAGTCGATCCAGGAGATCAGCGGCCTGACCGTCGAGGAGGAGGTCGTGGAGGTCCGGCAGGTCAGCAAGGACGGCAAGCAGATCATCCGCAAGCAGCCCGGCGCCCGCCAGGCCGGCGAGGTCACGATCACCCGGGGACTCGACAAGAGCAGCGAGTTCACCACGTGGATCAAGGAGACCCTGAACAACGGGGCCGTCGACACCGCCCGGCAGAACCTCACCATCGAGATCAAGGACTCCACGGGCGAGACCGTCCGGCGCATCCAGCTGATGAACGGCTGGGCCTCCAAATGGGAGGGCCCCTCCCTCAAAGCCGGCGAGTCCGCCGCGGCCACCGAGTCCGTGACCATCGTGTTCGAGGAGATCATCGTCGAGTGACATCCTCCCCGCGCTGAAGCACGGGGATTCCGGTCGCGCCTGCGGCACGGGGCTTGCGCCCGGTGCGGCCGGCGTTCCGGTGGGTTCCTGTTTCAACGGGCCGTGCCCGGCGTGGGATCGCCACCCCGGGTCCTACCGGCCCTCCGCAGGCGTTCAGCCTGTCCGCCCGCCCGGCGGCCAGGATGTTTCGAGCAGCATTGAGGTCACGGTCATGGCAGGCACCGCACGCACCGCACGTCCACTCGCGGATGTTGAGCGGCTTGGGTCCGTCCAGGACCCCGCACGCGGAGCACACCTGGCTGGTGGGCTCGTACCGGCCGATGATGCCGACGTGCCTGCCGTAGCGGGCGGCTTTCTCGGTGAGGAGCCGGCGGAAGGTGGACCATCCGGCGTCGTGGACGGACTTGGCCGGGCGGGTTCGGGCCAGGCCGCGCACGTTCAGGTCTTCCAGGTAGATCGCTTGATTTTCGCGGATCAGCCTGGTCGTCTGCTTGTGCAGCCAGTCCATGCGGGTGTCGGCCACCTTCGCGTGCGCCCTGGCCACCTTCCTGCGGGCCTTCTCCCGGTTCTTCGACCCCTTCGCCCTACGGGACAGCGCCCGCTGCGCGGCCTTGAGCTTCCTCTCCGCCTTCCGCAGAAAGCGCGGGTTGTCGATCACCGTGCCGTCGGACATCACGGCGTAGGTGGTCAGGCCGAGGTCGATGCCGATCTCGGTGTCCAGCTCGGCGAGATGGTCCGGCTCGATGTCCACGACGAACGAAGCGAAGTACCGGCCGGACGGGTCCAGCACGATCGTCACCGACGACGGGTCGGCGGGCAGAGCCCGCGACCACTTCACCCGGACGTCACCGATCCTGGCAAGGTTCAGCTTGCCGTTGCCCCGCAGGCGGAAGCCGTTGCGGGAGAACCGCAGCGACTGCCGGTTGTCCTTGCGCGACTTGAACACCGGAAGGCCCACCGGGCGACCGGCCCGCTTCCCCGACAGGCTGTCGAAGAAGTTCCGGTAGGCCGTGTCCAGGTCACGGATGGACGACTGCAACGCGTCAACCGACACCGACCCCAGCCACGACCGGGCGTCCGTCTTCTTCGCGTCGGTGATCACCGCTTTGGCCGGCGCGCCGGTCGGGATCCTCGACCGGTCCGCTTTCCATGCGGCCTTCCGCAGGGCAAGCGCATCGTTGTACACCACCCGTGCGCACCCGAACGTACGGGCCAGCAACTGCCGCTGACCCACCGTCGGATATACACGATAGGAGTACCTGAGATGCACGGGACCAACCTATGGGCAGGCACTGACAACCGGATGCCGTCACCCGCACGGCGGTCCGCCCTGACGGCCAAACACCGCACCCCGACCTGCTCCGCAGGCGGTCCGCCTCCTCCCCCGCAAGCGGGGGCGCCCCCGCCCCCGGCCAAGGCCGAGGGTATCCACGGAGGTTCCCGATGAGGCGACGTACGGTGACGGCGGGCAACCTGGAGGAGATCCTCCAGGCCACGGCGCCCGCCCCGGCCCCGGCACCCCCGGCGGCACCCTCCGCCGGCGCTCCGGCGCGGCGCGAGGAGCACGCGCTGCGCACCGAGTTCGAGTTCGAACTGCCGCGCGGGTACGTGGACGAGGCGGGCACCCTGCATCGGCACGGCTCGATGCGCCTGGCCACCGCCCGCGACGAGCTGCGGCCCCAGATCGACCTGCGGGTCAAGGAGAACCCGGCGTACCTGAGCGTGGTGCTGCTCAGCCAGGTCATCACCCGGCTCGGCACCGTCACCGACGTGCACGCCGGGGTCGTGGAGCGGATGTACGCGACGGACGTCGCGTTCCTCCAGGACTTCTACCGGCGCGTCAACAGCGAGGGCCACACCCGCGCGGCGGTCACCTGCCCGCACTGCGAGGGCGGCTTCGAGGTCGACCTCTCCGGTGGGCGCCTGGGGGAATCGTGACGTACGCGCTCCCCCGGCTCAGGGAGGAGATCGCGTACATCGCCTACCACTTCCACTGGCAACGCGACGAGATCCTCGACCTCACCCATGACGAACGCCGGCAGTGGGTCGCCGAGATCGCTCAGATCAACTCCCGGATGAACGAAGGCGGTTGAGCAGATGGCGTGGCGGGACAGGGTGCGCCGGCGCGCCACCGTGCCGGACGCCGCCCCCTCGGACGGCGCGGGTGCGGGCACGGCGGGTGCGGGCGCGGCGGGTGCGGTCCAGGAGGCCGCCGCCGGCCGGGGCCCGGGCGTACCCGCGGACTGGGACGGCGGCTGGCGCCGCACCGCGCCACCCCTCCTGACCGTGTCCCGGGCGCCGATGGGCGTCAGTGACGGACTCGCCTTCCGGGACGGGCTGGCCGCCTGGCGCGACCCGTCCTTCGACAGCGGCCTCGCCCACGCCCTGCTGCCGACCGCCCCGACCGGCCTCGTCCGCGGCATCGCCCGCCCCGCCACCGCGCACCCCACCCACAGCGGCGGCGGCCCGCTGTTGCTCAGGGCGCTGCGCCCGTCCGACGCGGACACCGCGCCGGAGGCGGGGGCGTGGGCACCGGTGCCGGAGGCGCCTCCCGCGCCGGGTGCGCAGGCCACCGGGCGGCCGCAGGCGGGTGGGTCGGGTGCGCGTGCTTCGGCGAAGGGCGCCCCGGTGTCCGCACAGGCCGCGCCCGCGGCCAGGCCGGGCACCGGCCGCTCGCGGGCCGACGAGGCCGGCGAGCGGCCGGGTCGGTCCGGCGGCAGGCGGGAGGCCCCCTCGGGGGCCGGGGCGGCGGGCGACGCGTCCGGCACCCACGGCCGCACCCCCGCGCAGTCCGCGGCGGTGCTCGGCGCGGACGCCGCTCCCGCCGTCCAGCGAGCCGAAGCGACCACCGCAGTCCCAGCCACGGCCCCAACCGGGGCCGGCCGTACGCCGGCGCCCGCACGGCTCCCGCTGGTCCGCCGGATCGCGGTGGCCCCCGGCGCCTCCGGCGAGGGCGCCCCGGGGGCGGCCCCCGCCTCCCGGCCCGTGCAGCGGACCGCCGCCGGAGCCGGCTCCCTCCCCGCCGCCACCGGCCGCCGACCAGGCCGGGAGGCGCCCACCACCACCGGCACCCGCCCCGGCCACCCCGGCGAAGGCGCTCCGGCGGACCACGCCGAAGCGCCGCACGCCGTGGTGCGGACGCGCCCTGTCGGCCGGCCGCTGACCGTCGCCGCCCGGGTGCCCGCCACACCCAGGCGCCGGGTGCCCGCCGTGCGCCCCGCCGTCCCCCCGGCACGCATCGACGGACCGTCCCCCGACGCACCCGTACAGCGGGCAACCAACCACGCGCCCCCTCTCGGCACCCCACCGTCCGAAGCCCCGGCGCCCGCCGCGCCCTCGGACGGGGTCGGCCCCACACCCGCTCCGGCACCGGCCATGCCCGTCGTCCAGCGGCAGGCGGAGACCGCCCCCGACCACCCCGGCACACCCGTGCTGGGCGCGGACGCGGCTCCCGTGCAGCGCGCGGCCGACCGCCCTGCCCTGGGCGCTTCGGCAGCTGAACTCCACTCTCCTGCAGGCCTCTTGGGGCTGGAAGCCACCACCCCCGCACCAGCCGTGCCCACGCTCCGACGCCAGGCGGAGACTGCGGCCGACGCACCCGTGCAACGCGCTGCCGCCCGCCCCGCCCTGGGCGCAGCGGCGGCCGAACACCCCACTCCTGCCGCATCCTTGGGGCCGGCACCTGCCCCTCACGCACCAGCCATGCCCACGCTCCAACGCCAGGCGGAGACCGCAGCCGACGCACCCGCGCAACGCACGGCCGAACACCCCGCCCCCACAAAGCCTTCGAGGCCGGAGCTCGCCACCCCCGCACCAACCATGCCCATCGTCCGGCGCCCGACCGAAACCATCGCCGACACCCCCGTGCAACGCGCTGCCGAACACCCCACCCTCGGCGCACCGGCGGCCGAACACCACACCACCGCAGCACCCCTGGGGCCAGAACCCGCCCCTCCCGCACCAGGCATGCCGATCGTCCGGCACCCGACGGAGAGCCTCCCCGGCACCCCCGCGCAACGCGCGGCCGGCCGACCGGCCCTCGGTCCGCCGCTGGCCGAACTCCCCGCCACCGCAGCACCCTTGGGTGCCGGCGCGACCGTCCGGACGCGGGCCGGTGAACCCCCCTCCACGGCCGCGCCCTCGGGACCGGCCCTGCCCGTCGTGCAGCGGCAGCCGGAGGCTCCGGCTGCCGAGGGCGGCCCCGGGCGGACCACGCGGCGGCCGCGCGCCGGCTTGGGGGCCCCGCTGCCCGCGATGCCGCCGACCGCCGCGCGCCCGGCGACGCCGTCCGCCAACCGCCCCGCCGTCCCGTCCACCGTCCAGCGCATGCCCGTGCCCGTGCCCGTGCCGGGAGCGGGACAGCACCCGGCGTCCCCGGCCCCGTCACCAGCTCCCACCTCCCCGACCACCGCGCCCCCGGCCACCGCGCCCCCGACCACCGCGTCCCGGCACGGCGGTCGCGCCGGAGTTCCCGCGCCACCCGCAGGGGCCCGGACGAGTGGGCCCGTCCCGCTCGTCCTCGCCGGTCGGGCCGGGGCCCCGGGCCGGGCACCGGCCGCTCCGCACCGCAGCGTCCAGCTGCTCGCGGCGCGGCCCCTGGCCCTCGGCAGCGGCCGGGACATGGGGAGCGCGACGGCCCCCGTCACCGCCGCCCGCGCGGTGAGCCGCCCCGTGGTCGCGGCACGCTGGGCCGCCCCGCCCTCCACCGCCGCGCCGCAGCACGTCCAGCGAGCGACCGGCTCCCCCGGCCCGCACCCGGTGTCCGCGGCCGGCCCCCTTCGTCCGTCCGACCCCCTCCGGGCGCCCGAAGCCCTCCGTACCTCCGGCCCCGGGCGCCCGTCCGGCCCGCTGCCCGTGACCGCCCCGCACACGCCACCGCTGGTGGTCCAGCCGTCCCGGGCCGGGTCCTCGGCGCGGCCCGTACCCGTGGTGCCGCTGGTGCGCTCCAGGACGCCGGACCCCGGCGGCCCGCCGGGAATCCCCCCGGCGGCGCCCCCGACCCCGCCCCCGCTCCCCGTGCAACGTGACACCGGCAGCGCCCGGGGCACCGTCCCGGCCACAACCGCCACCACCGCCCCCGGCACCACCACCCCGGCCACCGTCACCTCCCCGCGCACCACCGCCCCGGACCAGCGGGCCACCGCCTCCGGCCGAACCGGCGGAAGTCCGCGTGACGCCGGACCGCAGGGCGGCGACCTCGACCTGGACGACCTGGCACGCCGCCTGCTCGACCCGGTCACCCGCCTGCTGCGCGCCGAGCTGCGGCGCGGCCGGGACCGCGCGGGCAGGACCTTCGACGGCCGCCGCTGAGCACCCGCACGAACGAGAAACGGACGACGGACCGATGACGGACAACATCTTCGCGACCAGCGTGTTCTTCCGGCTGGCGATCGGCGGCAACGACCTGGGCGCCTTCCACACCTGCTCCGGCATGGGCGCCGAGGTCGAGATGGAGAGCTACGCCGAGGGCGGCAACAACGGCTTCACCTGGCAGCTCCCGGGTCGCGTGACCTGGTCGAACATCACCCTCACCCGGCCGGTCACCGCCGACACGGCGAAGATCGGCCGCTGGCTGGACGAGACGCTGCGGCGGGTCGAGCCGAAGGACGGCGAGATCGTGGCCCTGCGGCCCGATCTGAGCCGGATCATCAGCTGGCAGGTCTTCGGGATCGTCCCGGTCCGCTGGCAGGGTCCGTCCTTCGACCCCGCCAACTCCGCGGCCGCGGTGGAGACCC
This sequence comes from Kitasatospora sp. NPDC091207, assembly GCF_044768625.1. Classification (NCBI taxonomy): domain Bacteria; kingdom Bacillati; phylum Actinomycetota; class Actinomycetes; order Kitasatosporales; family Streptomycetaceae; genus Kitasatospora; species Kitasatospora sp. NPDC091207. Next base: position 74,762 of record NZ_JBIVVS010000028.1, read on the forward strand.
TGGAGATCGCCCACGCGGGACTGGTCCCCGCCTGACCGTCCCACCACCGCCCCGTCCGACGACCGCCGCACTCCCGCTCCGGAAGGAAGCCACGCCATGGCCTTCTCGGCACGCGCCAGCCGCGCCAGGGCCCAGCTCACCCTGAAAGAGCCCCCGGCCTCGGTCGGGGCCAAGCCCGGCGGGACGATCGCCCGGCTCGACCTCCAGTTCAACCCCTCGACCCTGCAGCTGGGCAAGACCACCGAGTGGCGACGCTCCCCGTCCCGGATGGCGGGGCAGTCGGCGCTGCCCGAGTTCGTGGGCAGCGGCCCGCGCACCCTGAGCCTGGAGGTCTTCCTGGACGCCACCGCCACCCACGACGACTCGGTGGAGCAGGCGGTGGAGAAGCTGATGAAGGCGTGCGTGCCGACCCCGGCCAGTCTCGGCCGCAAGAAGCCGGCGAGCCCCTGGGTGCGCTTCGAGTGGGGCAGCGCGCGGACCACCTCGTTCGACGGGGTGCTGTCGAACCTGTCGGTCTCGTACACGCTCTTCGACGTGGACGGCACGCCGTTGCGGGCGACCTGCTCGCTGTCCATCGAGGAGGCGAGCGTCGACGCGCCCGGCCAGAACCCGACGTCGGGCGCGCGCACCGCGCGCAGCACGCACACCCTGGTGGCGGGCGACAGCCTGGCGATGCTGGCCTGGCGCGAGTACGGCGACGCGACGGCCTGGCGGGTCATCGCGGAGGCGAACGGCATCGACGACCCGATGGCGCTCGCCCCGGGCACCGAGTTGGTGGTGCCCGCCCTGCGGGACGACGACGACGCCCGAGCGGCCGGCGACAGGCACGCCTTCGACAACGGGCTCAACAACGGCCTCGGCCGCGGACGAAGCAGCGGCAACGGGTTCGGCAACGGCAGCGGCGAGGGGGAACGGTGAGCGGGTTCGATTCCGGGGGCAGGTCCTTCGCGGCCGACCCGATCGTGGAGGCCCCCGGCGAGCTGCCGCAGATCTGGGCGGCGCAGCTGGTCAGCTGCGTGGTCGACGAGAACGTGGCCCTGCCGGACGCCGCCGTGCTCACCTACCGCGACCCCGACCACGAGTTCCTGCGCGCCACCGGCATCACCATCGGCTCCCCGCTGCGCGTGTCGGTGACGACGGCGAAGGGGCAGGCACGGGAGCGGCTGTTCGACGGGGAGGTCACGGCCCTGGAGATCGACCGGGACGGCACCGGGTCCTTCACCGTCGTCCGCGCCTACTCCAGGGCCCACCGGCTCCAGCGCGGCCGCAAGGTCGTCGCGTACCGGAACATGACGGCCGCGGACATCGTCCGCAAGGTGGCCACGGACGCCGGCCTGGCCGTCGGGAGGGTGGAGGCCGCGCCGGTGACGTACCGGCAGCTGTCCCAGGCGAACGTCTCCGACTGGGACTTCCTGCAGTTCCTCGCGGGCGAGAGCGGTGCGCGGGTGCGCGTCGACGACAAGGGGCTGCTCCAGTTCACCCGGCCCGCGAAGGCGTCCGGGGCGCCCTCCCCCTCGACGTCGGCCATGCTCGACCCGATGGTCCTGGAGTACGGGCGCAACCTGCTGGCGCTGCGGGCCGCGCTGTCGGCCGCCGACGGCGCCTCGAAGGTGCAGGTGCGCGGCTGGGACGTCGCCACGAAGCGGCCGTTGGTCGCCGAGCAGCCGTCCGTGGTCAGCGACACCGTGGTGCCGGGGCTCGCCCCCGGGTCGGCCGCCCGGTTCGGGGCGTCGGCGGTGGCCGTCACCGACACCCCCTACCGGACGCAGGCGGAGACGGCGGCGGTCGCCCGCGCGGCGGCGGCCCGGGTGAGCGCCGGCTTCGGCGACCTGGAGGCGGTGGCCGAGGGCAATCCGCTGCTGCGGGCGGGCAAACCGGTGGCGCTGGGCAACGTGGGGCCGGCGTTCTCCGGCCGGTACACGGCGACGGCCGTGCAGCACGTGCTGGAGCCGCACGGCGGCTACCGCACCACCGTGTGGGTCGGCGCCGGCCCGGACCGTTCCCTGCCCGGTCTGCTGACCGGCGCCGACGCTCCGGGGCGCGGCCCGCGCATCCCCGGTCTGGCGATCGGCGTGGTGACGGACGTGCGCGAGCCGGACGGCTCCGAACGCGGCGCGGTGCGGCTGACGTTCCCCTGGCTGGACGACACCTACGTCACCGACTGGGTGCGCACCGTCCAGTGGGGCGGCAAGGGCGGTGGCGGGGTGGTGAGCCCCGAGGTCAACGACGAGGTGCTGGTCGGGTTCGAGCAGGGCCTGCTGGACAGTCCGTACGTGATCGGCGGGCTCTACAACGGGGTGGACCAGCCCCCGCCGCACGAGGTGCCGCTGATCGACGCGACCAGCGGCAAGGTCAACCGCCGTTCGGTGGCCTCGCGTTCGGGTCACCGCGTGGAGCTGCTGGACGCGCCGGCGCCGGGCCCCTCCGGGCTGCGGCTGGTGACCGGGGACGAACGGCTGGAGGTCCGCCTGGACGACCGCCTGGACCGGATCGAGCTCACCGTGTACGCGGGACGGAACCGTCCGCTGACCTCCGTCCTGCTGGACCGGGACGGCATCACGCTGGACGCCCGGCAGGGCACCGTGAAGGTGACCGGCCGGCAGGTGGACATCGACGGCACCGCCGGGGTCAGCATCGGCGGCCGGTCGGTCCAGGTGTCCGGGACGGCGGACGTCTCCGTCGACGGCGGCCTGCTCGCCGTCCTCAAGGCCCGCCTCATCCGGATCAACTGACCGCACGTGAGCGCCCCTCCCTCCCTGAACCGTTCTCCCCTCTCCCCTTTCTCCCCGAGGAGCCCCCGATGCCAGCCGCAGCCCGTACCGGTGACCCCACCAACCACGGTGGCCGGATCGCGACCCCGCCGCCCGGCGCCGCCGCGCGGGTGGCGACGGTGCTGATCGGCGGGCGGCCCGCCGCCGTGGTGGGCAGCCTGCACGTCTGCCCGGTGCCGCCGCACGCGGCCCTGGGGCCGGGGAACGTGCTGGTGCCCAACCCGGCCGCGGTCACCGGGGGCGTGGTGCTGATCGGCGGACTGCCCGCCGCGCGGGCCCGCGACCAGGCGGCGTGCGGCGCGGCGGTCCTGACCGGTGCGCCGAACGTGCTGATCGGAGGCCTGTGATGGGCGACCGGTTCATCGGGCGCGGCTGGGCGTTCCCGCTGCGGGTCGGGCCGACCGGCGGGATCGCCATGGTCGAGCGGGAGCGGGAACTGGAGGAGGCCATCCGCCTCGTGCTGGGCACCGCGCCCGGCGAGCGGCCGATGCGGCCCGACTTCGGCTGCGGCATCCACGAGTACGTCTTCGCCCCCGGCGACGGCGTCACCGCCGGGCGGATCGCCCAGCAGGTGCGCGAGGCGCTGGAGCGCTGGGAGCCGCGGATCGCCGTGGACGAGGTCGTCGTGGCCTTCGACGCGGTGGAGACGGCCACCCTCTACATCGACGTGCGCTACACGGTGCGCACCACCAACGACCGGCGCAACCTGGTCTTCCCCTTCTACACGATCCCCTCCGAGGAGGGGGCCGAGGAAACGGTCGCGGACTGATGGCCCTGCCCTCCCCCAACCTGGACGACCGACGGTTCCAGCAGCTCGTCGACGAGGCGAAGCGGTACGTGCAGCAGCGCGCCCCGGAGTGGACCGACCACAACGTCTCCGACCCGGGCGTCACCCTGATCGAGACGTTCGCCTACCTCGTGGACCAGCTGCTGTACCGGCTGAACCGGGTCCCGGACAAGAACTACCTGGCCTTCCTGGACCTGTTGGGCATCCGGCTGTACCCGCCGTCGGCGGCCGTCGCCGAGGTCGACTTCTGGCTCTCGGCCCCCCAACCGGACACGGTGACGCTGCCCGCGGGGACGGAGGTGACGACCGCGGCCGGCGAGACCGAGGCGACCGTGGTCTTCGCCACCACCGACGACCTGCGCATCGTGCCGAGCGAGCTGACCCGGCTGGTCACCGCGCCCCGCACCGGCGAGCAGACCGACCGGACGGGCGCGCTGGCCGAGGGCCGGGACATCCCGTGCTTCCAGGCCGCGCCCGAGCCCGGCGACGCGCTGCTGTTCGGCCTGCCGACGGCGGTGCCGCGCTGCGTGGTCGCGGTCCGCCTCGACAGCCGCGTCGAGGGCGTCGGCGTCGACCCGCGCCAGCCCCCGCTGGTGTGGGAGGCGTGGGACGGCGGCCGGTGGCAGCGCTGCGAGACCGGCTCCGACAGCACCGGCGGGCTGAACCGGCCCGGTGAGGTCATCGTGTACGTTCCGGCCGGACACACGGCGTCGCTGGTCAGCGGGACCAGGGCGGGCTGGCTGCGCTGCCGGGTCACCGAGGCGGAGCCGGGGCAGCCGTTCTACTCGGAGTCGCCGACGGTGCGCGAGGCCGCCGTCTTCACCGTCGGCGGCACGACGGCCGTGGAGCACGCCGAGCGGGTGACCGACGTACCGCTCGGCGTGTCGGAGGGGGTGGCGGGGCAGTCCTTCCGGCTCGGCCGCCCGCCCGTGCTACTCGACGGGGAACCCCCGGTGGTGGAGGTGTCCTCGCCGGACGGGTGGCAGCGCTGGGAGGTGGTGGAGCACTTCGGGCGCTCGGGGCCCGCCGACCGGCACGTCCGGGTGGACGCCACCACCGGCGAGTTCGCGTTCCCGCCGGTGCTGCGCGAGGCCGACGGCACCCTGCGTCCGTGCGGGGCCGTACCGGCCAAGGGCGCCCGGATCCGCGTGGCCCGCTACCGCACCGGCGGCGGCCCGGCGGGCAACGTCTCCCGGGGCGCGATCTCCGTCCTGCGCAGCTCCGTCCCGTACGTCGCCCGGGTCGTCAACCGGGAGGCGGCACGCGGCGGGGTCGCCGGGGAGACCATCGACAACGCCAAGCTGCGGGCACCGGAGACGCTGCGCATGCAGGAGCGCGCGGTGACCGCCGAGGACCACGAGATCATCGCCCGGCAGGCGGCACCCTCCGTGCGCCGGGTCCGCTGCCTGCCCGACCGGGACGCGGGCGCGGGCGCGGTACGGGTCCTGGTGGTGCCGGACGCGGTGGCCGACGAGGGCGGCCGGCTGCGCTTCGAGCAGCTGATCCCGTCCGACCAGGTCCTCGCCAGGATCACCGCGGCCCTCGACGAGCGGCGCCTGATCGGCACCCGGCTCCTCGTCGAGCCGCCGTTCTACCAGGGCGTCACCGTCGTCGCCCGGCTCTCGGCACCGGCCGCGGACGCCGACCGGGTGCGCGACGCGGCGCTCGACGCGCTCTACCGGCACCTCGACCCCTTGCGCGGCGGACCCGACGGAACGGGCCGGCCGTTCGGGCGGCCCGTGCAGTACGGGGAGGTGTTCGGTGTGCTGCAACGCGCCGTCGGGGACGTGGTGGTGGAGGAGATCCGGCTGTTCGCCGCCGACCCGGTCACGGGCCGGCGCGGCGCCCCGGTCGACCGGATCGACGTCGGCCCGGGCGCGCTGGTCTTCTCCTACCAGCACCAGGTGGTCGTGACCGCGCGGGAGCCGGAGGTGCGCGGATGAGCCGGGCCGCCGTCCCGGGCCTGCCCAGCCGGCACCCGATCGGCGAGCAGCTGCCGGCGCTGTACGCCGACGACGACTTCGCGCAACGGTTCACGGCGGGGCTGGACACCGTACTGGCCCCGGTGTTCACCACCCTCGACAACCTGCCCTCCTACTTCGATCCGCGACTGGCCCCGGCCGACTTCCTGGCCTGGCTGGCCACCTGGGTGGGCGGCGCCGACGACCCGCGCTGGCCACTGGCGCTGCGCCGCGAGGCGGTGGCCAGCGCGGTGGAACTGCACCGCTGGAGCGGCACCCGGCGCGGCCTGGTCGAGGCCCTGCGCCTGGTGCTGGGCGTGTCCGCCGAGATCAGTGGGGACGGCGGGGCCGCCTGGTCGAGCACGGCCGGCGCCGCGCTACCGCCCGCCCCGGCCGACGAGGTACTCGTCCGGGTGTGGCCTCGGCACGGCGGAGCGGTGGACACGGCGCACGAGGTGGACGCGACGCACGAGGTGGACGCGGACCGGGTCCGCGCGCTGGTCCGGAGCCTCTGCCCGGTCCACACGGTCTGTCGGGTGGAGGTCCTACCGGGGCCGCCCACGGGTGAGGAGGGGTGACGGCGATGCGCGAGTGTCCCGCGTGCGGGGCGGCCAACGGCCCGACGGACGGCTTCTGCGGCAACTGCGGCTCGTACCTGGACTGGTCGGACACCCCGGGGGCTCCGGCGGCCCCGGCTGCCCCGGCAACTCCGGCTGCCGACCCCCCGGCGGAGGCCACCGCACCCCCCGCCGCACCCCGGTCCGCCGACCCCGCACCACCCGCCGTCCCCCGGCCCGCCGACCCCTCACCACCCGCCGATCCTCCTCCCCCCGCCTCGCCGCAACCCGTGCGGCCGGCGAAGGCCGTCGCACCGCGTCCGGTCGTCCGGCCCGTCCCGGTGGACGAGGACGCCGCCGGGACGCCCTGTCCCGCCTGCGGCACGCCCAACCCGCCCGACCGCCGCTTCTGCCGCCGCTGCGCGACCCCGCTCACGCCCGGTACGACCCCACCGCCGCTCCCCTGGTGGCGGACGATCTGGCCGCTGCGCCGCCGCACCCGGGCCGGCTCGGGCCGGACGACGCGCTTCCTGGTGATCCTGGCCGTGGTACTGGCCCTGTGCGCGGGCGGCTTCCTGCTGCTGCCGGCCGGCCGGCACCTGATCGAGGACACCCGGGACAAGCTGGGCAAGAGCAAGCCGGTGACCCCGGTCCGCGTGGAGGCGAGTGCCGAAGTACCCGGCCACCCGGCCGGCAACGCCACGGACGGGCTCAGCAACCGCTACTGGGGCGCACCGGGCCCGGGCGCCTCGGTGACGTACACCTTCGCCAAACCCTTCCGCCTGGTGGCCGTGATCGTCACCAACGGCGCCTCGACCTCACCCGAGGACTACGCCCGCGAGGGCCGGGCCCTGCGGATCGACCTGGAGGTGACGGCCTCGGACGGCCGCAAGACCGTCAAGAAGCTGACCCTGACCGACAAGCCCGGCCCGCAGACCTTCCCCACCGGCATCAGCGACGCCACCACCATCCGCCTGACCCTCGACGCCCCCGCGGGCCTGGACGGCGACCGCCATCTCGCTCTGGCCGAGCTGGAGTTCTTCCAGCGGACCTGAGTCCCCGCGGCCGCCGTGCGCACGGGGTCCACCGGGGTGTTCACGTGATGCCGGCACCGTTCGTAGCCCGAGGTGCGGTGCCACCCGCTCCTCCGGTGGGCCCGCCCCGCCCTGACACCGAACCGCCGGCCACTGGAGCGAGGCGCTCCGCCACATCGAGGAGCACCGCGGCATCGGCCTGCGGGCGCCGCCCCGGTAAGCTCCCGAGGACAGTTCGCGTTCGAGACGCACGAGCACCGGTGGCATCCGGTGGACCACGAGGGGCTGACGCTGATCCACCGCCCCTCGGACCGCCCGCCACCCCGCCCGGCGCCCCCTGCGGCGCCCCATGCGGACGGGCACGAGGGCGCGGGATGGAGCAAGGCCGCCAAGCGACGCCGCTTCGGACCCCGCTGACCGCGAACGGCGGATCGGCGATGAGCCTCCAGCGCAGGACAGCGACCGGTGCGGGCAGCACCATGCCCACGGAAGACGCGGGCGAACGACATGCCCACCATCCCAACTCCCTTTGCCGCGCAGCGGTTTCACCAAGGAGTCGCCGAGAAGGAATGCGAGGAGCATACGCTCGCCTCCCACCCTCCCTGTCGAGCACCGCGACCAGCACTGCCAGCACACCAAATCACCCGGAAAGGGTGAAATGCCCGATCCTCAGCAAGTTGCTCAACCCACCCTCTTCCCCTGACAAATTCCCAGCTCACCGACTCTGCTCCCCGCACCCGCGGGGGTGTTCCCAGCTTCTCCGGGATCAGCTTCTCCATGGCTCACTGCTCCCCGCACCCGCGGGGGTGTTCCCCCCGCGTCGGCCAGCTCGTCCCACCGTGGCTCCTGCTCCCCGCACCCGCGGGGGTGTTCCCGCCGCTGCGGTGCTGGCCAAGCGGCTCAACGGCTGCTCCCCGCACCCGCGGGGGTGTTCCCTTCGCCTTCAGACGGCTCCCCAGCCCCCGGCTCTGCTCCCCGCACCCGCGGGGGTGTTCCCCCCAGACCAGGCCGGTCTCCGTCGGGGTGCCCCTGCTCCCCGCACCCGCGGGGGTGTTCCCAATTGTTCTATGACCGATTCCGTCCCATTCTCCTGCTCCCCGCACCCGCGGGGGTGTTCCCGTCAAAAATCCGGTGGGCACGATCCTGGGTTGCTGCTCCCCGCACCCGCGGGGGTGTTCCCGGCGCCACCCCGGCGCTGGCGGGGCCGCACCCCTGCTCCCCGCACCCGCGGGGGTGTTCCCGGCGCCACCCCGGCGCTGGCGGGGCCGCACCCCTGCTCCCCGCACCCGCGGGGGTGTTCCCATCGTCGTGCCAGCGTTGAAGGTCGTCACTGCCTGCTCCCCGCACCCGCGGGGGTGTTCCCTGCCTGCCCGCGGCCCGCGAGCGGATGAAGGCCTGCTCCCCGCACCCGCGGGGGTGTTCCCCTCCACGGGCCCGGCCAGCAGGGCAAGAGCACCTGCTCCCCGCACCCGCGGGGGTGTTCCTTCAAAAGCCCACCGACCCCCGCCCGAATGGACCTGCTCCCCGCACCCGCGGGGGTGTTCCCCACTAACTTGCTCCGCCTCCAGGGCCCAACCGCTGCTCCCCGCACCCGCGGGGGTGTTCCCGACGGCGGGCCCTGCCTCCGGTCGTTCAGGCACTGCGGGCCCGCCCACGAAGGCACCTTCGGTCTGGCAGCGTCGCCGCCCTCGGGTGATCACCGCGGCCTGGAGGTCGGTGGGGCCGGCGTCGGGCTGTTGTTCGCGGCGCTGCTCCACGGTCGTGCCCGCCGGACCGCCGAGGTGGTCGACGACGAAGGCGGTCAGGAGTTCGGGGAGGTGCGGCGGGTCCGCGGTGACGGTGGGCAGGAGCGCGCGCGGAAGCGAGGTCGGCCCGGGAGCCGGCGCTGGTGCGCCCATGTCGGTGGTCCTCCCTCGTCGGGGTGCCCGCCGGGTCGGGTGGGTGTGGTGTTCCGGGCCCGGTGGAACACCTGTCGCTGCTGGTGCACCCCTTGGCCGATCGGCCCGCGGAGCCGGCTCGCTCGGGCGCTGGAACCCGCGGTGCCGGGCCACCCTGGTACGGAGGCGGCCCGGCCGGCCTTGGCGCGCGACAGCCACGGGCGCCGGGGACTTGGAGGGTCAGGCGACCTCGGTGGCGGCCTGCCGGACGGCGTTGTCGATGTCGTCCGTGCTGACGTCGAGTTCCTTGGCGATCCGCTTCTCGGCTTTCAGTTCGGCCTTGTCGAGGGCCTGCGAGAGCGTGTTCGCGCCGACGATGACGAGGGCGGCCTGCCCTTCGTCGATGATCTCGCCGAACTCCTTGACGTCCGCCCGGGACATGCCGCGCCACAGATGGCCGCCCACCCCGCCGACGGCGGCTCCGACGGCGGCGGTGCCGATGATCGCGGGCGGGAACAGCAGGCCGACGACCGCTCCTGCGGCGGCTCCGCCCCACGCCCCGTGCCGGGTGGCCGTCTCGTCCTTGTTGACGTGGACCTTGCCGTCCTTGTCCTTGGTGACCACGGACGCGTCGAAGCTGCCGACGGCACCGGCCGAGTGCAGTTCCTTGACGATGTCGTAGTCGGCTCGCGCCGCGGCCTCGCTCGGGTAGGTACCGACGAAGATGAAGACCGAGTCGGGCTTGGCCATGGTGTCTCTCCTGTTCGTCGTCGCCGGGTCCGGAAGGACACGGCGGGGCGGGTCGTACGGGCCTGAGCCGCTCCTGTTCGCAGGTGGCGTGTCGGCCCGCGCGGGTGGAAATCGGAGGTGTGGTCCGGACGGCAGCAGGCCAGGATCTCGGCCTTGACCTGTGTGAACTCCTCGTCCGCTGGGCGAACTCCTGGTCCGCGATCCGGCTGCCGTTCCTCAGCTCGGTGAGCTGGGCCAGTTGGCCGGCCGGGCCGGCCGGCGGTGACGACTGGGCCGGCGGTGGCGGCCCGGCGAGATTCACGGCAGCGGTCATGGGTCACCGATCCGGGTCTCCACCCCGTCGGGCGTCGTCACCGACAAGGGAACCCTCGCAACATCACCCATGCCTTCCATGCTGCGCGGCGCCCGGGATCTCCGCATCCGCCGGTTGCCCGGCGGCCCTCCACCTCCGGGCCCGGGAGAGGCGCCGATCGCTCCCCGGTGGTACGGCGGTCAGCCGTCCGACCGCCGGGGCGCTCCTCCCGGGGAAGGGTCGGCAGTCACGGCGGAGTTCGGTCACAGCGGAGTCCGGTCACGGCGAGCTTCGGTCACGGCAAGGTTCGGTCACGCCACCGTCGGCGGGCGGCTCGGGACCGCCGCCCGCCGACGGTGCCGGGCGTGACTCGGTCAGGCCGGGGCTGCCCGTCCGGCGGTCAGCCCCGTGCCTCGGCCTCGGCTTCGATCTCGGCGTCGGCGACCGCGATCGCGATGCCGAGCGCCCCGGCGATGTTCCCGGCGGCCGTCATCACACGGGCGGTGCCGACGATCGGGGCGATGGCCACCAGGACGTCCTGCAGCTTGTCGGCGGTCAGGCCGGCCCGCAGGGCCGGGTCGAGGTGGGCGAGGTAGGAGATCGGGGGCGCGTCCGAGGCGGCGAGCGCGGCGATCCGCGTGAGGATGAGCATGTCCGGGGCCAGCCCGCACCGCTCGATCGAGTCGACGGTCATGGCTGCGAGGGTGTCCAGGACGGGGGTTTCCGATGTGGTGGACATGTTGACTGGCCTCCTGGTGGCGAGGGCCGACGCATGGGGGGTCAACACGAAAGGACGGGATGTCCGCGAGCGTCGGACGTCCTCCCACCACCGTAGAAGGCCTGCGGCCCCGCCGCACCGGGGCCGGCGGTCCGCCGCGGTCGGGCGGGACACGGGCCGGCTCACCACGGCCTTCCGAAGAAAGGCGGCCCGGTTCGACCGCCGCCGCACGGAGGTCGGCGCAGACACCGCGGCCCACCGTGTGGTCCACGGCGCGCCGGGCCGGTCAGGACGCCCGTCGGTGGCGTGGGCCGGCCGTACGGGCGGCTGCGCGGCGCGTTTCAGGAACCGTCCAGTGCCGAGCCCTGAACCGCCTCCGCGCGGTGTCGGGGGTGTGGAGGAACGCCTCGCTGCGGTCCAGGACCTGGGTGGCGGTGGTGGGGTCGTTGACGGCGGGGGGCAGTGCGCGGGTGGCAGTGCGTGGCGATGCCGACGAGGACCCTCAGGGCGAAGGCCGGGTCCTGCTCGATGGCGTGCTCGACACCGAGGGCGGTCCTTCCGCGCACGAGGCGGTGGCAGGGCGGGGCGCCGACGCCGGCCAATGCGGCGGCACCGGCCACGACCGCTCATGGGCACCCGCTCCAGGACCTCAGCCAGGCACCACCACGACGACGCCCGGAGGGGCGGATGCGCCGCGTCCGTGCGGCGCGCAGCATGGTGGTAGGGCGGAATTCGCGGTCGGCCGCGCTCACCGTGCAGCGCGCTCTCCCCCGTCCGCACGGGCGGCGCCGGCTCCACCGGGGGATGGATCGCGCCGGCCAAGAGCACGGCCGGAACCGGCCGGCCTGGTGGAAGGAGCAGATCCATGTCGACAACGGCGTGGCGGTTCAGTGGCACCGAAGGAGCAGATGACGCGGTCCTCAGGCTCAAGCAGCTGGGTGATGCGGGCCACCTCGATGTGCGTGACGTCGCCGTGCTCCGCTGGCCGCCGTACGCAGCGGGGCCCCAGAGTCAGGAGCACGTGACCGACGAGGGTGGCAAGGCCTCCTCGTTCGCCAAGAAGCTGACCAAGTCCGGCATCGACAGCTCGATGATCGAGTCGGTGAAAGCCGAGATGACGCCGGGGACCTCGGCGCTTGTGCTGCTGAGCACCGATGCTGAGATCGACGCCATCGCGAAGGCGTTCGAGGGGCACGCCATGGACCTGATGCGCTCTGACCTCTCGGTGCAGCAGGAAGATCGCCTGAGGGCTGCCTTCAGCGGTCCGTCCGACGCTGACCGCGGGCCGGCCGCCGGGCAATGACCCGGGAGCGGTCCTGGACCGCTTCGGCGACCAGGAGCGCTCCCGGATCGGCATCCACACCGGCCCCGGCGCGGACCAAGCCTCCCCCTCCACAGCGCCGGCGTGGGCTACCCGGGCCCGTCCGCGTCCTTGTCGCAGGTGTACAGCGTCAGTCCCTCGTAGGCGACGCGAACGCCGTCCTTGACCCAGGTGGTGCGACCCGGACCGTCCGTGATCGGCGGCCTTGACAGCGCCGGCGATCAGCTGGACCGCGGAGCAGTCGGGGACGACGCAGGGGCCGCCGGGGTCCTTGCGGTCGGCCTTGATCGCCTCGACGAGGTGGTGGCGAGGCGGCCGGCGGTGAGGGTGAGGATGTCGTCGACGGCGTCGAGGGCGGCGTGGTCGTGGGTGACCAGGAGGGTGGTGCGGCCGCGGGTGGCGTCGAGGATGTCGGCCAGGACGGCGGCGGCGGTGTCCGGGTCGAGGCCCTCGGTGGGTTCGTCCAGGACGAGGACCGGCGGGTCGGCGAGCAGGGCGCGGGCCAGCAGCAGGCGTTGGCGCTGGCCGCCGGACATGGTGGCGCCGTCGCCGCCGAGCACGGTCTCCCAGCCGTCGGGGAGGGACTCGATCCAGTCGAGCAACCGGGCCCGGCGGGCGGCCTCGCGCAGAGCCTCGTCGGTGGCGTCGGGGCGGGCCAGGCGCAGGTTGGCCCGGATCGTGGTGTGGAAGACGTGGGCGTCCTGGGTGACGCCGGTGATCACGCGGCGGACGTCGGCGCCCGAGCAGTCGCGCAGTTCGCGCCCGCCGACCCGGATGCTGCCGCTCTCGTACGGGACGAACCGCATCAGCACCGCGATCAGCGTGGACTTGCCGGAGCCGCTGGCGCCGAGGAGCGCGACCCTGCGGCCGGGTGCCAGCCGCAGGCTGACGCCGTCGAGGGCGGCCGGGCCGTCGGCGCGGTGGCGCACCCGTAGGTCGGTGATCTCGACGCCGAACGGTCCACCGGCGGGCAGCGGGGCTGGGTCGGCCGGGTCGGTGACCGGGACCGGGGTGTCCATGAGGTCGGCGAGCCGGCGGGCGCGGGCCCGGACGTCGGCGAGCCGGCGGGCGGCGGCGGGCAGGCCGGCCAGCGCGTCGAAGGAGACCAGGGCGAGCACCGCGAGGACGGTGAGGTGGACGGCGGGCAGCCGGCCGTCGGTGTGGGCGTTCAGGCCGAGCCAGGTGACGCCGACCGTGGCCGTGGCTTGGAGGAGCAGGACGACGGCGGAGGCGAGCGAGGTGGTCAGGGCCGTGCGGCGTTCCAGGGCGGCGATCCGGGCGGTCGCCGCGCCCGCCCGCGCGTGGACGCGGCCGCGGGCGCCGTACGCGGCGAGGTCCGCGGCGCCCTCGGTCAGGTCGACGGTGAGCGCGGCGAGTTCGGCGCGCGCGGTCTTCTCCGTGCGGGCGGCCCGGCGGGACAGCGCGAGCACCAGGGCGGGCACCAGCAGGCCCGCCACGGCGAGCAGCGCCCCGAGCAGCAGTCCGGCCGAGGGGAGCAGGGCGAGGGCGGTGCCGGTGGCGGCGAGCGCGACCAGGCCGGCGGCGGTGGCCGGGAGCAGGACGCGCAGCAGCAGGTCCTGGGCGGCGTCGACGTCGTCGACCAGGCGGGTCAGCAGGTCGCCGCTGCGGAACGCCGGGGTGCCGGCCGGGGCGAGCGGGACGAGTGCCTCGTACACCTGGGCGCGGAAGTCGGCGACGGCGCGCAGCGCACCGTCGTGGCCGAGCAGGCGGTCGGCGTAGCGCAGGGTGCCGCGGCCCAGGGCGAGGGCCCGGACGGCGACGACGGCGAGGGCGACGGCGGAGATCGGCGGCTGTTCGGCGGCGCGGGTGATCAGCCAGGCGGCGGTGGCCGTCAGGGCGGCGCCGCTGAGTTCGCTGCCGGCGGCGGCGAGGCCGGCGGGCAGCAGCCGGTGCCAGTACGGGAGGAGGTGGCGCAGCAGACGGAGGACGGGGCGGGAACCAGGAGTGGTGGCGGGCTGGGAACCGGGGGCGGTGGCGGGCCAGGGTACCGGGGCTCCGGGGCGCGGTGGAGGGGTCATGCGGGCACCAGCCCGTCGGCGGCCAGCACGCCCGCCCGGACGGTGACGGTCCGGTCGGTGTAGGGCAGCAGGCTCGTACGGTGGGCGACCACGATCGCGGTGCGCCCGCGCATGAGGTCGACGGTGGCCCGGGTGACCGCGGCCTCGCTCTCCGGGTCGAGGTGGGCGGTCGGCTCGTCGAGCAGCAGCACGGGCGCGTCCTTGAGGAATGCGCGGGCCAGGGCGATCCGTTGGCGCTGTCCGGCGGACAGCCCGGCGCCGTGTTCGCCGAGTGGCGTGGCGTACCCCCGCGGGAGCGCCTCGACGAAGCCGTCGGCGCAGGCGGCCCGGGCGGCCGCGCGGACGTCGGCGTCGGTCGCGTCGGGGCGGCCGAGGCGGATGTTGTCGGCGACGGTCGTGGCGAACAGGTGCGGGCGCTGCGGCACCCAGGCCACCTGGGCGAGCCAGGCCTCGGGGTCGAGCGCGGCGAGGTCGGTGCCGTCGACCAGGACCCGGCCCGCGCCGGGGGTGACGAAGCCGAGGAGCAGCGCGAGGAGGGTCGACTTTCCGGCGCCGCTCGGGCCGACCAGGGCGAGGTGCTCGCCGGGGTGGACGGTGAGCGACACGGCGTCGAGGGCGGGCGCGGCGCGGTCGGGGTGGTGGACGGTGACCCCGTCGAGCCGCAGCCGCGCGGTCCGGGCGTCGGGGTGCGGGACAGGGACGGTGACAGGGCAGGGGCCCCGGCCGACGGCGGCGGGGACGGGGCCGGGCAGGACGGCGGAGGTGCCCGCCACCGCCGGCTCCTCCTCGTCGAGGACGGCGAAGACCCGTTCGGCCACCGTGATGCCCTCGGCGCTGTCGTGGAACGCCGCGGCCGCCGCGCGCAGCGGCAGGTAGGCCTCGGGGGCGAGGAAGAGGACGACCAGGGCGGTGCGCAGGTCCAGGTCGTCGGCCAGCAGCCGCAGGCCGACCGGGACGGCGACCAGCGCCACCGACAGGGTGGCGACGGTCTCCAGCACGAGGGAGGAGAGGAAGGCCACCCGCAGCGTCCGCATGGTGGCCCGGCGGTGGGCGTCGGCCATCTCCCGCACCACCCCGGTCTGGTGGTGCTCACGACCGAACGCGCGCAGCGTCGGCAGTCCGGCGACCACGTCGAGGAAGTGGCCGCCGAGCCGGGCGAGCAGCCGCCACTGCCGGGCGGTGCGCCGAGCGGTGTGCATCCCGACGAGTGCGCCAAACACCGGGATCAGCGGAAGCGTGATCACGACGATCAGCGCGGAGCTCCAGTCGGTCCACCACAGCCATCCGACGACCACGAGCGGGACGACGGCGGTGGCGGCCATGGTCGGCAGGTAGCCCGTGAGGTACGGGTCCAGGGCGTCGAGGCCGCGGGTGAACAGGGTGGCCGTCTCGCCGTGCCGACGGGCGGCCAGGCGCCGGGGGCCGGTGCGCCGCAGGCGTTCGGCGAGGCGGTCGCGCAGCACGCGCTTGGCCTCGGCGGCGGTGCGCTGGGCGAGGGCGCCACGGGCCCAGGCCAGCAGGGCGCGCAGGGCGAGGACGGTTCCGAGGGCGGCGAGGCCGGTGGTCCGCGGGCCGTGTCCGGCGAAGCCGTCCGCGAGCAGGCCGGCCAGCAGGCCGGCCTGGCCGACGACGAGTCCGGCGCCCAGCAGGGCGAGTCCGGCGGAGGTGGTCAAGTGGTGGCGCAGCACTTGGAGTTCGCGCCGAAGGCGGTGTTCGACCGGTTTCATCCCGTGGTCCCTCCCGGGTGTTGCCGCCGGCCGCGTGCCGCGCGTGGCGGGCCGCCGACGGGCGTCGGCCGATCGCGAACGGGCGGGCGGCCGACGGCGGTGGGTCAGAAATAGCTGGGGTGGCGCCGGCCGGTCCGGCCGCGGAACGCCCACCAGCTCCAGGCCTGGTAGGCGAGGATCACCGGGACGACCACCACGCCGAACCCGATCAGCAGCTTCAGCGTGGCATGGTCGGCGACGGCGTCGACGACGGTGAGCCCCGCCCCGGAGGACGCGGCCAGCAGGTACGGGTACTGGCCGGCGCCGACCAGCAGCACCGGCAGCGCGGTCGCGGCGCACGTGGCGGTGAACGCCAGGGTGTCGTTCCCGCGGGTCAGGTACCACCAGCCGGCCGCGAGGGCCGCCACGACGAGGGCGAACAGCACCGCCGAGGTGCCCGGCCTGGTCATCGAGGCCCCCGCCCCGAACAGTGAGAGCACGAGCGCGAGGGCGCCCGCGACGCCGGCTGCGGCGACCAGGGTGGCGCCCACCCGCCGTGCGGTGGAGGCGAGTTCGGGCTCCGAGCGGAGTGCGACGAAGGCCGCGCCGTGCCCGGCGAAGAGCAGGGCGGTGGCGACCCCGCAGGTCAGCGCGAACGGGGCGAACACGTCGCCGGCGCCGATGTGGAAGGAGCCGTCCGCCCGGCGCGGCACGCCGTGCAGCAGCAGGCCGACCACGATGCCCCAGCACACGGCGGGCAGTGCGCCGCCCAGCACCACCAGGGCGTTCCACCGGCGCAGGGCCCGGGGGTCGCGGGAGCGGCCGCGCAGCTGGATCGCGGCGTTGCCGAGCACCAGGCCGACCAGGATCGCCACGATCAGCGGGTACAAGCCGGACAGCAGACTGCCCTCCAGGTGCGGGAAGGCGCCGAACATCACGCCGGCGAAGGCGACCAGCCAGACCTCGTTGCCGAGGAAGAACGGGGCGATCGCGTCGAGGGCGGCGTTCCGCTCCCGCGGGCCGGTCGGGGTGCCGTCGGGGGCACCGCCGGAGGCGTCACCGGGGGCCCCGCCGGAGGCGCCGAGGAATGGGGACAGCATCTGGACGCCGTAGTCGTAGCCGCCGAGCACGAAGTAGCCGGCGAGCAGCAGGCCGAGGAGGGCCAGCCAGAGGGTTTCCAGGCTCATGTAGCCCAACCTTCCGTCATATCGGTGGAGTTCATCGCGGCGCGGGGCCGGTGGTCCGGTTCAGAAGGCCGGGAGCGGCTGCTTCCCGTCGGAGCCGCCCGCAGCGGGCAGGTCGTCGGCGGGCGGCTCGACGGCGCCGAGCTGGGCGCCGTCCGGGCCGCGGCGGGCGAAGCGGGTGATCAGCGTCCAGTTGGTCACCGCGAGGGCGGCGAAGATGGCGATGAACACCACGCAGGACACCATCAGGGATCCCCTGCCGACGTTCGAGAGCGCGTCCTCGACGGTCAACTCCCCGTAGACGAGCCACGGCTGGCGTCCGATCTCGCGCACCACCCAGCCGCCGACGGAGGCGATGAAGGGCAGCGGGATGATCGCGGTCATGAAGTAGGCGAGCCAGCGTTTGCGCACCAGCAGGTCCTTCACCAGCAGGAAGGCGGCGACGAACGTGATGGTCGACACCGAGTTGCCGAGGATCGTCATCAGGTCCATCGAGTTCCTCACCCAGCCCTGCCAGGGCACGTAGTCCCCGGGGCCGTGCTGGGCGACCAGCCGCGCCTGCTCCTCGGCGACGCCACTGCCCTTCAGGAGGGCCGCCTTCATCGGCTGGGTCCGCTCGATCACGGGGATCTGCAGGTTGCCGACGATGATGACGAAGAACGAGGCCGACATGCTGATCCAGACACCCAGGCGCAGCGAGCTGCGGAACAGCGCGGTCTCCCGGGTGCCCTTGGCGAAGTGCCAGGCGCTGATGCCGGCGACGAACATGCCGCCGGTGGTGAGCCCGGCGAGTGCGAGGTGGCCGAGCGCCACCAGGGCGTTGGCGTTGGTCAGCAGCGCGCCGAAGTCGGTCAGGTAGGCGGCGCCGTCGCGCACCTCATAACCGACCGGGTGCTGGAGGAAGCCGTTGGCGACCAGGATCCAGAACGCCGAGGCGTACGCGGTGAGGGCGACCAGCCAGATCAGCGTGACGTGCACGCCGCGGCCCAACCGGCCCCAGCCGAAGATCCACATGCCGAGGAAGGTGGACTCGGCGAAGAAGGCGATGAGGGTCTCCAGCGCCAGCGGGGCGCCGAAGACGTTGCCCGCGAACTTGCTCAGGCCGCTCCAGCTGAGTCCGAACTGGAACTCCATGACGAGGCCGGTGACGATCCCGACCGCGTAGTTGATGACGTAGAGCTGGCCCCAGAAGCGAGTCATGCGTTCCCGTACCGCGCGGGTGGCGGGGTCCCGGGTGTACGCGGCCCGGGTGTGCATGATCGCCACGATGGGGACCAGCCCCATGGTGAGGATGACGAACAGCCAGTGCACGCTGGTGGTGGCCGCGAACTGGAGTCGGGCCAGATCCGCAGCGCTCATGATGCGACCTTCCTGGGGGGCGGTCGGCCTCCGGGTCGGCAGGCGGACAGGGGATAGGCGGAGGGAGGGGACGAAAGGGAGGGTTCCTCGCTTCGCGTGTTCGGGTGGTGGGCAGGAGTACCGCCCACCACCCTGAGCGGCGAACCCACCGAGGACGTTAGGCGAGGATTGCTTATGCCTTCCAAGACCGGTTTTGCTATGTATGGATAACCCGTGAGGCATAAGCAGAGGTGAACCGTGGATTTGCTGCAACTGCGCTACTTCCAGGCCGTCGCCCGTTTCGAGCACATCAGCCGCGCCGCCGAGGAGCTCAAGGTCGCCCAGCCCTCGCTCAGCCGCACCATCGCCCGGCTGGAGGCCGAGCTGGGCTCGCCGCTCTTCGACCGGCAGGGCCGGCGGATCCGGCTGAACCAGTACGGAGTGGTGTTCCTGCGCCACGTCGACCGCGCGCTGAGCGAACTCGACGACGCGCGCCGGGCACTGAGCGAGGCGCGGGAGACCGGGCTCGGCCGGGTCGGCGTGGCCTCCGAGACCCTGCTGACCGTCACCCATCTGATGGGCGGTTTCCGGGCCGCCTTCCCGGGCGCCGAGGTGCGGCTCTTCCAGTCCACCGTGCACGAGATGAACCGCCAACTCCGCGCGGGAGAAGTAGACTTCTGCGTCGCCTCGCAACCGCTGGACGGCCCGGACCTGGAGTCGGTCGAGCTGCTCCGCGAGGAAGTGCTGCTGGCCGTGCCGCGCGGGCACTGGCTGGACGGCCGGGAGAGCGTGACGATCGCCGAGCTCGCCGACGAGCCCTTCGTCACCACCCGCCGCGGGCACTGGCAACGCGCCCTGCTGGACCGGATGTTCGCCGCCGAAGGGCTCACCCCGCGACTCTCCTGCGAGGGTGACGAGCCGGGCGCCAGTCAGGACATGATCAGCAGCGGCCTGGGCATCGGCCTCATTCCGGCGATGTCCCGGCTGGCCGGCACCGACACGCACGTGCCGGTGGCCTGGGTGCACGTGGCGGCGCCGAACTGCCACCGGGTGCTGGCCCTGGCGTGGAACCGGGCCGCCTACCACTCCGAAGCGGCCCGCCACTTTCGCGAGTTCACCGTCAGCAGGCCGATCATGACGCACCGCCGGCCGGACCACCGGACGGCCCGCGACCGGACCTGACCGACCCCGGGCGCCCGGCGCGCCGGTGCCTCGTTCTCACCAAGAACCCCGAGGCGGCCGTCGGTAAGTATCTGGCGATGACCAGCATCGACCTGACGCCTCCCGAGCCGGAGGCCCCTCGGACGTTCGCCGCGTACCGGTGATCCGCTCGGGTATCAGGCCACCACGGAGTGGCTCACCGGACCGGCCGACCGCTCCTCACCTCCCCGCTCCCGGGCCGGCGCCCGGGTCAGCCGGCGGAACTGGTAGCGGTCCGGGGCGTTCTCGGCCGAGGCCGGCAGGTGAGGCGTCGATCAGGGTGTCGATCAGGTCCGGCGCCGCGTCGTCCGAGGTCTCCGGCAACACCGCCGCGCTGCGCGGCGAGAAGGGCCCGGGGCCGAGCTGGGCGAGCAGCTCCAGAGCCCGGCGTTCGCAGGTGGGGAGCTGGTGGTGGCTCACGACCAGGCTCCGGCGGACTCCGAGGTCGCCCAGCTCCAGTCGAGCAGGCTCCCGCTGTCGGCGAGCCGCTTGGCCTGCCGCCCCAGGGACCAGTGCGGGCGGCGCGCCGACCGGGCGCCGCTGATCCGCTGTGGGGCTCGTGAAGTCATCGCCGCAGGTCGGGACGGTAGAGCGCTCTCGATCTGCGCCCGGAGCACATCGACGACCGGGTCACCGCCCACTTGGAGGCCAAGCGCGGTCGCGTGACGGCCTACCGGGCCGTTTCCACGCTGCGCAACGAAGCCCCTCCCCGGGTTCTCAATATGACATCCATGTAACCATTGTGACTGTCCATCACGTCTTATCAATACAGTGACTGAACTGTCGGACGGGTTGGCGGAGGTACGGTGCGGACTGCTCGCGGTGTGACCGGGGTGCTGGCGGTGGGAGTCGCGTCGGCACTTGTCCTGAACGCGGGATGTTCCACCCCCAGGAGCAGACCCGCCGCCACCGGCACCATGCCCGCGAGCCCCACGCCCTCGGCCCCCACCGAGACCCCGGCCCCGCCCCCCACGCCCACGCCGACCTGGGACGGCCAGGTCAAGCTGCTCGGCGACGGCTCCACCTCCGACACCGGCCCGCAGCCCAAGCAGCCCAAGCCCGAGCGGCTGAAGCCCGGGGAGAAGCCGCCGCAGTTCGTGGTCCTGTCCTGGGACGGCGCCCTGGAGGGCGACGACCGCCTCTTCTCCAGCTTCCGGAAGCTGGGCGTGGAGAACAACGCCCAGATGACATTCTTCCTCTCCGGCCTCTACCTCCTCCCCAAATCCAAACGCGCGCTCTACCGCCCCCCGAAGCACGACGCGGGCTCCGCATCGATCGACTTCGCCACCAACGCCCACATCAAGGACACCCTGGAGCAGCTCCGCCTGGCCTGGCTGGACGGCAACGAGATCGGCACGCACTTCAACGGGCACTTCTGCGGCCCGCAGCCCGGCGGGGGCGGTGACTGGTCCAACGAGGAGTGGACGTCCGAGCTCGACCAGGCGATATCCTTCGTCACCAACTGGCGTACCAACACCGGCTACAAGGACCTGCCGCCGCTCCCGTTCGACTACACCAAGGAGCTGGTCGGCGGCCGCGCCCCCTGCTTGGAGGGCCAGAAGAACCTGCTGCCCGTCGAGAAGGCCAAGGGCTTCCGCTACGACGCCAGTTCGCCCGGCGAGTTCCAGGTGTGGCCGGTGAAGAAGGAAGGCGTCTGGAACTTCCCGCTGCAGTTGCTGCCGAACCCCGGCACGTCCTCCCAGAACCTCTCCATGGACTTCAACTACCTGGCCGGCCAGTCCGGCACCACCACGAACGGCGACCCGAAGAAGTTCGATGCCTGGGAGAAGGCGACCCGGGACAGCTACCTGGCGGGCTTCGAGCGGGTCTACAACGGCAGCCGGGCCCCGCTGTTCATCGGCAACCACTTCGAGGCCTGGAACGGCGGCATCTACATGCAGGCGATCGAGGACGTGATCAAGAGCGTCTGCAAGCGTGCGGAGGTCCGCTGCGCCTCATTCCGCCAGGTCGCCGACTGGCTGGATGCCCAGGACCCGAAGGTGCTGGACCAGCTGCGCCGGCTGGACCCGGCACAGCCGGCGGACTGGTCGCGGCTGGTGAAATGACGACCGCCGGGCGGCCGCGGGACCGCAGCCGCCCGGTCCTCCTACCGCCCGCCCGCCGCTTTCATGTACGTGCTCCAGATCCGGCCGGGCAGCGTCGAGTCCGGGGTGTCCGGGCCGGCCCCGCCCAGTCCTTCGAGGGACAGCAGCTTCATGTCCCGCAGGTCGGCCCGGAAGACCGTGACCGCCGTGGTGAGCTGCCCGCTGTAGCCGACCGCCCACCCCACCGTGCGATCCGGGGTGGTGCCGGGTTTCGCTGCCGGATCGGACCCCGCTTCAGCCGCCCAGCCGGCGCTGCCACCGCGGACCGCGCCCTTGAGGGCCGCGTCGACCTCGGCGGCGACGGCCGGTGACAGTGCTTGGACGGCGGTGGGCAGGCGCAGCGTGAGCGGCTCGCTGTTGCGGGTGATGCGGAGAACGGAGTACGGGTCGGTGCGGCTGCCGCCGGCGGCGAAGGCGGTGTAGGCGTCGGCGGTGCGGATGGCGCTGGGGGTGGAGTTGCCGACGGCGAAGCCGGGACTGAGTTCGCCCATGATGCTGGGAAGGAGGCCGAGGGCGGCGGCGGTCGTCTGCACCCGTTCGAGGCCGATGTCCACGCCGAGTTGCATGATCGGCCCGTTGACGGACTGCTCGACGGCTCCGCGCAGGGTGACCTGGCCCCAGTCGCGCTTGCCGTCGTTGGCGGTCTTGGCGATCTTGCCGTCACGCCCCCAGTACGGGCCTTCCGGGGTCATCACGTTCACCCCGTTGTCCCCGTTGTAGGTGGTGCCGGAGGTCACCGGGGTACGGGTGGCGCCCCGCACGCGTTGCACGCCCTGGTCGAGTCCGGCGGCGTAGACCAACGGGGCGAAGGCCGAACCGAGCGGCACTGTGGAGGTGTTGGCGTTGTTGAAGCCCTGTTTGAGGTAGTCGGGGCCCCCGTAGAGGGCGACGATCCGCCCGTCGGGGGCGACGGAAGCGGCGCCGACCTTGAGGAACTTGTCGGTGTCCCGGGCGCCGGGGTCGATGCCCTTCGTGGCTTCCTGGACGGCGGCGGCGAGGGCGGTGACCCCGGGCTTCTCGAAGGTGGTGTAGATCTGGTGGCCGCCGAGGTCGAACTCAGCGGGGGTGATGTCGGTGTGGCTCTCCATGTAGGACTTGGCTATGTCGACCAGGTAGCCGACCTGACCGCCGAGGCCGGCGGACTTCGGCTGCGGCTTCGGTTCAGGGAAGACGGTGTACCGGGCACGGTCGGCGCGGGAGAGCTTTCCGGTGTCGACCATCCGGTCCAGGGTCCAGGCCCACCGTTCCTCGGCCCGGTCGTGGTTGGCCGTGCTCAGTGCCGGGTCGTACCGCCCGGCTCCCTTGAGCAGGGCGGCGAGGAAGGCGCCCTCGCTGACGTCGAGCTGCGAGACGTCCTTGCCGTAGTAGGCCGCGGCGGCGCGCTGGATGCCGTAGCTGCCGCGACCGAACCAGCTGCTGTTGAGGTAGCCCGCGAGGATGTCGTCCTTGCTCATCCGGTCGTCGAGCTTGACGGCGATGACGGCCTCGCTGAGCTTGCGGGAGAAGTCCTGACGCTGGTTGAGGTAGATGTTCTTGACGTACTGCTGGGTGATGGTGGAGCCGCCCTGGGTCTCGCCGCCGGAGACCAGCTTCCAGAGCGCGCGGCCGATGCCCTTGGCCGAGATCCCGGGGTCCGAGTAGAAGGTCTCGTTCTCGGCGACGAGCACGGCCCACCGCACCGGTTCGGGGACGCCGTCGAGCGGCACCTCCTGCCGGTTGGTCTCGCCGATGCGGGCCATCTCGGTGCCGTCCGCCCAGTAGTAGACGTTGTTCTGCTGGACGGCGAAGGCGTTGAGGTCCTCGGGCACCTGCGTGACGGTGTAGAACCAGACCAGCCACCCGGTCGGGCCGAGGACGCCCAGCAACGCCGCCAGGAGCAGTTGCCGCCAGGAGGGGAGCCAGCGCCGGACTCCGCGCCGCCCCCTGCGCGGGTAGTCGACCCACCGCAAGGACCGCCGCAGCGGCAGCCGCCACCGTCGACGTCCGGGCTTCTCTTCCTCGGCCCCGCCACCTCGATGTGCACGCACAGTCCGTTCTCCGCTTCGTTCGTGGGTACAGAACCCCGTCGAAGGGATAGATGCCGTGAGGTCGGACCACGACAGCAGTCGGGCGGTGTGATGATGGTCATACCGGCACGCCCCTGGCAGCCATAAGGCCTGGAGAACAACGGATTTGACGACCCGTCTGGTCGATGGGGCCGTGCCGCCGGAACCCGGACGGCCCGCCCCGCCCCGGGTCCGAGTCCGGGGCGCGGGATCGACCGCTCTCCGGTCGTCCACCAGGTCAGGGGCAGTCGCGCGGGGAGTCCGGAGGTCGTCTCGACTCGCGCGGCCAGGTCGGTCGGGATCGGCACGTCGAGCCGTACCGCGGTCGGTGTGCAGCGGCCGGTCTCGATTTCGGGTGTCGCGAGGGACACGAGGAGGGCGCAGGAGACTGGCCGGCCGACGCGGTCGGACCTGCCGTCGAACTTCCACCAGCCACCGGCCGGGTGGACCCGCCAGGGCTCCGCAGTCGGCGAACTCGGCCGCGGCGCCGTTCCAGATGTCGGAGCGCAGCCCTCCCACGAGCCCCGGCCAGAGCCTGACGTTCAGCCGGGCCCTGGACCTCCTCCACCCCCTCATCGCGACAAGGACCGGAACCTGCCCCACCTGCCGACAACCCATCCCCCGTGCAGGCCAACGACACCACCTGACAAGGCGCTACAAGGCCGGGTGTCGGGTCGTGATCAATCCGTGGGATTCGCCCTCGCGGACGGGTCTGATCAGGAAGTTCATGTCGTGTGACGCGAGTGCAACTGACTGATGCGGGCTTGGAGTTCATCGCCGCGCTGCTCGGACGCTCCGGGGGCGGGAAACCCAGCAAGATCGACGGCGGCGGCGCCCCCAAGTGCCGCCCGCTGGTGTTCGTGCTGACCGAGGGACAGGCGGCCGACAGCCCGCAGTTCATCCCTGTGCTCAAGAGACTGCGGGTCCGCGGGCCGGTCAGCCGTCCCCGCACCCGGCCCGACGCGGTCGCCGGGGACAAGGCCTACGCGTCCCGCGGCAACCGCACCCACCTGCGTCACCGCGCGATCAAGGCCGTCATCCAGGAGAAGAAGGACCAGGCCGCCAGCCGGAAGAAGCAAGGCGGCCGGGACGGTCGCCCGCCGACTACCTCGCCGGCCTCCACCTCCGTGGCGCGATGATCTGGATCGACGACCCCCGCCGCACGTCGCGGACGCCCGCCGGAGCTTGTCGCACAAGCCCGGGTGCGGGCAGGCCGCCGCCCTCAGGCCTGCTGCTGGGGCGGCGGGTTGTCGAGGAGCAGGTCGTGGCCGACGTCGGTGAGGGTGTGGCGGACCCGCTTGCCCTCGCGGCGGGTGGCGATCAGGCCGGCCGTGCGCAGGGCGGCGGCATGGGCCGAGGCGGAGGGCGGGGTGACGCCGAGCCGCTGGGCGAGCTCGGTGGTGGAGCAGGCGCTGCCGGCGATGGCGCGCAGGACGCGGGCCCGGGCGGGGCCGAGCACGGCGGCGAGGCCGTCGGCGGCCGGTGTCCGGGCCGCAGGCTCGGCGGTCGGGGTGGCGATCGGGTGCAGCAGCAGGCTCTGGCGGCCCGGCCCGGCCAGCAGGCTGATGCTCCGCTGGACGAAGTAGTTGGGCCGCAGTTCCAGGCCCCGGCCGCCGAGCTCGAAGGAGCCCTCCAGTTCGCCGAGGGTGCACTCCAGTACCCCGTCGTCCCGCCAGACGGCCTTCGGGTGGAGCGAGTTGAGCATCTCGCCGATCCCGGAGCGGGCGGCGGTGCGGGCCCGGACGGCGATGTCGGCCTCCAGGGCGCGGCGGATGTCGGGCCAGTCCGGGGCGAGGCAGGACCGGAACAGCGCCCAGGCGCCGTCGCTGACCTCGCGCAGGCCCCGGCTGCCGTCCTCGCGCAACCGGGCCAGGGCGGCGGGGACTTCCGGGCCGCTGCCGAACATCGCGACACCCTCCTCCACGGCCTGCTCCGGGACGGAGAGGAGCGCGTCGAGCTCGTCGGTCAGTTGCCGGCGGACGGCGTCGAGGTCCGCCACCATGAAGTCGGGGACGCCGACCGGGCTCGCGTTGACCACCTCCAGGAAGCGCACGGCCCGGTGGGGCACGTGGCGGCGGACGTCCCGCCACCAGCGCTCGCCGCGCGACCCGCTGCCCTGGTGAACGCCCAACCGGGCCGAGCCGGCCATCAGGTGGTCGAACGGGGATATGACGAACCGGGTCCTCGCGAGGTCCGTGACCCCGAACCTCAGTGCGATCACGAACCTTCCTCCGGTTCCCCGCAGCCGTCCTGACCTGCCGCGTTGTTGACTATTAGGCCCAGAGGCTAATGCATGGCCGTCCGGCCGTCCCCGTTGGCATGCTCTCTCCCGTCGGCGCGACTGAGGCCCGCTCCGGCCCCCACCACGAGGGGAGTGGGGGCCGGAGCACGATCCTCGACCGGGCGTTCGTGGGACCGAACGCCCGGTGTCGCCCGGTGAAGCGCACCCGACCTGACAGATCGCTACCAACTGATCGTTTCAGGATGCCGCTCGACGGAGACCGCGGAAGCCTCTATGTGACAATCGCTCCGAGGGTGGACCGTGCCGACTGGTAGTTGGTGGTCTTCGCCAGGGCTTGTGAGGTGCCCGATGCCCTTGTCCCTGATGACCCGTGTGAGGCGTAGGGCCCCACTGTCGCCACCGCAGCCCGAGCGAAGGCACCGGCGCACCTGTCGGTGCGCGGCCTCACAGACGCGGACCTGCCGGCCTGCGGCTGGGCCGGCTCCCCGCAGCACGTGCGCGAGATCGTCCACCAGATCCGCCGAGCCGAGGCGGGCGAGGTCGACTACCTGACGGTGTGCACGCCGGTCGGGCTCCCGGCGGCGGTCGGCGGCATCGACTACACGGTCGAACCCGGCGCCGGCACGCTCTGGCAACTCGGCGTCCACCCGGCCCTGCAGTCCCGCGGGATCGGCACGCTGCTGATCCGCTCCGCCGAGCAGCGGATCCGCGGGACGACTCGGCGCCGAGGATGCCTTCCGGTCCGCCGCCGCCCTGCTGGACGCCTACGCCAACTCGCTCTACCGCTCGGTCAAGAACCACCGCGGCGGCAACCCGCTCGCCGGCCACCTCGACGCAGCGGCCAGTGTCGGGTTCCTGCTCGACCTGCTCTTCGCCCTGGACCGCCGACCACGCCCCTACAACAAGTACCCGGCCTGGGAGGGGGCTGACCGACCGGACGCTCGCCTGGCAGACCGTCGAGTTGCTCGCCCGGGAGACCGGGCGGGACGCCCGGACGGTGCCGGTCCGGCCGGAACTGGTCGTCGAGGTCGCCTTCGACGGCCTCCAGCGCAGCCCCTGCTGCCCCGCCGGGCTGGCCCTGCGGTACGCCCGGGTGGTGCGCTACCCGCCGGACAAGAGCGCCGCCGAGGCCGACACGGTGTTCTCCGTACGGGAGTTGACCACCGCCGAAGGCTTGTGAGGCCGTCCGCGCGGCCGGGTCCGCCGACCCGTCCGGCGAAGTACCGCAGGTTGAAACGCATTGCACCGCAATGGGGGTTCACACGCAGGGGCCGAATCAGCCATTCCCGATCCGGCCACCGTACCCCTCCGTGAACGGACCAGCGACGGCTAGGTTGACCGTGACAACGAGAGGCGGCCGCCGGGCAGTCGGCGCCGCCCTGGCGAAAGGTGCCCGACATGCAGGTGAGCGTCGACCGGGACCGTTGCTGCAGCTCCGGCATGTGCGTGACGAACGCCCCCGCGGTCTTCGACCAGGACGACCGGGACAGTCTCGTGAGGCTCCGTCAGACCGTCCTGCTGCCCGAGCAGTTCGACGACGTCAGACTCGCCGCCGAGCTCTGCCCGGGCCGGGCGATCACCGTCACCGGGGACGAGCCCGCGCGGACCGGGGCCTGACGGACCCCCGCCGCCGGCCCCGCAGGCCGCCGGGAACCTTCCCGGGCCCCGAACCCCACGAGAACACCCGCGACGTGAGGAGACCCCCGCCTTGACCACCGCACCCACCACCCCCGTCCTCCCACTGCCGGCCCGGCACTCCGGCGGCTGCCCGTTCGGCCCGCCGCCCGCGTACCCCGAGGCCGCCGCCACCGGGCCGGTGACCAGGGCCGAGCTGCCCGACGGCGACCTCTGCTGGCTGGTCACCGGCTTCGCCGAGGTCCGCACCGTGCTGTCCGACCGCCGGTTCAGTGCCGACATACGCCACCCGGCCTTCCCGCTGCTGGTCGCCGGCGCTCGCGAGCTGATCACCGACAATCCGGACTTCCTGCGGCTCGACGACCCCGAGCACGCCCGCCAGCGCCGCATGCTCACCGGGGAATTCCTGGTCAAGCGGGTGGAGGCGCTGCGCCCGGAGATCCAGCGGATCGTGGACGAGGCACTGGACCGGATGACCGCGGACCGGACCACGGCCGACCTGGTCACCGACTTCGCGCTGCCGGTGCCCTCCCTGGTGATCTGCCTGCTGCTCGGCGTGCCGTACGAGGACCACGACCGCTTCCAGAGCCTGAGCCGCACGATGCTCAACCGGGAGAGCACCGTGGAGCAGCTCCGGGAGGCCCAGGAGGGGGTCCTGGACTACCTGCGCGACCTGACGGCCCGCAAGCGCGCACAGCCGGAGGACGACGTCCTCAGCCGACTCGCGGCGCGGGACGACCTGACCCCGGACGACGTGGCCGCCATGGGCGTGCTGCTGCTGATCGCCGGGCACGAGACGACCGCGAACATGATCTCGCTGTCGACCGCGCTGCTGCTGGAGCACCCCGAGCAGATCCCCGGCCTGGCCGACCCGGCCACCCTGCCGGGCGCGGTGGACGAGCTGTTGCGGCTGCTGACCATCGTGCACACCGGCCTGCCCCGGGTGGCGCTGGAGGACGTGGAGCTGGGCGGCGTCACCGTCCGGGCCGGGGAGGGCGTGATGGCGATGCTCTCCACCGCCAACCGGGACGAGGCGGTGTTCGGCGGCGCCGGCCATCGGGCGACGGACGAGCTGGACCTGGACCGGGACGCCCGGCGGCACCTGGCGTTCGGCTTCGGCGTGCACCAGTGCCTGGGCCAGCCGCTGGCCCGCGCCGAACTCCAGATCGCCCTGGAGACGCTGTTCCGCCGGCTGCCGGGGCTGCGGCCGGCCGGCGAGCGCGAGTTCCGTACCGAGTCGTTCATCTACGGGATGCGGTCACTGCCCGTGACCTGGTGAGCGGGGCCCGAAGGAGAACTCTCACTGGAGTACCGGGCGGAGCTGTCCAGGCGATCATGTGCGGAGCCGGAGGACGAGAGCGGCCGCGGTGACGGTGCCGAGGTAGACGTATCCGCGCTTGTCGTATCGGGTTGCGACCGCTCGGGCGTGCGTGAGCTTGTTGATGGCCCGTTCGACGGTGTTGCGCTTCTTGTCCTGCTTCTCATCGAAGGCCGGTGGGCACCCGCCCCGTGAGCCTTCGCGCAGGCGGGCGGCCTGACTGTCCGCCTTCCCCGGGATCGTGTGCCGGATGCCGCGCCTGCGCAGGTAGGCGCGGCACGCGCCGTTGCTGTAGGCCTTGTCGGCGGCCACGCTGTCGGGCGTCTTCCGGGGCCTGCCCGGCCCTGTCCGCGGGACACGGATCTTCTCCAGTTCCGGCTCGAACCGCGTGCGGTCCGCCCGCTGCCCCGGTGTGACGACCAGGGACAGCGGGCGGCACCGGCCGTCCGCGCTCAGGTGGACCTTGCTGGTGAACCCGCCCCGCGAGCGGCCAAGGCCCTCGCCTCCACCATCACCTTCACCAGGCGGGCGACGAGGCTCTGCCACGGCGTCTCGCCCTGGTGTTCCCCGGGCCCAGCCCCCTTTGAGGCCAGGGCCGACGGCGGATCGGTCCGGGCGCAGGCCGCGTGCTGGTGGGCCCGCACGATCGTGGAGTCGACCGAGACGTCCCAGTCGATGTCGCCTGCCGCGTGCGCTTCGGCCTGGGAGGCGTTGTGGGAGATGCGGGCGGTGTTGGACGGTGAGCTGCGCGGGGTGTACGAGAACCGCCGAACCAAGGTGGCGAGTTACCCGCGCGAGTGGCTGGTCACGAAGCGGGCGCACCTGTCACCGAGCGCCTACGCCGGCTACGTGGCGTGGGTCGAGCGCGACCTGATCCCGGCGTTCGGCCACATCCGGCTGCTCGACCTTCGTCCCCATCACGTTGACGAGTGGATCGCCGCCCAGCTGGAGGCCGGGCGCGGCCGCGTCCACGCTGCGCAACGCGCTGAACGACGCCGTCTCCTCCTGGCGGCTGCGCTACAACCCGGCCAAGCACTCCGTCCCGCCAAAGCCCCGCGCCGCCGAGCGTACCTGCTGGACTCCGGAAGAGGCCGCGAGCTTCCTGCGGCACAACGCCGAGCAGTACGCCGAGCAGTACGCCGAGCAGTACGCCGACCAGCTCACCGACCGGTTCGAGGTCATCCTTGGTACTGGCTTGCGCCGCGGCGAGGTCCTCGCCCCGCACTGGTCGGACGTCCACCTCATGGACCGCCGGCTCTTCGTCCGCTGGACGCTCGCCGCCGTCAACAACAACGGCCTGGCCTTCGGCCGGCCCAGGACCGAGGCCGGCCGAGCCTGGATCAGCCTCTCCCCCAGAGAACGGGAATTTCGGGGTCACGCCGCCCGACAGCCTATTATCGCTTCCTGGGCCTGCGGACCTGATCCCAGGCTCACCAGGTACGGAGAGGCGTCACCCGGCCTGCTGCCGATGCGTACCCGAGGAAACACGTGAGCACCGTACAGTCGACCCCCGTCCCGCAGGTCCTTCATGAGGCCGGCCGCCGACGGACCTTCGCCGTGATCAGCCATCCGGACGCGGGCAAGTCCACGCTCACCGAGGCGCTGGCACTGCACGCGCGGGCGATCACTTCTGCCGGTGCGGTGCACGCCAAGGGTGACCGACGCGGCGTGACCAGCGACTGGATGGAATTGGAACGCGAGCGCGGTATCTCGGTGACCTCGGCCGCATTGCAGTTCGGCTATCGCGGGCACGTGATGAACCTGGTCGACACCCCCGGCCACGCCGACTTCTCCGAGGACACCTACCGGGTGCTGGCCGCCGTCGACTGCGCGATCATGCTGGTCGACGCGGCCAAGGGCCTGGAGGAGCAGACCCGCAAGCTGTTCGCGGTCTGCCGCCATCGCGGCGTCCCCGTGATCACCTTCATCAACAAGTGGGACCGGCGCGGCCAGGATGCACTCACCCTGCTCGAGGACATCGAGACGCACCTCGGGATCACCCCCGTCCCGGTCGTCTGGCCGGTGGGCAGCGCGGGCAACCTGCGCGGCCTGGTCGAAGCGGGGAACACCGAGCAGATGCTGCGCTACACCAAGGTGCCGGCCGGCACGCACGCCGCCCTCGAGGAGCAGCTCACCTCCGAGAAGGCCGCCGAGCAGGAGGGCGAAGCCTGGACGACCGCGCTGGAGGAACTGGAGCTGGTGCTCTCGTCCGGCCCCGGCTACGACCAGGAGGCCTTCGAGGCCGGCAGGATCAGCCCGGTCTTCTTCGGCGCCGCGCTGACCAACATAGGTGTGAAGCTCCTGCTCGACGCCGTGGTCGACCTCGCTCCGGCTCCCGGGCCCCGCCAGCTGGCCAAGGGCGGCAGCCGCGAGGTCGGCGAGGAGTTCTCCGGCCTGGTGTTCAAGATCCAGGCGAACATGGACCCGGCCCATCGCGACCGGATCGCCTTCGTCCGAGTCTGCTCCGGCGTCTTCGAGCGCGGCATGCACGTCACCCGGGCGGCCAGCGGCCGCTCGTTCGCAACCAAGTACGCGCACACCGTCTTCGGAGCCGAGCGCACCGTGGTCGACACCGCGTACCCCGGCGATGTGGTCGGCCTGATCAACGCGAGCGCGCTGCGGGTCGGCGACACCCTCTTCACCGGCAAGAAGACCGAGTTTCCCCCGTTGCCCGCCTTCGCCCCCGAGTACTTCGCGGTGGCACGGCCCAAGGACATCAGCCGGTCCAAGCAGTTCCGCAAGGGCGTCGCCCAACTCGACGAGGAAGGCGTGATCCAGGTGCTGGTCTCCGACCGGCGTGGCGACCAGGCGCCGGTCATGGCCGCGGTCGGCCCGATGCAGTTCGATGTGATCCTGCACCGGATGGAGCACGAGTTCTCTTCCCCAATCGCCCTCGACCAGCTCTCCTACCGCTTGGCCCGGATCACTGACGCCGACGGCGCCGCTGCCCTGGCCAAAGCCCGCCTGATCAGCGGCGAGGTGCTCACCCGCCGCTCGGATGGCGTGCTGCTGGCCTTGTTCGCCGACAAGTGGCAGCTGAACGCCTTCCAGCGCGCCCACCCCGACATCCTGCTCCAGCCGCTGATCGCCACGGCGGACTGATCGCCGACCTCTCGGCCCGGCGGCCGCCGTCGACAAGCTGCTGCGCGGCCTGCTCGGGCAGTGGGCCGACTGGCAGCAGTCGCTCGGCGGGCTGGGCCGCGCGCTCACCACGGCAACCGAAGGCCGACCGCTACCCGGGTGAGCCACCGACGCCGGCCGGACCGAGGACGTCGGGTGGCGCCAGGGCCGCCCCGCGCTGCTCGAGGCCGTCGGACGCCACCACCACGCTCACCTGCTCGCCGCCATCGTCGGGCTCGGCGGTGAGCTGGAGCTCCCAGCTACCCGCAACGGGCGCTTCAGGGGCGCGGTCGTCCCAGAGGGCTGCGCGGTCAGCGCCGGCGGCCGCCGATGCGGCGGTCGTCGGCCAATGCGGTCAGCGGGCCGTACTCGCAGGCAAGCTCGTTCCACGTCAGCACCTCGCCACAGCGGGCCGGGTACTCCTCCGGGTTGAACTCGGGCATGGTCCAGGTGCCAGTGCCCCGGTCCCGCAGCCACAGGTCCCCGTCACCGTCGACCACAGTCGGCGGGACCGGTACGGGCTCGGCCTGATCGGTGGGCTCCCAGGTGACCCGGCCCGGGTGGGAAACGCGGCGCAGCTCGGTGGTGGCCAGCCGCGCGGCCAAGTCACGGGCGGACTCTTCGACGTCCTTGACCGACGCGAGTCGGAATGCGTCGTCGAGTACGGGCAGGGCTGGATTCTTGCTGCGCTTTGAACTCATACGCTGACTTACCTCCGGTGGGGGGCGTCACATCCGTTATGGCACCCCGTAGAGGAACACGGTATCCGAGACGGGAGCCAGGCCGGCTACGCCCTTTCAAGAGCACCTCTTCCTCCGGCCCTCACCGTTCCTCCGACCCTCACCGCGACGGTCTTCAGCCAACGCAGCAGGAGGCGGTTTGGAGCTTCCCTCCGCGGGGGCGACTCCGAGGGGCCAAAACCCCGCGACCTTCCTGCAGCACGGCGCCGAGCAGTACGCGGACCAGCTGACCGATCTGTTCGAGGTCATGCTCGGCACCGGCATGCGCCGCGGTGAGGTCCTCGCCCTGCACTGGTCGGACATCCACCTCATGGACCGCAAGCTCTACGTCCGCTGGACCCTCGCCGCCATCGACAACGGAAAGATCCACCTCCGCGAGGCCAAGACCGAGGCCGGCCGCGCCTGGGTCAGCCTCTCCCCCAGAGTCATGGCCGCCCTCCACCGCCAGGCCGCCATCCAGATGGCCGGCGACCCGGAGGGCCTGCCTGAGG
The DNA here is from genome assembly GCF_044768625.1 of Kitasatospora sp. NPDC091207. Classification (NCBI taxonomy): domain Bacteria; kingdom Bacillati; phylum Actinomycetota; class Actinomycetes; order Kitasatosporales; family Streptomycetaceae; genus Kitasatospora; species Kitasatospora sp. NPDC091207. The sequence continues at coordinate 107,993 of NZ_JBIVVS010000028.1, forward strand.
GCCTGGTCCTCGCCCACGCGGACGGATCGCCCCTGCGGCCGCGGTGGGTCCTCAACCGGCTCACCCAGCAGCTGGTCGGTACCCTCTCCCAGCCGGCGGGCATGCCGCTGGTCGCCTACCGCGACGGCGAGGTGTTCGTGCTGCGCCTGGACCCGCCGGGCATCGACCCGAAGACCATCGACCTGGACGTGGAGCGCAACGTGCTGAGCATGCGCGTGCCGGTCAGCGAGAAAGCCCGCCCCCGCAAGATCACCATCACGGCCAAGGCCGAACGCGACGCGATCTCCGCCTGACCCCGGGGCGCGGCCGGGACCCCTTCCCTCCGCACACCGGGCCTTGGTGCGCCGCCCCGGGGCACCCCTCGGTGACGCCGATGAACGCCACCTCGGCGCGGCTGGCCGCGAGCGGGGTGGCCGGCGTGGTCCACCGCCGGCCACCTCGCGTCCTGGTGCGGTCGCGTTCGCCGCCGGGCGCGCGCACGGTTGACCCATGGGCATCGTGGTTCTGCTGGAACTGGTCGAGCCGCTGGACTCGCTCGTCCTGGGGATCGGCGGCGATCAGGTCGATGCCATGTCGGTGCGGCGGGTCCATGCCGCATCCTCGGAGCCGGGCGCCTCCGGCGGCCCGGCGGCGCTGACCGCGTGCGGAATGGACACCTCGGCCATGGTGGTCGACCGGTGGAGCCCGCAGCGGCCGGGACAGAGCTGGTATCCGCCGCGCTGGGCCGGGTACGTCTGCCTGACCTGCGACGCGGCCGCCCGCGCCTTCTGATCCGGGAGTGTGGCGGGCCGGCTCGGCCTAACGGGCTCCCGGCGGGCGGTCGCCGTGCTGCCCGGTGGTGTCGATGGCATCGCGCAGGGCGGGCAGGTCGGTGAGGGCGGCCTGTTCGGCGAAGCGGGCCAGCAGCCGGCGCAGGACCCGCTCGTCGCGGTCGCGGACGGCTTCGGCGATGGCCGCCGCCAGCGACGCCTGGGTATGGGGGTCGGGGGTGTGCACCCGCCGCGCGGCCTGCGGCCCTTCCACCGCTCGCCTCCCGTTCGTTCGTCGTCCTGGCCGCCGGACGCGGCACCCTCCGTCCTGGCGCGGCTGCGGCGACCCGCCGCCCCGCCCTGTGCGGGGCGAAGACTACCTGCCCGACCGACACCGAAAAATCTATGCCCGCTGGAGTAGACATTGCCGCACACCGTGGTTAGTGTTTCTCTCGTAGACGAGATCAAGCGGTACCCGCCAGACACGAACTGGCGGGCAGCAGGACAGAAGTTCGCAGGTCGGCACGGTTGCAGGGCCCTGAAGCCAGGGATGGTGCAGTAAGGCGACAGGACCGGTGGCCGGGCCTGGCGGCCCGCAGGTATCAGGGGCCGCCGCACAGCGGTACCGCGGTTCAGCAGGAGCAGTACCCGTAGTGAGAAGGACGCAGGACGCGCCGGGCAGGTGGGCGTGAAGAAGGTGACGCAATAAGGCGGCGCGGTAGCGGAGTCCCGAAGCCACGGCAGGTGCAGGACGGCGACGGGACTGGCGACCGGGCCAGGCGGCCCGCAGGTATCAGGGGCCGCCACCGAGCGGTACCGCATGCCGGTAAGTGCATGACCAGCAGGTGAAGTCGAGTTGGGCAGTACCGGCAGTCGCAGTACGCGGTATCCCAGTGAAGGCGCCCAAGACTGCGGGCGCGCGTGCTGGGAGTCCGGCAGTGGGGTTCCAAGCCGAGCGGTTGAGCAGGACGGGCGACGGGGCTGGCTGCCGGGACCGGCGGACCGCAAGGACCGTCACAGCAGTACCGGGTAGTTGGCACTACCACGCAGTTCGCAGTACCAGCAGTACCGCAGTTCCGAGCAGGTCGCAGTACCCGGCAGTTGGAAGTACCCGCAGTTCGCAGTAATCGGCCAGTCCAGAGGATGAACGGAGGGGACAGAGCGCCATCAGGATCGCCCGGCCCGTGAGGCAGTCACCCGGGCGGATTCCGAAGACCCCCAAGGCAAGGACGGTGGTTTCCGGTCACGCATACGCGATCCCCGCACGCCCCCACCCCCGGGGCGAGGCGGACATAAGGAAGTCGGCCACAGGGCCGGCAGATGGTGTAAAACCCTTCGGGGCCCCGGGAGCCGTTATGGCCCCGGGGCCCCTCAGCGCGTCCCCCGACACAACAAGAAGAGGTGCAGTGACCACGGCAACCATCCGACCGCATACCCCCGACCCCGTCAGCTCGTTCGACGACGACGACTACCCCGCCTACACCATGGGCCGCGCCGCCGAGATGACCGGCACCACCCCCGGCTTCCTGCGCTCCCTAGGCGAGCAGGGCCTCATCACCCCCCTGCGCTCGGAGGGCGGACACCGCCGCTACTCCCGCTACCAACTACGGATCGCCATGCGCGCCCGCGACCTCGTCGACCAGGGCACCCCCATCGACGCCGCCTGCCGCATCATCATCCTCGAAGACCAACTCGAAGAAGCCCTGCACATCAACGAACAGCTCCGCCGCTCCCAGCACGGCCAGGAACCCGCCGCCGACACCTGACCCAGCCATCCAGGCCGACGAAACCGGCCCGCGGTGAGCGATACCGTGCTCACCGCAGGCCGCCCCGGGCACGAGTCCCCCAGTTCCGGTTCGCCGGCCGACCGTTCTCCACCGGCCCGGCCGCCCGACACCTGCCCCACCGGCACGGACCGGCCCCGGGCTACCTGGTACGACGGCTCGCCGCCCCGTGGAAGTACACGCCCAGTTCATCCACTACCGTTCTGCCCGGGTCATGACGCGTGCCCCGCGGCGTGGGCCCGGGCCCGGCCTACTTTCCGTTGACCGGACCGAGCCCACGCTCCCACCGCACCGATCACCGCCCCCGACGGCCACTGGGTGACCGCCGCGGCGCTGCACTAGGGAGCGTATTTGGTCGTGATCAAGGGGTCTTGGTGAGGTCTTTGATCCAGATCATCGAGGCGCGGAGGTGGAGGCCGGCGAGGTAGCTCTC
>NZ_JBIVVS010000029.1:0-102057 GCF_044768625.1 Kitasatospora sp. NPDC091207
CTGATGGATGGGCTTCCTTCTGGTGGTGGGATGTTGGCGGTGGGGGCGAGTGAGTCGCAGGTGGCGGCTCTGCTGGCGGAGGTCGGCGCCGGTGCTGGTGTGGGTGTGGTGGGGATCGCGGCGGTGAACGGGCCGGGGTCGGTGGTGGTGTCGGGTGAGGTGGTGGCGGTTGACGCGGTGGAGGTGTTGTGTCGTGAGCGGGGGTGGCGTTCGTCGCGTCTGCGGGTGTCGCACGCGTTTCATTCGGCGTTGATGGAGCCGGTGTTGGGTGGTTTGCGTGAGGTGTTGGCGGGGGTGGTGTTGTCGGCGCCGTCGATCGGGGTGGTGTCGGATGTGACGGGTCGGATGGCTTCGGTGGGGGAGTTGTGCGATCCGGAGTACTGGGTGGGTCAGGTGCGGTCGGCGGTGCGGTTCGGTGACGTGGTGGGGGCGGCGCGGGGGGAGGGTGTGTCGGCGTTCGTGGAGGTGGGGCCGGACGCGGTGCTGACCGCGATGGTGGCGGAGTGCACGGCGGGTGCCGAGGTGGTGGCGATTCCCACCCAACGCCGCGACCGGCCCCCGGTGGCGACCTTCGCGGCCGGGCTGGCCGCCGCCTTCGTCCGGGGCACGCCGGTCGACTGGGCGGCCGGGCTGACGGGCGCGCGTCGCGTCGACCTGCCGACGTACCCGTTCCAGGGGCGGCGCTACTGGCTCGAACCCGAGGCGCCGGCCGCCGAGCCGGTGGCCGGCGACCAGGTGGCCGCGGACGCCGGTTTCTGGGAGGTGGTCGAGCGCTCCGACACCGGCGGGATCGCCGCACTGCTGGAGGTGCCCGAGGACGCGCCGCTGCACGACCTGCTGCCCGCCCTGTCGTCCTGGCGCACCGGGAGCCGGGCCGCCCGGACGGCGCGGGACTGGCGCTACGAGGTGCGGTGGGAGCCGTGGTCCCCCGCCACCGCCGACGCCGCGCCGGCCGGGCGCTGGCTGCTCGTCCACACCGCCGCGGGCGGCGGTCTCGGCGACGCGGTGGCCGAGGCGCTGTCCGGCCACGGGGCCGAGGTCCTGCGCCGGGAGCTCGACGCCAAGACCGCCGACCGCGCCGAGCTCGCCGGGTGGATCCGCGGGTCGGGCCCGGCGGACGGCTTCGCCGGGATCGTCTCGCTGCTCGGGGCGGACCAGGACCAGGGCGACGCGGACGCCGCGGACGGCGCGGGCCTGGTCCACGCCGTCGCCGCGACCACCACCCTGGTCCAGGCCCTGGGTGACGCGGGCGTGGCCGCCCCGCTCTGGTGCCTGACGGCCGGCGCGGTCTCCGTCACGGGCGAGGACCTCGGGTCCGCCGTCGGCGCCGGGATCTGGGGCCTCGGCGGCGTCATCGGCCTGGAACACCCGGACCGTTGGGGCGGCCTGGTCGACCTGCCGGCGCTGCCCGACGACCGCGCCCTGGCCGGCCTCGCCGCCGTCCTGGCCGGCCCCGGCGCGGAGGACCAGATCGTGATCCGCCCGCTCGGCACGTTCGTCCGCCGGCTGACCCGCGGGCCGGCCGAGGACGGCCCCGCCGGCCCCGCCCGGTGGCGGACCGGCGGCACCGCGCTGATCACCGGCGGCACGGGCGCGCTCGGCGCCCACACCGCCCGGTGGCTGGCCGCGCACGGGGCCGAGCGGGTGCTGCTGCTGGGCCGCCGCGGCCCGGACGCCCCGGGGCTCGACGGGCTGCGGGCCGACCTCGCGGCCTCGGGCGTCGAGCTGGAGGCGCTCGCCTGCGACCTCGCCGCCCCGGACGCGCCGGCCCGGCTGCGCGACCTCCTGCACGGCGAACTCCCGCGCATCCGCACGGTGGTGCACGCCGCCGGGGTCGCGGGGCCCGCCCGGCTCGCCGACACCGACCCCGCCGCGATCGCCGCCACCGTCACCGCCAAGGTCGCCGGCGCGCTGGCCCTCGACGAGCTGTTCGGCTCCGCCGGCCTCGACGCGTTCGTCCTCTACTCCTCCGGCGCCGGCGTGTGGGGCGGCACGGCCCAGGGGGCGTACGCCGCCGCCAACGCCTACCTCGACGCGCTCGCCCACCGGCGCCGCGACCGCGGGCTCACCGCGACGGCGGTCGCCTGGGGCCCCTGGGCGGCCGGCGGCATGGCCGACGGCGCGGCCGGGCGCCACCTGGACCGCCTGGGGGTACGGCCGATGGCGCCCGCGACCGCCCTGACCGCCCTCGGCCAGGCCCTGGCCGAGGACCTCGGCTGCGTGACCGTCGCCGACGTGGACTGGGCGCGGCTCGCCCAGAGCTACACGGCGGCCCGGCCCCGTCCGCTGATCACCGAACTCGCGGGCGCCGCGGGGCCGGTGGCCCCGGACCCGGCCGGTGCCGGGACACACCCGCTCCGGGACCGCTCCGTCGAGCGTTCCCCCGCGCAGCTCGCCGCCGAACTGCTGGACCTGGTCCGCACCGAGGTCGCCGCGCAGCTGGGCCACGCCGACGCCCGGGCGGTCGACCCGGAACAGCCCTTCCGCGACCTCGGGTTCGACTCGCTCGCCACCGTCGGACTCCGCAACCGGCTGGCCGAGGCCACCGGCCTCGACCTGGTGTCGACCCTCGTCTACGACCACGGGACCCCGTCCGCCCTCGCCGCGCACCTGGCGGAGGCCCTCGGCGACGGCACCGCCGTGCTCCGCGCCCCGCGGCCGGAGCCGGGCGCCGAGGACTCCAACGAGCTGCTCGGCTCCGTCTACCGCCAACTGGCGCTGCGCGGCCAGATGGACGACGCGGAGGCGCTGCTGGTCGGCGCCTCCGGGCTGCGGGAGAGCTGCGAGGACCCGGCGCTGCTGGCCGGGGCACCCGGCTTCGTCCGGATGTCGCAGGGCGGTGCCGACCGGCCCCGGCTGATCTGCTTCCCGCCGTTCGCACCGGTCGACGGCGCCATCCAGTTCGGCCGGCTGGCGACCGCCTTCGACGGGTTCTCCGGCACCGCGGTGCTCACCGTCCCCGGCTTCCGCGCGGGCGAGCCGCTCGCCGCCTCCCGCGACGTCCTGCTCGACGTGCTCACCGAGGCGACCCTGCGCTGTGCCGAGGGTGAGCCGTTCGTCCTGCTCGGCTACTCGTCCAGCGGCTGGCTCGCCCAGGGCGTGGCCGCCCGCCTCCAGGCGCTCGGCACCGATCCGGCCGGTCTCGTCCTGCTGGACACCTATCTGCCCGCCACCATGTCCCGGCAGATGCGCAGGGCGATGAACTACGAGGTCATCGTCCGCCGGCAGGCGTTCACCGCGCTCGGCTACACCGGCCTCACCGCGATCGGCCGGTACCGGCGGATGTTCCGCGGCTGGGAGCCGGAGCGGACCACCGTGCCCACCCTGTTCGTGCGGCCGTCCCGCTGCGTGCCCGGCTCGCCCGACGAGCCGATGACCGGTCAGGAGTGGCGCTCGTCCTGGCCGCACGAGCACACCGCCCTGGAGGTCGAGGGCGACCACTGCACGATGATCGGCGAGCACGCGGCCCGGACCGGCGCGGCCGTCCGCGACTGGATCGCGGCCCTCGCCCCGGCGCCGCGCTGACGCCCACCGACCCACCACGTCCGGCACTCGACCAAGGGGAACACCGCACATGACCGACACCGCGCCCGCCCGCACCCGCCTCGTGCCCGGATCGACCGGGCATCTCGACCCGGCCTTCCTGGCCGACCGGGCCGCGATCCAGGACGTCGTCGCCGCCTACAGCCTGTACTACGACTCGGGGGACTTCGAGGCGCTCGGCGACCTCTTCACCGAGCAGGCGACCTTCACCTTCACCCCCCAGCCGGAGGGCTTCCCGCCCGCGGTGACCACGCGCAAGCACATCGTGGCCGCGATGGCCGCGCTGTACCGGCACAACACCGGGGTGCGCGGCGCGCACCAGCGCCACCTGACCGCCAACACGCTGGTCACCCGGCTCGACGCGACCACGGCCGAGGCGCGGTCGCTGCTCTCCGTCAGCTTCGCGTTCGACGACGGCCGGAACGAGCCGGGCCGCAGCGGCTCCTACGTCGACCTGCTGGAGAAGGAGGGGGAGCGCTGGCGCATCGCGAGCCGTCACCTCTGGCTGCGCGAGCTGCCGCAGATCCCCGGCTCCTGACCCTCCCACAACCCCGGCCCGGACCCCCGGCGCGCAGGAAGGACCACCGTGATCCCCGTCCTCGACCTCGTCCAGGTCTCCGCACTCCCCGACGCCGAACGCGAGCTCGGACAGCTCGCCCGCCGGCACCCCGTGATCCGCACCCGGCAGGCCGACGGCGTCGAGGCCTGGACCGTCCTCGACGCCGCGCTGACCCGCCGGCTGCTGGGCGACTCCCGGCTCTCCAACGACCTCCACACCCACGCGCCGAGCGCCGCGCAGACCCCCGACGCCCCGATCGTGCTCTTCGAGCAGGACAACCCCGACCACGCGCGCTACCGGCGCCTGGTCAGCGCCGCCTTCGCCTCCCGGACGGTCCGCAAGCTCGAACCGCGGCTCGTCGACATCGCCCGCGGCATCCTCGGCCGGCTGCCCCGGGAGGGGACGGTCGACCTGATCGAGGCGTTCGCCAACCCCTTCCCGCTGGAGGTGATCTGCGAGCTGCTCGGCGTCCCCCTGGCCGACCGCGAGGTGTTCCACACCCGGGTCAAGAACATGGACTCGCCGTCGGCGCCGGTCCGGGAGGCCGCCAAGGACGCGTTCGCGGCCTACTGCGCCAACCTCGTCGAGGCCAAGCGCGCCGAGCCCACCGAGGACCTGCTCAGCGAGCTGGTCACCGCCGAGCTGGACGACGGCTCGGCGCTCACCCGGGAGGAACTGGTCGGCTTCAGCTCGGTGCTGCTGTTCGCCGGCCACGTCACGACCGCCTACGTCATCGCCAGCGCCCTGCTGGAACTGCTCACCCACGAGGAGCAGTTGGCCGGGCTGCGGGCCGACCCGGCGCTGGCGGCGGCCGCCGCCGAGGAGGCCCTGCGGTTCCGCGGGTCGCTGCTGTCCACCACCAACCGCGTCGCGCTGAGCGACGTCGAGGCCGGCGGCGTCGTGATCCGGGAGGGCGAGCTGGTCCGCTTCCTGCTGTCGGCCGCCAACCGGGACCCGGCCCTGCGGGAGGACCCGCACGCCTTCGACATCTCCCGCTCCACCTCCGCCCACCTGGGCTTCGGCCACGGCCCGCACTTCTGCCTCGGCCACCAGCTGGCCCGGCAGGAGATCAGGGTCGCCCTGACGGAGGTGCTGGCGAGCTTCCCCGTGCTCGAACTCGCCGTGGCCCCGGGCTCGCTGCGCTGGCGCTCCTCGGACTTCCTGCGCGGCCTCGCCGAACTCCCGGTCCGCTACGCGGCCTGAGCGCCCCGGACGGCTGCCGGCCCGCCGGCGGCCGTCCCGGGCGGCTCCGCCGAGGGCCGGGAGCGCCGCACCGGGGAGGCCTCATTCGAACGGAACCCGGGCCGCGCGAACGACCGTCCGAGGCCCTGGCCCTTCCCCGGCCGGCGCTCCGCCCGCGCCGGGGAAGGCGCTCCCGCCCCGTACCGCCGGGGCGGTGCACGAACGAGCGTTGGCCGGCGGCGGCGTGACCCTTCCGCCCCCGTACCGCGAGGTGCCCCCGCTCCTCACCCGCCGGACGTCGTCGGCGTGGTGGCGTTTTGGCGGGAACCGGGCCTGTGCCACAGTTGACGCTGTGTGTCGGTCCGATGTCTTGGAGTGACAGGTCATGCTCGATGCCTCGCCCCGCCCGGTCGGCGGATCCCCCACCGGCTCCTGCCCGCAACCCCCCGGCTGCGGGCTCGCTCCCGGCCGGGCCCGGCTCGTCAAGTGCATGGGCCGCACCTACTGCGCCCTCGCCGAGGAGGACCGGATCGCGGTCAGCGACGTCACCGACATCACCCGGCCGCTGGAGCTCGGCGTCGCGGTCCGCTCGGGAGCCGCGCTCTGGGACGTCCACGCGCCGGACGGGCGCACCCTGTTGCGCACCGGTGACCTGCTGCGCGCCCTGGTGACGTTGCGCGCGGACTACACCGCGTCGGCGCGGCACTGACCGGTCGCGCCGCCGCGTCCCCCCGACCGGCCGGGCTACCTCCCCGTACCGGGCAGGCGGGTGCGGAACGTGGTGCCGTCCGGGGTGTCCCGGACGGTGAGGGTGCCGCCGTGCAGGGTGGCGATGTCACGGGCGATGGGCAGGCCGAGGCCGGTGCCGCCGTCGTCACGGCTGCGGGCGTCGTCGAGGCGGGTGAACCGTTCGAAGATCCGCTCCCGGTCGGCCGGATCGATCCGGGGCCCGTCGTTGGCGACGTCGAGCACGGCCTGTCCGGTGCCGCCGTCCCTGGACAGCCGGACGGTGACGCGGTGCCGGGCGTGGCGCTGGGCGTTGTCCAGGAGGTTGGTCAGCAGCCGGCCGAGCCACAGGGCGTTGCCGGTGACGGTGATCTCGTCCGGGGTGTGGAGGGTGACCGGGTGGGGCCGGGCCCCGCCGGCCAGGGCGGTGGTGCGGACGAGTCCGGTGAGGTCGACCGGCTCGTCGGGACGGTCGCCGCCGGTGGCGTCGAGGCGGGCGAGCAGCAGCAGGTCGGTGGTCAGCGACTGGAGGCGCTCGGTGTCCTCCAGGGCCCCGGCGACCAGGTCGGCGCGCACCTCGGGGTCGGGGTGGGTGCGGGCGACCTCCAGCTGGGTGCGCAGCACCGCGAGCGGGCTGCGCAGCTCGTGGGAGGCGTCGGCGATGAAGCGCCGCTGGCGCGTGCCGGCGGCCTCCAGCCGGTCGAGCATGGCGTTCATCGTGCCGGCGAGGCGGGCGATCTCGTCGTCGCTGCGGGGTTCGGGGACGCGCCGGTCGAGGTCGCGGTCGCCGATCGCGGCGACCTCCGCGCGGATCGCCTCGACCGGGCGCAGCGCCCGGCCCGTCGCCCGCCAGGTGAGCGCGCCGACGGTGAGCAGCAGGAGCGCGCTGAGGGCGGCGAGGGCGGCGGTGGTGAGGTCCTCGGCGGTGTCGGCGGTGCGCAGCGAGGCGCCGACGTGGACGGTGACCGGGCCGGTGGGCGTGTCGGCGGTGAGCGTGCTGACGCGTTGGTGGTGTTCCCGGCCGAGGGCGTGCAGGTCGTAGGTGTTGTGTCCGTCGCGGGTGCCGGTGGGGGCGAGCGCGGCGCGGCCGGTGAGGTTCTGGCTGGCGGCGACCACCCGGCCGTCGGCGTCGGTGACCTGGATGAAGTCGGTGCCGTGGTCGAGGGGCGGCGAGGCGCCCAGGTGGCCGTCGGCGGCGAGCCGGGCGACGGCCTGGGCCTGTTCGCGGGCGCCCGTCTCGACGGTGCGCTCCAGGTTGACGCGCAGCAGCAGGAGCACGGCGGCGGACGCGGCGAGCAGGACGACGGCGACGCTGGCGCAGGCGGCCAGCGTGGTGCGGGTGCGGACGGAGCGGGGTGCCAGCCGCTTGACCAGCGGGGCGACGCGGGGGTGCCGGGTCAGCCGGTGCAGCAGCGCGCGGGCGCGGCGGCGCACGGCGCGGACGGTCCGGCCGGCGGGGGTCGGCTCAGCCACCGTCGGCCGCCAGGCGGTAGCCGGCGCCGCGGACGGTCTGCACCGCCGCGCGTCCGAAGGGCGTGTCGATCTTGCGCCGCAGGGCGCTGACATGGACTTCGACGGTGTTGGGATCGCTGTCGGGACCGCTGTCCCAGACCTGTTCGAGGATCTCCCGTTTGGAGACGGCCTCGCCGGCCCGGCGCGCGAGGTGGTCGAGGACGGCGAACTCGCGGGGGGTGAGCGGGACCGGGGTGCCGGCGCGGGTGCAGGTGCGGGCGGCGGAGTCGACCACCAGGTCGCCCAGGACGGTGCGCCGGGGCGCGCGGCTGCCGATGCGGCGGGCGAGGGCCTTCAGCCGGGCCACCAGGACGACGAAGGAGAACGGCTTGGACAGGTAGTCGTCCGCGCCGGTGTCCAGGGCCTCGGCCTCGTCCCACTCGCCGTCCTTGGCGGTCAGCATCAGGATGCCGGCGTCGCTGCCGGCGGCCCGCAGGCGTGCGCAGACCCGGTAGCCGTTGAGCCCGGGCAGCATGATGTCCAGCACGATCACGTCGTAGGAGTGGTCCGTCGCGCGGGCGAGGCCGGAGAGCCCGTCGTGGGTGATGTCGACGGTGAATCCCTCCGCCGTCAGCCCGTGCTGCAGCGCCAGGGCCAGTCGCCGCTCGTCCTCCACCACCAGTACACGCATGCCCCCAGGGTGGCAGGTCGCCGGGGCGGCCCGCTGAAGCCGTCTTCAGGTCTTCAGCGCTCCTTCAGCAACGCCCGGTCATGCTGACCCCGTCGTCCGGGCGCAGGGCCCGGACCGTGGCACAGGATCGGGGTGGGCGCGGTGAGCGAGCCCGTCGAAGGTACGGAACCGCAGGCGCGGCCGGGCGGCAAGGGCTTCCGCGACGGGCTGCGCGGGCGGCGGTGGCTGCGCGGGCGGCCGGCCCGCTGGGCCGCGGCCGGCGCGGCAGCGGTGGTGGTGCTCGGCGGCGGCGCGGCCGCGGTGGCCGTCCACCACGAGGGCGAGGGGCACGGCAAGCACGCGGTGGCGGCCGAGGACGGTCACCAGGGGCACGGCGGCCGCGGCGGTGAGGGCCGCGGTCACGAGGGGCAGGACGGGCGCAAGGACGGCCGCAAGGGCGAGGGGCGCGACGGCGGGCGCGGGGACGGGCACGGCGGACAGGCCGCGCCCGCGCCGCTGCCGTCGGTGGAGGCGGCCGACGCGGCCGCCAAGGCCCTGTCCGGGGTCGCCGGCGGCAAGGTCGAGTCGCTGACCACCGTCGCCGAGCAGGGCGGCGGCCGGGCCTGGCGGGCCGTGGTGGTCGGCCCGGACGGTGTCCGGCACGCGGTGACCGTGGACGGGGCGACCGGCACGATCACCGGCAACACGGTCCTGGGCGGCTGAACCATCGGGTCGGCGCGGCCGGGCCGCGCCTCGGGAAAGGAGCGCCGTCGTCTTGGGCGCCAGCACGACAATGACACGCGCGGCCGGCCGCCGCGCCCGGCCCGGCCGGCCGGTGTGGAACAAGGTCCCGCAGGTGACGGCCGCGTTCTGGGTGGTCAAGATCCTCACCACCGGGATGGGTGAGACCACCTCCGACTACCTCGCCCGCACGATGGGGCCGATCCCGGCGGTCGGCTCGGCGGGCCTGCTGCTGGCGGCGGTGCTGTTCGCCCAGGCGCGCACCCGCCGCCATGTGCCGGCGGTCTACTGGGCGGCGGTGGTCATGGTGAGCGTGTTCGGCACCATGGCCGCCGACGTCGCCCATGTCGCCCTCGGGGTGCCGTACGCGGTGTCCGCGCCGGTCTTCGCCGTGGCCCTGGCCCTGGTGTTCCGGCTGTGGCGCCGGACGGAGGGCACGCTCGCGGTCGAGACGGTCTCCGGTGGGCGGCCCGAGCTCTTCTACTGGTCGGCCGTCATGGCGACCTTCGCGCTCGGCACGGCCGTCGGCGATCTGACCGCGGCCACCTTCGGCTGGGGGTACCTGACCTCCGGGCTGGTCTTCGCCGCGCTGATCGCCGTGCCCGCACTCGGTCACCGGCTGGCGCGGATGCCGTCCGTGCTCGCCTTCTGGTGGGCCTACGTGCTGACCCGCCCGCTCGGCGCCTGCTTCGCCGACTGGGCCGGCGTCAGCCGTGAGCGCGGCGGCCTCGGCCTCGGCACCGGTCCGGTGAGCCTGGCGCTCGGCGTCGTGATCACGGCCGCCGTGGTGGTGCTGGCGGTCGGTGCGCGGCGCTCGCCGCGCGGTCCGAAGGGGTGCGAGGCCTGATCCGCACCCGGGCCGGGCGGGCCCGGCCCGCTCGTCCTCCCGGACGGCCGCGCGCGTGGTTCCCCAGGACGGGGGACCACGCGCGCGGCCGTTCCGGCCGTCCGGGGCGGGTGGTCTCCGAGCGGAGGGCCCTCCCGGCGAGACCGGACGGACCGGCGAGCTGACTCGTGGACCTCGGGACGGCGGTCAGCCACCCGGTGTCCTGTCGCGCGGCCGCCGGGCTGCCGGGCGTTCAGGCCGGGCCGGCGCCCCCCGTGTCGCGGGCGGCGACCGAGCGGAGGTGGTCGTCGAAGAACCGCCGGGGGTCGCCGCCCATCCGGGCGAGCATCACCAGGGCGGACAGGGCCACGTCGCAGGTCTCCTTGCGGACGTCGTCCCAGTCGTGCGAATAGCCCTTGCGGGGGTTGGCGCCGAGTGCCCCGATGACGGCCTCGGCGACCTCTCCGGCCTCTTCCTGGAGCTTGAGGGCCTGCACCGTCCACCGCTGCTCGTCGCTCCGGTCGAAGTGTGAATCGAGCTTTGCGGCAAGGGAGTTGACAATCATCCAGGTCTCTTCCATGGAGCAGGATCCTGCCCCTGTTCGATGGGGTCGATCAAGCCGGGCGGTTCCCGGCGAGCCCGGGTCATTTCGATTTCCCGCCGGGCTGCCGGTGTCCCGCCGCCGGACCTCGGCCCGGTGGAGCCCGCCGGCCTGTTGGGGGCCGGTCGGCTGACCGGCCCCCGGGGGTCCGGTGTGGCGTGCCGGCCGGGTGGGCCGCCGGCCCTATGGTCCGTATACGAATGATGGACTCCGGGGAGCCGGCGCGATGGACGGGGTGCGGGGGTCCGACGTCGGGCAGCTGTTCGCCGGCCGGCCCGCGAACCTCACGTCCCGTCACGAGACCGATGAACGCCGGCACCTCGACGCCTCGACACCTCAAGGAACGGAGCGCCACATGCGCCTTCGCCCGATGCTCACCGTCTCCCTCGCCTGTGCTCTGCCGCTGACCGGCGTCGCGGTCGCGGGAGACGCGGTCGCCCGGCCGGTGAAGACCACACTCGTCAGCGCCGACGAGTGCCCGGACGCACCGGCGGACCCCCATCCGGAGCGGTACTACTGCGGACAGCGCCGCCTCGGGCCCGCCGCCCTGCCGAACACGGATCCGGTCGCCGTCATGCTGAGGGGCTATCAGCGCTTCGGCGGGCTCAGCGCCAAGAACTTCGTGAAGCTGTACGCCGACCCGAGCCCGGAGAAGGTCTGGGTGTACCCGCCCGACCGCGGCTTCCAACAGGTCAACGGCGTGGTCGACAAGACGCTGTGGACGGTGCCGGCCGGCACCAAGCTGGACCGCTTCGGCGCGCTCCACGGCGGCTACTTCGCCGATCCCGGCACACCGTTCGTCCAGCGCTCGGTGACGCCGGACGCGCTCAACGGCGACGCGAACGAGGACGGCAGGAGCTACCACTGCCTGGTCGTCCTGAAGCCGTTCGACGTCTGGCGGGGGCACACCGCGGCCGCCTTCGCGATGCCCGGTGGCGGGGTGCAGGAGTGGCTCGACAAGGACCGGAAGCCCAAGGAGCTCGGCGACAAGGAGTACAAGATCAACGTCCTCGTCGACGAGAGGTACCTCGACATCGTCGCCGACGACGAGTGCGCGGTGACGCCCACCGGAGCCTGACGGTCGAGCGCGGCGACGGCGCGGACGGCGGCACGCGGGTGCCGCGCCGTCCGCGCCGAACGCGTGCTCTCGCACCGGGCGGGTACCGGTCGGGCGAGCGGTCCGGGGAGCACGTCCCGCGGCCGAGGGTGGGGGGCGGTTTGGAGGGTGGTTGGGGGGATCTTGTAAAGTTCCACGCGAATCATCCAGAGGGGTGGAGGGACCGGCCCTACGAAGCCCCGGCAACTCCCCGGTCGACCCGGCGTCCGAAGTACGCCGCACCGACCGGGAGCAGTGCCAACTCCGGCCTGTCGCCAATGTGGCGCGGGAAAGATGAGGAGACACGGTGCTCTCAGTGCTGTCCTTCGTCCGGGCGCTTCCCGTCCCGGTCCTTCCGCGTACCCGTCTCGTGCCCGGCGCAGGCAATCCGCCGACCCCTTCGGCCCGCCCTCGCTGACCACCCCCCCGGCTCCCCGCACGGAGCCTCCGTGAGCGGATCCCACCCGCTGCTCACGGGATTTGAGACGGAGTACCCATTCATGGAAAACACGAGCGGCGTCGGTGTGCTCGACAAGGTCACCTCGATCCTCGGCACCCTGGAGGCCGGTCCCGCCACCTTGGCCGGCCTCGTCGCGTCCACCGGCCTGGCGCGGCCCACCGCCCACCGGCTCGCCGTCGCACTCGAACAGCACCGCCTGGTCGCCAGGGACCTGCAGGGCCGGTTCATCCTCGGCCCCCGGCTCTCCGAGCTGTCGGCGGCCGCCGGTGAGGACCGCCTGCTGGGCGCCGCCGGCCCGATCCTCGCCCAGCTGCGCGATGTCACCGGTGAGAGCGCCCAGCTGTACCGCCGGCAGGGCGACATCCGGATCTGCGTGGCCGCCGCCGAGCGGCTCTCCGGCCTGCGCGACACCGTGCCGGTGGGGATCACCCTCCCCATGAAGGTCGGCTCCGCCGCCCAGATCCTGCTCGCCTGGGAGGAGCCCGAGCGGCTCCACCGCGGGTTGCAGGGCGCCCGTTTCACCGCCACCGCCCTCAGCGGTGTGCGGCGCCGCGGCTGGGCGCAGTCCATCGGCGAACGCGAGGTCGGGGTCGCGTCCGTCTCCGCGCCCGTCCGCGGCCCGTCCGACCGGGTGGTGGCCGCGGTCTCCGTCTCCGGCCCGATCGAACGGCTCACCCGGCACCCCGGTGCCCAGCTCTCCCGGGCCGTCACCGAGGCGGCCCACCGCCTCACCGAGGCCCTGTGCCACCCCTGACCGGCCGGTTCCCCGCGCCGGCCTGACCGGCCGGCGCTCCCGCTGTCCGGCGCTACGAGCCGGGCAGCGGCAGCGGCCGGACGGTCAGGATCTGCTCGGCGTGGCCCACCGGGCCGTCGAGGTCGTGCAGCACGGAGCTGGTGCGGCCGTGGCCGGCCGGTCCGAAACTGACGGTGGTGTCCAGGCCGGTCCACGGCCCCCGGGGCTGCCGGTGGAAGTGGACGGTCAGGTCGAGGTTGGGGAACATCCACGCGGTGGGCGGCTGCTGCACGGCGATCCCGTTGGCGGCGTCCACCAGGGCGAGGTAGGAGGCGAGCGGGGTGCTGGGCTCGCCGGCGACCAGCGACAGCCGGCTGGAGATCCAGGCGACGGAGCGGCCCGGCCGGGCCGCGGCCCGGCGGACCTCGACGGAGGAGACGAAGCCGCCGTCCCACTGCGCGCTCATGTCCCACGGCGCGACGGCCTCGGGAGGGGAGATCCGCTCGTGGGGGCTGTCGGCGACCGCGCCGGTGTCGCCCACGGCGAGCAGCCAGGCCCGGGCCCGGACCACGGCGCGGTCGCCGATGAGGACGACGGCCTCGACCAGTTCGATGGTGCGGCCCGGCCGCACGCTCTCCACCCTGATCTCGCACTCGTCGAGGGCGATCGGCCCGAGGATGTCGTAGCTGATCCGCGCCAGGGCCAGCCCGTCGTCCGGACGTGCGGCGCGGAACCGGTCGATCGCGTGGGCGACGAGGCCCGCCAGCGGGCTGAAGTGCTGTTCCCCGCTGTGCCAGGCGCCGCCGGCGTGGGCCGTGGGCTTGTAGCGGTGCTCGTCCGTCCGCTGGTAGTAGCTGTCGGGCGCGACGGTGCCGGTGGTCACGGGGGCGGTTCTCCTCGGGTGGACGACAACGCGCGGGACGCGGCGGGACGGTCCGGTGGGTGCCCGCGCCGAGGAAGATCGTAGGGGGCCGAACGGTCGGGGAGCCGAAAGGGTGAGGGACACCACACCGACGCGCGGCCGCCGGGCCGGGCGGCCGCGCGTGAGGGGCCCCGGCCCGTGCCGACCCGTGACCCGTGCCGACCTGTGACCCGTGCCGACCTCCGGAGCCGTGCCCGAGCGGGTCACTCGATGGGGGTCCCACAACGGGCGGCGGCGGCCGCGGCGACGGAGGCTGGCGTGGACGTTGACCGCGTGTCGTGAGGGTGGTGCCCGGGTGAGGGTGGTCGTTGATCTCAATCGTTGCCAGGGGTACGCGCAGTGCGCCTTCCTCGCGCCCGACGTCTTCCGGATGCACGGGGACGAGGCGCTGCTCTACACCCCCCGGGCCGGGAGCGAGCAGCGGGAGCGTCTCGCCCGGGCGGTCGCGGCGTGCCCGGTGCAGGCGATCCTCGTCGACGACGGTGACCGGGAGCGGAGCGCGCCCGCCGGCGGCGGGGGAGCAGGCGGCCACGGAGGCGGTGGCCGGTGAACGGCGACGCCTGGCTGGACCGCTTCTGCTACCCGTTCCCGGTGACGGTGATCTGCCGCCTCCTGGGCGTCCCCCGCGAGGACGAGAGCCGCTTCCACGGCTGGGCCGACGTCCTCGTCTCCGCCCTCGACCCGCAGCCCGGCCAGGACGTCACCGACCGCGACCGCGTCGCCCAGCAGGCCCGGATCGAACTCGGCCTCTACCTGAACGGGCTGATCGAGGAGCGCCGCAAGGCGCCCGGCGACGACATGCTCTCCCAACTCGCCACCGGCGAGGGCCCCGAGGGCCGGATGAGCGGCATGGAAGTGCTCAGCACCGCCGCCCTCCTGCTCATCGCCGGCCACGAGACGACCGTCAACCTGATCACCAACGGCATGCTCACCCTGCTGCGCCGCCCGGAGGTGCTGGAGCGGCTGCGCGCCGACGCGCGGCTGGCGGTGCCGCTGGTCGAGGAACTGCTGCGGTACGAGCCGCCGGTGCAGATGCTGCCCGGCCGCACGCCGATCACCGACATCGAGGTCGCCGGCACGACCATCCCCCGGGGGGCGCCGCTCTGGCTGATGCCGGCCGCCGCCAACCGCGACCCGAAGCGGTTCACGGACCCGGACCGCTTCGACCCCGACCGGGTGGACAACCAGCACCTGGGCCTCGGCAGCGGCATCCACAGCTGCTTCGGCGCACCGCTCGCCCGACTGGAAGCCCAGCTGGCCCTGGCCCAGCTCGCCCGCCGGCTGGAGCGGCCGCGGCTGCTGGCGGACCCGCCGCCGTACCGCACCAACGCGGTGCTGCGCGGGCCCCGCGAGCTGCGGCTCGCGATCGACGGAGTGCGGCGTTGAGCGGCTGCGGCCGTACCGCCCCGGTGCCGTCCCGTACCCGCCAGGTCACCGTTTCGACCGGGGCCCGCACCCCCGGCCCGCCCACCGGCACAGTCCTTCGAGCGCGTTGACGAGAACGGATCAGCCATGACCCACACTGTGGATTTCGACACCGTATCGACCGCCGGTCTGGAGTCGTCGCCCGTCGCGGCCGCGCTCGCCGGTCTGCGGGCGAACGAGGCCCGCTACTTCAGGAACAAGTACGACCACGTCTTCACGGTGGAACCCGCGGACGACGCCCCGGAGGCCGTCGCCTGGGTGCACCGGATCCTCCAGGAGGAACGGGAGATCGTGATCTCCTCCCGGCCCCTCGAAGCCACCGGCTTCCAGGTCGAGAACATCCGCATGGCCTACGTCTTCTACGAGAGCGGTCTGTCGGTCAACGTGATGTACACCGTCGACGACCCCAAGAAGCGAGCGGTCGGGTTCAAGCTCTCCGAAGGGATGGAGGTCCCGGAGGAGCTCGCCTCCCGGTTCAAGTTCGCACGACAGAAGTCGAAGCTCGCCGGCACCATCCGCGGGTCGTTCTTCGTGATCAAGAACGAGTACTGAGCCGGGAGGCCGGGCCGGCGCCGCGCCTCCCGGCCCGGCCCGACACCCCGACCCTCCGACAGGCCGGCCCGACACCCCGGCGCGACCACTTGCGTCCCGGCCGTCGTCCGTCGGCCGCCGGATCAGGACGCCCTAGGTCACCCGGCAGCCCCGGCGACGTCGACGCGGAGGCCCTCCGCGCGGGCGGCGGCCACCATCCCCGCCCAGGCGTCCACCAGCACCGCCCAGCGCTCGGCGTCCTCCTGGGCCTCGTCCAGGAGCTGCTGCCGCTGCCCGGCCACCACGTCCGCGAGCTCGGCGTACTTGCCGCCCAGCTTGCGGTAGGAGCGGTCCAGGACGTCCAGGCAGTGCTCGTTCCCGGCGCGGTCCCAGTCGACGCTGCCCCGCACCAGGTCGACGATCGGCTCGACCTTCAGCTCGTGCCGCTCGTCCAGCAGTCCGCGGCCGAGGTCGATCATCCCGCCGTAGACCGGGTACAGGTACAGCATCGAGAGCAGGAACTTGACGAATCGCAGCTGGTACGAGACGAAGCCGGCGCCGATGCGGCGCTCGGGCGTGTAGTAGTTGACGATGTGGCGGTTGTGGATGACGCCGGGCAGCCGGGAGTGGACCATGGCGTGCAACAGGGCGTAGTCGCTGCCGATGGTCTCGATCGAGGGCAGCAGCGGCAGCACCTCGTAGGCCCGGTGGTCCAGGGCGATGTTGCACATGTAGACGTCCCAGATGTCCGGCACGCCGAGGACGGAGTCGTCGGAGCTGAACGACTCGGCGCCGGCGCCCTTGAAGGACACGTCCACCATCGCGTCCCGGTCCTCCTCCGGCCACACCGGCGGGGTCCACAGGCGCACGATGTCGCGGTAGACGGCCGGGTCCATCTCGTGGATCTCGCCGATGTCCACGTTGAGTTCGCCGATGAAGGAGCCGCTGACCAGCATCACCGGCTTGTCCGCGTCGGCCGGGTCGAGCTCGGAGCGGGACACGCCGGCCACCGCCTCGCCGGCCGGCCGGCCGATCGAGAGCAGCTCGTGGTGGATCGGGAACATCTTCCGGCCGTCGACGACCTGGTAGTCGAAGTCGTCGTTGCGCAGGTGCGCCGAGGTGCAGCCCAGGGCGGCGGCGCCCAGGAAGAGCCGGTTGACGCAGGAACCGTACGCGACGGCCCCCGGCAGCATCAGGTCGAGCAGCAGCTCGGGGTCGGCGCCGCCGGAGCGCTCGGCCACTCCACGCAGGAACTCCCGCTGCTGCGCGTTGCCGAGGTGGTGGACGAACACACCGGGAGTGGGGGCCAGGGAGGCCACGGCGTCCGCGTTCTTCGCGAATTCGGCGGCGTCCGTGGTGTCGAGGATGAGGAGGTGCACCTCGACCCCGAAGGTCGCGACGGCGTAGGCCGCCTCCTCGGCGAGGTCCACGATGGTGCCGGGGCAGGAACGCATGGTGGGCAGGGCGAGGCAGACTCGTTGCATGGTGCTGGATTCTCCGTCTGATCGTCAGATTTGTTATAACGGTTGTCAGCTGGCACGGAACGGTGTCCGGACGGCGGCTCTGACCGGCCCGTCGGCCACCACGGAGCGGACCGCTCGTGAGGTCAGAGATCTACGGCGGGGCCCGGCGGAGCGGCCTCCCCGCCGGTGGCCGCGATCGCGGCGGGACGGGCCGGGCCGGTCGGCGGTGCCGAGCGGGTCCTGCGCATGCGGCCCGTCTCCAATCGGTCGTCGGAGCCATCTGCCCGTCCGAGGATCAAGGCATGGCAATATCGCATGACTCACTCAAAGCTGCTGTGAAGCAGTCGAGTTGAGGGGGTCGGTGAGTCCCGGGCGGTGTCGGTGCCGGGTCGCGGGCCTCCGCCGGACTCCTGTGGACGACCTTGCTTCACCACGGTGGACTAGACCAACTTCGGTGTCAACGGGATGCTTTCGGGGATCGGGCGGCGCACGCCGACATTGCCCGATCGGGCAAGAGCCCCTGCCCTCGCACGAACGTCGGCGGGACGCGTCGGGCGGGCGCTCGTCGGGCGGGGGCTCGTCGGGCGCCGGCCGAGGACGCGGGCCGGGCAGCGGTGGTGCGCGCCGACCGGGGCGACGCACGGGTCGGGCGGGCCGGTTCCTCGGCAGGGGTTGCCGAGCGGCGGTGCGGGCGGATTCCATTACGGCGCGTGCACCATACGCACAGGCGATCGAGAGGAACCACCATGACGCAGGACCGGCCGGTCGTCCCGGAGGGGGCGGCACCCATCACGCTGCCCGCACCGCGGACACCTTCCCCTCGCGAGGCCCCGGCGCTGAACTGGGGGGTCCTGGCCCCCGGGGGGATCGCGGCCGCCTTCGTCGAGGCGCTGCGGACGCACACCGGGCAGCGGGTGGTGGCCGTCGGCTCACGCGACGCCGTGCGGGCCCGTGCGTTCGCCGACCGGTTCGGCATCCCCAGGGCCTACGGGAGCTATGCCGAACTCGTCCAGGACGGCGAGGTGGACATCGTCTATGTCGCGTCGCCGCACTCGGGCCACTTCGAGCAGGCGATGCTGGCGGTGGAGGCGGGCCGGCACGTCCTCGTCGAGAAGGCGTTCACGCGCAATGCCCGGGAGGCCGAGGAGCTGATCGAAGCGGCCCGCAAGCGCGGGGTGTTCCTCATGGAGGCGATGTGGACGCGCTTCCTGCCGCACATCGACGTGGTCCGCCAGGTGCTCGCCGCCGGCCTGCTCGGGGAGGTGCACACCGTCCTCGCCGACCACGGGCAGGCGATGGAGCCCGACCCGGCGCACCGCCTCTTCGCCCCGGAGCTCGCGGGCGGGGCGCTGCTGGACCTCGGCGTCTACCCGGTCTCCTTCGCCTCCATGGTGCTCGGGCCGTTCGCCTCGGTCACCGCGGTGGGCACCAAGGCCTTCACCGGGGTCGACGGCCAGACGACGATCGTCGTCACCGGCGGATCCGGAGCGCACGGCGTGCTGAACACGTCGCTCTTCGCCGTGACCCCGACCACGGCGTCGATCTCGGGGACGCTGGGCCGCCTGGAGATCGACGGGCCGTTCTACGGGTCCACGCGGGTGCGTCTCATCGGCCGGGACAACACGCCGATCGACACGTTCGTCCCCGTGCGGCGCGACGGGGGCCTGAGCTACCAGGCCGCCGAGGCGGCCCGGTGCGTCGCCGCCGGGCGGCTGGAGTCCGAGCTGATGCCGCTCTCCGAGACGCTGGACATCATGCGCGTCCTGGACGGTGTCCGCCGCGACCTGGGTGTGGCCTTCCCGGGGGAGTGACCCCGCTGGGGGGAAGCGGACCGCCGCACCGCACACCGACGGGTCGCCGGGTCGCCGCCGTGCGCGGCGGCGACCCGGCGGGGCGCGCTGCTCGGAGGTGGGCGGCTCGGCCGTCCGGGCGTGGGGAGGGGAGGAGGCCGTATGCCCCCGGCCCCGAAGCCGGCGGCCGGCGGGGGCGCCTATCATTCCGGTGCCGACGGGGAGTCACCCGGGCACGTGCCGTTACCGTTCACCATCTTGCTCCCGGAAAGGGGCCCCGCGTGGGTAGCACAGCCGAGACGTTGGAATTCCAGGCCGAGACACGTCAGTTGCTCCGGTTGGTGATCCACTCGATCTACTCGAACAAGGACATCTTCCTGCGAGAGCTGATCTCGAACTCCTCCGACGCACTGGACAAGCTGCGGCTGGAATCGATGATCGACTCCGGCCTCGACGCCGACATCTCCGACCTCCACATCGCCCTGGAGGTCGACGCGGACGCCCGCACGCTGACCGTCCGCGACAACGGCATCGGCATGACCCGGGACGACATCGTCGAGCTGATCGGCACGATCGCCAAGTCCGGCACCGCGGGCCTGCTGGAGAAGATCAAGGAGACCAAGGACGCCGCCGCTGCGCAGAACCTGATCGGGCAGTTCGGCGTCGGCTTCTACTCGGCGTTCATGGTCGCCGACCGGGTCACCCTGCGCACCCGGCGGGCCGGCACCGACACGGGCACCCAGTGGGAGTCCGACGGCGAGGGCACCTACGAGATCAGGGAGGTCGACGGACTGCCCGCGGGCACCTCGGTCACCCTGCACCTCAAGCCCACCGACAGCGAGGACGGACTGGCCGACTACCTGGCCGGATCCACGATCCGCCAGATCGTCAAGCAGTACTCGGACTTCATCCGCTGGCCGATCCGGATGGCCGCCGAACACACCGACGCGGACGGCGCCACCACGCACACGGTCGACACCCTCAACTCGATGAAGGCGCTGTGGGCCAGGCCGCGCAGCGAGGTGACCGAGGCCGAGTACCACGAGTTCTACCAGCAGATCAGCCACGACTGGCTCCCGCCGGCCGAGACCGTCCACATGCGCGCCGAGGGCACCTTCGAGTACGAGGCGCTGCTGTTCATCCCGTCGCAGGCGCCGTTCGACCTGTTCTCGCGCGACGCCAAGCGCGGCGTGCAGCTGTACGTCAAGCGCGTGTTCATCATGGACGACTGCGAAGCGCTGATGCCGGACTACCTGCGCTTCGTCAAGGGCGTCGTGGACGCCCACGACCTGTCGCTGAACATCTCCCGCGAGATCCTCCAGCACGACCGCCAGATCCGCGGCGTGCGCCGGCGGCTGGTCAAGAAGGTCCTCGCCGCGTTCAAGGGCGTGCAGGCCGACGACGCCGAGCGCTACGCGAAGCTGTGGACCCAGTTCGGCCGGGTGCTGAAGGAGGGCCTGATCGAGGACACCGACAACACCGAGGCCCTGCTGGAGCTGGTGTCGGCCGCCTCCACGGCCGACGCGGAGCAGCCCACCACCCTGCGCGAGTACGTCGGGCGCATGAAGGACGGCCAGGACGCGATCTACTACCTGACCGGCGAGGACCGGGCCATGGTGGAGAACTCGCCCCACATGGAGGCCTTCGCCGCCAAGGGGTTCGAGGTCCTGATCCTCACCGACCCGGTCGACGAGGTCTGGGCCGACCGGATCCCCGCCTTCGACGGGCACCGCCTGCAGTCCATCGCCAAGGGCCAGGTCGACCTCGACGAGCCGGAGGACGGCGACCAGGACGCCGGGGGCGAGAAGGCCAGGCGCGAGCAGGAGTTCACCGCCCTGCTGCCGTGGCTGGCGACGACCCTGTCCGAGCAGGTGAAGCAGGTCCGCCTGTCGTCGCGGCTGACGACGTCGGCGGCCTGCATCGTCGGTGACGCCCACGACATGACCCCGACCCTGGAGAAGATGTACCGGGCGATGGGACAGTCGATGCCCCCGGTCCAGCGGATCCTGGAACTCAACCCGACGCACCCGCTGATCACCGCGCTGCGCTCGGCGCACGAGGCGAACGCCGACGACCCCGGGCTGGCCGAGATCGCCGAGCTGGTGTACGGCAGCGCGCTGCTCGCCGAGGGCGGTGACCTGCCCGACCCGGCCCGCTTCACCAGGCTCCTCACGGAGCGTCTGACCCGCACCCTGTGACCGGGTGGGGTGCGGCCCGCCGCACCCCACCACCGCGGTCCGCTCCCGCTCGCATCCGCGCCCGTCCGTGTCCTGGCCGGGGGTGACCGGTTCGACGTGGCGGCAGCGGCGGGAGCCCCCGTCCGGTACCTCAGCTGAGGTACGTCATCGTCGTCCTGTTATTCATTTCAGTTTATATGTTGGCGCGGACCTTCCTCGCTGGGCGGCCCGGACCCGGCCCGGAATCCCTGGTGCCGCTTGCCGGACGCCGCTTGCGACCTGCGGAATCTCTCCAGGTGCCCCGGTGCCCTCTGAATCGGTCGATTCAATCCCTTGACGCGATCACCACATCGTCAGCACTCTGGTGCCTGGCCAAGCTGATGTGATTGAACGTCAGATGTTGATTCATCTCAGCTCATGGCCGAACCCGGTGATCAGTCGAGGAAGTCGAAAGAGGAGGTGTCCGTCATGAAGAAGATCGTCGTTCGCAAGGCCGGCCCGGTCCGCCTGACCAGCACGGCGCGTGCGCTGTACCTGCCGTGGGACTGCATGGTCCAGGTCTGATCCCGACCCCCGGGTACGGGGGCGCGGTGCCGGCCCGACGAGGCACTGTCGGCCGGCACCGCGCCACCCCGCCCTCCGCCTACCTCCCGCAGGAGGATCCGTGCACGCCGACCTGGACAGCAGCTCCGACGCCCCCGGCCTCGACCTGGACCGCCCGGTGCCACTGCGCCGGCTCGTCTACCTGGCCGAGGCCGACGAGGTCACCATCGGCAGCCCGGAGACCGACACGTACGCCGTGTTCCCGGCCGACGGCGCCGAACTGGTCCGGATGCTCGCCGACGGCGCCACCCCGCGCGAGGCCGCCGAGCGCTACGAGGCCGCGCACGGCGAGAGCGTCGACATCGCCGACCTGATCGAGGCCCTCGCGGACCTCGGCCTCGTCCGCCCCGCCGACGCCCCCGCGGAGGAGACCGCGCCGGTGCGCTGGCAGCGGCTGGGCCGACTGGTGTTCAGCCGGCCGGCCCTGATCGGTTACGCACTCCTGACGGCCCTCGCCGTCGTCGAGATGATCCGGGTCCCCCGACTGGTCCCGACCATCGACAAGATCTTCTTCAGCCCGTCCTACACCCTGGTCGTGCTGGTGCTGTTCCTCGGCCAGGTGCCGCTGCTCGCCCTGCACGAGGCCTTCCACGCGCTGGCCGGCCGCCGGCTCGGCCTGCGGTCGAAGCTCTCCGTGGGCCACCGCCTGGTCTACCTGGTCCTGGAGACCTCCCTCGACGGACTGGTCAGCGTGCCCCGGCGGCAGCGCTACCTGCCGATCATGGCGGGCATGCTGGCCGACGTCCTGGCGATCGCCGTCCTCACCCTCGTCGCCGACGCCACGCTCGGCGCCGCCGGCGGAGTCGCGTCGTTCTGCCTCGCGATCGCCTACGCCACGGTGCTGCGCCTCGCCTGGCAGGGCTTCTTCTACCTGCGGACCGACCTCTACGTCCTGCTCAGCACGATCCTGGGCAGCGTGAACCTCCACGCCGCCGCGGCCGACGTCCTGCGCGACGCGGCCCGGCGGGGGACCGGGCGGCCGCGGCTGGACCTCTCCGCCCACCACCCGGTCGACCGGCGGGCCGCCCGCTGGTACGCCTGGCTGATGGTCGTGGGCTACGCGTTCACCCTCACGATGTTCGCCGGAGTCGTCGTGCCGACCGCCTACCGGCTCCTGCACGACGTGTGGCTGCGGTTGAGCGGCCAGGCCTCGGTGGCGGGCCGCCTCGACTCGCTCGCCCTGATGCTCCTCAGCCTCGGGCAGACCGCCGCCGTCGTCGTCCTCGCCGCCCGAGAACGGCGCGCGGCCCGCGCGGCCTGACCCCGGCTGCTCCGCCCTCCGCCCTCCGCGCGCCGTCGGGCGTCGGCACCGCGTCCCACCGCGTTCCACCCCGTCACCGCGCCCACCCACGCCATCCCGTCGTCGCACGAAGCACGAAAGGCAGCTGCGCCATGGCCGAGCACCGTCACCACTGGGTCCGCGCCGCCCGGCGCCCCGACCGCGCCGACGCCCGCGAGCGGCTCGACCTGCCGCCCGTCCTCGCCCTGGTGAACGCCGACCGCCGCCTGCGCGGTCCCTACACGGCCGTCGGCTCGATCCTGCGGGCGATCGTCCCGGACGCGCTCGCGCGCTGTCCCGAGGCCGTCACCGGGCACGACATCGAGATCCTCTCCACCACACCCGAACTGCACGGCCTGGTGCCCGCCACCCGCGAGACGCTGACCTCGCTGGCGGTACCCAAGGAGCGGACCAGGTTCTACTCCGCGCTGCGCACCCTGCGGATCGCCCACGGCCTGGTCGAGTTCCTGGAGGCGTACCTGCGCGCGGCCGGCCCGGGCCCGCGCGCGCTGATCGTCGAGGACGCCCACCGGGCCGACCCCACCGACGGCGAGTTCCTCGCCGTCCTGCTGCGGCGGATCGATCCGGAGCTGCTCACCGTCGTGGTCACCACCGGAACCGAGCCGCTGGAGCACCCCGGAGGCCCCGGGAGCGAGGTGCTGGCGGCCGCGCTCGCCGCCCACTGCGCGCTGCTCGACGCGCCGGACGCCGGTGCGTCGGAGAAGGGCGTGCCGGAGGAGGGCACCCCGGGCGGGGACGCCCGCCGGACGGCGGCCGGCACCGCCGCGCTCGCCCGCGCCCACGTCGCCGCCGACGGCGTCGGCGACGACCCCGACGAGCTCGCCGCCTACCTGGCCGTGCCGGGCCCCGAACGCGCCCGGCTGCACGACCTGCGGCGGGCGGAGCTGGAGACGGTCGGCGAGTCGTCCCTGCGGCTGGGCGCCGTCGCCTGGCACGCGGAGCACGGCAGTGACCCGTCCGGCGCCGGCGCCGACACGCTGCGCCACGCCCTCGACCACTGCATGGACCTCGGTTTCTACCACGCCGTCGTGGACATCGGTGAGCGGGGCCGGCGGCTGGTCACCCACGAGAGCGACCCGACCAACTGGTGGGCCTTCACCACCAAGATGACCACCTCCTTCGCCGCACTCGGCCTGGCCGAGCGGGCGTTGCCGCTGTACGACGAGGCCCGGGCGCTCAGCGCCTCGCCCGAGGTCCACATGCAGGCCGCGTACGCCACGGCGATGCTGCACACCCGGCACTTCGACGCCTCCCGGCGCGACCATCAGCTCGCGCGCGCCTGGGTCAACCAGGCGATCGCCTTCGCCCGTTGGCACCCGGACCCGAAGGAGCGGGAGGCGCGCGTCGTGTTCAACCGCAACGGGCTCGCGCTGATCGAGGTCCACCAGGGCCGCCTCGACGCGGCGTTGGAGCTGCTCGACGGCTGCATCGCGCGACTCGACGAGACCCTGGAGCCGCACGAGCACGCCCTGCACCGCTCCGTGCTCCGCTACAACCGCGCGCAGGTGTACGCGGGCCTGCGCCGCCACGCCGAGGCAGTCGCCGACTACACCGCCGTGATCGAGTGCGACCCCAACTACTCCGAGTACTACTTCGACCGGGGCGCGCTCTGGCGCGACCTCGGCCGGCCGGAGGAGGCACTGGCCGACTACGACCGCGCCATCCGGCTCTCGCCGCCCTTTCCCGAGGCGTACTTCAACCGCGCCGACGTGCTGGCCGAACTCGGCGACACCGAAGCCGCGGTGGCGGACTTCGGGTACGTCCTCCAGCTCGATCCGGAGTTCGGTGACGCCCGCCTCAACCGGGCCGCCCTGCTGCTCGAAGCGGGTGAGCGGCAGGGCGCCCGGGAGGATGTCCGGGCGGGACTCGCGAGCGTCCCGGAGGACCCCCGACTGCTCTGCCTGAAGGGACAGTTGCTGGTCGCCGACGGTGACACCGCGGCTGCCGCCGAGGCCTACGCGGCCGCGCTCGCCGCCGACCCCGACTGCGCCCAGGCGTGGGCGCTGCTCGGTGAACTCCGCTACCAGGAAGGAGACCTGGACGGGGCCGGCACCAGTCTGACGCGCGCCGTCGAGCTCTCCGCGGAGCCCGGCATGCGGTTCAACCTGGCGGTGGTCCACCACGATGCCGGACGCCTCGGGGAGGCCCTCCGGCTGCTCGACGAGGTGGTCGACTCCACCGAGGACGTGGACGCCCGGCTGCAGCGGGCCCGGTGCCTGATCGGACTCGACCGGGTGGACCACGCCAGGGCCGACCTGCTCGCCTGCCTGGAGGCGGATCCCGACTCCGCCGAGCAGGTGTACGAGCTGATGCCGGAGCTGGCCCGGGCCTGAGCCGTCCGCATCCCTCCTGTCCGCCCCGGCTCCGCCGGGACGGGCCCCGTCGGCCCGCCGCCACCTCCC
The DNA here is from genome assembly GCF_044768625.1 of Kitasatospora sp. NPDC091207. Taxonomy (NCBI): domain Bacteria; kingdom Bacillati; phylum Actinomycetota; class Actinomycetes; order Kitasatosporales; family Streptomycetaceae; genus Kitasatospora; species Kitasatospora sp. NPDC091207. The sequence goes on from NZ_JBIVVS010000029.1 coordinate 25,203, forward strand.
GTGCGGCGGGCCGACGGAGGCGTGCCCGACCGGCGGGAGCCGGTGGGTCGGCGGACCGGTGCCGGTGGCCACGGGTCAGTGCGGCACCGCGGCCCTGGCCAGCTCCTCGCGGACCCGCCTGCGGACGTGGGCCACGGCCGGCGAACCGGTGTAGGCGGCGGCCACCCTGACCAGCCAGGCCGCCTCCTCCCGGAGTTCGGCCACCAGCGGGTGCGGCACGAACCCCTCGCCGGGGCCGGCGGGGAAGTGGTGCCGGGCCCGGGCCGCCTCCAGCACGGCGGCGATGGCGGCCGCCTCCACCACGACGGCGAACTCCTCGTCGCGGGCCGGCCCGATCACCTCCTCCACCCAGAGCGGTACCTGAGGATGCAGGTGGGAGCGGAGGGACAGCTGGCCGTCCCGGATCTCGATGATGCGCCGGTAGAGGGCGAACCGTATGTCCCGCCGGCGCTTCCGCGCACGCCCGAAGTGCTCGTCCTGAGTGACGAGTTCGATCTCCGGAACCACCGACCGCATCGCCGACCAGAGCGGGCCGATCCTGCGGTGGGCGCGCCGGGCGCGCACCCGTCCGCCCCAGTCCTCCCAGCGGGTGACCGCACCGGTTCGGCGGGCCGCCGGCGCCGGCGGCCCGGTCACCCGCGCCGCACCGCGTCGCGCGGCCGGCCGACCGCGTGCCACAACTGCGCCATCCCGTCACCGAGTCGGCCGAACGCCGCCGACCGGGGACGCTGCAGCACGCGGTGGAGTGCCAGCGAGGCGACGAGCTCCGCCTCCTGCTCCTGCCGCTCCGTGTACACCGACCGGCCGAGCACCCGTCGGACCAGCTCCTCCGGCAGCCGGGGCGCCAGCGCGCGCGACACCGTCGTGCTCAGCCCCACGCCACCCACGCCACCCGTGCCACCCGTGCCACCCGTGCCACCCGCGACACCCGTGCTCCCCGTGTGACCGCAGAGCAGATGGCCGATCTCGTGCAGCACGATGTGCTGTTGGTGCAGTGCCGTGGTGTCGACCGCGTAGCCGATGTAGTCGGCCCGGTCGGTGCTGATCAGCACGCCGCAGGGTGAGGGCGCCGGGCCGGAGAGGGGAATCAGCTCGATGGGTCTGCCGCGCGACCGCGTGAGCGACTCGGTCAGCGCCGAGATGCCGAACGGTTCAGGAAGCGGTATCGACTCCGCGATTCCCCGACATCGCCGCCAGAGTTCGTGATCGACCCCACCCGAATGCCCCACGCCTGTACCCCCTGGTGTCCGACCGCCCTCGGTCGGGAGGTGATCCTACGGACGGGGGAGCGCCGGGAGAACCGATTCGACACCGATTTCCGCTACCTGCCACCGGCCTCGCGGCGGGCGATGGCCTCGATCATGTCGCTGATCGTGCCGAGCCCTTCGGGCGAGAGCGCCACCGCACGCAACGCCACGTCCCGTACGCCCGCGTCGCGCAGCGCGCCCAGCAGTGCCAACTCCTCGGCGATCCGCGCGCTCTGCCGGTCGTCGAAGAAGTAGGTGGGCGGCACCTGGAAGAACTGTGCCAGCGCTTCGAGGTGGCGTTTCGTCGGATTGTCCCGGCGGCCGGTCCGGAGCTGCCAGAGGTAGGTGGCCGAGAAGCTCTCACCGGTCGCCTCCCGACAGGCCCGGGCGACCTCCTCGTGGGTGTACTGCTCGCGATCCGGCCGGCGGACCACATCGAACAGCCGGTCCAGCTTCGCTGCGAGCGTGGACGCAACGGAGCCTGCGTCGGGCACGGCACACCTCTTCCCTCACCCCGTGCGCGCGTTCGGTGCGTGCGCGGACCGACCACTCGCGATGGTCCCTCATTCTAGGTGCCCCGTCGAGAAGGCGGGCGCCGCGCGAATCGGCCGCGCTTCGGTGCTCCGGTGTGCGGGGGCGGACGACAAGCTGCTCGTCGACCGCTGCCCCGGGCAGACGGACCTGCGGGCCGAGCTGATCCGCGGAGCGAGGTCCGAGGGTGTCGCCGCCGAGTACGGGTCCCCGGCCCTGCCTGGAAGATCGACAACCATCTGGTCCGCCGTGGCGAAGGAGGTGAGCCCGCGCTGACCCGGGGTTCTCCCTCGGCCGGCGGCGATGGCCGGTCGGCGGGGTGCACCGCGCGCGGGACCGCCGCACCTCGGATGAGGCGGTCGAGGGTGGGCGGCGGCTTCGCGGACGAGTGGGGCGAAGCGTTCGCGGCTGGTGTGCTGGCGCAGTTCGGCCTGCCTGTCGTCCCACTCCTCCGCGTCGCCGGTGCCGGGGTCCTCGTCGTCGAGGCCGTCGTACTCGCTGGGGAGGAGCCGACGGTCGTGGGCACGGGCGATCCGCGACAGCGTCCGGCGGGACCTGATCGTCAAGGCCGAGGAGGCCCGCATTGGCGCCGTTCGGGTGATTCTGCGTGTCGAGAGGTGAATCAGGGCCCCGTTGCACCTGCCGACAGGGACCGGCAGGAACGGGACCGGGAACGTCCCAGGGGCCTGGCGTCTCGTCGGCGCCGCCAGGCGCGTTCGTGCGCTACGCGCCTGGTACCTCGGCCGGACCGGAGGTTCCCCCACTGCCCGGTTCGAGCGCGGTACCGCCGACGCGGCGGTGCACTGCCTCGGCGGGCGGCAGGCCGGACAGGGCGCACGGCGGGCGCGGGCACGGACGCCGAAAGTACATAGAGTGCGGCGAGGGAGTAATCCGGGTCAGGCGTCCTGGCCGACCTTCGGGCCCCTCGTCTCATCTTCTTGGCGCCGGCAAGCTCGTGGCGCCGATCATCCAGCCGGAATTGGGAGTTCACACGTGAGGCCTCAGGCCACCGACACGCGTCAGATCGCCGAACCGCGCCGGACGGCCGACTGCGGCAGAACCGGCCACCGCGCCCTGACTGCGTCGGCCACCGTGCACCCGTCCACCGTGCTCCTCCCCGGTCAGTACAGCCACCCGGGCCGGCAGGACCACTCCGCTCTGCGTGCCGCGCTCGCCGCCGCCACGGAGGACGCCATCATCTACGACCTGGACGGCATCGGGCGCCAGTACCTCGCCCTGTGCGCCGAACTGCCCGGCGTCTCGGTCCGGTTCGCGATGAAGGCCTGCCCGGTGGACGAGGTGCTCGACCACCTCGCCGGGCTCGGGTCCGGCTTCGACGCGGCCAGCCCGCAGGAGATCGCCCAGGCGCTGCGCACCGGGGTGGCCCCCGCACGGGTTCACTACGGCAACACTGTCAAGTCCGACGGCAACATCGCCGAGGCCTACCGGCTGGGTGTGCGTGACTTCGCCACCGACAGCCCGGAGGACGTCGCCGCGATTGCCGAACACGCCCCCGGATCAAGGGTGTTCTGCCGGGTCGCGACCACCGGTGACGGCGCGCTGTGGGGTTTGAGCCGCAAGTTCGGCTGCTCGCCCGAGGACGCCCTGCGGGTGCTCGACGCCGCCCGGGCCGCCGGACTGGTGCCCTCCGGCCTGTCGGTGCACGTCGGGTCCCAGCAGATGACGGCCGAAGCCTGGGGTGAGGCGGTCGAGACGCTGGCCGGCTTGCTGGAGGCGCTCAACCGGCACGGCATCGTTCCGGACCGGATCAACCTCGGTGGGGGGCTGCCCGCCCTCGGCGTCCTCGACCGGCGCGGCCGACCGCTGGAACCTCCGCTGGACAAGATGTTCGCGGTGATCCGCGACGGCATGGAACGACTGCGCGCCGTCAACGCCGCCCCGCTGGAATTCCTGCTGGAGCCCGGCCGCCACCTGGTCGCCGACCACGGCGCGATCCGTGCCCACGTCGCCCGGCTCACCTCGCGCCACCGGCTCGACGGCATCCGTGAGGACTGGCTCTACCTCAGCTGCGGAAAGTTCAACGGCCTGTACGAAATGGACCAGTTGCAGTACCGGCTGGAGTTCCCGAGCCATTCCGGCGGGCAGCTGGTCAACGCGGTGGTGGCCGGTCCGACCTGCGACAGCGACGACGCCTACGCCCAGGAGGACGGCTTAGTACGGGTCCCGCGCACGGTCGCCTCCGGCGATCCGGTCTGGGTCCACTCCTGCGGTGCGTACGCCGCCGCCTACGCCACCCAGGGGTTCAACGGCTTCCGGCCGTTGCCGTACACCTGCGTGGGCGGTTCGGCCCCGGACGGAGGAGCCGCATGAGCGACACCCGGATTCGGCTGCTTCAGGAAGAGGACTGGGACGAGGTGGTCGCGCTGGAGGAACGCGCCTACGCGGCGAGCGGCCTGTCCGAGGGGGAGGAGGCCCTGCGCTCCCGGCACCGCGCCTCGCCCTCGACCTGCTTCGTGCTGGCGCACGCGGGCGGTCTCGGCGGTTACCTGCTCGCACTGCCGTACCCGCTCTTCCGCTGCCCGGACCTGAGTTCGGCCGAGCACGGCGCGGTGCGGGAGGACGACCCGGGGGGCAACCTGCACCTCCATGACCTGGTGATCGCGGAGCGGGATCGCGGTCGGGGACTGGCCCGCCGGATGCAGCGGCACCTGGAGGCGGTCGGGCGGACGGCCCGCCACCGGACGCTCTCCCTGGTCGCCGTGCAGGGCTCGCAGGCGATGTGGAAGCTGCTGGGCTTCCGGGCCCAGCCCGAGATCGGGTTGCCCGTGAGCTACGGCGCCGAGGCGGTCTACATGGCGAAGGCGCTGGAACCCGATGGCACCGATCCGGTTCCCGGAAGCTCGGCGCAGGACACGGCAGCGAAGGGTGCGCCACGGGCCACCGGGTCCGCGGGGCTGCCGGTCGGGTCCACGCGGGGCTGAGCACGCGGTCGGCCGGCCCGCGGATGCCGCGGACCGGCCGACCGGCTCGGGGTCAAGGGGCAGCCCGGGGCCGGTACCGCAGCACCGATCCGGGGTATCCCTGCGGGCGCTCACCTGCGGAGCGTTCGAGAGCTGGAGCGTTCGAGAGGTGGAGCGTCCGAGAGCTGGAGAAGGGGAGCCGGCGCTCCGTCAGTACCGCCAGCGGACGGCCTCGATGACGTCCTCGTCCGTGTGCGCGGCGAACAGCTCCGCCTCCGCCCGCCGTACGGCCAGCACGTTCTCGTACAGCTCGGGGCCGAGTGCCTGCCGCAGCAGTGCGGACTTCTCGTACGCGTCGGTCGCCTCCGGCAGGCTCGCCGGGAGGCGTTCGGCGCTGCCGAGGGCGGCGGGGTCGCTCAGGGTCTCGGGCGGGAGGGAGAGTCCGGCGTCGAGTCCGGCGAGTCCGGCGGCGAGCACGCCGCCGACCGCCAGGTACGGGTTGGCGGCGGCGTCGAAGCATTTGAACTCGGCGTTGGCCTGCCCGGCGGTGGAGCCGGCGATCAGGCGCAGCGCCGCCTCACGGTTCTCCAGGCCCCAGCAGCGGTAGGCCCCGGCGAAGTAGGAGGGGACCAGTCGCAGGTAGGAGGCGACGCCGGGCGCGCCGAGGGCGAGCAGGGCGGGCAGTTCGGCCAGCGCCCCCGCGAGGAACTGCTCGGCCTCGGGGTGCAGCCCGTGGCGTCCGGGGCCGCCGTGCCCGAGGTTCTGGCCCTGCCGCCAGAGGCTGAGGTGCAGGTGGGCGCCGTTGCCGATCGCGCCCTTGGTGAAGACCGGCGCGTACGAGACCCGCAGGCCGTGCCGGGCGGAGACGGCCCGGATGGTGTGCCGCACCAGCATCGTGGTGTCGGCCGCCTCCACCGGCCCCTCCGCGGCGACCGAGATCTCGAACTGCCCGGCGGCGTACTCGGGGTGGAGCTGCAGCACGGCCACCCCCTGCCGGGTGAGGGCGTGCAGCAGCTCCCCCAGGTAGTCGGAGTGCTCGATGAAGCGGGCCATCCCGTACGCGGGCTCGACGGTCGCGGGGTGCCCGGCGGCGTCGGCCACCACCCACTCGATCTCGATGCCCGCCCGCACCGAGAACCCGCGCCGCTCGACGGCCTCGGTGGCGCGGCGGGCGAAGCCGCGCTGGCAGCCGGGGTGCGGGGCGCCGTCCTGGGTGTAGAGGTCGGCCGGGGCCCAGGCCCAGCCGGGCTGGGCGGCGAGCGGGGCGAGCCGGTCGAGGTCGGGGACGAGTCGCAGGTCGCCCACCGGGCCGGCGCTCGACGGTGTGGTGGCGAAGGAGTCGTCCACCAGGGAGAGGTCGAAGCAGGGCAGGGCGCCGACCCCGTACGTGGCGGCGTGCACGAGCTGGGTGAGCGGGACGGACTTCACCCGGGTGATCCCGGCATTGTCGACCCACCCGAACACCACCCCGTTGATTCCGTCGGAGGAGAGTTCGGCTGCGGCTGATCGGGCCTGTTCGGCCCGCTCGGCCCGGGGGCGCGTGGTGGTCATGCCGCCCATGCTGGCGTTCGCGGCGACGGGTGCGCCGGGAATAGAGCGGGAATTCACTCGTCCGTGAACGGTCGGAGTCGTGAGGTGACGCAGGGCGTGGACGCGGGAGGGGCTGCGGGCGTGGACGCGGGAGGGCCTTGTCGGTCCTGAGGGGCGTTCAGGCGTGCCGGAGGCACAGGGTGCCCCACTGGAAGCCCGCGCCGATCCCGGACAGTACGTAGGTGTCTCCCGGGAGCAGCGAGCCTGCGGAGGCGGCGGAGTGGAGCGCGGTGAACAGGCCGGCCGATCCGGTGTTGCCCATGCGGTCGACGGTGACGGGTACGCGTTCGCGGGGGATGTCCAGGGCCGCCACGGTCTCGGTGAGGATGTTCAGGTTGGCCTGGTGCAGGAAGAAGTGCCGGATCCGGTCGATCGGTACGCCGGCGCGCCGGGCGGCGTTGGCGATGCTCTCGGGCAGGCGGGTGGTCGCGGCGCTCCAGACGGCACGGCCGTCCATCTGCAGGTAGTGGTTCCCGGCGGCGACGGTGGCGGTGCTGGCGGGAAGCCGGGAGCCCCCGGCGGGGATCTCGACGGCGTAGGACAGCTGGGAGCCCAGGTCGTAGGAGAGCAGGCCCGCTCCGGGGGTGTCGGAGCGGGTGAGGACGACGGCTGCCGCGGCGTCCCCGAAGAAGACGGCGGTGGTGCGGTCGGTGGGGTCGGTGATCCTGGAGGCGCAGTCGGCCGCGAGGACCAGGACGGTGGTGATGGAGGGGTTCTGCAGGAGGTGGGCGGCGATCAGCACGGCCTGGACGCCGGAGGCGCAGGCGGCCTGGGTGACGTCCAGGGACAGCGCGCGGTGGGCGCCGAGGGCGTCCTTGACGATCAGCGCGGTCGACACGAGCGGCTGGTCCCCGGTGTAGCTGGCGACGATGACCGCGTCCAGCCGGGCGGGCTCGACGCCGGCGGCTTCCAGGGCCGGGTGGGCGGCGGCGACGCACATGTCGGAGGTCGCCAGGTGCGGGGCCAGGCGGCGGCGTTCGCGGATCCCGGTGCGACTGGTGATCCATTCGTCGTTGGTGTCCAGCGTGCGGGTGAGTTCCTGGTTGGTGACGACCGCCGGTGGCAGGTACATCCCCGTCCCGGCGATGGTGAACGGCACGGACAGGCCGGCGCCGGTCTGGTGGAACAGGGTCTGGTCCAGGGCCACGGTCATGCCGCGGCGCTCCGCCCTGGTGCGATCGGCGCACCTCGATGAACTCCCATATTCCGTTTCCTTTCAATAGCGTCCGTGAATGGTCCGGCGCTGTCGGGCCGTTGAATTCCGACGCCGAATCGTCTCACGGAATCAGGTGAGGAGATCGCTCTTTAATCCGTGAGCGTGAGGAAACATTTGATTGCTTGACAATCGCGGTGCCGGAAGTACCTCGTCCTGCCACGGGACGGCAGCTGTCGCGTGTCCACCGCGGTCCGAGTGGGGACGGATGGGACGGGAGCGGATACTGGTGGTGATCGGATTTCGAATGCCTTTGCGGAGGGTCGATGCGCCGGGACGGACGAGCCGCGGATTCCCTGCTCGCGCTGCTGAGCCGGGACTGGCTCGGGGTGCCGGTCGCGGTGCTGGTGGTGGGGGCGGGTGTCGGGCTGGTCGGCGCGGAAGCGGCCTGGACGGTGGTGCTCGGTGGCCTGGCGGTGGCCGTCGGAGTGCTGCTGGCGGCGGGCGCCGCGCGGCACTTGGTGCTGCTGGCACGGAAGGCGCGGGCGAATCCGCCACCGGGGCGGCTGGTGGACGTGGGCGGGCACCGGATGCACGTCCTGGGCGAGGGGGAAGCGGGCGGTGGGCCGACGGTGGTCTGGATGCCCGGCGGGCATGCCCCCGGTGCGGAGTTCCGGGCGTTGCACACGGCGCTCGCCGGTAGCAGCCGGTCGGTGCTGGTCGACCGGCTGGGGACGGGCTGGAGCGATGTCGGGCCCTTCCCCCGGACGACGGCGGGTGAGGCGGAGGAACTGCTGGCAGCCCTGGCGGCAGCGGGGGAGCGGGCCCCTTTCGTGTTCGTCGGCCACTCCTTCGGCGGGCTGCTGGTCGCGAACGCGGCGAGGCGGCGGTCGGACCTGGTGGCGGGGCTCGTCCTGCTCGACCCGACGCCCCTGGAGGTCGTCGCCTTCGGGCCGCCCAACGGGCAGCTCGCGGCGGTGCGCCGCGGCTTCCTGCTGACGGCGGTGCGGCAACTGTTCGGTGCCCACCGCGGTGCGGCGGTCCGGGTCGGGCAGGGCTGCGCGGCAGCCTCGGCCTTCGCCGAGCTGTCGCCGTCCGGGCTGGCGAGGGTCGGCTGGGAGACCGTGGTGTACGACGGGGACCTCGGGAACCTGCCGCTGGTGCTGGCGGTACCCCGTGACCTCACCGGCGGTGAGGCGGTGCTGGCCGCTGCCCGGGACGCCGCCGAGGCCGAGCGGATCAGCGGCTTCTACCTCCGCAGCAGGGTCCGGTACCTGGCGGCGTCGACGAGGGCACGGCTGGTGCACACGCCGGAGGGGACGGGCCACGACTTCCCGCGCGAGGCGCCGGAGTTCGTGGTCGGTGTGGTCGAGGGCCTGCTGCGGGAGCTGCGGGCGACCGGCCCCTGACCGTCCGCGCGGAGCCGAGGGGAGGAGCACCCTGGTCGGAGCTGTGGTGACGTGGCACGCCGGGGGCGTTCACGAACGGTTGCCGCGGATGCCCGTGGCGGCGCCCGTCATCCGCACTCCGGCGGCCACCGTGTCCGGGGACCGACGGTCACGGGGTCCGCTGCTCAGGTGGGGAGCCGCGCAGGGAGGGAACGGCGGCGAGCAGCGTTCGGGTGTAGGGATGCCGCGGTGCGTACAGGATCCTCCCGGTGGGGGCGGTCTCGACGATCCGGCCGTGCCGCATGACCGCGACGGCGTCGGACACGTGGCAGACCGCCGGCAGGTGGTGGCCGATGAACAGCATCGACAGGCCGAGCCGCCGCTGGAGGTCGCGGATCGTGTGGAGGACGCCGGCCTGCACCGAGACGTCGAGCGCCGAGGTGATCTCGTCCGCGATCAGGAGGCCGGGCTCGACGGCCAGGGCACGGGCGAGGGCGACCCGCTGACGCTGGCCGCCGGACAGCTGCCGCGGCAGGCGGTCGACGAGCCGGGGGTCGAGGCCGACGAGACCGAGCAGTTCGGTGACGCGCGCGGCGCGGGCGGCCCGGTCGAGCCGGCGGAAGACCGTGGCGGCCTCGGCGAGCGTCTGGCGTGCCGTCATCCTGGGGTCGAGCGCGGTGTCCGGGTCCTGGAGGACGACCTGGACGAGGCGGCCGAGCCGGCGCCGGTCGCCCACGGTGCGGGTGCGGACCTCCCGGCCGTCGATCAGGACCCGTCCGCCGTGTGCGGGGAGGAGCCCGACGATCGCGCGGGCCAGGCTGGACTTCCCGGAGCCGGACTCGCCCACGAGGCCGAGCGTGGTGCCGGACGGGACCTCCAGCGAGACGCCGTCCACGGCGGTGACCGGGCCGCGCGGGCCCGGGTGGCGGACGGTGAGGTCGGTCACCCGGAGGACGGTCATGAGGCGGCCACCGTCTCCGGGGCCGCTGCCACCGGTACCGGATACCAGCAGGCGACCCGGTGGCCCGCGTCGAGGTCCTCCAGCGGTGGGGCCTGCTCGGCGCAGCGGTCCCGGCTGTGCGGACAGCGGGGCTCGAGGCCGGTGGGGCAGACGATCGGCAGCAGGCCGATGGTGCGGGTGAGGAACGGGAAGGGGGCGGCGGCGGTCACCGACACCGTGCCGGTCGCGTCGTCGGCGCTCGCGGTGAACGGGACGTTCGGCAGGACGGTCCGGGCGCCGGCGAGCTGGTGGGCCGGGTCGTCCGCGTAGGTGAGCGCCCGGGCCACCGCCGAGGCGGTGAGGGGGGTGCCGTCGGAGCAGGTGATGCCCGGGCGGAGGGTGAAGGCGGCCGTGGTGGCGGTGGCCTGCCAGGAGGAGGCCAGGCCGGTGACCAGGGTGCCGTCGGGAGCGGGGTTGACCAGCGAGTCGTAGGCGTACCGGGCTTGGGAGGCGCCGAAGGCGGAGTACGGGTCGAAGCTCGGGATCTCGCCGGCCTCGGCGATCCGGACGGTGCCGTGCTCCACCACGGGGGTGGTCGTCGAGGAGGGGGCGACGCCGCCGCACCCGCCCAGGGCGACGGCCGAGGCGCTGAGGGCTGCTGCCAGGACGGCCGGCCGAGGGCGTCGGGGCATGGCGCCATGGTGCCACCGGGCTCTGGTCGTGGTGAGTCAACCACCCGGCAGCGCCAACGTGTTCGACCGTCCGGAAGCGCCTGGCCGGCTGGTCCGGGAGCCGTCCGGGGCACCGGGGCGGGCGATCCTCGTTCACCCTTACGAGGGGGTGGCGGGCCCCGCTGCCGCGAGTCCGACGGGGGTGGGAAGCCGCCGGTCCCGGGGCGGCGGTGGTGGGCGGCGCGGCAAGGTGACGCTCATTCGAGGCGGACAATCGGGTAATAGCACAAATGGTGTTCGAGTGCGCCGGGATTCGGGTGTCGCGGAAATTCCATGACCACTCACACGAGTGAATCCGGCAGAATCCATTTGGCTCAGGCCGACACGGTTCGACTACGGTGACCATGGGATCGGAGGGCGCGTTCCGGTGTCCGGCAACCGATTCGGTAGGTGAATCCCGGATTCCGAGATGGAATGCTTCCATCCGCCCGGCTGTGCGCTGTTCCGGCGTTCGCCGCGCCCGGGTTCCCTGTCATACGTCTGCGTAGAGAGGACGGAGCATCATGCCACCCCTGGTACCCCCCTTCCTGGTCGGTCTCATCGTCGCGCCGCTGGCCAAGCGACTTCTCAAGCCACTGGTGCGTGGAGTCGTCAAGACATCCGTCGGCCTCGTGATGGAGGTGAAGAAGGCGGCCCAGGAGGCCGGGGAGAACATCCACGACCTCGCGGCAGAAGTGGCCGCCGATGTGGTGGCCGCCCAGATCGCCGCCGGTGAGACCGAGGACCACTCCGGTGACGGCGGCCACACCGCCGGGAACGGCGCCAAGGGAGGGGCCGCCGGCCACGCCGAGGGGGACCCGAGGACCCCGAAGATCCGGGCGACCGCCGGCACCGCCGCCGGAAAGTCGCACTGACGGCCCGTGAGGAACCGCGGCCGCCGCCAGGCGCGCACGCCGATCGATTTCGGCGGAACGCGCCCCGGCGGCGGCCGTTCGCAGGCCGTTCGGCCGCACCGAAACGCTGTCCAGAATCTCCCGCTCCGTCGCCGTGATCCGTCGTTCCCGTGACAGTTCTCCGTGACCTCCGCAAACAGGTGATCGTACACATGCCATCGCTACTGGGTGCCGCAGCCGGATTCGGCTCCGTGGAACCGGGCGCGAGCCCCCGCTCGGTCACCCCGGGCCGCCAGCGCTGGGACGTCAAGCTGGTGCTCGGACGGCCCCGGACGGCCGAGATCCTCGCCGCCGCGCTGCGCCGCGTTCCGGGGATCACCGAGGCCCAGGCCAACCCGGTCACCGGCGGGGTGCTCGTCCGGCACGACGCGCGGCTGCGCGCCGCGGACATCGGCCGGATCGTCCGCAGGGCCGTCACCCGGGTCGCGGAGGACCTGACCGGGGCGGGACGCCAGGCGCCGGCCCGGCCCGCCGCCGCGCCGGCCCCGCAGACGGGCCGCGGCCTGGTCGTGCGCCCCGTGCTCGCCGTCGGCGGCGGGGCGGCGGCCGGGGTCGCGCTGATCAAGGGGTCGGCGCTGACCAGGCAGCTGGTGGCGGTGGGCGGGGTGGCCGCGGCGACCGCGGTGGTCCTGCGGAAGGCCTGGCACAGAACGGTCGCGGCGTCCCGGGACGCGGCCGGGCCCGGTACCGAACGCCACCCCCTGCTGGAGATCGTCGGACCGCACCGCCGCCGCCTCTACCGGGCCGCCGCCCTGTCCGTCGCCTGCCAGACCGCGGAAGTGGCACTCGGCACCTTCCTCGGATGGACCGGCCTGGTCCTCATCAAGGGTGAGGCGGCTCCGCTGGTCAGCCTCGGCCTGACCACCGCCTCCGCCCAACTCTGGGGCCTGGCCGGGCTGGTGGCCGCCGCCTGCGCCGCGGTGGCGGGCCTCTCGTACGCCTCGAACCTCCAGTGGCGCCGACTCGGCCAGGACATCGAGCACGACTGGCGCGGCCGCACCTACCGGCACGTCCAGCACCTCGAACTGGGGCACCTGGAGGGCGAGCGGACCAGCCGGGTGGCCGGCACGCTCACCAACGACGTCGGCCAGCTGGGCGCCTTCTTCGCCGGCCCGGCCAACGACGTGCTGCAACTCGGCACCAGCCTGGCCCTCCTGGTACCGGCGTTCCTCCTGCTGGCACCGCAGATCGCGTGGATCGCCTTCCTGCCGATCCCGGTCATCGCCTGGCTCTCGCTGCGCCACCAGGACAAGGCGGCGGCAGACTACGCCGCCGCCGGCGAGCGCCGGGCCAGGCTGGGCAGCCAGGTGATCAACTCGCTCGAAGCCGGTGCGACCGTCAAGAGCTTCTGCACCGAGGACTACGAGGCCGGGCGCATCGACGGGCTGAGCGAGGAGGTCCAGGAGAGCAGTCGGCAGACCGATCGGAGCACGATCCGCCACGCCGAGTCCGTCCGGGCCTGCACCACCGCGTCGATGGCCGGCACCCTGCTGATCGGCGGCCGTGCGGTGCTCAACGGCACCCTGCGCTTCGAGGTGTTCAGTCCGCTGATCGGGCTGCCCCAGATGCTGCTGATGCGGATGAGCAGGCTCGGCGGCATCGCCGACCAGTACCAGCGCACCCTCGCCTCCTACGACCGGGTCCAGCGGCTGCGTGCCCTGCCCGTCGAGGAGGACGGCGGCGACGGGACGCTCGACCCCGCCGAGGTGCGGGGCGAGATCGTCCTCGACGGGATCACCTTCGGCTACCCCGGCCGACCGGCGGCGCTGGAGGACCTCTCGCTGACCGTCCCGGCCGGGCGGGTGACCGCCCTGGTGGGCGCCACCGGCTCCGGCAAGACGACCATCGCCAAGCTGCTGATGCGCTTCCAGGACGCGCAGTCCGGCCGGGTGCTGCTCGACGGACAGGACGTCCGGGACCTGCGGCGGCACGACCTGCGACACGCGATCGGCTTCGTCGCCCAGGACCCGTTCCTCTTCGACGGCAGCATCGCCGAGAACATCCGCTACGGCAGCTTCGGAGCCTCGGACGAGGCCGTGGTCAAGGCCGCCGCCATGGCCGAGGCGCACACCTTCGTCGCGACGCTGCCGGACGGCTACGACACCCTGATCGGCGAACGCGGCGCCGCGCTCTCCGGCGGCCAGCGGCAGCGGATCGCCCTGGCGCGCGCCATCCTCAAGGATTCGCCGGTCGTCATCCTCGACGAGGCCACCTCCGCCGTGGACAACGAGACCGAGGCCGCCATCCAGCGCACGCTGCGCACCTTCGCGACCGACCGGACGATGCTCGTCATCGCCCATCGCCTCTCCACGGTCCGCCACGCCGACCGGATCTACGTCATGGACAAGGGGGGCGTCGTCGCCGAACAGGGCACCCACGACGAACTCCTCGCCCAGCACGGACTCTACGCATCCCTCTGGCAGCTCCAGGCCGGCGAACTCGCCGCCTGACCGCAGAGAGCCGCCCCGCCCGCCGACCGTGTGACGCCACCGCGGTCGGCGCGGTCCGGCACGCCCTGCGCCCGCTCGCCCACACTTCTGGAGGTACCCCATGTCCCGTCCGCCCCGTCGCGACGGCGACGTCCTTCCCCTGACCGCGGCCCAGCGGGAGATCTGGCTCGCCGAGCAGAGCTCCCGGACGCCGATCCCGGGCTACCGCGTCGGCGAGTGCCTGGAGATCCACGGTCCGGTCGATCCTGAGCTGTTCGAAGCCGCGCTGCGCCGGGTGGTCGACGAGGTCGACGCCCTGCACGTGACCTTCGTCGACGACGGCGAGGGCCCGCGGCAGATCCTCCGCGAGAGCTGGGACTGGGCGCCCGCGCACCTCGACCTCGGCGCGGAGCCGGACCCCCGGGCGGCGGCCACGGCATGGATGGAACGGGACCTGGCCCGCCCGCTGGACCTCGCCCGGGACCCGCTGTTCGGCCACGCGCTGATCCGGCTGTCGCCGACCGGGTTCCTCTGGTACCTCAACTACCACCACGTGGTGCTGGACGCGATCAGCAGCTCCATGGTCCGGCAGCGGGTCGGCGAGGTGTACTCGGCACTGGCCGAGGGCACTCCCGTCCCGTCCTGCCCGTTCGGTTCGCTGCGGGACCTGGTCGACGGCGACGCCGCCTACCGCTCGTCCGCCGACTTCACCGCCGACCGCTCCTACTGGACCGGGCGCTTCGCCGACCTGCCCGCCCCGACCAGGCTCACCGACACCTCCGCCACCGACCCGCACCAGGCCCTGCGCCTGGCCCGGGAACGGGAACTGCGCAGCCCCGAGGCGCTGCGGGCGGCGGCCGGCCGGGCCGGTGTCCGGTGGTCCCGGCTGGTGGTCGCCGCGACGGCGCTCTACGCCCACCGGCTGAGCGGCGCCCAGGACGTGGTGCTCGCCCTCCCCGTCACCGCCCGCCGGGGCGCCGACCGCGACCTGATGTCCGTGCCCGGCACGATGTCCAACGTGGTGCCCCTGCGGCTGACCGTGCGACCGGACATGCCGTGGGGCGAGCTCGTCGCCCAGGCGGCGCGGGAAGTCGACGCGGCCGTCGCGCACGAGCGCTACCGCAGCGAGGACCTGCTGCGCGACGTCGGCGCGTCCGGCAGCATCGGGACGGCGTTCCCGCTGATCGTCAACATCATGGCCTTCAACGCCAGGCCGAGTTTCGCCGGGCACCCCGCCTCGGTGCACCACTTCGTGTCGGGGTCGACCACCGACCTGGCCGTCTGGGTGTTCGACTACCGGGACGGCAACCCCCCACTGCTCAGGCTGCACGGCGCACCGGAGGCGTACGGCGACGACGACCTCGCCGCCCACCAGGAGCGGCTGCTCGCCCTGCTCGACGCCGTCGCGGACTGCGACCCGGACGCGACGGTCGGCCGGCTCGACCTGCTCACGGCGGGGGAGCGCGGTGAGTTGGCGGCCCTGGGCGCAGGGCCGGCGGTCGAGGATCTCGCCGTGAGCCTGCCGGAGCTGTTCCGGGCGCAGGTGGAGGCGATCCCGGACGCCCTCGCGGTGGTGGGACCGGAGACGTCGCTGACGTACGCGGAGTTGGACGCGCGGGCGAACCGGTTGGCGCACGCGCTGATCGCGCGGGGTGCCGGGCCGGAGCGGCTGGTGGCGGTGGCGCTGTCGAGGTCGGCCGAGCTGGTGGTGGCGGTCCTGGCGGTGCTGAAGACCGGCGCGGCGTACGTGCCGGTCGACCCCGAGTACCCGGCGGCCCGGATCGGGTACCTGCTGGAGGATGCCCGGCCGGCCCTGGTGGTGACCGACGGGGCGTCCGCGGCGCGGCTGCCCGGGGGCGGTCCGGTCGGACGGCTGGTGCTCGACGACCCGGAGACGGCCGCCCTGGTGGCGTCGTGCCCGGCGACGGACCCGATGGTGGCCGTCGGACCCGACCACCCGGCGTACGTCATCTACACCTCCGGCTCCACCGGCAGGCCGAAGGGCGTCGCGCCGACGCACGGCGGCCTGCTCAACCTGCTCACCGATCTCCGTCAGGCGCACCTCCCCCCCGTGGTCGACGCACGGCGGCGGACGCGGGTGGCCCTGACCACGTCGGTGTCGTTCGACGCGTCGTGGAACCAGCTGCTCGCCCTGTTCGCGGGCCACGAACTCCACGTCCTGGACCACACGACCTGGACCGACCCGGACGCCTTCGTCGACTACGCGCGGCGCCGCCGCCTGGACTACGTCGAAGCCACCCCCTCCTACCTGCAGGACCTGGTGGACCACGGGCTGTTGGGCAGCCGGGGGTGGCGCCCGGCACTGGTCGCCGCAGGTGGCGAGGCCGTCCCGGAGCGGCTGTGGAAGCGGCTGCGGGCGGCCGAGGGAGTCGCCTGCCTCAACCTCTACGGGCCGTCCGAGTGCACCGTCAACCCGGTGATCGCGTCGGTGGGTTCGAGCCCGCGCCCGGTCATCGGCCGGCCCGTCACCAACACCCGGCTGTACGTGCTCGACGGCGCGTTGCAGCCGGTGCCGGCGGGGGTGCCGGGTGAGTTGTACATCGCCGGCGCGGGACTGGCGCGCGGCTACCTGAACCGGCCGGGTCTGACCGCCGGGCGGTTCGTGGCGGACCCGTTCGGGCCGAGCGGTGCGCGGATGTACCGCACCGGTGACCTGGTGCGGTGGAATCCGGACGGGAACCTGGAGTTCCTCGGCCGCACCGACGACCAGGTCAAGATCCGCGGCTTCCGGGTGGAGCCCGGCGAGATCGAGGCCGTCCTCGCCGAACACCCGCAGGTTCTTCGGGCCGCCGTCACGGTGCGCGGCGAGGAGCCCCGGCTGGTCGCCCACGCCGTCCTCGTGTCCGGCGCCACGACGACCGGCACCGTCCTGCGCGAGTACCTGCGCGAGCGGCTGCCCGCGCACCTGGTGCCGTCGGCGCTGATGGTCCTGGACGCGCTGCCGCTGACCCCGAACGGCAAGCTCGACCGACGCGCCCTCCCCGCCCCCGACCAGCGGTCCGCCGCACCGGGCCGCGCCCCGCGGACCGCGGTCGAGCACCTGCTCGCCGGGCTGTTCGCCGAGGTGCTGGGGGCCGCCGAGGTCGGGCTGGACGACAGCTTCTTCGAACTGGGCGGACACTCCCTGCTCGCCACCCGGCTGGTCGCCCGGGCCCGGTCGGTGCTGGGCGTGGAGCTGAGGCTGCGCGACCTGTTCGACGCGCCGACGGTCGCGGAACTGGCAGCCGCGGTGGACGTCGCGGGCCGGGCGCGACCCGCGCTCACGGCGGGTGAGCGGCCCGAGACCGTCCCGCTGTCCTTCGCGCAACGCCGTCTCTGGTTCCTGCACCGCATGGAGGGGCCGAGCGCCACCTACAACATCCCGCTGGCGCTGCGGCTCTCCGGCAGCCTGGACCAGCGCGCCCTGGAGGCCGCCCTGGCGGACGTGGTCGAGCGGCACGAGAGCCTGCGCACCGTCTTCCCGGTGGTCGACGGCGTGCCGTGCCAGCGGGTGCTCGACCCCGACGCGGCCCGGCCGCGGCTGCGGGTGACCGCGACCGGCGCACGCGACCTGCCGCAGCGGCTGGCGGAGGCGGCGCGACACGGCTTCGAGCTCGCCGAGGAGCCGCCGCTGCGCGCCGAGCTGTTCGAACTCGGCGCCGAGCAGCACGTGCTGCTGCTGGTGGTGCACCACATCGCCGGCGACGGCTGGTCGACGGGGCCGCTCGCGCGGGACCTGACCACCGCCTACGCGGCCCGCAGCGAGGGGTCGAAGCCGGAGTGGTCGCCGCTGCCGGTCCAGTACGCCGACTACACCCGCTGGCAGCGGGAGCTGCTGGGCGACGCCGCCGACCCGGACAGCCTGGTCAGCGGCCAACTCGCCTACTGGCGGCAGCGGCTGGCCGACCTGCCCGAGCAGGTCGAGATGCCCTTCGACCGGCCCCGGCCCGCGGTGATGTCCTACCGGGGCGCCCAGCTGCCGGTGCGGATCGACGCCGAACTGCACCAGGGCCTGCGCGCTCTCGCCCGCGACGGCGGAGCCAGCCTCTTCATGGTCCTCCAGGCCGGCCTGGCCGCCCTGCTGGGCAAGCTCGGCGCCGGCACCGACGTCCCGATCGGCACACCGGTCGCGGGGCGCACCGACGAGGCGCTGGACGACCTGGTCGGCTTCTTCGTCAACACCCTGGTGCTGCGCACCGACCTGTCCGGCGACCCGTCGTTCACCCGGCTGCTGGGCCGGGTGCGCTCCGACGCGCTGGCCGCGTACGCGCACCAGGAGGTGCCGTTCGAGCACCTCGTCGAGGCCCTCAACCCGACCCGGACGCTCGCGCACCACCCGCTGTTCCAGACCATGCTCACCCTGCAGAACACCCCCCTCGGCACCTTCGACCTGCCGCGGCTGCGAGTGGCGGCCGACCTGGTCCCCACCGGGACGGCCAAGTGCGACCTGACCTTCGTCCTGGCCGAACAGCCCGGCGCGGACGGGCTGTCGGGCGTGGTGGAGTACAGCACCGACCTGTTCGACGCGGCCACCGTCAGCGGCATCGTCGAGCGGTGGCTGCGGCTGCTGCGGGCCGTCGCCGCCGACCCCGGCCGGCGGATCGGCCGGGTGGACGTGCTGTCCGCCGACGAGCTCCGGGCGCTCCTGCCGGCCGCCACCCGCCGGGGCGGGGAGCCGCCGGAGATCGGCCTGCCCGCGCTGTTCGAGCGGCAGGTGCGGGCCGACCCCGCCGCGACCGCCCTCACGGACGGCGAAGCCCACCTGACGTACGGCGAGTTGAACGCCCGCGCCAACCGCCTCGCGCACGCCCTGATCGATCGGGGAGTGGGGCCGGAGCAGTTGGTGGCCCTGGCCCTGCCGCGCTCGGCGGACCTGGTCGTGGCGGTGCTCGCGGTGCTCAAGGCCGGCGCCGCGTACGTCCCGGTGGACCCGGAGTACCCGGCGGCCCGGATCGCCTACCTGCTCCGGGACACCCGGCCCGCGCTGCTCGTGACGACCGGCCGGACCGGGGAGCTGCCGGGGGCGGAGCAGGTGGACCGGCTGCTGCTGGACACCGCCGACCTGGACGGACGGCCGGACACCGACCCGGCGGTCGCCGTCGACCCCGGCCACGCCGCCTACGTCATCCACACCTCCGGCTCCACCGGCAACCCCAAGGGCGTGGTGGTCCCGCACCGCAACGTGGTGCGGCTGTTCGACACCACCCGGGAGCTGTTCGGCTTCTCCGCCGAGGACGTCTGGACCCTCTTCCACTCCTACGCCTTCGACTTCTCGGTCTGGGAGCTGTGGGGCCCGCTGCTGCACGGCGGACGCCTGGTGGTCGTGGACCACGAGACCAGCCGCTCGCCCGGCCGGTTCCTCGACCTGCTCGCCCACGAGCGGGTGACGGTGCTCAACCAGACGCCGTCCGCCTTCTACCAGCTGATGCGGGCGGACGAGGAGGCCCCGGAGACCGGCCGCCGACTCGCCCTGCGCACCGTGGTGTTCGGCGGCGAGCCGCTGGAGCACGCCCGGCTGGAGGGCTGGTACGAGCGGCACCCGCAGGACGCGCCGCGGCTGGTCAACATGTACGGCATCACCGAGACCACGGTGCACGTCACGTACGCGGCGCTCGACCGCTCCGGTACCGCCGCCGGACAGGTCGGCGCGCCCCTCCCGGACCTGCGGGCGTACGTGCTCGACGCCGGCCTGCGGCCGGTCGCCCCGGGCGTGCCCGGTGAGCTGTACGTCGCGGGCCCGGGCCTGGCACGCGGCTACCTGAACCGCCCCGGCCTGACCGCCGGGCGGTTCGTGGCCGACCCGTTCGGGCCGCCGGGATCGCGGATGTACCGCAGCGGCGACGTGGTGCGCCGCGCGGGCGGGGGAGGCGGCCTGCGCTACGTCGGCCGGGCCGACCAGCAGGTGAAGGTCCGCGGCTTCCGGATCGAGCTCGGCGAGATCGAGGCGGCGCTGGCCGCCCACCCCGGCATCGCCCAGGTCGCCGTGCTGGCCCGGCAGGACCGGGCCGACGACACCCGGCTGGCCGCCTACCTGGTGCCGGCCGCGGCCGCCGCGCCGAGCCCGGCCGAGCTGCGGGCGCACCTGCGCGAGCGGCTGCCGGAGTACATGGTGCCGGCGGCGTTCGTCGCGCTGGACGTGCTGCCGCTGACCGTCAACGGCAAGCTGGACCACCGCGCCCTGCCCGCCCCCGACCTCGCCCCGGCGACCGCCTCGCGCGCGCCGCGCACCCCGCAGGAGCAGATCCTCTGCGAGCTGTTCGCCGAGGTCCTGGGCGTGGCGTCGGCCGGCGTCGAGGACGGGTTCTTCGACCTGGGCGGGCACTCGCTGCTCGCCACCCGCCTGGCCGCCCGGATCCGGGCGACGCTCGGCGTGGAGATGCCGCTGCGCACCCTGTTCGAGGCGCCGACCCCGGAGGGGCTGGCCGCCGCGCTGGTGTCGGCCGGGCCGGCGCAGACCGCCCTGGTCCGGCGCGAGCGCCCCGAGGCGGTCCCGCTGTCCTTCGCACAGCGGCGGGTGTGGTTCCTGCACCAGCTGGAGGCTGCCGGCGCGAACTACCACATCTCCCTGGCCTGGCGGCTGTCCGGCGAGTTGGACCGGCGGGCCCTGGAGGCCGCCGTGGCGGACGTGGTCGAGCGGCACGAGAGCCTGCGCACCGTCTTCCCGGCGGTGGACGGCGTGCCGTACCAGCGGGTGCTGGACGCGGTGGCGGCCAGGCCGCGGCTGCTCGTGCACCGGAGCACCGAGGCCGAGCTGCCCGCTCTGACGGCGGTGGCGAAGGACCGCCGGTTCGACCTGGCGGCCGATGTCCCGCTGCGGGTCGAGCTGTTCGAACTGGCGCCGGACGAGCACGTCTTCCAGCTGGTGCTCCACCACATCGCCGGTGACGGCTGGTCGCTGGGCCCGCTCGTGCAGGGGCTGACCGCCGCCTACGCGGCCCGCCGCCGGGGTGAGGAGCCGCGGTGGGCGCCGCTGCCCGTCCAGTACGCCGACTACACCCTGTGGCAGCGCGAACTGCTCGGCGACGCGGCCGACCCGGACGGCCTGTTCGCCGGCCAGGCGGGCTACTGGACCCGGCAGTTGGCCGGCCTGCCGGAGCGGATCCAGCTGCCCACCGACCGGCCCCGCCCGGCGGTCGCCTCGCACCGGGGCGGCTCCGTGCCCGCCGGGCTGGACGCCGAACTGCACCGCGGCCTGCGCGAACTCGCCCGCACCCACGGGACCAGTCTGTTCATGGTGCTCCAGGCCGGCCTGGCCGCGCTGTTGAACAGGCTCGGCGCGGGCGAGGACATCCCGGTCGGCAGCCCGGTCGCCGGCCGCACCGACCAGGCGCAGGACGAGCTGGTCGGCTACTTCGTCAACACCCTGGTGCTGCGCACCGACACCTCGGGCGATCCGACGTTCGCCGAACTGCTGAGCCGGGTCCGGGACACCTCACTGGCCGGGTACGCCCACCAGGACCTCCCGTTCGAGCACCTCGTCGAGGTCCTGAACCCGTCCCGGTCGCTGGCGCACCACCCGCTGTTCCAGGTCATGCTGGTGCTGCAGAACGTGCCCCGGGCCGACTTCGCGCCCCCCGGACTGCACGTCGAGGACCTGCCGCAGGCCTCGACCACCGCCAAGCTCGACCTGATCTTCACCATGTCCGAGCGGCACGCGGAGGACGGTTCCCCGGAGGGGATCGACGGGTCCGTCGAGTACACCAGTGACCTGTACGACCCGGCCACCGTCGAGACGATGATCGGGCGATGGGAGCGGCTGCTCCGTGCCGCGGTCGCCGACCCGCTGCGGCGGCTCAGCCGGCTCGACCTGCTCACGGCGGGGGAGCGCGGTGAGTTGGCGGCCCTGGGCGCAGGGCCGGCGGTCGAGGATCTCGCCGTGAGCCTGCCGGAGCTGTTCCGGGCGCAGGTGGAGGCGATCCCGGACGCCCTCGCGGTGGTGGGACCGGAGACGTCGCTGACGTACGCGGAGTTGGACGCGCGGGCGAACCGGTTGGCGCACGCGCTGATCGCGCGGGGTGCCGGGCCGGAGCGGCTGGTGGCGGTGGCGCTGTCGAGGTCGGCCGAGCTGGTGGTGGCGGTCCTGGCGGTGCTGAAGACCGGCGCGGCGTACGTGCCGGTCGACCCCGAGTACCCGGCGGCCCGGATCGGGTACCTGCTGGAGGATGCCCGGCCGGCCCTGGTGGTGACCGACGGGGCGTCCGCGGCGCGGCTGCCCGGGGGCGGTCCGGTCGGACGGCTGGTGCTCGACGACCCGGAGACGGCCGCCCTGGTGGCGTCGTGCCCGGCGACGGACCCGATGGTGGCCGTCGGACCCGACCACCCGGCGTACGTCATCCACACCTCCGGCTCCACCGGTGAGCCCAAGGGCGTCGTGGCGACGCACGGCGGCCTGCTCAACCTGTTCGCCAACCAGGTCCCGCTGGTCTTCCGGACGGGGGAGCGGATGCGGGTCGGGCTGACCACGTCCGTGTCCTTCGACGGCTCCTGGGACCAGCTGTTCGCCCTGTTCGCGGGCCATGAGCTGCACGTCCTGGACGAGGCGACCTGGACCGACCCGAATGCCTACCTCGCGTACGCGGCGCGGGCCGGGCTGGACACTGTCGGCGGCACCCCGTCCTACCTGCAAGTCCTCGTCGACCACGGCCTGCTGGAGCACCCGCGGTGGCGCCCCTCGATGATCGGCCTGGGCGGCGAGGCCGTCCCGGAGCGGCTGTGGGAGCGGCTGCGGGCCGCCGAGGGAGTGCTCTCCCTGAACTACTACGGGCCGTCCGAGTGCACGGTGGACTCGGTCTACGCGCCGCTGGGGTCGAGCCCGCGGCAGGTGATCGGCCGACCGCTCGGCGGGGTGCGCCTGTACGTGCTCGACACGGCGTTGCAGCCGGTGCCGGCGGGTGTGCCGGGTGAGTTGTACATCGCCGGCGCGGGCCTGGCGCGCGGCTACCTGAACCGGCCGGGTCTGACCGCCGGGCGGTTCGTGGCGGACCCGTTCGGGCCGGGCGGGGACGGGCCCCGCCGGCCCGATGGCGGGCCAGGAGGGAGGATGTACCGCACCGGTGACCTGGTGCGGTGGAATCCGGACGGGAACCTGGAGTTCCTCGGCCGTACCGACGACCAGGTCAAGATCCGCGGGTACCGGATCGAACTCGGCGAGATCGAGGCGGGGCTGGCGGGCCACCCGCAGGTCGCCCGGGCCGCCGTGGTCGTCCGGCAGGACCGGGCGCAGGACCCCCGGCTGGTCGCCTACCTGCAGCCCGAAGCCGGGGCCGAGCTCCGGCCGGAGGACCTGCGGGCGTACCTGCGCGAGCGGCTGCCGGACTACATGGTGCCGTCGGCCCTGGTGGTGCTCGACGTGCTGCCGATGACCCCGAACGGGAAACTCGACCGGCGCGCCCTGCCCGCGCCCGAGTCGGCCGTGACACGGACCGGACGGGCCCCGCACACGCCCGAGGAACAGACGCTGGCCGTGCTGTTCGCCGAGGTGCTGGGCCTGCCGCAGGTCGGTGCGGACGACGACTTCTTCGACCTGGGCGGGCACTCCCTGCTCGCCACCCGGCTGGTCGCCCGGGCCCGGGCGACCCTCGGGGTCGAGCTGGAGCTGCGCGCCCTGTTCCGCACCCCGACCGTGGCCGGCCTGGCCGCCGGGCTGGCCGGCGCGGGCCGGGCCCGGCCCGCCCTGCGGCGGGCGGAGCGGACCGATCAGGTGCCGCTGTCCTCGGCCCAGCAGCGGCTGTGGTTCCTGCGCCAACTGGAGAGCGCCGACTCGGTCTACAACATGCCGCTCGCGTGGCGGCTCACGGGACCGCTGGACCTGACGGCCCTGGAAGCGGCACTGGGCGACCTCGCCGACCGGCACGAAACCCTGCGCACCGTCTTCCCGGCCGTGGACGGCGTGCCCTACCAGCGCGTGCTGGCCGCGGGGGAGGCCCGCCCGGGGCTCTCGGTCACCCCGGCCGACGAACCGGACCTGCCGGGACTGCTGACGGGGGCGGCCGCGCGCGGCTTCGACCTCGCGGCCGAACCGCCGTTGCGCGCCGAGGTGTTCGAGGTCGCGGCCGACGAGCACGTGCTGCTCCTGGTGATGCACCACATCGCCGGTGACGGCTGGTCGCTGGGCCCGCTGGCCGCCGACCTGGCCACCGCCTACGCGGCCCGCCGTCGGGGCGAGGCGCCGCGGTGGGCGCCGCTGCCCGTGCAGTACGCCGACTACACCCTGTGGCAGCGCGAACTGCTCGGCGACCCGGCCGACCCGGACAGCCTGTCCGCCCGTCAGACGGCCCACTGGAAGCGGACGCTGGCGGACCTGCCGGAGCAGATCCGGCTCCCCGCCGACCGCCACCGCCCGGCCGTCCCCTCCTACGCCGGCGGCTACCTGGCGATCGAGCTGGACGCCGGCCTGCACGCCGGGCTGGTCCGGCTGGGCCGGGAGCACGGAGCCAGCGTGTACATGGTGCTGCAGGCCGCCCTGGCCTCGCTGCTGGACAAGCTCGGCGCGGGCACGGACATCCCGGTCGGCAGCCTGATCGCCGGCCGCACCGACCAGGCGCTGGACGACCTCGTCGGATTCTTCGTCAACACGCTGGTGCTCCGCACCGACACCGGCGGCGATCCGACCTTCGCCGAGCTGCTGGGCCGGGTCCGGGAGGCCGCGCTCGGCGCGTACGCGCACCAGGACCTGCCGTTCGAGCACGTCGTCGAGGCGCTCAACCCGTCCCGGTCGCCCGCCCGCCAGCCCCTGTTCCAGGTCCTGCTCGCGCTGCAGAACGTGCCCGGCACCGAGTTCGCGCTGGACGGCCTGGCCGCCGGGATCGTCCTGGTGCGGACGCCGACCACGATGTTCGACCTCGGCTTCCACCTGCTGGAGCGCGGCGGTACCGGCGGGCGGGCCGAGGGCATCGTCGGGCGGGTCGAGTACAGCACCGACCTGTTCGACCCCGCCACGGTGGAGGTCCTGGTCGCCCGGTGGCTGCGGCTGCTGGCAGCCGTGGTCGCCGAGCCGGAGCAGCCGTTGAGTCGGATCGACGTCCTCACCGCCGAGGAGCGGCACGAGCTGCTGACCGTCCGCAACGACACCGTCCGCCCGGTGCCCGGGACCACCCTGCCCGCGCTGTTCGAGGCGTGGGCGAGGGAGACCCCGCAGGCCCCGGCGGTGGTGTTCGAGGACACCGTCCTGACCTACCGCGAGCTGAACCGCCGGGCCAACCGTCTGGCCCACGCGCTGATCGCGCGCGGCGTGGGCCCGGAGCAGGTCGTCGCGCTGCGGCTGCCGCGCTCGGCCGAGCTGGTGGTCGCCGTCCTCGCGGTGCTCAAGACGGGCGCGGCGTACCTGCCGGTCGACCCGGACTACCCGGCCGCCCGCATCGCGTACATGCTGGAGGACGCGCGTCCGGCCGTGGTACTCGACGACCTCGCCGCCGTCACCCCGGCCGGGGACCTGCCGGAGCACGACCCGGCCGTCCCCGTGGACGCCCGGCACCCGGCGTACGTCGTCTACACCTCCGGCTCCACCGGCCGGCCCAAGGCCGTGGTGATGCCCGCCGCCGGGCTGCTGAACCTGCTGGAGTGGCACCACGGGGCCGTCGGCGGCGAACCGGGCACCCGCACGGCGCAGTTCACCGCGATCAGTTTCGACGTCTCGGTGCAGGAGGTGCTGTCCGCGCTGCTGTACGGCAAGACGCTGGTGGTGCCGACCGAGGAGCAGCGCCGCAGCGCCGAGCTGTTCGCGCACTGGCTGGACCGGCACGGGGTCGAGGAGTTGTTCGCGCCCAATCTGGTGGTCGAGGCGCTGGCCGAGGCCGCCGAGGAGGCCGGGCTGGACCTGCCGCACCTGCGGCTGGTCGCCCAGGCCGGCGAGGCGATGCGGTTGGGCGCCGCTGTGCGCCGCTTCCAGGCCCGCCGACCGGGCCGGGTGTTGCACAACCACTACGGGCCCGCCGAGACCCACGTGATCACCGCCTACGCGCTCCCGAGCGACCCCGCCGACTGCCCGCTACCGGTGCCGATCGGCCGCCCGATCGCCAACTGCCGCGTGTACGTGCTGGATTCGGCACTGCGGCCGGTCGCCCCCGGCGTGCTGGGCGAGCTGTACCTGGCCGGAGCGGGCCTGGCCCGCGGCTACCTGGACCGGCCCGGGCTGAGCGCCGCGCGCTTCGTCGCCGACCCGTACGGACCGGCGGGCGCCCGGATGTACCGCACCGGCGACCTGGTGCGCTGGCGCGCCGACGGTGAGCTGGAGTTCGCCGGCCGGGTCGACCACCAGGTCAAGGTCCGCGGGTTCCGGATCGAGCCGGGCGAGATCGAGGCCGAGCTGACCGCGCACCCGGGCGTCGCCCGGGTCGCCGTGCTCGCCCGCGAGGACCGGCCGGGCGAGACGCGGATCGTCGCGTACGTCGTCCCCCCGGACGGGAGCGGGACGACCGTGGCGGCACTCGCCGGGTACCTGCGCGAGCGGGTGCCGGACCACCTGGTGCCGTCCGCGTTCGTGCTGCTGGACGCCCTGCCGCTGACCCCGAACGGGAAGCTGGACCGGGCGGCGCTGCCCGTGCCGGAGTCCGGTGCGGTCGCAGGCGGCCGGGTACCGCGCACGCCGCAGGAGCAGATCCTGTGCGAGCTGTTCGCCGAGGTGCTGGGTCTCGGCCGGGTCGGCGTCGACGAGGACTTCTTCGCGCTGGGCGGGCACTCGCTGCTCGCCACCCGGCTGGTCTCCCGCGTCCGGGCGACCCTCGGGGTCGAGCTGGAGCTGCGCGCCCTGTTCCGCACCCCGACCCCCGCCGGGCTGGCGGCCGGACTGCACGACGCCGGCACCGCCCGGCAGGCCCTGGTGCCCCGGCCCCGCCGCGAGCCGATGCCCCTGTCGTTCGCCCAGCGCCGGCTCTGGTTCCTCCAGCAGTTCGGGATGCCCAGTGCCACCTACCACATGCCGCTGGCCCTGCGCCTGTCCGGCGACCTCGACCGGGCCGCGCTGAACGTCGCGCTCGCGGACGTGGTGACCCGGCACGAGACCCTGCGCACGGTCTTCCCGCACACCGCCGGAATCCCGCACCAGCGGGTGCTGGACCCCGCCGAGGCCGCCCTCCCGCTGACCGTCCGCACGGCCGGCGAAGCGGAGGTGCCCGCCCTCCTGCGCGAGGCGGCGGTGCGCGGCTTCGACCTGACCTCGGACGTACCGCTGCGGGCGGAGCTGTTCGCGCTCGCGCCGGACGAGCACGTGCTGCTGCTGGTCATGCACCACATCGTCGGGGACGGCTGGTCCATGGGCCCGCTGGCCCGCGACCTGGCCGCCGCCTACACCGCCCGGCAGAGCGGTGGGGCACCGCAGTGGCCGCCCCTGCCGGTGCAGTACGGCGACTACACCCTGTGGCAGCACGAGATCCTCGGCGACGAGCACGACGCCGACAGCGTGTTCGCCCGCCAGGTCGCCTACTGGAGGCAGGCGCTGGCCGGGCTGCCCGAGCAGCTGCAGCTGCCCGCCGACCGGCCGCGTCCGGCCACCGTGTCGTACGGCGGCGACCTGCTGGAACTCCGGATCGACGCCGAACTGCACGTCGCGCTGGCGGAGTTGGCACGACGTTCGGGAACGACCCTGTTCATGGTGCTGCAGGCGGCGCTCGCGGCGCTGTACACGCGGCTGGGCGCGGGCACGGACATCCCGATCGGCAGCCCGGTCGCCGGGCGCACCGACGAGGCGCTGGACGACCTGGTCGGCTTCTTCATCAACACGCTGGTGCTGCGCACCGACACCAGCGGGGACCCGAGCTTCGCCGAGCTGCTGGGCCGGGTGCGGGAGACGGCGTTGTCCGCGTACGGGCACCAGGACGTGCCCTTCGAGCACCTGGTGGAGGCGTTGAACCCGTCCCGCTCGCTCTCCCACCACCCGCTGTACCAGACCGGTCTGGTCGTGCAGAACGCGCCCGGTGGCGACTTCGACCTGCCGGGCCTGAAGGTCTCCGGGATGGCCGTGCTCACCGGGACCGCCCGCCTCGACCTGACCTTCGGGTTCGCGGAGGAGCACGGGCCCGACGGCGCGCCGGCCGGGCTCAGCGGTGCGGTCGAGTACAGCACCGACCTGTTCGACCGCCCGACGGTCGAGGCCCTGGCCGCCCGGTGGCTGCGGCTGCTGGCCGCGGTCGCCGCCGCGCCCGACCTGCCGATCGGCGGGATCGACCTGCTCTCCGCCGAGGAACGCCGCGAGCTGCTGCCCGTCGCCGAGGTCGGGACGGCCGGGGCGAGCCTGCCGGAGCTGCTCGCGGCGCAGGTGGCGGCGGTGCCGGACGCGGTCGCGCTGGTCTGCGGCGAGCAGGAATTGACCTATCGTCAACTCGACGCTTGGGCGAACCGGTTCGCCCAAGCGCTGCTCGCCCGGGGAGTGGGGCCGGAGCAGATCGTCGCGGTGTCCCTGCCGCGGTCGGTGGAGTCGGTGGTGGCGGTCCTGGGTGTGTTGAAGGCCGGGGCGGCGTACCTGCCGGTGGACCCGGCGTACCCGCGGGCGCGGATCGCGTACATGCTTCAGGACGCCAGGCCGGCTGTGGTGGTCGACGACCCGGCGACGGTGACCGGGGCTTCCGAGCAGCCGGAGACCGATCCGGGCATCGTGGTGGACGTCCGGCACCCGGCGTACGTGATCTACACCTCCGGCTCCACCGGCCGCCCCAAGGGCGTCGTGGTGAGCCACGGCGGTGTGTCGGGCCTGGTGGCTGCGCAGGTCGAGCGGCTCGGTCTGGCGCCGGGCAGCCGGGTGCTCCAGTTCGCCTCGCCCAGCTTCGACGCGTCCTTCTGGGACCTGTGCGGCGCGCTGCTCACCGGAGCCGCCCTCGTGCTGGCCCCCGCCGAGGCCCCGTTGGAGGCCCTGGCGGACCGCCGGCTGGACGTCACCCATGTGACGCTGCCGCCCTCGGCCCTGGCCGCGCTGGAGAGCGCCGACCTCACGGCCACCACCCTGGTGGTGGCGGGCGAGGCGTGCCCGCCGGAGCTGGTGTCGCGCTGGGCGCCCGGGCGGCGGATGATCAACGCCTACGGTCCGACCGAGACGACGGTGTGCGCGACCATGAGCGACCCGCTGTCCCCGGGCTCCGGCGTGCCGCCGATCGGACGGCCGGTCGCGGGCTTCCGGGCGTACGTCCTGGACGACCGGCTGCGGCCGGTGCCGCCCGGCGTGGCGGGCGAGTTGTACGTCGCCGGCCCCGGCCTGGCGCGTGGCTACCTGAACCGGCCGGGCCTGACGGCCGGGCGGTTCGTCGCCTGCCCGTTCGGTCCTGCGGGTGCGCGGATGTACCGCACCGGCGACGTCGTGCGGCGCCGGGCCGACCGCGAGCTGGAGTACGTCGGCCGCGCCGACCAGCAGGTCAAGGTCCGCGGCTTCCGCGTCGAACTCGGCGAGGTCGAGGCCGCGCTGGCCGAGCACCCCGCCGTCGCCCACACCGCCGTCCTCGCCCAGGACGACCGGCTCGTCGGCTACGTGGCGGTCCGGCCCGACCAGGCCGTCCGTCCCGACGAGCTGGCGGCGCACCTGCGCGAGCGGCTGCCGGACTACCTGGTGCCGTCCGTGTTCGTGCTGCTGGACGCGCTGCCGCTGACCCCGAACGGGAAGCTGGACCGGGCGGCGCTGCCCACGCCCGAAGCGGCCCCCGCGGGCAGCGGACGGGAGCCGCGCACCCCGCGGGAGCAGATTCTCGCCGAGCTGTTCGCCGAGGTGCTCGACGTGCCGCGGATCTCGGTCGACGACGACTTCTTCGACCTGGGCGGACACTCCCTGCTCGCCACCCGGCTGGCCGCCAGGGTGCGCTCGGTGCTCGGCGTGGAGCTCGGGCTGCGCGCACTCTTCCAGGCGCCCACCGTGGCCGGCCTGGCCGGGGCACTGGCCGGGGCCGGCCGCACCCGCCCGGCGCTGACCGCGCAGGAGCGGCCGGCGGCGGTTCCGCTGTCCTTCGCCCAGCGCCGGCTCTGGTTCCTGCACCGCATGGACGCCGCCGCGGCCTACCACATCCCGTTGGCACTCCAGCTGACCGGAACGCTCGACCGGCCCGCGCTGGACCGGGCACTGGCCGACGTGGTGGCCCGGCACGAGAGCCTGCGGACGGTGTTCCCCGAGGTCGAGGGCGTACCCTGCCAGCGCGTGCTCGACTCGGCAGCGGTCCGCCTCCGGACCCGGCCGACCTGGGTGACGCAGGACGAACTGCCGCAGCGGCTCGCCGAGTCCGCCCGGCAGCCCTTCGACCTGGCGGCGGAGCCGCCGCTGCGGGCGGAGCTGTTCGCGCTCGCGCCGGACGAGCACGTGCTGCTGCTGGTCATGCACCACATCGCCGCCGACGGCTGGTCCACCGGGCCGCTGGCCCGGGACCTGGCCGAGGCGTACGCGGCCCGCTGCGAGGGCCGGACGGCGGACCGGCCGGCTCCGCCGGTGCAGTACGCCGACTACACGCTGTGGCAGCGCGAGCTGCTCGGCGACGCCGCCGACCCGCAGAGCCGGTTCGCCGAGCAGCTCGACTACTGGAAGCGGCAGCTGTCCGACCTGCCGGAGCTGCTCCAACTGCCCGCCGACCGGACCCGCCCGGCCGTCGCCGGCTGGCAGGGGGACCACCTCGGCCTGGAGCTCGACGCCGAACTGCACGTCGCGCTGGCGGAGTTGGCACGCAGTACCGGGACGAGCCTGTTCATGGTGCTGCAGGCCGCGCTCGCCGCGCTGTACACCCGGCTGGGCGCGGGCACGGACATCCCGATCGGCAGCCCGATCGCCGGGCGCACCGACGAGGCGCTGGACGACCTGGTCGGGTTCTTCGTCAACACGCTGGTGCTGCGTACCGACACCAGTGGGGACCCGTCCTTCGCCGAGCTGCTGGGCCGGGTGCGGGAGACGGCGCTGTCCGCGTACGCGCACCAGGACGTGCCGTTCGAGCACCTGGTGGAGGCGCTGAACCCGTCCCGCTCGCTCTCCCACCACCCGCTGTTCCAGACCGTCCTGGCCGTCCAGAACGCTCCGATGGGCCGGTTCTCGCTGCCCGGCCTGGACGTCACCACCTACGCGGTCGCGACCGGAACCGCCAAGTTCGACCTCGGCCTGAGCATGGTCGAACAGTTCGGCCCGGACGGGAACCCGGCCGGGATCGCCGGCGCGGTGGAGTACGCCACGGACCTGTTCGACCGCTCCACGGTCGAGGCCCTGGTCCGGCGCTGGACACTCCTGCTGAAGGCCGTCACCGCCGACCCGGAGCAGCCGATCGGGGGGATCGACCTCCTCGACGCCGACGAGCGGCACCGGCTGCTGGAGAAGGGCAACGCGACCGCCCGGGACGTGGGCGCCGTTCCGGTGCCGCAGGCCTTCGTGGCGCAGGTGGCGGCGGTGCCGGACGCGGTCGCGCTGGCCTGCGGCGAGCAAGAACTGACATATCGTCAACTCAATGCGTGGGCGAACCGGTTCGCGCACGCGCTGATCGCCCGGGGTGTCGGCCCGGAGCAGATCGTCGCGGTGGCGCTGCCGCGGTCGGTGGAGTCGGTGGTGGCGGTCCTGGGTGTGCTGAAGGCCGGGGCGGCGTACCTGCCGGTGGACCCGGCGTACCCGCGGGCGCGGATCGCGTACATGCTGGAGGACGCCAGGCCGGCGCTGCTGGTCGACGACCCGTCCATGGTGGTCGGGGGTGACTGGCCGGACACCGATCCGCAGGTCGCGCTGGACGTCCGGCACCCGGCGTACGTGATCTACACCTCGGGCTCGACGGGCCGCCCCAAGGGCGTGGTGGTCGGCCACGGCGGTGTGGCCAGCCTGGTCGCCGCCCAGATCGAGCGCTTCGCGATCGAACCCGACAGTCGCGTGCTCCAGTTCGCCTCGCCCAGCTTCGACGCCTCGGTGTCGGAGATCTACACCACCCTGCTGCGCGGAGCCACCCTGGTACTGCCCCCCGCGGCCGATCCGCTCGCCGCGCTGACCGACCCGGGCCTCGGCATCACCCATGTGACGGTGCCCCCGTCCGTCCTCGCCGCCGTGCCGGACGGTGCGGTGACCGCGTCGACCCTGGTGGTGGCGGGGGAGGCGTGCCCGCCGGAGCTGGTGGCGCGCTGGGCGCCCGGGCGGCGGATGATCAACGCCTACGGTCCGACCGAGACGACGGTGTGCGCGACCATGAGCGACCCGCTGTCCTCGGGGGCGGGCGTGCCGCCGATCGGACGGCCGATCACCAACTCCCGGGTGTACGTCCTGGACGACCGGCTGCGGCCGGTGCCGCCCGGCGTGGCGGGCGAGTTGTACGTCGCGGGCGCGGGTCTGGCGCGCGGCTACCTGAACCGGCCGGGCCTGACGGCCGGACGGTTCGTCGCCTGCCCGTTCGGCCCTGCGGGCACTGGGCCCCTCTCCCCCAGCCCGGAGGCTGGGAGGTGCCCCCAGCCCGAGGGCGGGCAAGGAGGGAGGATGTACCGCACCGGCGACCTGGTGCGCTGGCTGGACGACGGGCAGCTGGAGTACGTCGGCCGCGCCGACGACCAGGTGAAGGTCCGCGGCTTCCGGGTCGAGCCGGGCGAGGTCGAGGCCGCGCTGGCCGAGCACCCGGCGGTAGCCCGGGCCGCCGTCCTCGCCCGGGACGACCGGCTCGTCGGCTACGTCGTCCCGCGCCAGGACGCGGCCCGGGACGGCGGGTTGGAAGCGGACCACGTGGGCGAGTGGCAGGACATCTACGACGCCCTGCCCATCGCCCCCGAGGAAGCGGCCTTCGGCCAGAACTTCGTCGGCTGGAACAGCAGTTACGATGCCAGTCCGATCCCCGTCGAGCAGATGCGGGAGTGGCGGGACGCCACCGTGGCCCGCATCCTGGCCCTGCGCCCGCGCCGGGTGCTGGAGGTCGGCGTCGGCACCGGCCTGCTGCTCTCGCAGGTCGCACCGCACTGCGAGAACTACTGGGCGACCGACTTCTCCGCCACCGCGATCGACGCCCTGAGCGCCCAGGTGGCGGGGGAGGAGCGGCTGGCCGGCCGCGTGGTGCTGCAGACCCGGCCGGCGCACGACACCGACGGGCTGCCGACCGGGGAGTTCGACACCATCGTGATCAACTCGGTGGTGCAGTACTTCCCGTCCGCCGACTACCTCGCGGAGGTGATCGGGAAGCTGATGCGGCTGCTCGCCCCCGGCGGCGCGCTCTTCGTCGGAGATGTCCGCAACCTGCGACTGCTGCGCCCGCTGGCCACCGCCGTCCAGCTGCACCGGACCGGCGATGACGCCGACCTCGCGGCCGTGCGTCGCGCGGTGGAACAGGCCGTCCGGGTGGAGAAGGAACTCCTGGTCGACCCGGACTTCTTCACCACCCTGCGCGAGCACGGCACGGACATCGGCGCGGTGGCCGTGGAGGTCAAGCGCGGCCGTCACCACAACGAACTGACCCGCTACCGCTACGACGTGACGCTGCACAAGCCGCCGGTCGCCCCGACGGCCGAGGGCCGGTCGGTCGAGCTGGCGTGGGGACGGCAGGTCGCCGACCTGGCCGGGCTGCGCGAACTCCTCGCCCAGCCGCCCGCCGGGGTGCTGCGGATCACCGGGGTGCCGAACCGCCGCGTGGCGCGGGAGACCGCCCTGGCCCGGGCCGTGCAGGACGGCGACGGGACGCTCGCCGAGCTGCTGGACCGGCTGCGCGCCCGGGAGGAGAGCGAGCTTCCCGACCCGGAGGACTTCCACGCCCTCGGACGGGAGTTCGACCGCGCGGTGGCCGTCACCTGGTCGGCCACCGAGGCCGACGCCCTGGAGGTCGTCCTCGCCGACCCGCGGACGCTTCACGGCTCCCCCGTCGAGCCGTACCGGTCGGCCGGGGCAACCGGCGGCGCGCTGTCGGCGCTGACCAACCGCCCGACCGGCGGCCGCGGCACCGGCGCCCTCCTCGGCGAACTCCGCGACTGGTTGCGCGGGCGGCTGCCCGACTACCTGGTCCCGTCGGCGTTCGTGGCGCTGGACGCGCTGCCGCTGACGGCCGGTGGCAAGCTCGACCGCCGCGCGCTGCCCGCCCCCGACCTCGGCCCGGCCGCGGGCGGCCGGGCGCCGCGCACCCCGCAGGAGCAACTCCTCGCCGAACTGTTCGCCGAGGTGCTCGGGCTGGCCCAGGTCGGGGTCGAGGACAGCTTCTTCGACCTCGGCGGGCACTCGCTGCTGGCGACCCGCCTCGCCTCGCGGGTCCGGGCGACCCTCGGCGCGGAGCTGGAGGTCCGCACCCTGTTCGAGACCCCGACGGTGGCCGCACTGGCGGCCCGCCTCGACGGCTCCGGCACGGCGCGGCCCGCGCTGACCGCCCGGCCCCGCCCGGAGAGCGTCGAACTGTCCTTCGCCCAGCGCCGCCTGTGGTTCCTGCACCGGATGGACGGGCCGAGCGCCACCTACAACATGCCGCTCGCACTGAGCCTGACCGGCGACCTCGACCGGCCGGCCCTGCACGCCGCGCTCGCCGACGTGATCGCCCGGCACGAGAGCCTGCGGACGGTCTTCCGCGAGACCGACGGTGTCCCGCACCAGGTCGTGCTGGACGCCGCGCAGGCCCGTCCGGCGCTGCCGGTGGTCGAGCTCGACGAGAGCCGGCTGGCCGAGCGGCTGGCGGACGCCGCCCGGCGCGGCTTCGACCTGGCCGCTGAGCCTCCGGTCCGGGCCGAGCTGTACGCCCTCGCCCCCGGCCGGCACGTGCTGCTGGTCGTGGTGCACCACATCGCCGCCGACGGCTGGTCGATGGGGCCGCTCTCCGGCGACCTCGCCACGGCCTACGCGGCACGCTGCCGGGGCGAGGAGCCGCCGTGGGCACCGCTGCCGGTGCAGTACGCCGACTACACCCGCTGGCAACGCGACCTGCTCGGCGACACCGCCGACCCGGACAGCCTGTTCGCCCGCCAACTCGGCTACTGGAAGGACGAGCTGGCGGGGATCCCGCAGCAGGTGCAGCTGCCCACCGACCGGCCCCGGCCGCCGGTGGCCTCCCAGCGGGGCGACCGGGTCGTGGTCCGGCTGGACGCCGAACTGCACCAGGCCCTGCGGGATTTGGCCGCCACACGGGGCGCCAGCATGTTCATGGTGCTCCAGGCCGGTCTCGCCGCTCTGCTCACCCGGCTCGGCGCCGGTACGGACCTCCCGATCGGCAGCCCGATCGCCGGCCGCACCGACCAGGCGCTGGACGAGCTCGTCGGCTTCTTCGTCAACACGCTGGTGCTGCGCACCGACACGACCGGCGACCCCGGCTTCGCCGAACTGCTCGGCCGGGTCCGGCAGAAGGCGCTCACCGCGTACGACCACCAGGACGTGCCGTTCGAGCACCTGGTCGAGGTGGCCAACCCGGTGCGGTCGCTGGCCCACCACCCGCTGTTCCAGGTCATGCTGGCCCTGCAGAACGCGCCGCTCGGCGAGTTCGCGCTGCCGGGGCTGGAGACCGGCCACCTGGAGGCGCCGACCGGGACCTCCCGGGTCGACCTGACCTTCAGCCTGGCCGAGCAGTTCCGCCCGGAGGGTGGCGCCGACGGCCTGGTCGGCGCGGTGGAGTACGCCACCGACCTGTTCGACGCGCCCACCGTGGAGCTGCTGTTCGATCGCTGGGCCCGCCTGCTGCGCGCGGCGGCCGCCGACCCGGACCGGCCGATCAGCCGGATCGACCTCATGTCCGGCGCGGAACGCCACCGGCTGCTGCACGGCTTCAACGACACGGCCGCACAGCTGCCGTCGGCCTCGGTGCCGGAGCTCTTCGCCCGCCAGGTGCGGGCGACCCCGGACGCGATCGCGGTCGTGGCGAGCGGCACCGAGCTGACCTACGCGGAGCTCGACCTGCGGGCCGGCCGCCTGGCGGGGGCGCTGGTTCGCCACGGAGTACGGCCGGAGACGCCGGTCGCGGTCATGCTGGACCGCTCGGCGGAGCTGGTCGTGGCGATCCTGGCGATCATCAAGGCGGGCGGCGCCTACGTGCCGCTGGACCCGCGCTTCCCCTCCTCCCGGATCGACCTGATCATGCGGGAGAGCGGAGCCGCCCTGGTGCTCACCAAGGAGGTGCTCGCCGCACTGGCGCAGTCCGCGGACGCCCACCCGGCCGGCTTCGAAGTCCCCTGTCAGTCAGGCCAGTTGGCGTACATCATGTACACCTCCGGTTCGACCGGGCGGCCGAAGGGCGTGGCCGTCACCCACCGTGACGTGGCCGGCCTCGCGCTGAGCCCCGAATGGCGTGGCGGCGGACACGAGCGGGTGCTGATGCACTCCCCGACGGCCTTCGACCTCTCGACCTACGAGCTGTGGGTGCCGCTGCTCAACGGCGGCCGGGTCGTCGTCGCCCCGCCGGAGCAGCTCGACCTCGACCTGCTGCAGCACACGATCGCCACCCACGGCGTGACCGGACTGTGGCTGACCGCCGGACTGTTCCGGCTGGTCGCCGAGGAACGACCCGGCAAGCTCGCCGGGGTGCGCGAGGTGTGGACCGGCGGCGACGTGGTCTCCCCGGCCGCCGCCGCCCGGGTACTCGCCGCCTGCCCCGGCATCGAGGTGGTCAACGGCTACGGGCCCACCGAGGCCACCACGCTGGCCACCCGCCACCCGGTGCGCGACCTCGCGGAGAACGCCGCGACCGTGCCGATCGGCGGCCCGATGGCGAACATGCGCGCCTACGTGCTCGACGACCGGCTGCTGCCGGTGCCGACGGGCATGGTCGGCGAGTTGTACCTCGCGGGGACGGGCGTGGCCCGCGGCTACTTCGGCCGCCCCGGCCTGACGGCGGAGCGCTTCACGGCCGACCCGTACGGGCCGGCCGGGAGCCGGATGTACCGCACCGGCGACCTCGCCCGGTGGCTTCCGCGGGAGCACCCCCGGCCGGTGGGGGCACCTCCCAGCGGCCAGGCCGAGGGCGACGGGGGAGGGACGCTGGACTTCGCCGGCCGCGTCGACCACCAGGTCAAGCTGCGTGGTCTGCGAATCGAGCCCGGAGAGATCGAGGCCGTCCTGGCGGCCTGCCCCGGCATCGCCCAGGCGGCCGTGGTCGCCCGCGAGGACCGGCCGGGCGACAAGCGGCTGGTCGCCTACCTGGTGCCCGCCGCCGAAGGCGGCCCCGAGACGGCGGAGCTGTCCGCCCGGCTGCGCCGCGACCTGCCCGACTACATGGTGCCGGCGGCGTTCGTCAGCGTGGACGCGCTGCCGCTGACCGCCAACGGCAAGCTCGACCGGGCCGCCCTGCCCGCCCCCGACTACGGGGCGTCGGACGCCGGGCGCGGCCCCCGGACGCCGCAGGAGCAACTGCTGTGCGGTCTGTTCGCCGAGGTCCTCGGCCGGGAGCAGGTGGGCATCGACGACGGCTTCTTCGACCTGGGCGGGCACTCGCTGCTGGCCGCCCGGCTGGCCTCCCGGGTCCGCGAGACCCTCGGCCTGGACCTGGGGCTGCGGATGCTGTTCGAGGCGCCGACCGTGGCCGGGCTCACCGAACGCCTGGCCATGAACGACCCGGCCGACGCGCTGGACGTGCTGCTGCCGCTGCGCTCGACCGGGACGGACACCCCGCTGTTCTGCGTCCA
This sequence comes from Kitasatospora sp. NPDC091207, assembly GCF_044768625.1. NCBI lineage: Bacteria > Bacillati > Actinomycetota > Actinomycetes > Kitasatosporales > Streptomycetaceae > Kitasatospora > Kitasatospora sp. NPDC091207. Next base: position 62,510 of record NZ_JBIVVS010000029.1, read on the forward strand.
CCCCGGCGGCGGCATCAGTTGGTCCTACAGCGGGCTGCTGAACCACCTCGGCCCGCAGCACCCGGTGTACGCGCTCCAGGCGCGCGGGCTCGGCCGGCCCGAACCGCTGCCGGCCTCCTACGAGGAGATGGCGGCCGACTACGCCGACCACGTCCAGAAGGTCCAGCCCCAGGGCCCGTACCTGCTGCTCGGCTGGTCCGCGGGCGGGCTGATCGCCCACGCGTTGGCCTGCGAACTCCAGGCGCGCGGCGAGCGGACCGCACTGCTGGCGATCCTCGACGCCTACCCGGTGAAGGACGTGCGGTTCGAGGAGGAGCCGGTACCCACCGTGCGGGACGTGCTCGTCGGCGTGCTCGACGTCGACCCGGACGAACTGGGAGACCGGGAGATCACCTACGCCGAGGTCGCCGAGGTGCTGAACCGGCGCGGCAGCGCGCTGGCCGGCCTGAACGAGCGGCAGGTCGAGGTGATCGTCCAGATCATGATCAACAACGCGAAGCTGGCGGTCGACTTCGTCCCCGGCCGGTACGACGGGGACCTGCTGCTGTTCAACTCCACGATCGACCGGGGCGACGACGACGCCGGTCCGGAGGTCTGGCGCCCGTACATCGCGGGCCGGATCGAATCGCACGAGATCACCACCCGGCACGACCAGATGACCCAGGCGGGCTCGCTGGCCCAGATCGGACCGGTCCTGGCCACCAGGATCGCCGAGGCCACCGGCGACGCCCGCGACACCACCCTTTCCCACCAGGAGGACTGACCCGTGACCAACCCCTTCGACGACCAGGACGGCACCTTCCTCGTCCTCGTCAACGACGAGAACCAGCACTCGCTCTGGCCGCAGTTCGCCGACGTCCCGGACGGCTGGACCGTCGCCCACGGCCCCGACACCCACGCCGCCTGCCTGGAGTACGTCGAGCAGGCCTGGACCGACATGCGGCCCAAGAGCCTCGCCGACGCCATGGACGCCCAGCGGTAGCGCGGCCGACATGACCTCCACCGACACCCTGGACGGGGCCCGCGACGCCGCGGGCCCCGCCCGGCCGGACGACCTCGCCGCAGCCCTGGCCACCCCCGAGGCCCGGCGCGACCCGTACCCGCTCTACGCCCGGATGCGGCGCGAGGACCCGGTCCACCGCAGCGCCCAGGGCATCTGGTACCTCACCCGGTACACCGACGTCGAGGCCGCGCTGGGCGACCTGCGGCTGTCCAACGACCGGGACCGGATGACCCGCGCCTACACCGCGCTCGGCGGCGACCTCAAAGCACTCAGCCGGCTCACCGACCGACTCGGCCGGGTGATGACCAACACCGATCCGCCGGACCACGCCCGGCTGCGCAAACTGGCCAACAAGGCCTTCACCGCCCGGCGCGTCGAAGCCCTGCGCGACGGCGTCCAGCGGATCGTCGACCAGCTCATCGACGAGGCGGTCGCGGCCGGACCGACCGCAGACCTGATCGAGGCGGTCGCCTCCCCGCTGCCGATGTCCGTCGTCTGCGAGCTCTTCGGCATCCCGGACGAGGACCGGCCGCGGGTCAAGAGCTGGTTCCACCGCTTCGGCCGGCTCGCCGAGGACATCGACAAGTCCGAGGCGGCGATCGAACAGTACGAGGAGTACCTGTCCGGGCTCATCCGGCAGCGCCGGAGCGAACCCGGCGACGACCTGATCAGCGCCCTGGTCGCCACCCAGGCCCAGGACGACCGGCTCACCGACTCCGAACTGCTGTCCACCTGCTTCGTCCTGATCACCGCCGGAGACGAGACCACCACCCACCTGATCGGCAACGGCGTACTCGCCCTGCTGCGCCACCCGGACCAGCTGGCCCGGCTGCGCGCCGACCCGGGCCTGATCCGCGACGCCGTCGAGGAGCTGGCCCGCTACGACACGGTCAGCCAGGCGATCGTCCGGGTCGTCGCGCAGGACCTGGAGATCGGCGGACGGACGCTGCGGGAGGACGAGCTGGTGTACCTGTTCCTCGGTGCGACCAACCGTGACCCCGAGCGCTTCGAGGACCCCGACCGGCTCGACCTGTCCCGCCCCGGCAACCGCCACCTGAGCTTCGGCCACGGCCCGCACTTCTGCCTCGGCGGCCCGCTGGCCAAGCTCCAGGCGGAGGTCGCCGTCGGCACCCTGGTGCGCCGGCTGCCCGAGCTGCGGCTCGCCGACGGGGCGGAGCTGGACTGGCGGCCCAACCCGCTGCAGCGGCGGCTGTGCACCCTCCCGATCGCCTACTGACCGTGAACCACGACGAAGGAGCAGTACCGACCATGGCCCGAGAGTTCGAGGTCCGCCGGGAGCAGGACCTGCCCGCCACGGCCCAGCAGGTCTGGGACGCGGTGGCCACCGGCGCCGGCAACCTGGGCTGGCTCTACCCGATGGAGGTCGAGCCGCGCGTCGGCGGAAAGGCCACCCGGGGCGACGCCACCGTCGTGGCCTGGGAGCCGCCGCGGCACTTCGCCGTCCGGGCGACCCAGGACGGCGGGTTCTCCAACACGCTCAGCTACCACGTCGAGCCCGCCGCCGACGGAACCAGCCACCTGCGGATGGGGATCCACTGGGTGCACACGGGCGTCGTCGACGAGGCCTGGGCCTGGGACGCCAAGACGGACGCGGCCGAGAAGCACGTCGACTTCTACCAGCACGGCCTCGCCGGGTACCTCCGGCACTTCGCCGGCCGCCCCGCCGTCTACGTCAGGGCCCAGCAACCCGAACCCACCGCCGACCCGGCCGACTTCGCCGCCCTGCGCCGACGCCTCGGCCTGCCCGACGACGCGGCCGCCGGCGACCGGTTCACGCTCCTCGCCCCCGGCCCGGAGCACGACCCCGAGGAGGTGGTCGTCGACTGGCTCAGCACCGACTTCCTCGGCCTGCGCGGCCGGGACGCCCTGTACCGGTTCTTCAACGGCAGCACCTGGAACGTGCCGATCTGGCTCGGCCACCACCTGTTCGCCGAGGACACCGACGAGCAGCAGACCACCAAGGCGTGGACCTCCTGGCTCAACGACACCCAGACCCAGGAGCGTTGATGGAAACCTCCACGCAAACACTGCTCTTCGCCGCCGAACTCGTCGAGGAGAACGGCAGCTACGCCCTCGTCGTCGAGGACGTGAGGCGGGGCACCGTTCAGACCACCCCGGTCCCCAAGAGCATGGTCGACAAGCTCCCGGTCTTCCTCTCCGCGCTCGCCGCCAAACTCGACCCGGCGCCACGCCGCCGCTGGTAGCCGCTCCCGGGCGCCGTTCACCCTGACGAGTGGCGGCGCGCCGGCTCTCGGCCAGGAGAGCCGCAGGACCGGGGCGCCTGCGAGCAGCTGCGGGACGGGCCGGAGCGCGGCGTGATCCTGATGCACCAACCGTTCGACAGTCCTCGAACCGGTGTCATCAGGTGCCGCAGTGCGGTGGACCGGGTCCGCCACACGCCCCCGTGGGGCTGTGCGATCACCGCCCGTCGCGGAGCGTAGTGGCCGACCGGCGGGACGTCGACCACGGTGTCGGCACTCGCGGCGAGCGTGCTCCTGGGACGGCTCACGCTCGCCGCCGGCCGCGCGGGCCCCTGGCTCTGTGACACGGCCCTCTGCCCGGCGCGCCCCGCGGAGGGCCGAACGGGCCCGCCGTCGGCCCGCCGTCGGGCGTATCGGCAGCCCGTCCGGCCGCCCCGCGGTCAGGCTTCGTAGTCGTAGGTGACGGTGACGGGAGCGTGGTCGCTCCACCTCTCGGCGTGCGTGGCCGCCCGCTCGGTCACGGCGCCGGTCGCCAGCGCCGCGATGCCCGGAGTCGCGCACTGCAGGTCGATCCGCCAGCCCGAGTCGTTGTCGAAGGCCCGGCCGCGGTAGGACCACCAGGAGTAGGGGCCGGTGCGGTCGGGGTGGAGGCGGCGGACGACGTCGACGTAGCCGGCCTCGTCGTAGACGCGGGTGAGCCAGGCGCGCTCCTCGGGGAGGAAGCCGGCCGCCTTCTGGTTGGCCTTCCAGTTCTTGAGGTCCTCCGGGCGGTGGGCGATGTTCCAGTCGCCGCAGACGACGACCTCCCGGCCCTCGGCGGCGGCCCGGGTGCGGAGCTTGCCGAGGTGCACCAGGAACTCCGCCATGAAGCGCTCCTTCTCTTCCTGGCGTTCGGTACCGACTTCGCCGGAGGGGAGATAAAGGCTGGCCACGGTCAGCCCCGGCAGGTCGATTTCGACATACCTGCCCGAATTGTCGAATTCCGCCGATTCGAATCCGATCACCGTGCGCTCCGGCTCCCGCCGCGACAGCACGGCGACGCCCGCGCGCCCCTTGGCGGCCGCCGGCGCCCAGACCGCGTGCCAACCGTCCAGGTCGCGCAGCTCCGCGGGCAGCTGTTCGGGCTCGGAGCGCACCTCCTGCAGGCAGATCACGTCCGCCTCGGTGGCCGACAGCCACTCGGTGAAGCCCTTCTTGGCCGCTGCCCGGATTCCGTTCACGTTCACACTCGTCACCACGATCACCCGGGCAGCCTACCGATCCCGGTGTCCGGCCCGCAGACCGACGCGGTCGGGCGCCGTCCGGATGTCGACCTGTCGTGAACGCGGCATGAATCCGCGCGACATCCGCACCAACCGCCGTCATTGGTCTTGACCATCTCCCGACACAGCCCCTAGGGTCACTTACTGCAAAGACCTTTAATAAAGAAGGACGGATAAAGCCCGCTCTCCCACCTGCCGCAACCATCGGGCAGCGGGCCGGGTCCGCCCTCCTTTCGGCAGGGTGGACACAGCAGGGTGGAGGCCACGGTGGGAACGACAGGGCAGCTCACGGCGGTACCGGAACCGAAGTACTGGCACCTGCGCACGGTGCTGCTCCGCGCCATCGACACGGAGTTCTCCACCGGACAGGTCCTCCCCAACGAGCGCGAGCTCTCCGCCCGCTTCGGGGTCGCCCGGGCCACCCTGCGCCAGGCGCTCGACCAGCTGGAGCTGGAGGGCCGGCTGGTCCGCCGCCGGGGCATCGGCACCCTGGTCGCCGCCCCCCGGGTCGGCGTTCCGGTCAACCGCCACGAGGAGGGCTGGCCCGGCACCACCCGCAGCCAGTCCTGGCGCACCGTGGACTGCACCACCGCGCCGGCCACGCCGCAGCTCGCCAAGGGCCTCGGCATCGCCGAGGGCGCCACCGTGCACACCGTCCGCCGGGTCCGCATCGTGCAGGGCCAGAACATGGCCACCGAGTCGCTGCACGTGCCGGCCGCCGCGCTGCCGCACCTGCCCGGCTTCCGGGCCGAGAGCGACCGGGCCCGCTCGGTGCTGCGCCAGCTGGAGCGCCTGGAGGTCGACGGCGAGTCCCGCTCGGTCGAGCTGGGTGTCGCCGAGGCCCAGCAGGCCGCCCTGCTGGAGCGTCCGCCGGGCTCGCCGGTGCTGGTGATGACCACCCAGTACGCGGCCGCGGGCCGCCTGGTCGCGCTGGCCGTCTCCACCTACCGCGCCGACACCTGCAAGCTCACCTTCGGCGAGACCGGCCTGGTGGAGGTCACCCCCGTCGGTGCCGCCACCGGGGTGCGCACCGCCTCCTGAACCATTTCCGGCACACCCTCAGGCCCAGGCCCGGACGCCCCCACAGGCGTCCGGGCCTGAGTCGTTCCGGGGGCCGCCCGGTGCCGCCCGGGGTCCACCCCGGGCAGCACCGGCCGGTCAGCCGCGGGCGGTCGCGCCGGTCGGCGGGTCGACGGCGAAGAGCTGCTCCTCCACCTGGTCGAGGGCCACCCGCAGGGCGCCCATCGCGACGACCTCCGAGCCGAGCGCGGCCAGCGCCACCTCGGGCGCCCGCAGCGTGAACTCCGCGAGGCGCTCGCGCAGCGGCTCCAGGACACCGTCGAGGCCGGCGGCCCAACCGCCGACGACCACCAGCTGGGGGTCGATGGCCAGCACCAGGGCGGCCACGCTCTGCACCAGGCGGGTCAGGAAGCGGTCCATCGCGACCTTCGCCACCTCGTCGCCCTCGCGGGCGAGCTTCAGCACCCGGGCGACGGCCGCCTCGTCCAGCGGGTTGAGCGGCTTGCCGGTGGTGGAGAGCAGCCGCTCGGGGGTGACCTCCTGGCCGAGCAGGTGCAGCGCGCCGATCTCGCCGGCCGCGCCGCCGAAGCCGCGGTGCAGGCGACCGTTGATGAGCGAGCCGGCGCCGGGGCTCAGACCGGCCATCACGAAGACGACGTCGTCCGCGCCGACCGCCGCGCCCTGCCAGTGCTCGGCGATGGCGGCCAGGTTGGCATCGTTCTCGATCATGACCGGGCAGCGGAACGAGCGGCGCAGCCGGGCGCCCAGGTCCAGGCCGGTCCAGCCGGGCATGGCGGTGCCGAGCTGGACGGTGCCGTCGCGGTCGACGATCCCGGGGGTGCCGACGCCGACCGCCCACAGGTTGTCCCGGGAGACGCAGGCCTTGCGCAGCACCTCGGCGACCGCCGTGCGGACGGCGCTCAGCCGTTCCTCCGCGTCCAGGGTCTCCTCGATCGGGCGGAAGTGACTGCCCACCACCTGGCCGGTGAGGTCGGCCAGGACGACCCGCAGGTCGTGCACCCCGATCTCGATGCCGAGGATGTGACCGGCCTCGGCCCGGAACCGGAACCAGCGGGCCGGTCTGCCCCGCCGGCCGCTGCCGGGCTGGCCGCCGTTCTGGGGCTGGTCCACCTCGGCGACCAGGCCGGTCTCGACCAGCCCCTCGATCACACCCTCCACCGTGGGCCGGGACAACCCGGTGTCCCCGACCAGCTGAGTGAGGGTCACCGAGTGGCCGGCCCGCAGCGCCCGAAGCGTGACCGCCGCGTTGATACGCCGCAGCAGCGAGGAGTCTCCTCCGGTGAGCCGATCCGCCAAGACGCTGCCCTTCGCCGTTCGCGCGACAGCCCTGGCGCGCGGTGCCGAGTGCGCGGTGACCACCGAATGTCCCGCGAGAGTCCGCCCCCGGAACGCGGCACGACAGCGCTGGGCCGCCTGCGCCGGACCGGAGGGCTCGTGCCGGGATGCTACCCGGGCCCGGGGCCGGCGGGCGAGCATCTCCGCAGCTCATCCAGGCTTCGGTATCGAAATGGTACGCACCGGCTGGCCGTGCGTGATCCGGGGTTCCAGCGCGTCACGGGATGCTCCTGCGGCCCCGCCGGCACCATCGGCCGGTGCCCGCGCCCGCGGTGCTCGGGTGCGTGGACGGCCGCCGGAGAACCTCTATGCTGCGGGCATGTTGAACGAGACGCGCGACAGCCGTCCGGGTGTGACGGCGCTGTCCGACCGGGACTTCGTGCGGAGCGAGACGAAGCCCGCGCCCGTGCCCTTCGTCCCCGAGATCAGCCTGCACATGGCCGACGACGCGATCGAGCTCTGGGAGACGACCGAGTCGGCGCGGGGTGAAGTGGGGCTGGCGCCGCCGTTCTGGGCCTTCGCCTGGGCGGGCGGGGTCGGGGTGGCGCGCTATGTGCTCGACCACCCCGAGGTGGTGGCGGGGCGGACGGTGCTGGACCTGGCGGCCGGGTCCGGGCTGGTGGCGATCGCGGCGGCGATGCGGGGCGCGCGTTCGGTGCGCGCCGCCGAGATCGACGCGTACGCGGTGGCGGCCATCGGCATCAACGCGGAGGCCAACGGCGTCCAGGTCGCGGCGGCGGTGGAGGACCTGCTGGACGGGGACGGCGCGCCGGCCGACGTGGTGCTCGCCGGGGACGTCTTCTACGAGCGCGCGATGGCGGCGCGGTTCCTGCCGTTCCTGGAACGGGCCCGGGCGCGCGGCGCGGTGGTGCTCGTCGGCGACCCGGGGCGGGCGTACCTGCCGCGCGGGCGCTTCACCGAGCTGGCCGCCTACCGGGTGCCGGTCGTGGCGGACCTGGAGGACGCCGAGCTGAAGACCACCACCGTCTGGGAGCTCGCCGCGCCGGCCGGGTGAGGCGGGCCGAGCGGCTGCGCCGCGGTCCCGTACCGCGAAATTCCCGGTGGTCGGGCCGGGCCCCCTGGTAGACACACCGTCATGACCGCCGACATCACCCTGCGCACCGCCACCCCCGACGAGATCCCCGCCCTGCTCGCCCTCTGGGCGCGCGCGGCCAAGGGAACCAGCATCACGGACGACGCCGACGGGGTGGCCGCCCTGCTCGGGCGCGACCCGGAGTGCCTGATCGTCGCCACGCCCGCCGAGGACCCGACGACCGTCGTCGGCACCGTGATCGCGGGCTGGGACGGCTGGCGCTGCCACCTCTACCGCCTCGCCGTCGACCCGGAGTACCGCCGGCGGGGGATCGGTGCGGCGCTGCTCGCGGCCGCCGAGGCCCGTTTCACCGCTCTCGGCGGCCGCCGCGCCGACGCGATGGTGCTCGACGACAACGCCCAGGGGCAGCGCACCTGGCAGACGGCCGGTTACGGGCCGCAGCCGCAGTGGACCCGCTGGGCCAAGCCGTTGGACGCCTGACCCGGGACAGCCGGACGGCGGGACGCCTGACCCGGGACGGCGGCACAGCGGTACTGCGGTACTGCGGTACCGCGGACGCCGGACCGCTTTCCGGGCGCTCCCGGCCCCGCCCGACCGGCCCCGCCCGACCGGCCCCGTCAGACCCGGCCGGCGGCGTACCGGTTGGCGGGGCGGGCGAGGCCGAGGTGACCGCGCAGGGTGTCCGCCGTGTAGCCGGTGCGGAAGGCCGACCGCCGCTGGAGCTCGGGGACGAGCCCGCGGGTGACGGCCGCGAGGTCGTGCGGCAGCTCGCCGGGGCGCAGGCGGAAGCCGTCCAGCCCGACCTCCTGCCGGTCGAGCAGCAGATCGGCGAGTTCGGACGGCGTGCCGGTGAAGATCTCGGCGTCCGAGCGCAGCGGCGCGCCGTTCAGCCCGTCCAGGCGCTCCTTGCGTTCGGCGGCGGCGCCGGGGCGGTCGTCCAGGAACACCAGCAGGTCGGCGAAGACCCTGAGCGGGAGGCCCGCCGGCCGACCGACCGTGGCCTTCGCCGTTTCGAGGTCGCCCAGGGCCGTGACCGATCCCTCGCGCGAGTGCGGGGTGAGGAAGGCGAGGTCCGCGCCCCGCGCGGCCAGTTCGTACGGGACGCCGGCGTGCGCGAGGACGGCGACCAGCGGCTGGCCCTGCGGCGGGCGCGGGGTGATGGACGGGCCGCGGACGCTGAAGTGTTCGCCGCTGAAGTCGACCGGGTGCAGCCGGTCGCGGTCGATGAACCGGCCGGTCGCCGTGTCGCGGATCTCGGCGTCGTCCTCCCAGCTGTCCCAGAGCCGCCGCACCACCTCGACGGCGTCGGCGGCCTCGTCGAACAGCGGCCGCAGCCGTCGGGCGATCCCGCCGGGCACGCCGACGTCGGCGGCGGTGATCCGCGGGGTGGTGCGTCGCCCGAAGAGGGCCGCGTCGTCGGCGCGGGAGGAGAGCTGGGGCCGCCAGCCGGCCCGGCCCCGGCTGGCGAAGTCGAGGGAGGCGATGGCGGTGGAGAGGTGGAACGGCTCGGTGTGGGTGACGTTGGTGGTCGGGACGAGCCCGATCCGGGAGGTGAGCGGCGCCACCCGGCTCGCCACCAGGACGGCGTCCAGCCGGCCGCGGACCTGGTCGGTCCGTCCGTCCGGCCCGGTGAGGTCGGCGGACTGGACGGAGAGGGAGTCCTCGAAGGTCACCAGGTCGAGCAGCCCGCGTTCGGCCTCCGCGACCAGGTCGGCCCAGTAGCCGGCGGTGAACAGCCCGCCCGGCCGGGCGCCCTCGGCGCGCCAGGCGGCGGGGTGCCAGCCGGCGCCGTCCAGGGCGACGGCGAGGTGGAGCGGGGGCCGGTGCTGCCGGGTCACGAGGTGGTCTCCTGGGTCTGTCGCCGGGGGGCCTTGAGCCCGAGGTGGTCGCGGAGCGTGGTGCCGGAGTAGTCGGCGCGGTACACGCCCTTCTCCTGGAGCAGCGGCACCACGCGGTCGACGAGGTCGTCCAGCCCGCCGGGAGTGAGGTGGGTGGTGATCACGAAGCCGTCCGAGCCGTCGCTCTGGACGAACGCGTCCATCGCGTCGGCGACTTCGCGCGGGGTGCCGATGAAGGTCTGCTTCCCGGTGACCTCGGTGACCAGCTCCCGGATGCTCAGTCCGCGCTCCTTCGCGAGCTCGCGCCACGTCCGGGCGGTCGCCGCGCGGTCGCCACGGAACTGGGCGTGCCCCTTGAGCAGTAGGCTCTCCGGGTCGGGCTCGATGTCCGGCAGCGGGCCGTCCGGATCGTAGTCGGAGAGGTCGCGGCCCCAGACCGCCTCCAGATGGGCGATCGCCGTCCGCGGGCCGATCTGCGCCCGGCGGATCTCGGCGGCGCGCTCGTGCGCCTCCTCGGTGGTGTCGCCGAGGACGTACGACACCGAGGGCAGGATCTTCAGGTCCTCCGGGGCGCGGCCGTGGGCGGCGAGCCGGCCCTTGACGTCCCGGTAGAACTCCTGCGCCTCGCCGAGCCGGCCGTAGCGGCTGAAGATCACGTCGGCGTCGGAGGCGGCGAACTCCCGGCCCTGCGGGGAGTCGCCGGCCTGGATGACCACCGGGTGCCCCTGCGGCGGACGGGGTGTGTTGAAGCGTCCGGCGATGTCGAAGTGCTCGCCCCGGTGGGCGAACTCGCCCGCGCCGGCCCGGACGAACCGCCCGGCCGGCTGGTCCGGTGCCGGCTCGTCGGACGCCCAGCTGTCCCACAACTCCCGTGCCGCGGCAAGGAACTCGGCCGCCCGGGCGTACCGGTCCGATTCCGCGAGGAAGCCGCCCCGGCGGAAGTTCTCCCCGGTGAAGTCGTCCCAGCTGGTCACCACGTTCCAGGCCGCCCGGCCGTCGCTCAGGTGGTCCAGGGTCGCGAACCGCCGCGCGACCTCGTACGGCTCGTTGAAGGTCGAGTTGACGGTCGCCGCGAGGCCGATCCGCTCGGTCACGGCCGCCAGTGCGCTCAGCACCGTCAGCGCCTCCGGCCGCCCGACCACGTCGAGGTCGTGGATCTCGCCCTTGTGCTCGCGCAGCCGCAGCCCTTCGGCGAGGAAGAAGAAGTCGAACTTTCCGCGCTCGGCGGTCCGGGCGAGGTGGCGGAACGAGTCGAAGTCGATCTGGCTCCCCGCCCGGGGATCGGACCAGACGGTGTTGCTCCCGATCCCGGGAAAGAACACGGCGAGGTGTATCTGCTTGCCGGGCACGACGGTTGATCGCCTCCTGTCAGCCCCACGGTCGAGGGTCGACCCATCCTGCGCACGGCCGGGTGGGCGGGGCAACGGAATCCACGATTTGTTCACGGACGGAAACGAACAGTCGTTCCAGCCCGGGGCGGGTGCCGGTCGCCCGGGCGGCGGCAGGGGAGATGGCGGGGGTGATGGCGATGTGTGCTGATCCGGTGGCTGTCTGTTGCGTGCGGGACGGGATGCGACTTGAATGGTCCAGACCACATGGGAGGGAATGACCTATGGCGATTCCACAGCGCACCATCGCCCTCGGCACCTTGGGCTTCGGCACGATCGTCGACGAGCGGACGTCGTTCGCGATCCTGGACCACTTCGTCGAGTCGGGCGGCACCGTGCTCGACACCGCGAACAACTACGCGTTCTGGCTCGACGGCGCGACCGGCGACGAGAGCGAGGAGGTGATCGGTCGCTGGCTGGCCAGCCGGGGCGCACGCGACCGGGTGGTGATCAGCACCAAGGTCGGCGCCCGGCCGACCGTGCCCGGGACCGGCCTGGAGACCGCCGAGGGGCTCTCGGACAAGGCCGTCCGGACGGCCCTGGAGGACAGCCTGCGCCGGCTGGGCACCGACCGGGTCGAGGTGTACTGGACGCACATCGAGGACCGGTCCGTGCCGCTCGCCGAGACGGTGGACACCCTGGCCGACCTGGTGGCGGCCGGGAAGGCCGGTGCGGTCGGGGCCAGCAACCACGCCGTCTGGCGGGTCGAGCGGGCCCGGGCGCTCGCCGGGGACCGGGCGCGGTACACGCACATGCAGTACCGCTACTCCTACCTCCAGCCCCGTTTCGACATCCCGCTGCCGTCCTCGGCCCATGTCCACGTGACCGGTGAACTGCTGGACTACGTGCGCTCCGAGGGGGACATCCGGCTCTGGGTCTACAGCCCGATCCTCTCCGGCGGCTACACCCGCGAGGACGTGGAGATCCCGGCCGCCTACGACCACCCGGGCACGCCCAGGCGGCTGGCGGCGCTGAGCGAGGTGGCCGAGGAGCTGGGGGTGACGAAGAACCAGGTCGCGCTCAGCTGGCTGCTGGACCACGACCCGCAGATCCTGCCGCTGGTGGGCGTCAGCAGGATCGCCCAGCTGGACGAGGCGCTGGGCGCCCTGGACGTCACGCTCTCCGCCGAGCAGCGCCGACGCCTGGACGAGGCCGCGCTCTGACCGGCGGCGGTACCGCGGTACCGCCGCCGGGCCGGGTGGCCGTGCCGTTCGGGGTGCGGCCGCCCGGGGCGCGTGGAGAACACGATGACGCCCAGTCAATGTTCTTGATCATCCGGTGAATCGGGGGAGTGGCCGTCGCGGGCGGCGGGTGTCCGGGTACCCTGGGGCGCACTTCTTCGCGTGCGGATCCACCGCACCGGCCATCCGGGGGGACCATGCCAGGCCAGGCCACAGGAACGGCGGCGGGGCGACGGCGCGGTGCGGCCGGGGTCGCCACCGCCGCGCTGGCGTCGCTGCTCGCGCTCGCCGGCTGTTCGAGCGGTGGGACCGCCGCGGCGCCGTCCGCCTCCGCGCCGCAGGTGCGGACGACGGAGCCCGCCCCGACCACGGCGGCGCCGACGGCCTCGCCCACGCTCCCGGTCCTGCCCACGCTCCCGGTCCTGCCCACGCTTCCGGTCCCGTCCACGCTTGCGGTGCCGCCGCCGGCCTCGCCGGACACCGTGCCGTCGGAGCCCGGCGAGGCGCCTGCCGCGATCTACGGCTGCGAGGGCCTGCCGCTCACCGCACCCAAGTCCTTCCCGCTGGCCTGCGGCAAGGGCGCGGCGGTGCTGGACGGGCTGGTCTGGACGGGATGGGGCGGGCTGAGTCCCACCGCCAAGGGGCGGTTGTGGGAGCAGAACGCGGCCGGTGGTCTGGCCGCGTCCCCCGCCACGGTGACGCTCGGCGGTCTGACCGGTGGTGACTACACGACGCTGCGGATCTCCGCGCCCAAGGCCGAGCGGCCCAACCTCCAACTCACCCTCAGCCGTTCCGGACCCGCGCCGAAGGATTGACGGTACGTCAGTTCACTCGCCGCGCCGGCCTCATGACCGTAGGGCGACGCGCAGTTGCTGCCCCCGGTGGTCCGACAGCCCCTGCTGGTCCGCGAGGGCGTACCGCCGCACCGCGAGCCGGTGGTCGGTGAACGCCCAGTCCAGCCGCCACAGGTCGCTGCCCAGCACGCCGCCCCAACTGCCCGGGTAGAGCGCGCCGGAGGCCGACCACGCGTCGTCGAAGCGGGAGCGCAGGCCGCGCAGGTCACCCATCGCCGGGGTGGTGTTGAAGTCCCCCGCGATCAGCAGCGGGTGGGTGTTGCCGGCGGAGTCTCCTTCGAGGGCCGCGTACTGCTCCCGGCGCGCGGCGTCGGCGGCGCGGACCGTGCGGTAGAAGTCGCCGCCGAACACCGACTGCCGGGTGTCCACCTGGACGGGGATGTGCACGTTGTAGAGGGACACCGCCTGGCCGTGGACGTCGACATCGGTGCGGAGCACCTTCTTCCCGGCGAAGGTCGCCTGCCAGGGAGCGTCGGCCGGCAGGGCCGCGCCGACGGGTGGGGAGGCGAGCACGGGCAACCGTGAGAGCGTCACCAACTCGCCCAGCACCACCACCTGGTAGCCGGGGAACTCCCGCCGGATCCGGTCGAGCCGGTCGATCGGCGTCGGCACCTCCCGGACCCAGGCCAGGTACTCCTGGAGCAGGTAGACGTCGGCGTCCTCGCTCCGGAGGTAGCGGTAGAAGGCGTCCGGGTCGTCGGTGGTGTCCCAGTACTCGGTGTTCCAGGCGAACACCGTGAACGCCGGGCCGGACGCGTGGTCCCGGTCGGGCAGCAGAGCCGAGACGTTGAGCCCGGTCCGGGGCAGGCCGGCCAGCAGCAGCACGACCACCGCCGGGACCAGCCACCGGCGCAGCCGCCGGGTGACCGCCGCCAGCGTCAGCAGCAGCACCGGTACGGCCAGGAAGAACAGCGGCGGCGCGAGGTCCGGTATCAGCCAGAACCACCAGCGGCCGCTCAGCAGGAGATCGAGGAGGAGGAACAGGCCCCACAACGCGGTGACGGCGACCAGCAGCCGGGGGCCGAACGAACGCGGGCGAGCGGAATCCATGCCGCGGAGAGTAGCAGGGCGCCCCCGGATTTCGTCCGGCCGCATTCCAATACCGAGACGATACGCGGCCGATATGCGGCCCGCCTGAAATGGCGGCATGACGTTTTCCGTATCGGTCGTCATACCGGCCCACAACTCCGCCCGTACCCTGGGTGCCTGTCTGGAGTCGGTGTACGCCCAGACCGCCCCCGTCCACGAGGTGATCGTGGTGGACGACGGCTCCACCGACCGGACCGCCGAGGTCGCCCGCGGTTATCCGTGCACGCTGATTCGGCGCACGCCCAACCGCGGGGTGTCCGCCGCGCGGAATACCGGAATCGCCGCGGCGACCGGCGACATTCTGTTCTTCCTCGATTCCGACGAGGCGCTGACGCCCGATTCGGTGGCCAACGCGCTCGACATTCTGGCGGCCGACCCGGAGTGCGGCTGCGTGCACGGAGTGATCGCGCCGGATCCGCTGTTCGACGACGGACCGGTCGAGCGCTACCGGGTGCTGCACGCGTACTGGTGGCGGGCGCGCGGAGCGGGCGTGGTGGAGACCGCCTTCTTCGCCCAGGCGGCCGTGCGGCGCGAGGTCTTCGAGCGGCTCGGCGGCTTCGACGAGCGCCTGCGGGACTCGGAGGACCTGGAGTTCAGCGACCGGCTCGCGCCGCACTACCGGATCGTCCTCACCGACCGGGTGGTCGCGCTGCACGACGAGGAGCACCGGCTCCGGCCGCTGCTCGCCGAGACCTTCCGGCGGGCGCTGATGCTGGTCCCCGCGCTGGCCTCGGCGCGCCGGGGCGGGCGGCGCAACCTGACCGCCAACAGCCCGGCCTCGGTCGCGACCGCCGCCCTCACCCTGGCCGTCCTGCCGCTGGCGCCCTGGTACCCGGTGCTGCCCGCTGTCGGGGCGCTCGGCTTCTGCGCCGCCAACGGCCGGCTGCTGCGCTTCGTGGCGCGCCAGCGGGGCCCGGCCTTCCTGCCGTTCTTCGCCGGCGTCCACTTCCTGGTCGTCACCGCCCTGGTGGGCGGCGCGGCGGTCGGCACGGTCCGGATGCTGCTCCCCGGCCGGGGAGCAGGGACGGGAGTGTCCGGGCCCGCTCCCGGCCGGGCTCCCGGACCGGAGCCCGCGGCGGGCCCGGGGACCGGCGGCGGGGCGGCCCGGTGATGCTGGACCGGCTGCGCAAGGTGCTCACCCCGCTGATCGTGCTAGCCGCGCTGGTGGGCCTCGGTCTGATGCTCCGCCACGAGGGCCCGGTCGCCGCGCGGGCGTTCGCCCGGACGGACGCCCTCCCGCTGCTGGCCGCCTCGCTCGCCGCCAACGTCGCCGGGTTGGTGCTCGCGGTGCACGCCTGGCGGGTGCTGATCCCCGGCGAGCACCCGATCCGGGGGGTGTCCGCGGCGCGGATCTACTTCCTCGGGCAGCTCAGCAAGTACCTGCCGGGGCGGGTCTGGGGTGTGCTCACCCATGTCACGCACGGCCGGGCGGCCGGGGTGCCGGCCGCCCAGATGACGTCCGCGTACCTGCTCAGCCTGGCGCTGACCGTCCTCACCGGCGCGGGCGTCGGCCTGCTGGCGGCCCCGGCCGCGCTGCCGGGGCAGTGGTTCTGGCTCGGCCTGCCCGCCGCCGGCCTGCTCGCCTGCGCCGTCCGCCCGGCCCTGGCCACCCGGCCGGTGGCGGCCGCGGCCCGGCTGCTGCGGCGGCCGGTCGAGGCACCGCCGGACGCCGCCGTCCGCCGGGCGGTCCTGCTGGCGGTCGCCTCCTGGCTGGTCTCCGGCCTGCACCTCTGGTTCCTGGCCCTGGCCCTGGGCGGGGCGGTCGGCGCCTCGCTCGGCCCGGCGGTCGGCGCCTTCGCGCTCGCCACCGTGGTCAGCAGCCTGGCCGTGATCGTGCCGGACGGCTGGGGGGTGCGCGAGCTGACCATCACGGCCGCGCTCGCCACCGTGCTGCCCGGGGGCGTGGCGGCCACCGCGGCGATCGCCAGCCGGGTCGTCTGCGTGGTGGCCGAGCTCGGCAGCTCGGCCGTCGTTCTGACCTGGGCCCGGCTCAGGTCCACCCCGATGGGAGAGGAAGCCCGTGTACACCCTTGACGACGCCGAACGGTTCG
This sequence comes from Kitasatospora sp. NPDC091207, assembly GCF_044768625.1. NCBI lineage: Bacteria > Bacillati > Actinomycetota > Actinomycetes > Kitasatosporales > Streptomycetaceae > Kitasatospora > Kitasatospora sp. NPDC091207. The sequence continues at coordinate 78,828 of NZ_JBIVVS010000029.1, forward strand.
AGGTCCGTGAGGTGCACGACCTGTACCGGCGGTACGTGAACAAGAGCCAGGTCTCGCTGATGACCTCCTTCGGCTTCGGCCGGGAGCTGGTCGCCGAGGCCCGGGGCGCCTATCTGACCCTCACCGACGGCCGCCGGATCCTGGACGTGACCGGCGGTGTCGGTGTGCTCAACCACGGCCACAACCACCCGCGGATCCTGGCCGCCCGCGAGCGCTTCGCCCGGGACGGCCGGATGGAGGTCCACAAGACGTACTTCTCGCCCTACCTGGCCGCGCTCGGCCACAATCTGGCCGAGGTGCTGCCCGGCGACCTCAGCATGTCCTTCCTGCCCAACTCCGGTGCCGAGGCGGTGGAAGGGGCGGTGAAGCTGGCGTACAAGTACCACGACGGCAAGCGCGGGACGGTCCTGCGCGCGGACAGCGCCTTCCACGGGAAGCTGCTCGGCTCCGGCGGCCTCACCGGGCAGAACCAGTTCGCCTTCCCGACCATCCCGGGGATCGACACCTTCACCTACAACGACCTCGACTCGGTCCGCCGCGCCGTGGACGCCCACCCCGACGACGTCTACGCGATCCTGATCGAGCCGTTCAGCGCCTCCACCATCCAGGCCTGTTCCGAGGAGTTCCTGCGCGGGCTGCGGGAGTTGTGCACGCGGAAGAGGATCGTGCTGATCTTCGACGAGATCTACACCGGCTGGGGCAAGACCGGCACCCTGTTCCACTTCATGCGCTACCCGGGCCTGATCCCGGACGTCCTCACCACCTCCAAGTCCTTCGGCGGCGGCAAGTCCTCGATCTCGGCCTTCGTCGCCCGGGAGCCGGTCTTCCGCAAGGCGTACGACAACCTCGGCGACGCCCTGCTGCAGTCCACCTCGACGACGTACTACGGCTTCGGCGAGGAGTGCGCCACCGCGCTGGAGGCCGTCAACATCGTGGTCGAGGACGACTACCCGGCGCGAGCCCGCGCGATCGGCGCGGTGCTGGAGCCCGGGCTGGCCCGGCTGGCCGAGACGTACCCGGAGGCGGTCGGCCGGGTGGACGGGGCCGGCGCGCTCTGGGGCGTCTTCATCGAGGGCGGCCCGAGGATCCTCGACCTGGTCGCCAAGCTGGCGCCGGGCGGGATGGCCCGCGACCCGAGGTTCAAGACCAAGCTCGTCACCTGCGCGGTGATCAACGCCCTCTACCAGGACCACGACATCTTCGCCTACTACACCCTCAACGGGCGCAACCCGCTGATCATCGGCCCCTCGCTGGTCACCGCACCCGCCGAGGTGGCGCGGACGGTCGACGCGCTCGGCGAGGTGCTCGCCGAGGGGCTCGGCCGCCTGGTGACGCGATTCCTCAAGCAGAAGGTGAGTTCCCAGTGGTGATCACGATCACCGGCGCCGCGGGCATGCTCGGCTCACGGCTCGCCGAACGCCTCCTCGCGGACGGCCACCACGTCCGCGGCGTCGACCTGCGGCCCGGGCCCGGCGTGGCGGTGGTCGGCGACATCCGCGACCCGGCGGTGATGGCCGGGGCGCTGGCCGGTGCCGACGTGCTGGTGCACGCGGCGGCCGCGCTGCCCAGCTACCCCGACGAGCAGATCCGCTCGATCATCGTCGGCGGCACCGGGAACGTGTTCGCCGCCGCGCGCGCCGCCGGCACGCCCCGGGTGGTGCACATCTCCTCGACCGCCGTGTACGGCCTGCCCAAGGTGGTCCCCACCCCCGAGACGCACCCGCGCGAGCCGGTCGACACCTACAGCCGGGCGAAGGCCGCCGCCGAGGAGATCGCCGAGCGCCACCGCGCCGCCGGGATGTGCGTGCCGATCCTGCGGCCCAAGACCTTCGTCGGTCCGGGCCGGATGGGCCTGTTCTCGATGCTGTTCGAGTGGGCGGAGGAGGGCCGGAACTTCCCGGTGCTCGGCCGCGGCGACGTGCGGATCCAGATGTTCGGCATCGACGACCTGGTGGACGCGGTGGTCACCGTGCTCACCGCGCCCGAGGAGGTCGCCAACGACACCTACAACCTGGCGGCCGCCGAATTCGGCACCCTGCGGCAGGACTTCCAGGCGGTGCTGGACGCGGCCGGCCACGGCAAGCGGGTCGTCGCCCTGCCCGCCCGGCCCGCGCTGACCGTGCTGAGCACCCTGCAGAAGGCCCGGCTCTCGCCGGTCTACGGGAGGCTGCTGCACAAGCTGATGGAGGACTCCTACGTCAGCATCGACAAGGCCGGCGAGCGGCTCGGCTTCGCCCCCAGGCTGTCCAACCGGGACGCGATCCTGCGCACCTACGACTGGTGGCGCACCGCCCGCCACGACCGTCCGGCCGGCGGCTCGACCGGCCGGACCAGTCGGGACCCGTGGAGCCAGGGCCTGTTGTCCGCCGTGAAGATCTTCTTCTGAGGGAGCGCGCGATGACCTTCCTGAGCGAACAGACGGAGTCCCGCCGGCGCGGCGCCACCTCCCGGCTGCCGGCACCGCTGGAGCTGCTCCGGCCGGGCCAGTGGCCGAAGAACTTCCTGGTGGTGCCGCTCGCCCTGCTCGGCGCCGACCTGGAGTGGGGCATGACGGCCCGGGTGGCCGGTGCCACCGGCGCCTTCGTCCTCGCCTCGTCGCTGGTGTACGTGGTCAACGACATCGCCGACGTCGAACGGGACCGGCGCCACCCGGTCAAGCGCCACCGCCCGCTGGCCGCCGGCCGGGTGGGCCCGCGGACGGCCGTGGCACTGATCCTGCTGCTGGCCGGGCTGCTCGCCCCCGTGCTACTGCTCTCCCGGCCCGCCGCGGCCTGGCCGGTGCTGCTCTACCTGGCGGTGAACGGCGCGTACAGCTGGAAGCTGAAGCACCTGCCGCTGCTGGACGTGTTCATCGTCGCCACCGGCTTCGTCCTGAGACTGCTGGGCGGCTACGGCGCCGGCGGCCGGCCGGTCGCCGCCTGGCTGGTGTTCACCGTGCTGACGCTCTGCCTGGTCCTGATCGTGGGCAAGCGGCGGCACGAACTGGGCGTGGCCGGCAGCGGCCACCGGCCCGCCCTGGTCGGCTACTCGGCGCACTTCCTGGACCTCGTCCTGGTGCTCTGCTCCGGGCTGACCGTGGTCGGCTACCTGCTCTTCCTGCGCACCGAGTCGGGCTTCGCGACCGGGGCGCTGCTCACCGCGCCCTGCGCGCTGCTCGCGCTCTTCCGCTACCTGCAGATCGTGGTCGTGCAGAGCGAGGGCGGCAACCCCGTCCGGACCCTGCTCCGGGACCGCGTGATGCTCACCAACTCCTCGCTCTGGGCCGGCCTGCTGCTCGCCTTCCAGCTGATGTGACCCGCCGCGGTCCGGGCCCCGGGCCCTGAACTCCGTGCCCCGAACTCCGAACTCCGAACTCCGAACTCCGAACGAGGTTCCATGCCCACACCCACACCTCTCGTGTCGGTGGTCGTCCCGATGTACAACGACAGCCGCACCGTCGACCTCTGCCTCCGCTCGATCCTGGCACAGAGCTACCCGGCCGTCGAAGTGATCGTCGTGGACGACGCCAGCACCGACGACTCCGCCGACCTGGCCGCCGCCCACCCCGTCACCCTGGTCCGGGCCGAGCGCAACGGCGGCCCCGGCGGCTCGCGCAACCTCGGGGTCCGGCACGCCGCCGGCGAGATCCTCTTCTTCCTGGACGCCGACCTGACCATGCACCCGGACGCCGTCGCCCAGGCGGTGGAGATCTTCGCCGAGCACCCCGAGTACGGCGCGGTGTTCGGCGTCCCCGACAAGGAGCCGCTGTTCCCCGAGGGCGCCGTCGGCCAGTACCGCATCCTCCAGTACCACTACTGGCGCAAGAGCGCCGAGGGCCTGGTCAGCGGCGGCTTCTACGCGCTCGGCGCGGTGCGCAGGTCGGCCTTCCTGGAGGCCGGCTGGTTCAACGGGGCGCTCCGGCAGACCGAGGAGATCGACCACGCCGAACGCCTCGCCGCGCTCCACCCGATGCTGCTCACCTCCCGGATCCGGGGGCGGCTCTCCGACGAGAGCCGGCTGCGGCCCCTGCTGCGGAAGGCCTTCGTCCGCAGCCGGCTGCGGGTGCCGTTCTACCTCGGCCGGGGCCGGGCGATGCAGGGGATGGAGACCCCCGGCCGCGCGGTGGCGTCCGCGCTGGCCGGCGCGGCGGTGGCGAGCCTGCCACTGATCGCCTGGCAGCCGCTGACCGCGCTGGTCACGGCCTTGGCGGTGGCCGGCTTCGTCCTGACCGACCTCGGGCAGTACCGGTTCGTCCGGCAGGAGCGGGGGCTCGGCTTCCTGGCCTTCTTCACCCTGGCGCACCTGCTGGTCAACGCCGTCGTGCTGGCCGGGCTGGTGGCCGGGCTCGCCCAGTTCGCGGTCAGCCGCCGGTTCCGCCGGATGTACACCCTGGACGCCGCCCTGACCCGCGACGGCGGCGACGAGGACGGCGGCCCCGCACCGGGGGCGCCGCCCGCCGAACCGCCGAGCCGGGCCCGCCGGACCGCCCGGCGGCTGCGCACCTGGTACGGGTGGGCCCTGATCGTCCTGGCGGCGCTCTGGCTGGGCTACGCGGTGCTGCGCCGGTCGGTCAGCGGCCGCTGGCACTGGGCCATCCTGCTGGACGCCACCCCGCCGGTGTTCCTGGTGGCGGTCCCCCTGCTGCTCCTGGTCGCGAGCGCCGCCGCCTGTGGCGGGCGCCGCCGCTGGGCCGCGCTCCTCGCCGCGCCCGCGCTGCTGCTGGGCCTCGTCACCGGCTCCGGGCTGAACTGGCCCGCCCTGTGGCACGGTGGGCGCACGGTGCCGGCCGGCGCGCTGCACGTCGTCTCGTTCAACACCCAGTACTGGGCCGCCGCCACCGATGTGGACCGGCTGTACGACCTGGTGCACCGGCAGAACGCCGACGTCTACCTGTTCCAGGAGCACGTGGTCTGGCAGGCCGGCCGCGGCGAGGACGGCTACCTGCGGCTGGACGACGACGCGCGGCTGGCCGCCGAGTTCCCCGGCTACCACATCGCCCGGCGGGGCGAGTTGCTCACCGTCTCGCGCTTCCCGATCGTGGCCCAGCCCGCCGTGGGGACGGGCGCCGAGCTGGAGCCGGACGCCCCGTTCGGCCGGGTCTTCGCCCGGGACAAGGTGCTGCGCACCGACCTCCAGGTCGGCTCGAAGGTGTTCAGCGTCTACAACGTGCACGTCACCGTGCCGCTCGCCCCCGATCTCGACCCGTTCTCGGACTTCGACTTCGACTCCTACTTCCGCCGCAAGTCCGACTGGCGCCGGGCGGAGATCCGCGGCCTGGAGAAGGACCTGGCCGGCAACCCCCACCAGGTGCTGATCTCGGGCGACTTCAACGCCAGCGCGTCGATGCGCGACCTGGACGGCCTGCGTGACCGGGCGGACGACGCGATCCGGGCCAACAACGACTTCCTGCCGCTCAGTTGGAAGTTCTCCGCGCCGGCCGGCTTCGACTGGGACAGCGCGGTGAACCGCTCCTTCCCGTTCTGGCGGCTGGACTGGAGCTTCACCGTCGGCCCGGTGCGGGTGCACCGCTACGACTTCCGGCCCACCGACGGCATCTCCGAACACCGGCTGCAGGACCTGTGGCTCTCCCTCTGAAAGGAACAACGATGGTGCTCAAGGATCTGCGGACCGCGGTCCGGACCGCCTCCGGCGTCGAACTGCTGGAGCGGCTGCCCGTGCTGCGCAAGCCGGTCGACTGGCTGGCGGAGCGGCCCGTTCTGCACGGCCTGACGCTGTGGGCGTTCGGGCTGCGCAAGCCGCTCTTCTGGGACCACGTCGTCACCCCCGAGCCGCGCGCCGAACTCACCGAGGTCCGGGCGCTGTTGGAGCAGCACCGGGAGCGCTACGCCGAGCGGCTGACCGGCTTCCTGGAGCTGACCGAACTGCTGCGCGGGATTCCGCTGAGCGGCACGGCGGCGGGCTCCGCCCCGTACTGGAACAACGGCTGGCTGCCCCCGCTGGACGCGCTCTCGCTCTACGGCTTCCTGGCCGCGGAGCGTCCGGCCCGGTACCTGGAGATCGGCTCCGGCAACTCCACCAAGTTCGCCCGCCGGGCGGTCCGGGACCTCGGGCTGGCGACCCGGATCACCTCGATCGACCCGGCCCCCCGCGCCACCGTGGACCGGCTCTGCGACGAGGTGATCCGCACCCCGCTGCAACACGCGGACCTCGCGGTCTTCGCCGAACTGGAGCCCGGCGACATCGTCTTCTTCGACGGGTCGCACCGGCTGCACATGGGGTCGGACGTGGCGGTGTTCTTCTTCGAGGTGCTGCCCAGGCTCAAGCCCGGCGTGCTCGTGCACGTCCACGACATCATGCTGCCGGCGGACTACCCGCACTCCTGGCGCTGGCGGCACTACTCGGAGCAGTACCTGCTCGCGGCCCTGCTGACGGCCGCCCCGGACCGCTTCGACCTGGAGCTGCCCGACGCCTTCGTCCACGCCGACCCGGAGCTGCGGGAGATCGCCGAGCCGCTCTGGCGCGCCCTCGGTGTCCGGGACCACTACGAGCCGGGGTCCTTCTGGTGGCGCCACGTGGGCTGAACGCACCGTTACAGGGCGCGAGTCGACGGCACCCGCGACGGCTGGACCGGGTACCGGGACGGGTGGGCGGCGTCGCCCGCCCGGGCCCGGCGGCGGGCCGTCACCGGCTCCCCGGGGAGCGCCACCGCGGCCACGCCCAGCAGGATCCCCCGCTCCAGCCCCCGCAGTTCGGGTCCGGGTTCGATGCCCAGCTCCTCGACCAGGGCGGCGCGGAGCCTGCGGTACACCGCCAGTGCCTCGGCGGTGCGGCCCGACCGGTGCAGGGCGAGCATCAGCTGCCCGTGCAGGTGCTCGCGGAACGGGTGCGCGCAGACCAGTTGCTCCAACTCGCCGACCAGGTCCTGCTGGCGGCCGAGGCCGAGCTCCAGCCGGATCCGCTCCTCGACGGCGCGCAGCCGGTTCTCCTCCAGCCGGCGGGCCCAGGCCTCCACCGGTGGGCAGGCCAGGCCCGCCATCGCCGGGCCGGTCCAGCGGGACAGCGCCCGGCGCAGCTCCGTGACGGCCTCCTCCGGTGCGCCCTGGGTAGCCAGCAGCCGGGCCCGGGCCACCTCCTCGTTGAACACGGTGGCGTCCAACTCGCCTGCTCCGACCCGGAGCCGGTACCCGTTCGGATGGGTCTCGATCACTGTCGGGGCGAGGGCCCCGGCGAAGGCCCGGCGCAGTTGGGAGACGCAGATCCGGATCTGCGTCCGGGCGCTCGCGGGTGGTGCGGGGCCCCAGACGGCGTCCACCAGGCGGTCGAGCGGCACCACCCAGTTCGGGGTCAGGGCGAGGGTCGCCAGGACGATCTGTGAACGCCTGCCGCCGAGGGCCACGGCGGTTCCGTCGACGTCGACACGAAGTGGTCCCAGGACATGCACGAGCACAACAATCTCCCCCGTATGAAGCTGTCACCTGTGCCGAAGTCCCGTGGCGGAAGCGGAGTTCGCCCCGCCGCCGGGACGCCGATCGCAGCATGGTATAGACCTATAAACGTGTCAAGGGCATCTCAAGTCCGGCCGGTGGCCGGGGCCGATGGCTGTCGTGGAGGCCGGGGGCGCGTCGTTCGGGGTCGGCGCGCGACCGCCCCGGGCCCGGTCGGCGGGGGGGCGGGGCTCCCGCCCCCCCGCGGCCGCGGGGCCGGGGCGCCGGCGGCCGGCTCGACGGAGGCGTCACGTCGGCGGGGCCGCGCCGGGCGGTCACGGCGGGGGGTCAGCGCGGGGACTCGCGGCGCGGTGTCGCGCCAGGGCGTTGCGGCGGGGGTGGTGCGGCGAGGGCGCGCAAAGGGCGGGGCGGGCGGGCCCGGCGACAGGTCCCGCCCGCCGGGGCGGCTGCCCCGTTCGGCCGGGGTCAGGGCTTGGTGTACACCTTCGGGTCCCGGTACAGCGAGGCCAGCACCTGGCCCGGCACCAGGAGTTCGGCGGCCTTGCTGCCGTCCAGGGTGCTGATCGCGGCGAGCGTGGCATCGAAGTCGTCGGTCGCTATCTCGATCAGCGTCAGATGGCGGTAGTGGGCCTGCGAGTGGCCTTTGTCGGCGCCGATCTGTTCGTCGTTGAGAACGAGCCGCCGGATCGAAAGAACTCCCGGTACTTCAAGAATCTCCGGAATATGGGTGTTCTCGTACCAGTCGTGGAAGTCGTTCTCCCGGCCCTCGTGCACGTTGCTCAGTACGGTGATGAGGTAAGTGGTCATGTCAATTCAACTCCCTTGCCGTGCGCGGAAATACCGTGCTGGCAGCCTTGCAGACGGGCCGTGCTCCGGCCGCCGTCGGGGTCGTGACATAGGGGGTTGTTAGGGGGCCGGTTGACGCGCCCGCCGGACTCGGCATCAATGTGGCCAACGGGGAGGCCGGAATTCGACGTCGCCCTTCTCGTGCCATTCGGATGCGTGCTGGTGTGAGCAGGGGGATTTCATGGCGGAGTTGACTCGTCGACGCTTTACACTGGCCGGCCTGGGGGCGGCCGGGCTCGGGATCGCCGCGACGGATTTCGTGGGCGGCGCGGTCGCGGCGGCCGCCCCGGTGCCGGACGCCGGGGCCGACCAGGCGCGGCTGGCCTGCGGGCCGGCCTTCGGCCCGGTCGGTGTCGGGCCCGGCGACCGGCGCTACCCGGATCTGCTGCTGCGCGGCTACAACCGCCGGTTCACCGGGAACCCGGACACCGTGAAGCTGGTCGGTTCCACGAGCCAGGTCGTGCAGGCCGTCAACGAGGCGGTGTCGGCCGGCAAGCGGGTCACCGTGCGCGGCGGCGGCCACTGCCTGGAGAACTTCGTCGACGACCCGGACGTACGGGTGGTCATCGACCTGTCCGAGATGCGCGCGGTGTACTTCGACCCCACGATGAACGCCTTCGCGGTCGAGGGCGGCGCGATCCTCTCGCAGGTCTACCGCACCCTGGACCTCGGCTGGGGCGTGACGATACCCGGCGGCTCCTGCCCCAGCGTCGGTGTCGGCGGCCACATCACCGGCGGCGGCTACGGCGTGCTGTCCCGCCTGTACGGTCTGGTGGCGGACAACCTCTACGCCGTCGAGGTTGTCGTGGTGGACTCCTTCGGCCTCGCGCGGTCGGTGATCGCCACGTCCGCGCCGGGCGACCCCAACCGGGACCTCTGGTGGGCCCACGCGGGCGGCGGCGGCGGGAACTTCGGCATCGTCACGCGGTTCTGGCTCCGCTCGCCGGGGGCGACCGGCACCGATCCGACCAGGCTGCTGCCCCCGACCCCGGGCGGCATCATGATCACCACACTGTTCTGGGACTGGTCCCAGCTGGACGAGGCCGCGTTCACCACGCTCGTCACCAACTTCGGCACCTGGCACGAGCAGAACAGCGCCCCCGGCGCGGCCGCCAACCAGCTCTGGGCCTCGCTCATCGCGATCCGCCAGGGCAAGGGCGGCGTGATCGTCCGGGCCCAGGTCGACCCGACCGTCACCGGTACCCAGCAGATGCTCACGGACTTCGCCGCCGCGATGACCACGAACGTCGCCGCGGCCCCGGCGGCGAGCACCACGGGCACCCTGCCGTGGCTCTACACCACGACCACCAGCGCCTCCGAGGTGGCCGGCGTGTTCGGGATCCCGAGCCTGCTGCTGCGCTCGAAGACCAAGGGCGCCTACCACAAGAAGGGCTACGCGCCCGACCAACTGCGCACCGTCTACCGGTACCTGACCAGCCCCTCCTACGCCTACGCCTCCGGTCTGATGGGCCTCTTCTCCTTCGGCGGGAAGGTCAACTCCTTCTCGCCGACCACGACGGCGGTGCCGCACCGGGACTCGGTGATGCTCGCCTCGTTCTCCAACTACTGGTCCGACGCGGGGGACGAGACCCGGCAGCTGCAGTGGGTCCGGGAGCTGTACCGGGACGTCTACGCGACCACCGGCGGCGTGCCGGTGCCCAACAGCGTCACCGACGGCAACTACGTCAACTGGCCCGACGTCGATCTCGCCGACCCGGCCTGGAACACCTCCTCCGCCCCCTGGTCGACGATCTACTACAAGGACAACTACGCGCGGCTACAGCAGATCAAGGCCGCTCGGGACCCGCGCGACATCTTCCACCACGCCCTGTCGGTCCGCCCGTAGGAGGTCCGGCCCGCCCGGTTCCGCGCGCCCGGCCGGATCGACCGGACCGGGCCGCGGGGCCGGGCGCCCGGCCGGGCCGCGCCGCCGGTCGGGATCGACCGGGCGTCCGGCCCCGGGGCGCTGCCGGAGCTGCTCGGCCAGCCGCTCGTGCGCGCGGGCGGCGTCCGGCTCGCCCAGCGCCCGGTGGGCGGCGGCGAGGCCGCGGTGCGCCCGGCCCTGGCGGTGGCGGTCCCCGGTCTCCCGGCTGATCGCCAGGGCCCGGCTGTGCAGGTCCAGCGCCCCGGCCGGATCGCCCAGCCGGCAGGCCATCTCGCCGAGGCCGCCGAGCGCCTGGCCTTCGAGGTCGCGGGTGCCGGTCTCGCGCGCGAGCGCGAGGGCCTGGTGGAGGTGGATCCGCGCGATGTCGTGGTCGCCGAGGCGTTCGTGGACGAGCCCGAGGCCGCACAGGGCGTGCCCTTCGAGGTCGCGGGTACTGGTGTCGCGGGCCAGGACGAGCGCCTGGTGGAGGTGGGCCAGGGCGATGTCGTAGTGGCCGAGGCGTTCGTGGACGAGCCCGAGGCCGCACAGGGCGTGGCCTTCCAGATCGCGGGTGCCGGTCTCGCGGGCCAGCGCCAGGGCCTGGTGGAGGTGGATCTGGGCGGTGTCGTGGTCGCCGAGGCGTTCGTGGACGAGGGCGAGGCCGCAGAGCGTGTGGCCTTCGAGGTCCCGGGCGCCGGTCTCCCGGGCCAGTGCCAGGGCCCGGCGCAGGTCGTCGCAGGCCTGCTCGTAGTTGCCCGGACCGCACTGCACCCGGCCGAGGTTGCTGAGCGCGTAGCCCTGGATGTCGCGGTCGTCGATCCGCTGGGCGATGACCAGGGCCTGGCGGAGGTGGATGACGGCCGTGGTGGAGCGGCCGAGGCGCTCGTGGACGAGGCCGAGCCCGCACAGCGCGTAGCACTCCGCACTCGGCGTGCCGGTGTCGCGCGCCAGGTCGAGCGCCTGGGCGAAGTGGGTGAGCGCGCTCTCGTAACGGCCGAGCCGGTGGAGCACCAGGCCCATGTTGCTGAGCGTGCGGGCGTGCGTCACGTGGTCGCCGAGCTCGCGGGCCACCTCCAGGGCCTGGCGGAAGTGGGTGAGGGCGGTGTCGTAGCGGCCGAGCCGCTGGTTGGCCAGGCCCAGGCCGTACCGGGCGAGGTTCTCCAGCTCCCGGTCGTCGGTGTCGCGGGCCAGGGCGACGGCGCCGCTGTGCAGCGAGAGCGCCTCGGCGTGCTGGCCCCGGAGGTGGAGGTAGTGGCGCAGGACGCCGAACAGGTCGGCGCTCTGCTCCGGCCAGCCGCGCCGGGCCGTCTCCGCCGCCGACAGCAGGTTCGGCCACTGCGCCTCCAGCCAGTCGGCGGCCTGGTCGAGGGTGGTCAGCGCGGCCGCCGGTGCGCCGGTGGCGGGCAGCGGCGGGCGGTCGTGCCGCCACTGCGGGGAGACGATGTCCAGGGCCGCGGCGGCGGTCCGGCGGTAGTGGTCGAACAGCCGGGTCAGCGCCGCCTGCCGCTCGGCCCCGCCGGCCTCGGTGGCGGCCAGGTGCACCGCGTAGGCCCGGAGCAGGGGGTGCAGCCGGTACTGCTCCTCGCGCGGTTGCTCGACCAGGTGCACGTCGAGCAGCTCCTCCAGCGCCCGGTCCGCGGCCCGGCGCTCGACCCCGGCCGCCGCCGCCGCGGCGTCCGCGTCGAAATCCGTCCCCGGCAGCACGCCCAGCAGGCGGAAGAGGTGCCGCGGTTCGGGATCGAGCTGTTGGTAGGAGAGGTCGAAGACCGCGGTGATGCCGCTCTCCGCGGTCTGCAGCTCGCCGAGCCGGCGCCGGTGGCTGCGCAGCCGGGAGGTCAGGTAGGCGATGGTCCAGGCGGGCCGGTGGCGCAGCCGGGCCGCCGTGATGTGGATGGCGAGCGGCAGGTAGCCGCACAGCCTCAGCAACTCGGCGACGCCCTTGGGTTCGGCGGCCACCCGCCGGTCGCCCACGATCCGGTCGAGCAGCCGGCCGGCGTCGGCCGGCGGGAGCGGGTCCAGCGGGAGCACGGCGGTGGCGTCCAGGTCGGTGAGCCGGGTCCGGCTGGTGACCAGGATCAGGCAGTCGGCCGTCCCCGGCAGCAGCGGCCGGATCTGGGCGGAGCTGGCCGCGTCGTCCAGGACGAGCACGGCCCGCAGGCCGGCGAGCCTGCTGCGCCACAGGGCGGCCCGCTCCTCCAGGTCCTCGGGGATGGCGGTGCCGGTGACGTCCACCGAGCGCAGCAGCTTCTCCAGGGCGGTCCCCGGATCGAGCGGGGCCTGTCCGGGGGAGTGCGCGTGCAGGTCGAGATAGAGCTGCGCGTCGGGGTAGCGGTCGCTCATCAGGTGGGCCAGGTGGACGGCGAGCGAGGTCTTGCCCACCCCCGCCATGCCGTCGACGGCGGCGAGGACGACGTGGCTGGACGCCACCTGGTCGCGGTGGACGATCACCTGCTCGACCAGGGTGCGCAACTCGTGCCCGCGCCCGGTGAAGTGGCTGATGTCCTTGGGCAGGCTGTGCGGGGCGAGCGGCGCGAACGCGAACGTCCGGGGCCGGCCCAGGGTCACGTCGTTGGTCAGGATGCGCTGGCGTAACTCGCGCAGTTCCGGCACGGGTTCGAGCCCGAGCGCGTCCGCGAGCCGCCGCCGGGTGGACTCGTACACGGTCAGTGCGTGCGACTGGCGGCCGGAGAGGTAGAGGGCGAGCATGAGCTGGCCGGCGAGTCTCTCGCGCAGCGGGTGCGCGCTGAGCCAGTCGGTCAGTTCGGGGATCACGGCCTGGTGGTGGCCCTGCGCGAGTTCGAGGTCGACGCACTCCTCCAGCGCGGTGAGCCGCTGCTCCTCCAGTCGCGAGGTGTGCGGCTGCAGGGCCGAGTTGTCCAGGCCGGCCAGTGCCGGGCCGCGCCACAGGGCGAGCCCGGCGCGGAACTCGACGACCGCCTCGGCGAACTGTCCGGCGGCGGCGCGGTGCCGGGCCGCCGCGAGCGCCTGGGCGAACATCGCGGTGTCCAGCTGGTCGTCGGGGAGGTCGAGGCGGTAGCCGTTGGTGCCGACGGCGGTCGGCAGGGTGGTGACCCCGGCGGACTTGAGCAGGCCGCGCAGCATCGAGACCGCGTTGCGGACCTGCTTCTCGGCGGTGCGGGGCGGATCGTCCCAGACGGCGTCGACGAGCTCGCCGAGCGGCACGCTCTGGTTGGCCTTCAGCAGGAGGAGGGCGAGCACCAGGTGCTGCCTGGGGCCGGCCAGTGGCACTTTGCGGTGGTTCGCCCGTACTTCGAGTGGTCCGAGAATGCGGAACTTCACTCAGCCTCCCCCATTCTGACGCATCCTCACCAATGCTTCGCGGGCCGTTCGCCACGATGCTACTCGGATTCAAACGCATCTTCGAATGCCATTCGCCCCGGGCTCGACGGCCTCGGGTCCGGCCCGGGTTCGGGGCCCGTTCGACCCGCTCCGGGCGTCCGGCCGGAGGCGCGGTGCCGGTGCGCCGGCCTCTCGGACCAACGCGCCGGACGGCCCCGGAGTTTCCTTCCGAACCGTCGGATCCGGACGGCTCCGGGGGAGGACCGGGCCGGGACGGCCGGAGGACGGCCGGAGGATGCCATCGGCCATGATGAGCGTCCGTAGAGGTAGATGGAGACAGTGACGACGGGGGCCGCCACATGACCGAGACTTCACGACCACCCGATACCGCCGGGGGCCGGCCGACCGGCCGCTCGGGTGGGTACCCGCCGCCGCGTCCACGGGCCTCGTGACCGCCCGCCGTCACCCGGTGTAGTCCCGGGACGGCGCCTTCCGGCCGTTCGCGCCCGGCGTGCGTTCGTTTCTCCCTTTTGCTCCCGGCCGCCCACGGGCCGTCCGGCGGCCCTGCGTTCGCGCCGCGGCACCCGTGGCACGGCCCTCGGCCGCCGCCCGGGAGCGTTCTCCCCGGTGTCCTTCACCCCGATCGGCGGGCCGACCGCCGGACGACTGCCGGCGCCGGATGCCTTCACCCGGGCGGCAGCCCCTCCGTGCGGCACCCCGCCCACCCCGTACGTCACCGTGCCTGCCCCGTGCGCCGGGCCGAGCCTGTGCTCCGGCCGTGCCCGCGCCAGTACCGGACCATGCGCCCTGTGGTCCCGGAGGGATCTGAATCACCGATGACTCTTGTCGAACCAACCGAGGCGGCCCCGGAGTTGCTCTGGCAGGCGAAGGACCTGCTGGCCGTCCTGGACCGGCGTAGCGAGACGAGCAGTGCGAAGAACGACCAGCGGCGCCTGGAGGCGGCGGCCGACCGGCTGCTGGTCGCCTGCGAATTCCCGAGCCTGCTGCGGTCGGTGGCCTCGGACCTGGAGCGCGTCCCGCTGGCCGGCCCGGCCGCGACGGCGGGCGGCGAGGCACTCGGCGGCCCCGGTGGCGGGCCGGCGGGCGGGTCGGTGCGGCACCAGGCGGCCTGGGCCCTGGCCGGGCGGCTGCTCGGCGATCCGGGCCTGCCGGACCCGGCGGACGGCGCGACCTCCGCCCTCTCCGCCTGCGCCTTCCGCGAGGAGACCGCCTCGGCCGTCCTCGCGGCGATCACGGCCCTGGTGCACAGCAACCGGCCGGAGGCCGCGATCTCCTGGTGCGACGCGGTGCTGCCGGACGCGGCGCGGCTCGCCGCCGACACCTGGGCGCCCCGTCTGCTGGCGGCCCGGGCGGAGGCCTCGCTGCACCGGGGCGACGTCCTGGTCGGGCTGGCCCGCGCCGAGGCCGTGCTGGACATGGTGCCGCCGCAGCGGTGGGGCGCCTGGATCGGCGGGCCGCTCTCCTGTCTGGTCGCCGGCTACACCGATCTGGCGGAGCCCGGCGCCGCGAAGGAGTGGGTGCGCCGCCCGGTGCCCGCGCCGATCTACGAGACCCGGCACTGCCTCGGCTACCTGTACGCCCGCGGCCACTTCCACCTCGCCGCCGGCGAACACCGCTCCGCGCTGGCCGACTTCATGAGCTGCGGCCGGCTGCTGGCGTCCTGGGGACTGGACCCGGACCTCTACGCGTGGCGGCTCGCGGCCGCCGCGGCGTACCTGGGCGTCGGCGACCACGACAACGCGCTCACCATGGTCGACTCCCAGCTGGACCGGGTCGCCCCGGCCGGTGACCGGGCGCGGGTGTTCGGCCGGTCGGGGGCCCGCGGCCGGCGCCGCCAGGAGCTGCGCGAGGAGCTGTTCGCCACCCTCCAGGACACCTCCGGGCGGCCCGGGTTCCTCTCCTCGCTGCGGATCCTGCAGTGGGGCGACCTGCCCGGCGCCGTCCCGCACCGGGTCGCCCGCTACAAGGTGACCGACCGTTACGCGGGGTACCTGGACCAGCTCAGCCCGTCGGAGCAGCGGGTGGCGCTGCTGGCCGCCCAGGGCGAGACCAACCAGAAGATCGCGCGTTCGCTGTCGATCACGGTCAGCACCGTGGAACAGCATCTGACCCGCACCTACCGCAAGCTGCGGGTGGCCGGCCGGAGCGAGCTGCGCAGGAAGCTGGGGTGAGCCGGGCCGCGCGGGGGTGCGGCGACGCCACCGGGGCGGGCATGCCCGCGCGCCCGCCCCGGCGGGACGGGCGCGCGGAGCGGCCGGGGTGCGTCAGGACAGGGTGATCGGGGCCGCGTCGGCGGGCAGCTCGCCGAGGACCTGCACGATCGCGCAGGCGAACGCCATGCCCACGCCCGTGCCCAGCAGCATGACGTGGTCACCCGGCCGGACCTCCCGCCCGGCGAGGAGCTGGTACAGCCCGCAGACCTGGTCGCCGGCCCCGGTGTGGCCCAGCCGGCGGCCGAACTCCCACATACCGAGGCGCAGATCGCCGTCGAAGGGCTCCAGGATGTGCTCGACGATGCTCCGGCTCCCGGCGGACTGGTGGGTGACCCGGGCGATGTCACCGGGCTTCAGGCCGGCCTCGTCGAGGGTGCGGTGGATGAGCTCGCTCTCGGCCCGGCCGATGAGCCCGGCCATCGCGGACTGGTCGCCCTGGAAGGCCTGGACGCGTTCGCGCAGCCTGACCTGGTGTCCGAGCGTGGCCCCCGGCGGATAGAGCGCCTCCCCGCCGCGGTTCAGCTCCTCCAGGTCCGGCAGGGAGGAGGCGCAGACGTTCACCACCCGGGCGAAGCCCTGCCGGCGGGAGAGGACGAGTGCCGTGGCGGCGTCGCCGAACAGGGCCCACTGCGTGCCGCGCCAGCGGTCGATGAGCGGGTGCGTCCAGTTGTCGGCGGTGGTGACGAGGGCGGCGTCGCGGTCCGGGGCGGCGGTGAGGTAGCAGCCGGCCAGCTCCAGGGCGGCGACCATGCCGCTGCAGCCCTGCCGGATCTCCACCGCGGGGCCGTAGCCGCCGATGGTGTGCCGCTGGACGTAGTGCGCCGGGGACCAGATGTCCGGGCCCTGGTGGCTCGCGGTGGCGTGCATCAGCACGGCGATGTCCGCCGCTTCGTGGTGGGACATCGCCAGCGCGTCCCGCCCCGCCCGGACCGCCATGTCGGGGGCGGAGACGTCGCCCGCGACGGCCACCGACAGCCAGTCCGTCCCGGCCGCCACCTCCGCGTCGCAGAGCCCCCGGGCGACCGCCTCGGCGACGGTGACGCGATCCGGGACGAAGGCGGCGATGCCGTCCAGATAGAGTTCTTCGAATATCACGGAAACCTGCTCCCGGCGGGTTCGGACGGGTCAATTCAGAGAATTTCGGGCCGGCCGGGCAATCCTTGCCGGAAGGCGCCGGACCGTAGCGTAACCAGGGCTCCGCGGCCGTCGCACCCCCTAAACAACCCCTACGCCCGGTATTTCCGGCGGAAAGGGCGGGTGGTGACGTGGAGAATGACGGGAGGCCGTGTTCGACGGAAATGGCCGCAGGGGTACCACCGCAGCCGGGGAGTCCGACATGGAAGAGTCCGCAGTCGTCATTGTCGGGGCGAGCAGCGGCTTCGGCGCCGCGCTGGCCGAGGACCTCGCCGGCGGCGGCCGAACGGTGATCGCGGGCGCTCGCAGCGCCCGCCCGTCCGGTGGCGGTGTGCGGTACCGGCAGGTGGACGTGACCGACGAGGAGAGCGTCGCGGCCTTCTTCGCCCACGTGGCGGAGGTCTCGCCGGCCCCGTACGGCCTGGTCTACAGCGCGGGCGACGCCTCGGCGGTCGGGTACAGCTGGGAGGTCGGCGCCGACGAGCTGAACCGGGCTTTCGACGCCACCTTCTTCGGCTTCGTCCGCTGCCTGCGGTACGCCGTTCCGCCCATGCGCGCGGCCGGGCGGGGCAGTGTGCTGGCCCTCGGCTCGCACAGCGCGCGGGTGCCCGTCGACATGCTGGGCGCCTACGCGTCGGCCAAGGCCGCGCTGGAGCACTACGTGCGCACGCTCGCCAAGGAGCTCACCGGGACGGGCGTGCGGGCCAACGCGCTGGGCATCGTCGCGGAGACGGCGCTGGCCCGCGACTTCCTCACCCGCAAGGCGGACGCCGTCGGGCGGGAGGCCCCGTACCCGGCGCTGCCGGACGTGCGGGACAACCTGCCGCTGGCCCGCTTCCTGCTCTCCGCCGAGTCCTCGCACGTGTCCGGCCAGGTGGTGGACGCGTTCCCGCCGGCCTGGTGACGGCCGGTTCCGGGAGGCCGGTTCCGGGGCGGTCGGGAGACGCCTCAGGCCGGGCGGTGCCCTCAGGCCGGGGCGGTGAGCACCGCGTCGGTGAGGGCCAGCACACCGGCGCGGACGGCCTCCGTGCTCATCCCGGTGCCGACCAGCAGGTCGACGAACTCCGCGCGCGGTACGCCGAGGATGGCGTGGGCCATGAACTCGGCGTCGACGTCCGGCCGCGCCTCGGTGATCGCCCGGGCGAGGCCGTCGTGCCAGAGCAGGTAGCGGCCCACATTGGCGTGCGAGCGGGAGGAGTTCTCCAGGGCGCGCAGCAGTGGGCCGCCGGGCAGCACGATGTCGTCGAACAGCTCGCCGACGAAGCGCAGCACGCGCTCCCGGGCGGGCGCGTCCGGGTCGGCCAGGCGGTCGAGCGCGCCTGCCTGCCAGTCCTCCGTGAGCTGGTCGAACAGGGCGCCGATGAGGCCCTCGCGGTTCCCGAAGCGCCGGAACAGGGTGCCCTTGCCGACCCCCGCCGCCTCGGCGATGTCCTCCATCGAGACATGGTCGACGCCGCCGTCCCGGAACAGCTGTTGAGCCGTGACGAGGATCTTGCGCCGGTTGTGCGCCGCGTCCGCGCGCTCCCTGACGGCCACCTGAGCTCCCTTGACATCCTGCCGTGATCCAGGGCTACGCTATCGCAACCAAGCGGACCGCCGGTCCGTTTATGGTGGATGTCACGGCAGCTGAGTCAAGGAGACGCGTCCATGCGTTCTGTTCGGTTCCACGAGTACGGTTCGCCCGAGGTCCTCATCGTCGACGAGGTCCCGGACCCGGAGCCGGGCGAGGGGCAGCTGCTGGTCCGGGTGAGCGCCGCCGGGATCAGCTACGCCGAGACCCAGATCCGGTCCGGCCTGATGCAGCAGTTCGCCTGGTTCCCGGACCCGCCGCTGCCCTACGCCCCCGGCTTCGAGGTCGCGGGCACGGTCGTGCGGGTCGGCCCGGGTGTGGGGGACGAGTGGGTCGGCCGCAAGGTCGTCGGCGCCGCCCCGACCGCCGGCGGCTACTCGGAGCTGGCGGTCCTGCCCGCCGGCGCCGCCCAGCCGATCCCCGACGGGCTGGGGGAGCACGAGGCGCTGGCGCTGTTCGGCCAGGGTGTGGTGGCGGTCGGCGTGGCCGAGGTCGCCGCGATCCAGCCGAAGGACGTCGTACTCGTCCAGGCCGCCGCGGGCGGCGTCGGCAGCCTGCTGGTGCAGCTGGCCAAGAACGCCGGCGCCGAGGTGATCGCGCTGGCGCGCGGCGAGAAGAAGCTCGCCCTCGCCCGTGAGCTCGGGGCGGACCACGTCGTCGACTACACCGAGGAGGGCTGGGAGCAGCGCGTCCGCGACGTCGCTCCCGCGGGCGTCCAGGTCGCCTTCGACGGGGTCGGCGGCGAGGTCTCCAAGGCCTCGTTCGACCTGTTGGCGATGGGCTTCGGCCGGCTGGTCGTCTACGGCACGGCCGGTGGCACGGCCCCGCAGTTCGACCCGGAGATGCTGTACGTCCGCGGTGTCTCGGTCTCCGGCTTCGGCCCGCGGGTCTTCCTGCAGCCCGAGTACGGGGCCCGGCTGCGGCAGACGGCCTTCGACCTGGCCGCGGCCGGCACGCTGAAGCCGGTCGTCGGCCAGGTGTTCCCGCTGGCCGAGGCCGCCGCCGCCCACCGGGCGTTCGAGGAGCGCACCACCCTCGGCAAGGCCGTCCTGGTCCCGTAGTCCCCGGCCCGGCAGCGGTCCTGCCGGGTAGTACCCCTAGGGAATGCGCCCGGTCCGATTCACGGACCGGGCGCATTCCTGTTTCCGGAACCGGCCTGCCGCGCTGATTTCCGCAGGCCGCCGCCGAACTTCCCGCCGGCCCCCGCCGATATGCGGGCGGGATAAGGGACACCCCTCCGGTAGGGGTTTGTCAGGGGAGTGCCCGAACGGTTCTCACGCCTAGCATCGGTATCTGATCGACTGTGCGCGGCCATTGTCCCGAACATATCGACGGTGGGAGAACCAGGACCATGAACGGCTCGGTTGGTGAGATCGAAGCGACGGACGGTGCGATCGCCGTCATCGGCATGTCCTGCCGCTTCCGCGGTGCGCACGGCGCCGAGGAGTTCTGGCAGCTGCTGAGCACCGGCACCGACGCGGTCATCGCCGCCCCCGCGGGGCGGCCCGGCCGGGCCCGGGGCAGCTACCTCGACACCGTCGACCGCTTCGACGCCGCGTTCTTCGGTATGACCGCGGCGGAGGCCGACGCGACCGACCCGCAGCAACGCCTGGTGCTCGAACTCGGCTGGGAGGCGCTGGAGAACGCCGGCGTCCGCCCCGCGGACACCGGCCGCCTCGGCGTCTTCGTCGGGGCCATCTGGGACGAGTACGGCGAGCTGAGCCGCCGGGCCGGCCCCGACACCTTCGGCCGGCACACCGCCACCGGGGTGCAGCGCGGCGTCATCGCCAACCGCCTCTCCCACGTCCTCGGCGCGGGCGGCCCCAGCCTGGTCGTCGACACCGGGCAGTCCTCCTCCCTGGTCGCCGTGCACCTGGCCTGCGAGAGCCTGCGCCGCGGCGAGTCCGAGCTGGCCGTCGCCGCCGGCGTCAACCTGCTGCTCGGCGCCGGCAACGAGGCGCTGCTCGCCGCCTGGGGCGGCCTGTCGCCGGACGGCGTCTGCCGCACCTTCGACGCCCGTGCCGACGGCTTCGTCCGCGGCGAGGGCGCCGCCGCCGTCCTCCTGAAGCCGCTGGCCGCGGCGATCGCCGACGGGGACACCGTGCTGGCGACCATCCTCGGCAGCGCGGTCAACCACGGCGGCGAGGAGAGCCTCGCCACCCCGAGCGCCGACGCCCAGCGGGCGGTGCTCGCCGCGGCGCACCGGGCCGCCGGCGTCACCCCCGCCGACCTCCAGTACGTCGAACTGCACGGCACCGGGACCCCGGTGGGCGACCCGGTCGAGGCGGCCGCGCTCGGCGCCGCGCTCGCCGCCCGGCGCGCCGCCGAGCCGCCGCTGCTGGTCGGCTCGGTCAAGACGAACATCGGGCACCTCGAAGGCGCCGCCGGGATCGCCGGCCTGGTCAAGGCGGTGCTCGCGGTGCGCCACCGCGCCATCCCCGCCACCCTGCACCACGAGACCGCGCACCCCGACATCCCGCTCGCCGAACTCCACCTGGAGGTGGCGCGCGAGCTGCGCCCGTGGCCCCGGCCGGACCGGCCGCTGGTCGCCGGGGTCAGCTCGTTCGGGATGGGCGGCACCAACTGCCACCTGGTGCTCACCGAAGGGCCGGCACGGCCGGAACGCCCCGGCGCCGCCGGGCCGATGCCGGCCGTGCCGTGGGTGGTCAGCGGCCACACCCCGGCGGCCCTGCGGGCCCAGGCGGCCCGGCTCACCGCGCTGGCCGGCGCCGACCCGGCGGACGTCGGCCACTCCCTCGTCACCACCCGGCCGGTGCACGCGCACCGCGCCGTCGTGGTCGGCGCCGGGACGGCCGAACTCCTCGCCGCGCTGGACGGCGTCGCCGGGGCCGGCACGTCGGCGGACGACCCCCGGCTCGCCCTGGTGTTCACCGGCCAGGGCGCCCAGCGCCTCGGCATGGGGCGCGAACTCCACTCCGCCTACCCGGAGTTCGCCCGGGTCTTCGACGAGGTCTGCGGCCGGCTGGACGCCCTGCTGGGCGGCTCGCTGGCGGAGACGATCGACTCGGGCGAGGACCTCGACCGGACCGGCCGGACCCAGCCCGCGCTGTTCGCGGTCGAGGTCGCGCTGGCCGCGCTGCTGGCGTCCTGGGGCGTCCGGCCGGACCTCGTCATCGGCCACTCCGTCGGCGAGATCGCGGCCGCCCACGTGGCCGGGGTGCTCGACCTCCCGGACGCCTGCGCCCTGGTGGCGGCCCGCGCCACGCTGATGCAGGCGCTGCCCGGCGACGGCGGGGCCATGATCGCCGTCGAGGCCGCCGAGGAGGAGGTCCGCACCCTGCTCGGCACCCTCGACGGCGACCGGGCCGGTGCCGCCGACATCGCCGCCGTGAACGGCCCGACCTCGGTCGTGCTGTCCGGCGCCGACCCCGTCGTCACGGAGGTCGCCGAGCTGCTGCGCGCCCGCGGCCGCCGGGTCAAGCGGCTCACCGTCAGCCATGCCTTCCACTCGCCCCTGATGGACCCGATGCTGCCGGACTTCCGGCAGGTCGTGGCCGGGCTCGGGTTCCGGCCGCCGCGGCTGCTTATGGTCTCCACCGTCACCGGCGCCCCGCTCACGGCGGCCGAGGCCGCCTCGCCCGACTACTGGGTCGGCAATGTGCGCCGGCCCGTCCGGTTCGCCGACGCGGTCCGCCGCTCCGGCGCGACGGCCTTCCTGGAGATCGGCCCCGACGCCGCGCTGACCGGCGCGATCGGCGACACCCTGCCCGAGGCCCTCGCGCTGCCCGCGCTCCGCGGCGACCGGGCCGAACCGCCGCAGCTGCTGACCTCCCTCGGCCGGCTCTTCGAGCACGGCGTCGCGGTCGACTGGCCGCGACTGTTCGAGGGCACCGGCGCCCGCCGGATCACCCTGCCCGGCTACGCCTTCCAGCGCGACCGGCACTGGCTCGGCATCCCGCGCGGCGACGACCCGGTCCACGAGCCCACCCGCGCCGAAGCGCTGCGGCAGCGGCTGGCCGACCTGCCCGACCCCGCTGCCGCCGCCACCGACCTGGTCACCCGGACCGTCGCCCGAGTCCTCGGCACCGACGCCGCCGCCGTGGACGTCGACAGCGCCTTCCGGGACCTCGGCCTCACCTCGGTGACCTCGGTCGAACTGCGTGACGCCCTGGTCGCCGAGACCGGACTCCCGCTGCGCACCGGCCTGGTGTTCGACCACCCCACGCCGCGCCGGCTCGCCGCACACGTGCACCGCTCGCTCTTCGCCGCCGCCCCCGACCCGGCGGCCCCGCCGGTCGGCCGGCCGGTCGCGGAGCAGGACGACGCGGTCGCCATCGTCGGGATCGGCTGCCGGTTCCCCGGCGGGGTCTCCTCGCCGGCCGACCTGTGGGACGTCGTCGCCGGCGAGCGCGACGTCATCTCCGCCTTCCCGGCCGACCGGGGCTGGGCGCCCGGCCCGGTCCGCCACGGCGGCTTCCTGGCCGGCGCCGCCGACTTCGACGCCGACTTCTTCGGGATCTCGCCGCGCGAGGCACTGGCGATGGACCCGCAGCAGCGGCTGCTGCTGGAGACGGCGTGGGAGGCGTTCGAGCACGCCGGCATCGACCCGGTGGCGCTGCACGGCAGCCGCACCGGCGTCTACGTCGGCGCCACCGCGGAGGAGTACGGACCTCGGCGGCACGCGGCCCCCGACCACCTGAACGGCTTCCTGCTGACCGGCACCTCGCCGAGCGTCATGTCCGGCCGGATCGCGTACGCGTTCGGCTTCACCGGTCCGGCGCTGACCGTCGACACCGCCTGCTCCTCCTCTTTGGTGGCGCTGCATCTGGCGGCGCAGGCGGTGCGCAGTGGTGAGTGTGCGTTGGGTGTGGTGGGTGGGGTGACGGTGATGTCCTCGCCGGGGACGTTCGTGGAGTTCTCGCGGCAGCGGGGGTTG
>NZ_JBIVVS010000030.1:0-101861 GCF_044768625.1 Kitasatospora sp. NPDC091207
GACGATCTTCGCGGAGGTGGTGGCGCGGGTGGGGGCGGCCGCGTTAGAGCTTGCGAAGTCCACTGAGGACCCTTTCGAGCAGCGTGACGTCGGGCGTTCCGCCCGACTCGCCCGCGGCGGCGGGCTGGTGGATGGCGACGAGGCCGGCTTCGGCGAGGTCGGCGACGAGGATGCGGGCGACACCGAGCGGGACGCCGGCGAGTGCGGAGATCTCCGCGATGGACTTGACCTCACGGCAGAGGTTCACGATCCGGGCGTGCTCGGGCAGCAGGCCACCGGTCCGCTCGGCGGAGCTCGTGGTCGAGATCAGCGCCTCGATGGCGAGCTGGTACCGGGGCCGGGTACGGCCTCCGGTCATCGCGTACGGGCGGACCAGCGGCTGCTGCTCGTAGCCGTCGGACTGCTGCCCGCCGTAGCCGCTGCCGTACCCGCTGCCGTACGAGCCGGCGGGTGTCGAAGGCGGGGTCATGGGTCCTCCTTGTGCTGCAGCCTTGGGCAGCCGGTTCCAGCTGGGGCGATGCCAGCTGAGGCGAAATCAGCTGCCTGAGGGTAGCTGAGGGTGAGGCGCCGGGCCTGGTCGGGTCAGGCCCGGCGGCGAGGTGGGACGGGTGAGGTCGCCGCTCAGGGCACTCAGTGCAGGAGACTGCCCTGGAGTTCTGCGCGGAGTGCGGGGGTGAGGACGGCGCCGGCGCGGTCGACGAGCAGTGCCATCTCGTAGCCGACGAGACCGATGTCGGAGTCGGGGGAGGCGAGGACGGCGAGGGAGGAGCCGTCGCTGACGGCCATCAGGAACAGGAAGCCGCGCTCCATTTCGACGACGGTCTGGTTGACCTCGCCGCCCTCGAAGATCCGGCTGGCGCCGGAGGTGAGGGAGGTGAGGCCGGAGGCGACGGCGGCGAGCTGGTCGGCGCGGTCGCGGGGGAAACCTTCGGACATGCACAGCAGGAGGCCGTCCGCGGAGACCACCACCGTGTGCGACACCCCGGGGGTGTTGTCCACGAAATTGGTGATCAGCCAGTTCAGGTTCTGTGCGGCCTGGCTCATCTGATTCAACTCAACGCTCCTGATGATCTGCGCCGTTGCCGTCGGTCCGGCCCCCGAAACTATCGAATCCGGGCGGCTGGGCACCATGCTGCACGCCCGGCTGGTTGCCCTGGCCCGCCGCCTGCTCGGCGCCGACCCGGCGGCCCTGCTGGATGCCGCGGCGCAGGTTGGTGAGCCGGCCGCGCACCTCCTCGGGGGCACGGGACACCTGAGGACCGGTCAGCGGGGACGCCTCGGCGGTGCCGGAGACCAGGTTGGCCTGCGGGGTCCGCCGGGGGAGCCCGGACATGGTGACGCCACTGGTCGAGGGCTCCCGGACCTGCTCGGCCCGGCGCCAGCGCTCGTCGTTCGCGGACGGGCGCCACGGGGCGTCACCCGGCCCGCCGGGGCCGCCGCCCGGGCCACCCTGCGGGGCCTGCTGCGGCTGGCCCTGCTGGGGCTGGCCCTGCTGAGGAGCCTGCTGCTGGGGAGCCTGCTGGGGCCGGCCCTCCTGCTGCTGGAGGCCGGGGGCGCTGGTCCCGGGCCGGCGGGGCTGGTACCCCCGGGCCCGGGCCGCCTCGGCCTGCCGGCCGTCCTCCTGGGGCCAGGTCTGGTCGACCGGCTCGAAGACCGGCGCACCGCCCTGCGGGCCACCGTCGGACGGACCGGTCGGCAGCGCCATCGGCTCCTGGCGGACCGGCTCCGGTCGGAGCTGTTCCTGGCGGACCGGCTCCGGACGCGGCGGGGTCGGCACGTTCGGCAGCACCGGCTCGACCAGACCGAGGCCGAGCGGGTCACGCGGGTCGATCTCGCTCGCCTCGAAGCGTGGCCGGGCGAACTGCGCGGTGCTCTCCATCGACGAGGGCTCGGCCGACGGCAGCGGCTGGGCCTGCTGCGGCGGGAGCTGCGGCTGGCGCTCGCGCTGCGGTGCGTCCGGGCCGGGACGCTGCGGACGGCGCGGACCCTGCGGACCCTGGCCGCCGGGGCCGCCCTGGCCCTGCGGACCCTGGCCACCAGGGCCGCCGGGGCCCTGCGGAGCCTGCTGGCCCGGCTGGCGGCGCTGCGGCAGCCCCTCCTGCGGGCGGTTGCCCGGGCGGGCGCCCTGCGGCGCGCCCGGTCGGCCCGACTGGTCGGCCCAGCCGTGCTGCGGCTGCTCGCCGGTCCGGGCGCCCGGACCGCCGTCCGCGCCGGGGCGCGGCCGCTCCTGGGCGGGGCGCCGGCCGTCGCCGGGCCGGCCCTGGCCGGGCTGACCCGGACCGGGCTGGCCCTGGCCGGGCTGACCCGGACCGGGCTGGCCCTGGCCGGGCTGCGGGGCGCCGCCGGGCTGCTGGCCGCGGCGCGGGAGCGCACCGGGGCCGCCCTGCGGCGGGGCCTGCCGGCCCGGACCGCGCTGCGGAAGGCCGCCCTGCGGGTTCTGGCGGGGCTGCTGGCCCTGGGGGGCCTGCGGGGCCGGGGCGCCCTGCGGGGCCTGCTGGCCCGGCAGCGGGGTCTCGCGCATGGACTGGCCGACCTGGCGGGTCGGCAGAGCGCCTCCGGGTCCGGGGCGTCCGCCCGGCGCGCCGGGACCGCCCTGGCCGAGCTGCGGACGACCCTGCGGGGCACCGCCCGCCGGACCCTGGCCGAGCGCGGCCGGGCCGCCGTTCGGGCCGCTGTTCGGGCCGCCGTTCGGACCGCCGGGCACCTGGCGCTGCTGACGCGGCGTCGGGGCGACCCCGCGCTGCTGCTTGGCCTGCGCCGAACCGGGGCGGGCCGGGCCGCGGCGGTCGGCGGAGTTGGTGACGTCCACCGGGAGCATGACCAGCGCGGTGGTGCCACCGGAGTCGCTGGGGCGCAGCTGGATGCGGATGCCGTGGCGCAGGGACAGGCGGCCGACCACGAAGAGGCCCATGCGGCGGGAGACGGAGACGTCCACCGTCGGCGGGTTCGCCAGACGCTCGTTGATGTCGGCGAGGTCGTCGGGGCTGAGGCCGATGCCGGTGTCGTGGATCTCGACCAGCACCCGGCCGTCCGGCAGGGCGTGGCCGGTGACCCGGACGCGGGTCTGCGGGCTGGAGAACGAGGTGGCGTTCTCCAGCAGCTCGGCGAGCAGGTGGACGAGGTCGTTGACGACGCGGCCGGCGACCTCGGCCGACGGCACGGTGGCGAGCTCGATGCGCTCGTACTGCTCCACCTCGGAGGCGGCGGCGCGGAGCACGTCGACCAGCGGGACGGGGCGGGTCCAGCGGCGGCCCGGGTCCTCACCGGCGAGGACCAGCAGGTTTTCGCCGTTGCGGCGCATGCGGGTCGCGAGGTGGTCCAGCTTGAAGAGGTTGGCCAGCTGGTCCGGGTCCGCCTCGCGGCTCTCCAGCTCGGAGATGAGCGACAGCTGGCGCTGGATGAGGCCCTGGCTGCGGCGCGAGAGGTTGGTGAACATCGCGTTGATGTTGCCGCGCAGGAGGGCCTGCTCGGCGGCGAGGCGGACGGCCTCGCTGTGCACCATGTCGAACGCGTGCGCCACGTGGCCGATCTCGTCCGCGGAGTCGACGCCGACGGGTTCGACGGTGACGTCGACGTCGTGCGGGTCGCTCTCGGAGAGCGTCTTGACCAGCTCGGGCAGTCGCCGCTCGGCGACGTCCTCGGCCGCGGCCTGCAGACGGGTCAGCGAGCGCACCATCGAGCGGGCGATCAGACCGGCGCCACCGAGGGCGACGAGCAGCACCAGCGCGACGGCGGCACCGATGATCAGGGCCTCGGTGTCGGCGGCGGACTGCAGCTCCTGGGCCTTGCCGTCGAGGTCCTCGATCAGCTTCGCCTCGATCCGCCGCTCGGCGGTGATCTTGGCGGTGGCCTGCTCGTACCAGTCCTTGAAGCTGACCGGCTCGGTCTGGTGGATACCGCTCTGCTGGAGCACCGAGCGCGCGTACCGGTCGGCGGCGGCGACCACCGAGTTGTAGCTGAGCTGGCCGCGCAGGTTGTCCAGGTCGTGCGAGGTGTAGATGTTGTTGAAGCTGGTGAGCGCGTTGTCGTAGGAGGCGCGCAGCCGGATGCCGAAGGACTCGTCGCTCAGGCTGAGGTCGGGGGCCTTGGGGTTGGCGAGCGCGGCGCTGATCAGGGCGCGCTGCTGCGAGGTGGCGTTCTTGGCCAGCGAGAACTGCTGGAGGGCGCGGGTGGCGCGGACCAGGTCGCGGTTGTTGGACGCGAGCGCGATGTCCTGGGTGATCGACAGCAGGTCTCGGATGATCACGTCGTAGGCCGTGATCGTCGACTGGATGTTCTGGTTGTTCTGGTACGGGGTGTTGCGCGCGTCCGAGATCGAGTTCAGGTCCTTGCGGATCTGGAACAGCAGCGCCTTGCCGCCGGAGAGCTCCAGGTTCTCGAACTTGTCCGAGGACGCGGTGAAGGTCCGGCTCAGGTCGTCGGTGATCTTGCGGGCGTTGACGATGTCGTCGTCGAGCGGGGCGTTCGGTTTGTCGGTGATCGGGCCGGCGCTGATGTCCCGCTCGGTCTGCAGGGCGTCGGCGAGGTTGGTCGCCTTCTTGGCCAGGTCCGAGAGGTTGGCCATCTGGGCGAGCTGCTGCGAGGCCTCGAGCGAGGTCTGGATGCGCAGGCCACCGAGGACGAGGGCGACGAGCACCGGGAGCGCGAGGAGCGCGATCAGGCGGGTACGGATCCGCCAGTTGCGCATCGCGAGCCGACTCATGCCCTTGGCCCGCCGGCGGGTCAGTGTCTTGCGGAGTTTGTCCCGGGCCGACTTCCGGTCCTGGTCGGTGTCGTCGTCCGGGCGGCCGACCGTGTCCGGTGCCGGCTCGGCCGGGCCGCCGGGCACCGCCGCCTGCTGGGGTGGTGCCACGGGCTCACGCGACTCCGGGTCACCCGCGGCGCCGCTACCCCTTTTGAAACGTCCCTGCACTGGCGTCGCAACCTCTGGACCGGGCGTCCCGCCGCGTTGCCGCGGCCTGGACGGTGTGGAGTTTCCATCCGCACCCCGGCCGGTCCGGGAGAGCGGGCACCGGGGTGGACTGCTCCCTACCCACGGTCCGTGGCATTCCAGCACAGCCGGGGAATCCCAACAAGGGCCGCCAGGGCGAGTGCGGCGCCACTACCGACCGCGCGCGTGATTTCACTGACTGTGCGGTAACCGGACCGGAATACCGCCTTTTTCGGACACTCGCCGGATACATGCCAAGCAGACCGGAGATCAACTAGAAGCGCAGAGCTCCCCGAATGCCCGGTATACCCGATATGTCGGCCAAACTTGATGCAGCGATATGTCGGATATCGGAGAATTGCTCCTCAATTTGTGAGCAAAATCACAGCACAATGTGTAGCTTTGGTCACGGTGCCTATGGAAAGAGATCCGTAACCTTGCGGTATCCGGCGCACGGCCACGATCAGCCTGCCCAGAATCTCCCCGAACCACTCAGGCCGGCGCCGCTCCCTGTCGACGCGCCGGTCGCGACCCCGAGGTGCTGACGCGATGTCCCAGGCGAACAAGGCCGCCACCAGTCCCACGTCCTCCGGCTCCACGGCGAACCCCCGCCGGACGACGCTGGCCTCGGTCGAGGACTTCAGCACGATCCCGGGCGCCCGCAGGTCCGAGGACGTGGTGACCTACGCCACCGAGCTGCCCGCCAACACGGCCAACCCGCGCCGCACCAAGCTGATGGTGGCCCCGACTGTCGCGGTCCCGCGGGACTGACCCGCCCGCGCTCCGCGAAGGGCGTCGTGGCCGCACCCCTCGGGGGCGGCCACGACGCCCTTCGCCGTTCTCCGCCCGCCCTGCGGCGGGGGCCCCGGGGCGGGGGTCCGCCGGCCCGCCCGCGCGGGCGGCGGTGGGCCGTTCGGCCGAGTCGGGCGCAACCGCGCTGAACAGGGGCAAAGCGGTCGGCTCGGGCCCCACGCGATAGCCTGGTCGACGATTGAGCGGGGCCGGGCCCATCGGGCGCGGCGCCCACCAGCGCCCGGGCGCGCCCCGGGCGGCCGACGAAGCGAGGGGTAGCCCAGCCGTGCGCATTGCCAGGTTTTCCGTCCGGGAAGGGAACCCTGCCGCCGGCAGCGTCTCCTTCGGCGTGGTCGAGGGCGACCCGGCCCAGCCCGAGTCTCTGGTCGTCCACGCCCTGGCCGGCCACCCGTTCGGGCAGCCCCAACCCACCGGCGAGAGCTACCGCTTCCAGGACGTGCGGCTGCTCAGCCCGATGCTGCCGAACAAGATCGTCGCGGTCGGCCGCAACTACGCCGCCCACGCGGCCGAGCTCGGCAACGACGTCCCGGACGTCCCGCTGACCTTCTTCAAGCCGTCGACCTCGGTGATCGGCCCGACCGAGTCCATCGCGTACCCGCCGTTCTCCTCCGACGTCCACCACGAGGCCGAACTGGCCGTGGTCATCGGCCGGATGTGCCGCGAGGTGCCGCTGGACCGGGTGCCCGAGGTGATCCTCGGCTACACCTGCGCCAACGACCTCACGGCGCGCGACGTCCAGCAGCGCGAGGGCCAGTGGGCCCGCGCCAAGGGCTTCGACACCGCCTGCCCGCTCGGCCCGTGGATCGAGACCGACCTCGACCCGGCCGACCTGGCGATCACCTGCACGGTCAACGGCGAGCTGCGGCAGACCGGCCGCACCTCCCTGATGGTCCGCTCGGTCGCCGAGCTGATCGTCCACATCTCCGAGGCCATGACGCTGCTGCCCGGCGACGTCATCCTCACCGGCACACCCGCTGGGGTGGGCCCGCTCAACGTCGGCGACGAGGTCGCCGTCTCCATCGAAGGCATCGGCACTCTCACCAACAAGGTGATCAAGCGTGGCTAACACTGACCCGAGCGTTCGGGTTCGCTTCTGTCCGTCCCCGACCGGCAACCCGCACGTGGGCCTGGTCCGTACGGCGCTCTTCAACTGGGCCTTCGCCCGCCACAACGGCGGCACGATGGTCTTCCGGATCGAGGACACCGACTCCGCCCGCGACTCCGAGGAGTCGTACCGGCAGCTGCTCGACGCCATGCGCTGGCTCGGCTTCGACTGGGACGAGGGCCCGGAGGTCGGCGGCCCGCACGAGCCGTACCGCCAGTCGCAGCGGATGGACATCTACGCCGACGTCGCCCGCCGGCTGCGGGAGGCGGGCCACGCCTACCACTGCTACTGCTCCACCGAGGAGCTCGACGCCCGGCGCGAGGCGGCCCGCGCGGCCGGCCGGCCCTCCGGCTACGACGGCCACTGCCGTGAGCTGACGGACGACCAGGTCGCCGTCTACAAGCTGGAGAAGCGCGAGCCGATCCTGCGGTTCCGGATGCCGGACCGCACCATCACCTTCGACGACCTGGTGCGCGGCACGCTCACCTTCGAGCCGGAGAACGTGCCCGACTACGGCATCGTGCGGGCCAACGGCGCGCCGCTCTACACCCTGGTCAACCCGGTGGACGACGCCCTCATGGGCATCACCCACGTGCTGCGCGGCGAGGACCTGCTGTCCTCGACCCCGCGCCAGGTCGCGCTGTACGCCGCGCTCGCCGAGATCGGTGTCGGCGACGGCGGCACCCCGCGCTTCGGTCACCTGCCGTACGTGATGGGCGAGGGCAACAAGAAGCTCTCGAAGCGCGACCCGCAGGCCTCGCTCAACCTGTACCGCGAGCGCGGCTTCATCCCCGAGGGTCTGCTCAACTACCTGTCGCTGCTGGGCTGGTCGCTCTCCGCGGACGACGACATCTTCTCGGTGGAGCAACTGGTCGCGGCCTTCGACATCGCCGATGTCAACGCCAACCCGGCCCGCTTCGACCTGAAGAAGTGCGAGCACATCAACGCCGAGCACCTGCGCCGGCTGACCCCGGAGGACTTCGTCCGCCGTCTGGTGCCGTACCTGCAGGCGCCCGGACTGCTGCCGGCCGAGCCGTCCGCCGAGCAGCTGGAGCTGCTGGCCAAGGTGGCACCGCTCACCCAGGAGCGGATGGTCGTGCTGAGCGAGATCGTCACCATGGCGGGCTTCCTCTTCGTCGACCCGGCCGACTTCACGCTGGACCCGGACGACGCCGCCAAGGTGCTCACCGCCGATTCCCGTCCGGTGCTGGAGGCCAGCGTCAAGGCGCTGGAGGAGCTGGCGGACTTCTCGCCCGAGCCGATCCAGGCGGCGCTGCGCGAGGCGCTGGTGGACGGACTGGGCATCAAGCCCAAGTTCGCCTTCACGCCGCTGCGGGTGGCCGTCACCGGCCGCCGGGTCTCGCCGCCGCTCTTCGAGTCGATGGAGCTGCTCGGGCGCCCCGAGACGCTGCGCCGGCTGAACGCCGCGCTGGCCGCCGCCCCGGCTGCCTGAGCGCCGGCACGGGGGCTGCGGGCCGGGTGCTGACCTGGCCCGCAGCCGTCCCGGCCGCTGCCTGGGGTTATCGATTTTGGACCGGGGCCGGACGTCGGGTAATGTTCTTTCTGCGCCGCCCGGGAGGGAACGGACGAGGGAGCGAAACCCCGTTCGGACCGAGCGAGGGGCGCAACGCCTGAGAAGGGCCCGCAGGGGTTCAACTCTGGTGGGGTATGGTGTAATTGGCAGCACGAGTGATTCTGGTTCATTTAGTCTAGGTTCGAGTCCTGGTACCCCAGCGCAGTACAAGCAGTGCACGCAGTACCGTAGTACAAACAAAGATCAAGCCCCCGTTGTGTAGCGGCCTAGCACGCTGCCCTCTCACGGCAGTAGCGCCGGTTCGAATCCGGTCGGGGGTACTGATCCCGCAAGGGATCACCTGGAAAGCCCCCGTTGTGTAGCGGCCTAGCACGCTGCCCTCTCACGGCAGTAGCGCCGGTTCGAATCCGGTCGGGGGTACTGATTCCGCAAGGGATCGTCAGGAAGCCCCCGTTGTGTAGCGGCCTAGCACGCTGCCCTCTCACGGCAGTAGCGCCGGTTCGAATCCGGTCGGGGGTACCAGAGTATGAGGCCGGTGGGCTTGACCCATCGGCTGATTGCTTTGTTGGGGTATGGTGTAATTGGCAGCACGAGTGATTCTGGTTCATTTAGTCTAGGTTCGAGTCCTGGTACCCCAGCCAGAAATTAGCAGGGCCCTGGTTCGCCAGGGCCTTTTGTGTTTTCCGGCCGCATTTCCGGCCGTGTCTTTCCGGGTGATTCCTCGGGAAAAGGCCCGCTCACCTCGGTGAGCGGGCCTTTTCCGACGGGGCCGGACGGTCAGCCGCGGCGCAGGGCCTCGGTGAGCCGGTTGGCGGCCTCGATGATGGCCTGGGCGTGCAGTCGGCCCGGGTGGCGGGTCAGGCGCTCGATCGGGCCGGAGACGGAGACCGCGGCCACGACCCGGTTGGAGGGGCCGCGCACGGGTGCGGAGACGGACGCCACGCCCGGCTCGCGCTCGCCGATCGACTGGGCCCAGCCGCGGCGTCGGACGCCGCTCAGCGCGGTCGCGGTGAACCGGGCGCCCTGGAGGCCGCGGTGGAGCCGCTCGGGCTCCTCCCAGGCCAGCAGGACCTGGGCGGCCGAGCCGGCCTTCATCGGCAGGGTGCTGCCGACCGGGACGGTGTCCCGCAGGCCGGAGAGCCGCTCGGCGGCGGCGACGCAGATCCGCATCTCGCCCTGCCGGCGGTAGAGCTGTGCGCTCTCGCCGGTGACGTCGCGCAGGTGGGTCAGGACCGGGCCCGCGGTGGCGAGCAGCCGGTCCTCGCCCGCCGCGGCGGAGAGTTCGGAGAGACGGGGGCCGAGGATGAACCGGCCCTGCATGTCCCTGGTGACCAGTCGGTGATGTTCGAGTGCGACGGCGAGCCGGTGGGCCGTGGGCCGCGCCAGACCGGTGGCGGCGACCAGCCCCGCCAACGTGGCGGGGCCCGACTCCAGTGCGCTCAGCACCAGAGCGGCCTTGTCGAGAACGCCGACGCCGCTAGAGTTGTCCATGCCCTAAGACTGCAGTCTCATTCCGCGAGACGCAAGTTCAATCTTCCGCGAAAAGCGCCACTCTGGATGCAGCAGCCCGGGAGACATCCAGAATGCGGCCTCAACAGAGTGTCCGCATGGTGGACACCGATCCGGCGTGCAGGTCACGCGGCGCGCCTCACAGGGCGGCGAAAGCACTGACCCCGATGAACACGAGAAGGCCGGCAACGCGGCCGGCTGGAGGGAATCCGATGGGACGGACACTCGCAGAGAAGGTCTGGGACGACCACGTCGTCCGGCGCGCGGAGGGCGAGCCCGACCTGCTCTTCATCGACCTGCACCTGCTCCACGAGGTGACCAGCCCGCAGGCCTTCGACGGCCTCCGGCTGGCCGGGCGTACGGTCCGCCGGACCGATCTGACGATCGCCACCGAGGACCACAACACCCCCACCCTGGACATCGACAAGCCGATCGCCGACCCGGTCTCCCGGGTCCAGCTGGAGACGCTGCGCCGCAACGCCGCCGAGTTCGGGGTCCGGATCCACTCCCTGGGCGACATCGAGCAGGGCGTCGTGCACGTCGTCGGCCCGCAGCTCGGTCTGACCCAGCCGGGCACCACCGTGGTCTGCGGTGACTCCCACACCTCCACCCACGGCGCCTTCGGTGCCCTCGCGTTCGGCATCGGCACCAGCCAGGTCGAGCACGTCCTGGCCACCCAGACCCTGCCGCTGGCGCCGTTCAGGACGATGGCGATCACCGTCGAGGGCGAGCTGCCCGAGGGTGTCACCGCCAAGGACCTGATCCTGGCGATCATCACCAAGATCGGTACCGGCGGCGGCCAGGGCTATGTCCTGGAGTACCGCGGCTCGGCCATCCGCAGCCTCTCCATGGAGGCCCGGATGACCGTCTGCAACATGTCCATCGAGGCGGGCGCCCGGGCCGGCATGATCGCCCCGGACCAGACCACCTTCGACTACCTGCAGGGCCGCCCGCACGCGCCCCAGGGCGAGGACTGGGACGCCGCGGTCGAGTACTGGAAGACCCTGGGCACCGACGAGGACGCGGTCTTCGACCACGAGATCCTCATCGACGCGACCCAGCTGACGCCGTTCGTCACCTGGGGCACCAACCCGGGCCAGGGCGCCCCGCTCAGCGCCAACGTGCCGGACCCGGCGTCCTTCGCCGACCCGCAGGAGCGGACCGCCGCCGAGAACGCCCTGACGTACATGGGCCTGGAGGCCGGCACCCCGCTGCGCGAGGTCAAGGTCGACGCCGTCTTCGTCGGCTCCTGCACCAACGGCCGGATCGAGGACCTCCGGGCCGCCGCGGCCATCGTGGAGGGCCGGAGGATCGCCGACGGCGTGCGGATGCTCGTCGTCCCCGGCTCGGTGCGGGTCGCCCTGCAGGCCGTCGAGGAGGGCCTGGACAAGGTGTTCACCGCGGCCGGGGCCGAATGGCGCCACGCGGGCTGCTCGATGTGCCTGGGCATGAACCCCGACCAGCTGGCCCCCGGCGAGCGCTGCGCCTCCACCTCGAACCGCAACTTCGAGGGCCGCCAGGGCAAGGGCGGCCGCACCCACCTGGTGTCGCCGCAGGTCGCCGCCGCGACCGCGCTGCTCGGCCGACTGGCCGCACCCGCCGATCTCTCGTCCAACGTCGCTGTGGAGGCCTGAGCAGCATGGAGAAGTTCACCACCCACACCGGCCGGGCCGTCCCGCTGCGCCGCAGCAACGTCGACACCGACCAGATCATCCCGGCCCACTGGCTCAAGAAGGTCACTCGTTCCGGTTTCGAGGACGGCCTGTTCGAGGCCTGGCGCAAGGACGAGTCGTTCATCCTGAACCGGCCCGAGCGGCAGGGCGCGAGCGTCCTGCTGGCGGGCCCCGAGTTCGGCACCGGCTCCTCCCGTGAGCACGCCGTCTGGGCGCTGCAGAACTACGGGTTCCACGCGGTCGTCTCGTCCCGCTTCGCCGACATCTTCCGCGGCAACTCGCTGAAGAACGGCCTGCTCACGGTCGTGCTGCCGCAGGAGACGGTGGAGCGGCTCTGGGCGCTCGTGGAGGCCGACCCGACCGCCGAGATCACCGTCGACCTGGAGGCCCGCGAGGTGCGCGCCGAGGGCGTCACGGCCGCGTTCGAGCTGGACGACAATGTCCGTTGGCGGCTGCTCAACGGCCTGGACGACATCAGCATCACCCTGCAGAACGAGGCCGACATCTCGGCCTTCGAACAGACCCGGCCCGCCTTCAAGCCGCGTACTCTGCCGGTTGCCTGAGCCCGTCGAGAGAACAAGCATTCTGACGTTCCACCGGATGGTCCGCCTCCCCTCGGGGGGGCGGACCATCCGCCGTTCCGGGCCCCGAGTTACCGCCCGGAGCCGGCCCCCGATTGCCGATTTGGCATTGCCGCAGAGGCCCCGCGCAAGCACAACTGCGGGTAGATGGCACAATCAGTACATGCACCGGCACCATGAACCTCCGTACGCGGGCGGCGAACCCGCGTCACCGGAGTCCACGGGCCGGGGATCCGAACGCCGAATTGACGATCGGCCGGACGCTGCCACCTCACCTGCTGAGGGGCCGGACGACCCGGAAGTCGCAGCGCTCTACGCGCTTGTGGCCGAGCGGTTGAAGCAAGCTCACGCCCGCGTGCATGCGC
Organism: Kitasatospora sp. NPDC091207; assembly: GCF_044768625.1. Taxonomy (NCBI): domain Bacteria; kingdom Bacillati; phylum Actinomycetota; class Actinomycetes; order Kitasatosporales; family Streptomycetaceae; genus Kitasatospora; species Kitasatospora sp. NPDC091207. Next base: position 12,511 of record NZ_JBIVVS010000030.1, read on the forward strand.
TGAACGTGTCTGCCGATGCAAAGACCGCTCTCACCCGTCAACTCCTCATCGTCACCGAGGCCGCCAAGCGCGATCTTCCGGAGGCGGCAAGGCGGTTGAGTCGCTTTGTGCATGACCTCGACGAGGGGCGCCCGCCCGTCGCCTGAGGTCGCCGACGCGCAAATCCATTGCGACACTAGGGTGATTCGCGCGTTTGGTAATTGAAAGTCCGCAGATACATACCTAACGTGCGAAATGAACGGATGGAATCATCCGGCGCCCGTTTCCGAAGGGGAAGACGTGAACAAGGCTCAGCTTGTCGAAGCGGTGGCCGAGCAGCTGGGCGGTCGCAAGGCTGCCGCAGAGGCCGTCGACGCAGTGCTCGACACCATGGTCCGCGCCGTTGTGGCCGGTGACCGGGTGTCGGTCACCGGTTTTGGCACCTTTGAGAAGGTGGAGCGCTCCGCGCGCTTCGCCCGCAACCCGCAGACCGGCGAGAAGGTCAAGGTCAAGAAGACCTCGGTGCCCCGCTTCCGTCCCGGCCAGGGTTTCAAGGACCTGGTCAGCGGCAGCAAGAAGCTGCCGAAGGAAGGCCCCTCGGTGAAGAAGGCCCCCAAGGGCTCCCTCACCCCGGGCAAGAGCGGTGTCGCCGCGACCCCGGCCGCCAAGCGCGCCGCCACCAAGCGTGCCGCCGCGGCCGCCGCCGCGGCCCCGGCCGCGACCAAGAAGGCCGCCGCCAAGAAGACGGCCACCACGGCCGCCGCGAAGAAGACCACGGCCACGGCCGCCAAGAAGACGGCCACCACGGCCGCCACCAAGAAGACCACGGCCGCCGCCGCCAAGAAGACCACGGCGACCGCGACCAAGAAGACGGCCGCCGCCGCGAAGAAGACGGCCACCACGGCCGCCGCGAAGAAGACCACGGCCACGGCCGCCAAGAAGGCGACCGCCACCGCCAAGAAGACGGCTCCGGCGAAGAAGACCGCCACCCGCAAGACCACCGCGCGCAAGACCAGCGCGAAGTAGTCGTCGGACGGCTTTCCAGGGCCGTGGCGCACCCCTCCCGGAATTCCGGGTGGCGGGGCCGCCACGGCTCTTCCGTTTTCCGGATCCGGCCGTTCTTCCCGCGTCGTACTCCGGGACCGGCCGGTGCGGACGGGAGGACCTGCGGGACGGCCGCGGGGGCGCCCGGACCGGGCTCGGTCAGGCCTCGGCCGGGTCGGGGAAGGTCTGCAGCGTCAGGAAGACCACCCGGCGCGCGTCGCCGGCGCCCTCGGTGCGGATCCGCACCCGCTGGCCGGGGCGCAGCAGCCGCAGGCCGCCGGCGTCGAAGGCGGCCGCGTCGAACGGCACCGGGCTCCCGTCGTCGAGCAGCACGGAGCCGGCCCGGGTGGCGGGGTCGAAGGTGAACGCGGTGGCCTGCATGGAAGCAGCATAGCGAGCACCACCGACAGGCCCGGGAGGCAGTTCAGCGCTGCCCGCGCGGGCCTCCGGGGCGGTGGGCGGCGGGGAGTCCGAGGGCGTCCGCGAGCCGGGCGGACAGGGCTCCGGTGTGCGGTCCCACACCGAGCGCGAGCGCCTCGCCGAGGTCGGCGCCGGTGTCCACGTCCCGGCGTACCGACTCCACGCCGTCCAGGCGCAGTTCGCGGGCGCCGCCGGCCGTGTGCCGGGCCCGGGAGCCGTCGCCGAAGGCGGGGGCGAGCGGACCGCCGGGGGCGGGGGCGAGCAGCGTGGTGCCCACGCCCGGGGCGTCGGCCAGGAAGGACCGGCCGGCCTGCTCCGCCGCGGCCAGGACGCGGGCCAGTTCGGCCGGGCGCAGGGCCGGCAGGTCGGCGGAGAGCGCGGCCAGCGGGGCGCGCGGGGCGAGGACCAGCGCGGCCGCCGCGCCGTGCGCCAGTGCGCTGTTGAGGCCGCCGTCCGGTTCGTCACCGACCACGACCGCGCCCAGTGCGGACAGTCGTTCGGCCGCCGCGGTGTCCCGGGTGACCACCAGGACCCGGGACACGCCCGGGGTGGCCAGTGCGGCGGTCACGGTGTCCAGCGCGAAGGAGAGCGCCAGGTCGGCGCGGTGCGGTCCGGCGAACGGCGCCAGGCGGGTCTTCGCCAGGGCGAGCCGTTTGAGCGGCAGCACCAGCGACCAGCCGGCGGCGGGTGCGGGGGGCGCGACGGGCCCGGTGGGGCGTACGGTGTCCTGGGTCATCGGCGTCATTGTGACGCCGGTCCCGGAACCCTCGCCAGGCCGTCCCAACTGTGCGGACGTGCGTTTGGTCACGCCCGCCCGACGTGCTGGCGGGGTTGCTCGACAGGCGGTTCGCGGTCGGGTGAGACTGTTCCGCGCCCGGACCCCGTCCGACGGGGGTCGTGGGAGGCGAGAGACTGCGGCACCCCACGTGCCGCACCGGATGAGGAGGACCTGGGGTGGCCCGCCGCTCGTACGCCAGCTTCGGCAACGCCGATTACGGCATCTGGTACCGCTTCGCGGCCGTGCTGGTGAAGCCGGTGACGACCGCGCTGGTCAAGCCCGACTGGCGGGGCTGGGAGCACCTGCCGAAGGACCGCGGCTTCATCGCCGCGGTCAACCACAACTCGATCATCGACCCGGTGGTCTACGCGCACTGGCAGTACAACAGCGGGCGGCCGCCGCGCATCCTCGGCAAGTCCTCGCTGTTCTCGGTCCCGTTCATCGGCTTCATGCTGCGCAAGACCGGGCAGATCCCGGTGTTCCGCGAGTCGACCGACGCCGCGCAGGCGTTCCGGGCGGCCATCGACGCGGTGAACAGCGGCCAGTGCGTCCAGTTCTACCCGGAGGGCACGCTCACCCGGGACCCGGACCTGTGGCCGATGACCGGCAAGAGCGGCGTGGCCCGGGTCGCGCTGATGACCGGCGCGCCGGTGATCCCGGTGGCGCACTGGGGCGCGCACGAGATCATCCCGCCGTACGGCCGGGGCGCTTCCGGCAAGGGCCGGTTCAACCTCTTCCCGCGCCACCGGGTGACGGTGGCGGCCGGGCCGGCGGTGGACCTGAGCAAGTACCAGGGCCAGGAGCTGACCGCCCAGGTGCTCCGGGACGCCACCGAGGACATCATGCAGGCGATCACCGCCGTGCTGGCCGGGATCCGCGGCGAGGAGCCGCCGGCCGAGCGTTACGACATGCGCGCGGCGGCCCGGGACCGGGCGGCGGCGGCCGCGGCCGAGCGGCAGCGGGCCGCCGGCACGCGCCGGAACGGTACCGAGGAGGCCGGCAAGTGACCCGATGCGCTGTGTTCGGAACGGGGTCGTGGGGGACCGCGTTCGCGATGGTGCTGGCCGACGCCGGCTGCGAGGTGACGCTCTGGGGGCGCCGTCGGGAGCTGGTGGACGCGATCCACACCACCCACGTCAACCCGGACTACCTGCCCGGCGTCCCGCTGCCCGAGTCGATCCGGGCGACCGTGGACCCGGCACTGGCGCTGGCCGGCGCGGACTTCGCGGTGCTCGCGGTGCCCTCCCAGACGCTGCGCGAGAACCTGGCGGCCTGGGCCCCGCTGATCGAGCCGCAGACCGTGCTGGTCAGCCTGATGAAGGGCATCGAACTCGGCACCGCCAAGCGGATGAGCGAGGTCATCGCCGAGGTCGCCGGGGTCGTGGCGGACCGGGTGGCGGTCGTCAGCGGCCCCAACCTGGCCCGGGAGATCGCCAACCGGCAGCCCGCCGCGAGTGTGGTGGCCTGCACCGACGAGGCGGTCGCCAAGCGGTTCCAGGCGGCCTGCCACACCCCGTACTTCCGCCCGTACACCAACACCGACGTGATCGGCTGCGAGCTGGGCGGCGCGGTCAAGAACGTGATCGGCCTGGCGGTCGGCATGGCCAACGGCATGGGGCTCGGCGACAACACCAAGGCGACGCTGATCACCCGCGGGCTGGCCGAGACCACCCGGCTGGGGCTGGCGCTCGGCGCGGACGCCCACACCTTCGCCGGACTCGCCGGGATGGGCGACCTGGTGGCGACCTGCTCCTCGCCGCTCTCCCGCAACAACACCTTCGGCACCAACCTGGGCCGCGGGATGTCGCTCGCCGAGACCATCGCGGCCACCCGGCAGACCGCGGAGGGCGTCAAGTCCTGCGAGTCGGTGCTCGACCTGGCCCGGCGCAGCGGTGTCGACATGCCGATCGTCGAGGCCGTGGTGGACGTGGTGCACAACGGGCGTCCCACCCAGGAGGCGCTGCAGACGCTGATGTCGCGCTCGGCCAAGGCCGAGCGGCACTGACGCCCGGGGCGCGCGGGCCGGGTGGCTGACTTTCCGGAAACACCTCGCACGGTAGTCTCAAACCCGATATGAGCATCGAACAGACCTCCCCGAATCCGTCCGCGAAGCCGCGCGTAGCGCTCGTCTTCGGTGGTCGCAGCTCCGAGCACGCCATCTCGGTGACCACCGCGGGCAGCGTGCTCAGGGCGATCGACCGCGAGAAGTACGACGTGCTGCCGATCGGCATCACCCACGAGGGCCGCTGGGCGCTGGTCAGCGACGATCCGGCCCGGATGGCCATCGTCGACGGCCGGCTGCCGGACGTCGCCCAGGTCGCCGAGGCCGTCGACGGCCAGGTCGCGCTGCCGGTCAGCCCGGACAGCCGCGAGGTCGTCCTGAGCGAGCCGGGGGCGGCACCCAAGGTGCTCGGCGAGGTGGACGTGGTCTTCCCGCTGCTGCACGGTCCCTGGGGCGAGGACGGCACCCTGCAGGGCCTGCTGGAGCTGTCCGGGGTGCCGTACGTCGGCAACGGCGTGCTCGCCAGCGCGGTGGGCATGGACAAGGAGTTCACCAAGCGGGTGCTGGCCTCGCACGGTCTGGGCGTCGGCTCGTACACCATCGTCCGGCCGCGGGAGTGGGAGAGCGAGGCCGGACGCGCGGCCGTCCGCGAGCGGGTCGGGCAGCTCGGCCTGCCGCTGTTCGTCAAGCCCTGCCGGGCCGGCTCCAGCATCGGCATCACCAAGGTCAAGGACCTCGCCGACCTGGACGCCGCGATCGAGGAGGCCCGCCGGCACGATCCCAAGCTGATCATCGAGGCCGGGGTCTCCGGTCGCGAGATCGAGTGCGGGGTGCTGGAGTTCGAGGACGGCCCGCGGGCCAGCGTGCCGGCCGAGGTCCTGGTCGGCGGCGACTACGAGTTCTACGACTTCGAGGCCAAGTACATCGACTCCTCCGAGGTGCGCATCCCGGCCGAGCTCGGTGGGGCCGAGACGGCCGAGATCCGCCGTCAGGCGGTCGCCGCCTTCGAGGCGCTCGGCTGCGAGGGCCTGGCCCGGGTGGACTTCTTCCTGCTGGACGACGGCAGCTGGGTGATCAACGAGGTCAACACCATGCCCGGCTTCACCCCGATCTCGGCCTACCCGAAGATGTGGGAGGCCAGCGGCCTGTCGTACCCGGAGCTGATCGACCGGCTGCTGGGGGCGGCACTGCGCCGCTCGACCGGTCTGCGCTAGACGCGCCCCGGGCGCACGCACGGCGGCAGGGCGGTCCGGGAGCTCCCGGACCGCCCTGCCGCCGTCGCGGCCGCTACGGGATGTTGGCCTTCACCAAGCCGTTGAGGGCGGCGACCGGGTCGAGCGGATTGGCGAAGGACCCGCCGGGGACGGTCACCTCGACGTTCGCCCGGCGCAGCGTGGTGGTGAGGCGGTAGCCGCCGTCGTCGAGCTTCTCGGACCACCAGGTGACGCCGTCGATGGTGGGGGAGATGTCCTCGGCGTGCTCGCCGTTCAGCTCCTCCGGCCGCTCCACGCCGCAGCGCAGCACGACGCGCGGCGAGCTGGCCCAGGCGGCCACGTACGGGGACGCGGGCGACGGGTCCTCGCGGGCGTGGCCGAGCAGGTCCTGGGGCAGGGCCGCGGCCAGCGCCTGGCAGTAGGTGGCGGCCCTGCCGGTGGGCGTCGGCACCTCGATCTTCGCGGGCGCGCCCCAGCTGCCGAGCAGCACCACGACGGTGCAGCTCAGCGCCAGGGGCAGGGCGAGCCACCGGACGGGGGCCGGCAGAGCTGCCAGGAAACGGGGGACGCGGGGTTCTCGGGCCACCCGGCGATGGTAGCCGGGGCTTACAGGTGGACCACCGGACAGGTGAGGGTGCGGGTGATGCCCTCGACCTGCTGGACCTTGGCCACCACCAGGCGACCGAGGTCGTCCACGGTCTCGGCCTCGGCCCGCACGATCACGTCGTACGGGCCGGTGACGTCCTCGGCCTGGAGGACACCGGGGATCCCGGCGATGGACCGGGCCACGGAGGTGGCCTTGCCGACCTCGGTCTGGATCAGGATGTATGCCTGTACCACGGGGGGACCTCCCGGCGGCTGGGTACGGGGGACGGCGCCGTGATCGCCCGATCGGGCGTCGGGGGTGGGGAACGGGCTCACCGGCATTCCGATCACCACGCTACCGCGCAGCGGGCCGGGGAGGGGAGACTTCCGCACCTCCGGAGGGCGTACGCTGCGCGCGGGGGAGCGGGGGCGCACGAGTTCTGATTCCGATGGAAACGCGAGAGGACGGCAGATGCAGGGGACCGTGGGCGAGCTCGGCGAGTTCGGACTCATCAGGGAGCTGACGGCCCGGGTACCGCTCACCGACGCGGTCGACCTCGGTCCGGGTGACGACGCCGCGGTGGTGAAGGCGCCGGACGGCCGGGTGGTCGCCACCACGGACGTCCTGATCGAGAACCGGCACTTCCGCCGGGACTGGTCGACCGCCTACGACGTGGGCCGCAAGGCCGCCGCCCAGAACCTCGCCGACGTGGCCGCGATGGGCGCGGTGCCCACCGCGATCCTGCTCGGCCTGGTCGCCCCCGCCGATCTGCCCACCACCTGGGCCACCGAGCTGATGGACGGGCTGCGCGACGAGTGCCAGGTGGCCGGCGCGACGGTGGTCGGCGGCGACGTGGTGCGCGGTGATGTCATCACCCTCGCCGTCACGGCGCTCGGCGACCTCCAGGGGCGCGCGCCCGTGACGCGCGCCGGGGCCCAGGTGGGCGACGTGGTCGCGGTCACCGGCTGGCTCGGCTGGTCCGCCGCCGGGCTGACCGTGCTGCAGCGCGGCTTCCGCTCGCCGCGGGCCTTCGTCGAGGCGCACCGCCGGCCCGAGCCGCCGTACCACGCGGGCCCGGCCGGGGCCGAGTTGGGCGCCACCGCGATGGTCGACGTCAGCGACGGGCTGGTGGCCGACCTCGGCCACGTCGCCCGGGCCAGCGCGGTGGACATCGACCTGCGGGCCGCGGACTTCGACGTCCCGGCGCAGATGGCCGACATCGGGCAGGCGGTCGGGGTGGACCCGCTGGTCTGGGTGCTCTCCGGCGGAGAGGACCACGCGATCGTGGCGACCTTCCCGCGCGGTGTCCAACTCCCCGCCCGCTGGCGCGTGGTGGGTGAGGTGACCGGCCGGGCCCGGCCGTCGCGCGGCGGCCGGGTGACGGTGGACGGCGAGCCCTGGGACCGGGTCGGCGGCTGGGACCACTTCGCCGAGTGACCGGCGCTCCGGTCGCCGCGACGAGTGGGTGACGGGAGGCGGCGGTCACTCGGGGGCGCGGGTGACGCTCCGCGCGAGCGGCGCACCGGTCCGGGCGGGCGGACCGCGTAGGCTTGCGCTCGATCGGGCCCACCCGCCCTCAGGCGCGGGTGGTCTGAACCACTGCGGAGCGGGAGAGCACAGCCACCATGCGCATCGGTGTCCTGACCAGCGGCGGCGACTGCCCCGGACTCAACGCGGTGATCCGCTCCGTGGTGCACCGGGGGACCGATGTGCACGGCGACGAGATCGTCGGCATCGAGGACGGCTTCCTCGGCCTGATCGAGGGCCGTACCCGGCCGATCTCGCACGACGACGTCACCGGTCTGCTGACCCTCGGCGGCACCATCCTGGGCTCGGCCCGGGTGCAGCGCGACCGGATCGCCTGGGCGGTGGAGAACGCGCAGACCCTCGCCCGGGACATCGGCATCGAGGCGCTGATCGCGATCGGCGGCGAGGGCACGCTGACCGCCGCCAAGATGTTCAGCGACGCCGGGCTGCCGGTGGTCGGTGTGCCGAAGACCATCGACAACGACATCGACGCGACCGACGTCACCTTCGGGTTCGACACCGCGGTGCATGTCGCGACCGACGCGATCGACCGGCTGAAGACCACCGCCGAATCGCACCAGCGGGTGATGGTGGTGGAGCTGATGGGCCGGCACACCGGCTGGATCACCCTCACCGCCGGGATGGCGGGCGGCGCCCACGGCATCCTGATCCCGGAGAAGCCCTTCGACATCGAGGCGGTGGCCCGGATGGTCGAGGACCGCTTCTCCCGGGGCAAGAAGTTCGCCATCATCGCCGTCGCCGAGGGCGCGGCTCCGCTGCCCGGCACGATGCGCTTCGACCACGGCGACGTCGACCAGTTCGGCCACCGGACCTTCGGCGGGATCGGCAACCGGCTCGCCAACGAGTTGGAGAACCTGCTCGGCAAGGAGGCCCGGCCGGTCATCCTCGGTCACACCCAGCGCGGCGGCACCCCCACCGCCCGGGACCGGGTGCTCGCCACCCGCTTCGGCTGGCACGCGGTGGAGGCCGTCCACAAGGGTGCCTTCGGTCACTTCACCGCGCTGCGCGGCAACGACATCGAGCTGGTGCCGGTCGCGGAGGCGGTCACCCACCTCAAGACCGTGCCGCAGGACCGCTGGGCGGAATCCGAAGCCGTGCTCTGAGGCGGCGCGGGTAGGTTGGGTCCCATGCCCCTCCCGTCCTCCGCCCCCGCTCCCGGCGGCCGCCCCCCGGCCGGCCCCTCCTCCGCACCCCCGCGGGTGCTCACCGTCGCCGGATCCGACTCCGGCGGCGGCGCCGGCATCCAGGCCGACCTCAAGGCGATGCTGGCCCTCGGCGTGCACGGCATGAGCGTGATCACCGCCGTCACCGCGCAGAACTCGCTCGGCGTCCAGGGCTACTGGGAGCTGCCGGCCGAGGCCGTCCGGGCCCAGTTCCGCAGTGTGGTGGACGACATCGGGGTCCAGGCCGTGAAGACCGGCATGCTCGCCTCGATCGAGCTGGTCGAGACCGTCTCCGAGCTGCTGGCCGGGGTCGACGCCCCGGTGGTGGTCGACCCCGTCGGCGTCTCCAAGCACGGCGACGCGCTGCTGGCCGCCGAGGCCGTCGCCACCGTCCGGGAGAAGCTGCTGCCGGTCGCCACCCTCGCCACGCCCAACCTGCACGAGGTGACGCAGCTCACCGGGCGCACCGTCGAGGACGAGGCCCAGATGCTCGACGCGGCGAAGGCCCTGCTCGACCTCGGGCCGCGCTGGGTCCTGGTGAAGGGCGGGCACCTGGAGGGCGAGGCCGCCGACCTGCTGTACGGCGGGCCGGGGGAGGAGCACTGGTACCGCGCGCCCCGCTACGACAACCGGCACACCCACGGCACCGGCTGCACGCTGGCCAGCGCCATCGCCGCCGGACTGGCCAAGGGCGAGCCGCTGCCCGCGGCGGTGGCCTCGGCGAAGGCCTACATCACCGGCGCGATCGCCGGCGGGTTCGCGCTCGGGGCCGGCATCGGTCCGGTCGACCACGCCTGGCGCTGGCGCTGAGCGGACCGGCCGGAAACGACCACGGGCGGGCCCGAGGGCCCGCCCGTGGAGGCTCCGAGCATGCTCGGAGGAACCGGCCGGTACTGAGAAACAGGAAGCCGGTCCACCCGAGGATGGACCGGCTTCCTGGAGGACCGGCTTACCGGTCTGCGCGTCAGCGCGAGACCTTACCGGCCTTGATGCACGAGGTGCAGACGTTGAGCCGCTTCGGCGTCCGCCCAATCACAGCGCGCACCGTCTGAATGTTGGGGTTCCAACGACGGGGGGTACGGCGGTGAGAGTGGGAGATGCTGTTGCCGAAGCCCGGCCCCTTGCCGCAGACGTCGCAGTTGGCAGCCACAGGAGTCACTCCAAGACTTCAGATCATTTACGTTCGAAACCCCGCCAACCCACCGGAGCACTCACGTGAACCAGATCAGATCAATGGGGTGAGCCTGGACTGTTCCAGGCAACCGGAAGAGCATACAACGCTTGCTTCCGTTCAACGAAACTACCACGTCTGCGCAGGTGATCGCTGCCCTCGCCGCTTCCGGCGGCCGCCCCCGGCCCCCGATAACCTGCCGGTACCACCCCTCGCCGCTGCCCTGACCGTGTCGCCGCCCGTCAGGCCATCACGGCGTCCCACCCGGAGGAGACCTGGTGCTGACCACGCTCGACGCCCCGGCCGTGCGCAGCTGGTGCCAGCTGGCCCTGCGCGCGCTCGGCCAGGCCCGCGAGGAGATCGACGCACTCAACGTCTACCCCGTCCCGGACGGCGACACCGGCACCAACCTCTATCTGACCGTGGAGTCGGCCGCCGCCGCCGTGGAGAGCCGCTTCACGGACCCGGCGGGCGGCCCGGCCCCCGGGCTGGCCGAGGCCGCCCGGGCGATGGCCAGGGGCGCGCTGGTCGGCGCCCGGGGCAACTCCGGCGTGATCCTCGCCCAGTGGCTGCGCGGCACCGCCGAGCAGCTGGCCCGGGGCGGCGGCGCCGACCAGCTGCGCGCCGCCCTCCAGCAGGCCGCCGACTCCGCCTACCAGGCGGTCGCCGAACCCGTCGAGGGCACCCTGCTGACCGTCGCCCGGGTGGCCGCCCGGGAGGCGACCCGGGCCGGTGACGGGCTCGCCCAGGTCGCCGACACCGCCTACCGGGCGGCCCGGGACGCGCTGCGGCACACCCCCGAACAGCTCGCCGTCCTGGCCGAGGCCGGTGTGGTGGACGCCGGCGGACGCGGCCTGGTCGCCGTCCTCGGGGCGCTCGCCGACGCCGTGGCCGGCCACCAGCCGATGGGCCCGGTCGCGCTGCGCGGCGACGTCCGGCCGGCCGAGAGCTTCGAGGGCCCGCCCGTCGGCCGCCGCCGCCCTCCCTCCGGCGCGCGGTGCGAGACCCCCCATCTGCGGCCGGCCGGTCCGGGACACCCCGCCTTCGAGGTGATCTACCTGCTGGACGCCCCCGACGAGGCGCTGCCCGCCCTGCGCGAGCGGCTCGCCGCGCTGGGCGACTCGCTGGTGGTCGGGGGCGGCGACGGCCTCTGGAACGTCCATGTGCACGTGGACGACGCGGGGGCCGCGGTGGAGGCCGGGCTCGGCGCCGGGCGACCGCACCAGATCCGGATCACGCACTTCGCCGAGGCCGCCGCCCGGTCCGGCACCGCCGACGACCGGGGCGAGCGCGAGGAGCGCACCCGGGTGGTGCTCTCGGTGGTCTCCGGCCCGGGCCTGGCCGAGCTCTGCGAGCAGGCCGGCGCCGTCGTCCTGCACGCCGACCCGGACCGCCCGCCGGCCAGCGCCGAACTCGCCGCCGCCGTCCGCCGGTCGGCCGCCCGTGAGGTCGTCCTGCTGCTCAACGACCCCGAGCTGCGGGCCGCGGCGGGGGCCGCCGCCGATCAGCTGCGCGAGGAGGGGGTGCGGATCGCCGTCCTGCCCACCCGCTCGCCGGTCCAGGGCCTGGCCGCGCTCGCCGTGCACGAGGCCGGCCGGCGCTTCGACGAGGACGTGGTCGCCATGACCTCCGCGGCCGGCGCCACCCGGTACGCCGAACTCGCCGTCGCCGAGGGGGAGTCCTGGACGATGGCCGGGGTCTGCCAGGCCGGGGACGTGCTCGGCCTGATCGACGGGGACGTGGTGGTGATCGGCACGGGCCCGGCCGAGGTCGGGGCGGGCGTGCTCGACCGGATGCTCGGCGGCGGCGGCGAACTCGTCACCCTGATCCTCGGCGAGGGCGTGGACGAGGAGCTGGCCGAGCGGCTGGTCGCGCACGCCCGGCACCGGCGGCCGGAGGTCGACGCGGTGGTCTTCCACGGTGGCCAGGAGTCCGCGCCGCTGCTCATCGGCGTGGAGTAGCGGGCGGGCGGCGTTCCGCCGCGGGCCGGGCGCGGCGGGCGGCGCCGGGCAGCGGGTGGCGCCCGGAATGTCGGTCCGGTGGTGTAAACAAGGGCCTGATGGGCGCTCTCGATGAACCACTGACCAAGCTCGTCGGCGACCGTACCGCCAAGGTGCTCGCCGACAGCCTCAAGCTGCGCACGGTCGGGGACCTGCTGCACCACTATCCGCGCCGCTACGTCGAGCGCGGCCAGCTCACCAGCCTGGACGAGCTGGAGATCGACGAGCACGTCACCGTGCTGGCCCGGATCGAGAAGGTCACCCTGATCCCGTTCCGCGGCCGCAAGGGGGACCGCCTGGAGGTGGTCGTCACCGACGGCCGCAGCCGGCTGTCGCTGGTCTTCTTCAACCAGGGCTGGCGGCAGAAGGAGCTCCGGACGGGCGCCCAGGGCCTGTTCGCCGGCAAGGTCGGTGTCTTCAACCGCAGCCGTCAGCTGGTCTCGCCGGACTACCAACTGCTCGACGAGGACGCCGGATCGGACGCCGCCCGGCAGTTCGCCGGCCGGCTGATCCCGGTCTACGGCGCCAGCGCCCAGATGCCCAGCTGGAAGCTGTCCATCTGCGTCGAGACGGCGCTCACCAAGCACCTGGGCGACGTCGGCGAACCGCTGCCCGCGGAGCTGCGCGACCGGCACGCGCTGATCCCGCTGCCCGAGGCGCTGGAGCTGATCCACCGCCCGCGCGGCCAGGCCGACCGCGAGCGCGCCCAGAGCCGGCTCCGCTGGGACGAGGCCTTCGTCCTCCAGGTCGCGCTCGCGCAGCGCCGGGCCGCCGACTCGGCGCTGCCGGCCAAGCCGCGCCGGGCCCGCGAGGGCGGACTGCTGGACGCCTTCGACGCCCGGCTCCCGTTCACCCTCACCGACGGCCAGCTCAAGGTCGCCGCCGAGATCTTCGCCGACCTGGCCACCGAGCACCCGATGCACCGGCTGCTCCAGGGCGAGGTCGGCTCCGGCAAGACGCTCGTCGCGCTGCGCGCGATGCTCGCCGTGGTCGACGCGGGCGGCCAGGCGGCCCTGCTGGCGCCCACCGAGGTCCTGGCGCAGCAGCACCACCGGTCGATCGTCGAGATGATGGGGGACCTGGCCGAGGGCGGCCTGCTGGGCGGCTCGGACCTCGGTACCCGGGTGGTGCTGCTGACCGGCTCGATGGGCGTCCCGGCCCGCCGTCAGGCGATGCTGGACATGGCCTGCGGGGACGCGGGCATCGCGATCGGCACCCACGCGCTGATCGAGGACAAGGTGCAGTTCCAGGACCTCGGCCTGGTCGTGGTGGACGAGCAGCACCGCTTCGGCGTCGAGCAGCGGGACGCGCTGCGGGCCAAGGGCGAGCAGCCGCCGCACCTGCTGGTGATGACGGCCACCCCGATCCCGCGCACCGTCGCGATGACCGTCTTCGGGGATCTGGAGACCTCGGTGCTGGACCAGCTGCCGGCCGGTCGCTCGCCGATCTCCACCCATGTCGTCCCGGCCCTGGAGAAGCCCAACTTCCTGGCGCGGGCCTGGGAGCGGGTCCGCGAGGAGGTGGCCAAGGGCCACCAGGCCTACGTGGTCTGCCCCCGGATCGGGGACGAGGACCCCGCCGACGCCAAGAAGAAGCGCAGGTCCGCGCCGGCCGGGGACCTGGAGGACCTCACCGGCGCGGAGCCGGACGCGGGCGCCGGGAGCGACGAGCGGCGCCCCCCGCTGTCGGTCGTCGAGACCGCCGAGAAGCTGGCGAAGGGCCCGCTGGCCGGGCTGCGGGTGGAGATCCTGCACGGCCGGCTCGCGCCCGACGCCAAGGACGAGGTGATGCGCCGGTTCGCGGCCGGCGGGGTGGACGTCCTGGTGGCGACCACGGTGATCGAGGTGGGTGTCAACGTCCCCAACTCCACCGCGATGGTGATCATGGACGCCGACCGCTTCGGCGTCTCCCAGCTGCACCAGCTGCGCGGCCGGGTCGGGCGCGGCAGCGCGGCCGGCCTCTGCCTGCTGGTCAGCGACATGCCGGCGGGCAGCGCCGCCCGGGCCCGGCTGGAGGCGGTGGCCGGCACCCTGGACGGCTTCGAGCTGTCCCGGATCGACCTCGAACAGCGGCGCGAGGGCGATGTGCTGGGCCAGGCGCAGTCCGGGGTGAAGTCCTCGCTGAAGGTGCTCTCCGTCCTGGAGGACGAGGAGGTCATCGTGACGGCCCGCGCCGAGGCCACCCGGCTGGTCGCCGAGGACCCGGGGCTGACCGCCCACCCGGACCTGCGCACCGCGTTGGAGAGCCTGCTCGACGCCGACCGCGCGGAGTACCTGGAGAAGGGCTGAGCCCTTCGGGAGCCCGGGCGGCCGGGTCGTCGGCCGGTCGATTGTCAGACCCCCGCGAGAGAATGTAGTTGTTCAGGGCGCACCCCCAAGGTGCGTACCTGGCACGACACTTGGGGGTCCTGCCATGGCATTCCGTCATCTCAACGAGCTCCCGCTGGGCGACAAGGTCTTCCGGATCGAACTCGCCAGCGACGACGACCGCGAGGTCACCCTCACCCTCACCGGCTGGCGTGAGGGGGCGGCCGCCGCGCCGCTCGCCTCGGGCAAGCTCCGCCTGCCGGTCGAGGACGTCGCCTCGCTGCGGATCGCGCTCAACCGCGCGCTCCGGGCGCTGGCGATCGTCGCCGATGTCTCCGAGCCCATCCCCGACCGCGACGTGCTGCGTGAGCTCTACCCCGGGCACGGCGCCCCCTGGGTGCCGCAGCACGAGGAGGAGCTGGTCCGGCGGTTCCACGACAGCGAGACCGTCGCCCGGATCGCCGCCCGCTTCGGCCGCACCCCCGACTCCGTCCGCACCAAGCTGCGCGAGCTCGGGCACGACCCGCGCCGCCCCGAGTACTGCCCGCCCGACGGCTGCCTCTCGTGGTCCCGCTACGCCTCGCCGGCGCTGCTCGGCGCGGCCGTCCCGGCCCGGCCGGCGGCGGACGCGGGCTGATCCGGTGCCCGCGGCCCCCGTGGTGGGGCCGCGGGTCCGGGGCGCGTCCGCGCACCGGTCGGACGGTCGGCGCTCCGGGGTGTTCGCGGCCTCGGGGCGCCCCCGTCCGCCGGGGCCGTATAGCGTGGTCGGGCAGCGACGAAAGGACCTCCCACCACCATGACCCGCGTCATCGCCGGGGCGGCCGGCGGCCGCCGGCTGGCCGTACCGCCCGGCCGGAGCACCCGCCCGACCTCCGACAAGGCCCGCGAGGCGATGTTCTCCACCCTGGAGGCGCTGCGCGGCACCCTGCACGGGGCCCGGATGCTGGACCTGTTCGGCGGATCGGGCGCGGTCGGCCTGGAGGCGCTCTCCCGCGGCGCCGAGCACGTCCTGCTGGTCGAGGCCGACGGCCAGGCGGCCCGGGTGATCCGGGACAACGTCCGGACGGTCGACCTGCCCGGCGCGGTGGTGGTGGCCTCCCGGGCCGAGAAGGTGATCGCCGGCCCGCCCCCGGAGACCGGGTACGACCTGGTCTTTCTCGATCCGCCCTACGTCGTCACCGACGACGAGGTCCGCGAGATGCTGATCACACTCCTGGCCGGGGGCTGGCTCGCGGCCGACGCACTCGTCACCGTGGAGCGCAGCACCCGAGGCGGCGAGTTCGGCTGGCCCGAGGGCTTCGAGGTGCTGCGCTCGCGCCGCTACGGCGAGGGCACGCTCTGGTACGGTCGCGCCGCCGCCGAGGCCCGCCCACACTCGTAGCGGGCCGAGGCCCGCAGGACCCGTCACCCCACGAGGGAGCATCCACGCCATGCGCCGCGCCGTCTGCCCCGGATCGTTCGACCCGATCACCAACGGTCATCTCGACATCATCGAGCGGGCCTCGAAGCTCTACGACGTGGTGCATGTCGCGGTCGCGATCAACCGGAACAAGCAGGGCATGTTCACCATCGACGAGCGGATCGCGCTGATCGAGGAGACCACCGCCAAGTACGGGAACATCGTGGTCGAGTCGCACCTCGGTCTGCTGGTGGACTTCTGCCGGGAGCGCGGCATCCCGGCGATCGTCAAGGGCCTGCGCGCCGTCAGTGACTTCGACTACGAGCTGCAGATGGCCCAGATGAACCACGGGCTGACCGGCGTCGAGACGCTCTTCCTGCCGACCTCGCCGACGTACAGCTTCCTGTCGTCCACGCTGGTCAAGGAGGTCGCCTCGTACGGCGGCGACGTCTCGCACCTGCTGCCGGAGACGGTGCACCGCCGGCTGGTCGAGCGGATCGCCCAGCGGAAGGCCGAGGCCCGGTAGCGGCCCGGCCGGCCCCGAACCGGTCCGTTTCTGCCGATTCGTCACCACTTGTCCCGGGCCCGGTTCGATGGCCCGGTCCGGGCGTTGTGACCTCGCCCCGCAGTGGCCGTAAAGTCTGAGTTCCTGCCCTGCGGTGAGGTCCACCGCGCCGGGCCTGCCTCCGCCGGACCGTCGGCGGCACACGGAAAGACGAAGCCCCGTGGACGTGCAGAACAAGGTCGACGAGATCGTCGCGGCCGTCGAGAACGCCCGCTCGATGCCGATGTCGGCCTCCTGTGTGGTGAACCGGGCCGAGCTGGTCGGTCTGCTCCAGGACCTCCGGGCCGCGCTGCCCGCCGAGCTGGCCCAGGCCCAGTCGGTGATGGCCGACCACGAGCAGGTGGTCGCCGGCGCCGAGGCCGAGGCCGAGCGGATCATCCAGGGCGCGCACGCCGAGCGGGGCTCGCTGATCTCCGACACCGAGGTGGTCCGCCGGGCCCAGGCCGAGGCGGACCGGATCCTCTCCGAGGCGCGGGCCGAGGTCGAGACCAAGCGCGCCGAGGCCGACGACTACGTGGACAGCAAGCTCGCCAACTTCGAGGTCGTGCTCACCAAGACGCTCGGCGCGGTCGGCCGCGGCCGGACCAAGCTGCGCGGTGACGCCGGCGTCTTCGAGACCGGGTACGAGGGCGAGGGCGACGGCGAGGAGTTCCGGCCGCAGCCGCGGATCACCCCGAGCCCCGAGGTCGACGAGTACGTCGATGTGAAGCTCGCCACCCTGGAGAACGTCCTCAGCGCGACCCTGGAAGCGGTCGGCAAGGGCCGTGACAAGTTGCTCGGCAAGGCCCCGATCGACGAGCTGGGTGCCTACCTGGCCGCCGCCGACCAGGCCCAGCAGGCCAAGAACCGCGCCGAGGCGGTCGCGGCGGGCTTCGCCGCCGACCCCGACGGCGAGGAGGTGCCGTGGTACCGCGAGGAGGTGCCGCAGCAGCAGACCTGGCCGGAGCAGACCCCGGCCGCGGCCGGCTGGCAGGCCCCCGGCGCGGACCAGTACGCCGCCGCGCAGCAGCCGGGCGGGCAGTACGCCGAGGTCTACGGCGGCGGCTTCGACCCGGCGGGCCAGGGCGATCCGTACGGCGGCCAGTACGGGTACGGACAGCAGCAGCAGTCGCAGCAGCCGCAGGGCTACCCGGTCGCGCAGGAGCAGAGCGGCTACGGCTATCCGCAACCGCAGCAGGGCTACACGGCGCAGCAGTACGACGCCTACGGCTACCCGCAGCAGCCCGCCAACCCGCCGGCCGTCGCGCAGCAGCACCAGCACCAGCAGCCCCAACAGCAGCAGCAGCAGCCCGGCCTGGACGAGACCAGCTTCTTCGACACCAGCATGATCGACATGACCAGGCTCCGGGAGCTCGGCGGCCGCTGAGCCCGGTCAGCGGCCGGGACCGAAGTTGGGCCTGGCCGAAGACTCCGGTAGTCTGACCACTCCGGCCTCTCCGTGCCGGACCCGTCGGTCTGCCCGCGCATCGTCCGGTGAGCAGCACCGCGCATCAGTTTTCTCAGGAAGTCAGGACACCTTGAACCGCCTCGACCACCGCGACCCCCTCGTGTTCGACACGCACGAGCTCGGTCGTCGCCCGGGCTCGCTGCGCAAGGTGTCCCGCACCCTGGAGGCCCCGGAGGGCCTCGGGATCATTGATGTGATCGGCGTCCCGGAGAAGAGCGAGCTGCGGTTGGAGCTCCGCCTGGAGTCGGTGGTCGAGGGTGTGCTGGTGACCGGCACCGCCGAGGCCCTGATCGAGGGCGAGTGCGTGCGGTGCCTGGAGCCCGTCGAGGATGACATCGACGTGGACTTCCAGGAGCTGTACTACTACCCGGAGTCCGACGAGCGCCACCGCGCCCGGACCGCCGGGACCGAGGACCTCGACGAGGACTCGGAAGAAGAGACTTACCGTCTGGAGGGCGATTTCTTCGACCTCCAGCCGGTGCTGCGTGACGCGGTGGTGCTCGCACTGCCGCTGCAGCCGGTGTGCCAGGAAGACTGCCTGGGCCTGTGCTCCGAATGCGGAGCGCGCCTGAGCGACGACCCGACGCACCACCACGACGCCGCCGACCCCAGGTGGGCGGCACTGCAGGGACTCTCCGCCACCCCCGGCGACGAGGCCCGCGGCGAAGTCGCTGATCGGCGGCGGGGAATCAAGCACAGCGACACCCGTGAGGGTGCCGCCGAGAACCAGGAGAAGTAGCCGTGGCTGTTCCGAAGCGGAAGATGTCGCGCAGCAACACGCGCCACCGCCGTTCCAACTGGAAGGCCGTCGTTCCGGCCCTCGTGGCGTGCGACAGCTGCCACGAGCCGAAGCTCGGCCACATCGCGTGCCCGAGCTGCGGCACGTACAACCGTCGCCAGGTCCTCTCGGTCTGATCGGCGGGGTGTACGGATCGATGTCGGACAGTAACTCTTCCCGCAAGGCGACCATCGCCCCGAAGGCCACTTCGGGCGGCGGAAAGGCCGGCGGGCCGGCTTCGACCGAATACGACGTCCTGGAAGGGCGCCTCGGGTACACGCTCGAGCGCGCCCTTCTGGTGCGTGCCCTGACCCACCGCTCGTTCGCGTACGAGAACGGTGGGCTGCCCACCAACGAGCGCCTGGAGTTCCTCGGCGACTCGGTGCTGGGCCTGGTGGTGACCGACACCCTCTACCGCGTCCACCCGGACGTCCCGGAGGGCACGCTCGCCAAGCTGCGCGCCGCGGTGGTCAACTCCCGCGCGCTCGCGGACGTCGGCCGGGGCCTGGAGCTCGGGACGTTCATCCGCCTCGGCAAGGGCGAGGAGGGTACCGGCGGTCGCGACAAGTCGTCGATCCTCGCCGACACCGTCGAGGCCGTGATCGGCGCCGTCTACCTCGACCAGGGTCTGGACGCGGCCACCGAGTTCGTCCACCGCCTGTTCGACCCGCTGATCGAGGAGTCCTCGCAGCTGGGCGCCGGCCTGGACTGGAAGACCAGCCTCCAGGAGCTCACCGCCTCGGTGGGCATCGGAGTGCCGGAGTACGTGGTCGAGGAGTCCGGCCCGGACCACGAGAAGACCTTCACCGCCGCGGCCCGGGTGGCCGGCGAGGACTTCGGAAGCGGCGTCGGCCGCTCGAAGAAGGAAGCCGAGCAGAAGGCCGCGGAGAGCGCCTGGCGGGCGATCAAGGAGAAGTACGCCGACCGCCTGCCCGCCGGGACCTGAGCACGCAGTAGCCTTCCTCCTGCAGATCACCGTCGCAGGAGGCTTGTTCCCGTGCCCGAACTCCCCGAGGTAGAAGTCGTCCGCCGAGGTCTGGCGAACTGGGTCGCCGGGCGGACCGTCGCCGGCGTCGACGTGCTGCACCCGCGCGCCGTGCGCCGCCAGGCGGCCGGGGCGGCCGACTTCGCCGCCCGGCTGACCGGCAGCACGCTCGGCTCCGCGCAGCGCCGCGGCAAGTACCTCTGGGTGCCGCTCTCCGGCGCCGCCGCCGGGGCGCCGGCCGGCGGGTTCTCGCTGATCGGCCACCTCGGGATGAGCGGCCAACTCCTCGTCCAGGACCCGTCGGTGCCCGACGAGAAGCATCTGCGGGTGCGGCTGCGGTTCACCGACGGCGGCCGCGAGCTGCGCTTCGTCGACCAGCGGACCTTCGGCGGGCTGGCCGTCGAGGAGGCCGAGGACGGCGACCCGGAGGGCACGCCGCTCTCCATCGCGCACATCGCCCGGGACCCGCTCGATCCGCGCTTCGACGACGCCGCGTTCGTGGCCTCGCTGCGGGCCCGGCGCACCACGGTCAAGCGGGCGCTGCTGGACCAGACCCTGATCAGCGGGGTCGGCAACATCTACGCGGACGAGGCGCTCTGGCGCTCCAGGCTGCACTACGACCGCCCGACCGGCTCGCTCACCCGCCCGCAGGCCGCCGTGCTGCTGGCCCACGCGCGGGACGTGATGACGGCCGCCCTCGCCGTCGGCGGCACCAGCTTCGACAGCCTCTACGTCAACGTGAACGGCGAGAGCGGCTACTTCTCCCGGGACCTCGACGCCTACGGCCGCGAGGACGAGCCCTGCCGTCGCTGCGGCACCCCGATCCGCCGCGCCGCCTGGATGAACCGCTCCAGCTACTTCTGCCCCCGCTGCCAGCGCGTGCCGCAGGCGCGCAACGGGCGCTGAGGCCCGCCGGATCCGGTCCGGCGGGCCCGTCCGGGGGCTAGCGCTTGGTGAGTTCGGGCTGCGGGTGGTCCGACCCGGCCGGGCCGTGGGTGTCCTGGCCGAAGTAGGCGACGCCGACCGCCGCGACCACGGCGAGCAGGAATCCCACCACGCCGAGCCAGGCCAGGCCGTCCTTGGAGGAGTCGCCGAGCCAGATGACGCCGACGGCCCCGGGCAGCACCGTCTCACCGACCACCAGGGCGGCGGTCGCGCCGTTCACCGAGCCGATCTGCAGGGCGACGGTGTGCACGTACATCCCGCCGATGCCGCCGACCAGGATCGCGTACAGGGCCGGGTCGGAGAGCAGCGCGCCGAGCTCGAAGGGCTGGACGCCGTTGAGGATCCGCACGCCGACGCCGAGCGCGCCGAAGCCGAGGCCGGAGAGCAGACCGGCGACGATCGCGCCGTTGGCGCCCATCCGCCGCACCAGCAGGCCGCCGCCGACCAGCAGCACGGTGGTGATCAGCAGCAGCCACCAGTGGAAGGCCATCGGCGCGTGGTGGCCGCCCTCCGGTCCGGCGGAGACGGCCAGCAGCACCAGCGCCGAGCAGAGCACGCCGATCGACGCCCACTCCAACTGCTTGAGCCGGATGCCGAGCAGCTTGATGCTCAGCACCGCGGTGATCACCAGGTTGGCGCTGATGATGGTCTGGGAGAGGAACAGCGGCAGCAGCCGCGCGGCCAGCGCGCCCAGGCCGAAACCGATGAAGTCGAGGACCGTGCCCAGGATGAACTCCCAGGTGACGGCGGCCTTCGCGGTGGAGGCGAGGCTGGGCCCGCCGTGCGCGGTGACCCCGGCCGAGTTGCCCCCGGCGGCGGCCTCCTCCCGGGCGGAGCGACGTGATCCGACGGCCTGCAGGACCGAACCGGTGCCGTAGCAGGCGGAGGCCGCCACGGCGGTGACGAGGCCGATGAACACCCAGTTGCTCCGATCGGGAGAAGTGGTCAGGAGGAGGTGGGCGGACCCAGGTACGGCCACCACTATGCCTGGTCGCGGGACGGGGTCCGATCGCCCGGCGGGCTGCCCGGCGACTGCTCGGCGGACGGCCGTGGGCCTGCCGTGGGCCTGCCGTGGGCCTGCCGGGACGGACGACCGGGCCGGCGGCCGGGTTCCCGCGGCGGCCGGTCTCGGGGGTGGCCCGGGGAAACATCATCCCCGAGGAGGGCGGCGACCCCGGCGGACGGTGGGGGTGCGCGGGCCCGCCCGTACGCGAAGGGGATGCCCCTCCGGCGGGCCCGGCGGGGTAGCGTCGATGACATGAGAACCCTTGCTCGACGACGTTCCCGGAGCGCCGGGGCATCGGCCCTGGTGGCGATGGTGCTCGGGCTGCTGCTCGTGCTGGCCCCGGCGGCCTCCGCGGCCGGCGGGCTGGACGACGCCACCGCCGCGCTCAAGCAGGGCCAGGTGTACGTCGACCCGGCGATGGCCGGCCGGTTCAGCCAGAGCCAGGCCGACGCCCTGACCGAGAAGATCCGCAGGACGGACAAGCCGATCTTCATCGCGGTGGTCCCGGCGACCGACGCGTACGGCGCGAACACGGTGATCCCGGACCTGCGCACCAAGGTCGGCATCACCGGCGTCTACGGCATCTGGCGGGGTGACCAGTTCCAGGCCCGCTCCGACAAGGCCGCGCTGCCGACCGCGAGCGCCGAGCGGATCGCGGGCGCGTCCCTGCGCTCGCACCCGGGCGACATCGACGCGACCCTGAACGACTTCGTCGGCACTGCCGCCCCCCAGGTCAAGGGCCACGGGGTGAACAGCGACTCCGGCGGCATGTCGACGGCGGCGGTGGTCGTCCCGCTGGCCCTGCTGGCGCTGGCCGGCACCGGCGTCTTCCTGCTCTTCCGCCGCTCGAAGAACCGCAAGGAGGAGCGGCGCCGGGCCGAACTGGCCCAGCTGCGCCGGGTGGTGGACGAGGACATCACCGCCTTCGGCGAGGAGCTGGACCGGCTCGACTTCAGCCCGGGCGCCCCGGACGCCGACGACGTCCAGCGCGCCGACTACACGCACGCCCTCGACTCCTACGAGCGGGCCAAGCGCAGCATGGACGAGGCCAAGGGCCCGGAGGACGTCAAGCCGGTCACCGAGGCACTGGAGGACGGCCGGTTCGCCCTGGCCACGCTGGACGCCCGGCGCGCGAAGCGGCCGGTGCCGGAGCGGCGTCCGCCGTGCTTCTTCGACCCGCGGCACGGCCCGTCCGTCCAGGACGCGGACTGGGCCCCGGCGGGTGGCGCGGCGCGCACCGTCCCGGTCTGCCGGGCGGACGCCGACCGGCTGGCCACCGGGCAGGACCCGGAGGTCCGGACGGTGCCGACCGAGCACGGTCCGCAGCCGTACTGGAACGCCGGCCCGGCGTACGGTCCGTGGGCGGGCGGCTACTTCGGGGGCTTCGGCGGCGGCGGTCTGCTGCCGGGTCTGCTGGTCGGCACGATGCTCGGCTCGATGATGAGCTCCCCGGCCTACGGGTACGACGGTGGCGCCGGCTATGACGGCGGCTCCGGGTACGAGGGCGGCGACTTCTCCGGCGGTGACTTCAACTCCGGTGACTTCGGCGGTGGCTTCGACGGCGGCGGTGGCTTCGACGGCGGCGGCGGCTTCGACGGGGGCGGTGGCGACTTCGGGGGCGGGGGCTTCTGACCCCGTCGTCGCGAGGACCGGGCCCGCGGCCCCGCCGGTGAACGGCGGGGCCGCGGTGCTGTGCGCGGGGCCGCGCCGCGCGGCCCTCCGTGGGTGGGCCCGCACCGATTGGGTTTGAGAATGCAACCCTGTGTGGCAGGCTGGTGGTGTGACCTCCCCCACGCCTTCGGCCCCGCCCGCCCTCCCCGGCCGGCCCTGCTCGATCGCCGCCGCGCTGCACGTGGTCGGTGAGAAGTGGGCCCTGCTCGCCGTCCGCGAGCTGTTCTACGGCAACCACCGCTTCGACCGGATCGCCCGCAACACCGGCGCCCCGCGCGACCGCCTCACCGCCCGGCTGCGCGCGCTGGAGGAGGCCGGCGTGGTCGAGCGCCGCGCCTACAGCGAGCGGCCGCCGCGCTACGAGTACCACCTGACCGAGGCCGGCCGCGATCTCGCCCCGCTCACCCAGGCACTGCTCGGCTGGGGCGACCGCTGGCTGCTCCCCGAGCCGCCGGTGAGCTTCGAGCACGCCCCCGGCGGGCACGAACCGCACCCCTACGACCCGGCCTGGGTCTGCCGCACCTGCGGCCAGGAGGGCCGGCGCGCGGACCTCCAGGTGGAGATCCACAGTCCGGGCTGGACCGTGGACGGCCCGACGGCGCCGTAGCGCGGGCCGTGACCCGGCCGGATAGGGTCGGGCCCATGCACGGTCGCGACGCACACAGTGATGAACCGGTCCGGGTGACCGCCTGGGTGCGGGGCAAGGTCCAGCAGGTCGGCTTCCGCTGGTGGACCAGGGCCAGGGCGCTGGAGATCGGCCTGACCGGCTATGCGAGCAACCTCGGCGACGGCCGGGTCCAGGTGGTGGCCGAGGGGTTCGCCGCGGACTGCGAGCACCTCCTGGCCCTGCTGCGCGGCCCGGACACGCCCGGCGGCGTCACCGGTGTGACCGAGATCTGGACGGCCGTCGGCACCGGCTACCCGGGGTTCGAGATCCGCTGAGCGGGGTGCCGCCGGTGGTGGCCCTCCGGCCGGGGTCCGGTCCCGTGAAATGATCGGCGGCCTTCGGTGTCATACGGTTGCCATCTGGGCAGACTCGTGGTTGACTCCGCATCGAACGATGATCCACGAGCAGATGGTGGACCGGCCCGAGGCCGCCCGGTGTGACCACACCGCCAGGCAGGTGACAGGGGCGCGGTAGCGTGCGGTGATCGTGTTGACCCTTTCCGTCTTTGGTGAGACGCTGGAAACCCGCGCACACGACCGCGTTTACCCGGTAGGCGCACGCCCTCGTGAGCCCAGCTCACGGTGGTTGTGCCGTAGTGCCCAGCCAGCACTGCCGGTGGCGCGCCGCGCGTGCGTCCCCCTTCCCCCTAGACCTGTACCGTTCCGGTTCGGTCACTCAGCGTGGAGGACCATTCATCATGGCAAAGGCGCTTCTCGGGTACGTCGGCGGCCCCGACCCGCGAATGCTCTCCGAGATGCGACGGCTTCAGCAGCGCGTCCAGGACCTGGAGTCCGAGCTCCTTCGGATGCAGGCTGAGAACGACGCGCTCACCGCTGTCGCTGACGAGCACTCGCTGCTCAACAGCATCGATCTGGATCAGCGGGAGCCGGCTCTCACCTGAGTCCCGCCCGGTCCTCGCAGATCGACGCCGTTGTGCACTGAGCCGCCCCGATAAGGGACGCAGCTTGCAAGGGACGCCCTGTGTGGCGTCCCTTCGTCGTGTCCGGACGCCGTTGCCGCCGGTCCGGCCGGATACAGTCGCCGCTGGGGCCCTGGCGAGCGACGAGGAGACCGGCGCGTGCACCTGAAGAGTCTGACGCTGCGCGGGTTCAAGTCGTTCGCCTCCGCCACCACGCTGCGGTTCGAACCCGGGATCACCTGCGTGGTCGGCCCCAACGGCTCCGGCAAGTCCAACGTCGTCGACGCGCTCTCCTGGGTGATGGGCGAGCAGGGCGCCAAGTCGCTGCGCGGCGGCAAGATGGAGGACGTCATCTTCGCCGGCACCAGCGGGCGCGCCCCGCTCGGCCGCGCCGAGGTCAGTCTCACCATCGACAACTCCGACGGCGCCCTGCCGATCGAGTACGCCGAGGTGACCATCACCCGGACGATGTTCCGCAACGGTGGCAGCGAGTACGCGCTCAACGGCGACACCTGCCGGCTGCTGGACATCCAGGAGCTGCTCTCCGACTCCGGCATCGGCCGGGAGATGCACGTCATCGTCGGACAGGGACAGCTCGACTCCGTGCTGCACGCCGACCCGATGGGCCGCCGCGCCTTCATCGAGGAGGCGGCCGGCGTGCTCAAGCACCGCAAGCGCAAGGAGAAGGCGCTGCGGAAGCTGGACGCGATGCAGGTCAACCTCAACCGGGTGCAGGACCTCGTCGCCGAACTGCGCCGCCAGCTCGGACCGCTGGGCCGGCAGGCCAGGATCGCCCGCCGCGCCGCCGGCATCCAGGCCGAGCTGCGCGACGCCCGGCTCCGGCTGCTCGCCGACGACCTGCTCACCCTGCGCGAGGCCGTCGAGGCCGAGGTCGCCGACGAGTTGGCGCTGAAGCTGCGCCGCTCCACCGTCGAGCAGGAGCTGGCCCGGGCGATCCAGCGGGAGGCCGTCCTGGAGGCGCAGGTCCAGCAGCTCGGCCCGAGCCTGGAGGCGGCCCGGCAGACCTGGTACCACCTCTCCGCGCTGGCCGAGCGCACCCGCGGCACCGCCGGGCTGGCCGAGGCCGGGGCCCGGCACGCGGCCGCCGGGGGAGCCGTCGAGGAGCGGCGCGGCCGGGAGCCGGAGGAGCTGGAGCGGGAGGCCGAGCACGTCCGGGAGGAGGAGGCCGCGCTGGCCGAGGCGCTGGAGGAGGCCCGGTACGCGCTCGCCGAGGCGGTCGAGACCCGGGGCGCGCTGGAGCGTGCGCTCGCCGCGGAGGAGCGGCGGCTCAAGGACGCCGCCCGGGCCATCGCGGACCGCCGCGAGGGGCTGGCCCGGCTGCAGGGGCAGGCCGCGGCCGCCCGGTCCGGGGCGGCCGCCGCCGAGGCGGAGATCGGCCGGCTCGCCGAGGCCCGGGACGAAGCGCTGCTGCGCGCCGAGGCCGCCCGGGTCGCGTACGAGGAACTGCGCGAGCGGGTCGACGCCTCGGCGGGGGACGACGAACGGGCCGACACCGCGCACGAGTCCGCCCGGGCGCGGCTCGCCGCCGTCGAACGCGACCTGGCCGCCGCCCGTGAGCGTGCCGGCGCCGCCGAGCGTGAGCGGGCCGGGCTGACCGCGCGGCGCGAGGCACTGGAGCTCGGGCTGCGCCGCAAGGACGGCAGCGGGGCCCTGCTGGCGGCCGGCGACCGGCTGACCGGGCTGCTCGGCCCGGCGGCCGCGCTGCTGCGGATCGCACCCGGGCACGAGAGCGCCGTCGCGGCGGCGTTCGGCGCCGCGGCGGACGCGGTGGCGGTCGACTCGCCCGGCACGGCGGCCGAGGCCCTGCGGCTGCTGCGCGCCGAGGACGCCGGCCGGGCCGCGCTGCTCATCGCCGGCGCGCCCGAACCGTCCGGGCAGCCGCGGGAGTTGCCGCCCGGCGCCCGCTGGGCCGCCGAACTGGTCGACGGCCCGGCCCCGTTGCTGCCGGCCGTGCGGTCCCTGCTGGCCGGGGTCGCGGTGGTCGGCTCACTCGACGAGGCGGTGCGGCTGGTGGCCGGGCAGCCGTCGCTGGTCGCGGTCACCGCCGAGGGGGACCGGCTCGGCGCGGGC
This sequence comes from Kitasatospora sp. NPDC091207, assembly GCF_044768625.1. Lineage (NCBI taxonomy): Bacteria > Bacillati > Actinomycetota > Actinomycetes > Kitasatosporales > Streptomycetaceae > Kitasatospora > Kitasatospora sp. NPDC091207. Next base: position 39,195 of record NZ_JBIVVS010000030.1, read on the forward strand.
TTCGCGTACGGCGGCGCGGGTGGTGTGCCGAGCCTGCTGGAGACTCAGGCGGCGGTCGACGAGGCGGCCCGGGCGATCGGCGAACTGGACGTCCGCTGCGCCGACTCGGCCGGACGGCTGGCCGAACTCGCCGAGCTGCGCACGGAGTCGGCCGCCGAGCTGGACCAACTGGCCACCACCCGGAGGAAGGCGGAACGGGAGCGGGCCGAGGTGGCGGGCGCGCTCGGCCGGCTCGGCGGGCAGTCCCGGGCCGCCGCCGGCGAGGCCGAACGGCTCGCGGCCGCCGCCGCCCGGGCCGAGCGGGGGCTTGCCGAGCTGCTCGCCACCGCCGAGGAACTGGCCGAACGGCTCGCGGCCGCCGAGGAGTCGGCCGACCCGGGGGAGGACGAGCCCGACCCGGCCGAGCAGCGGCGGCTGGCCGAGGCCGCCGTCGGCGCCCGGCAGGCCGAGCTGGAGGCCCGGCTCGCGGTACGGACGCACGAGGAGCGGGTCCGCGCACTCGCCGGCCGGGCGGACCAGCTGGACCGGGCCGCCCGCACCGAGCGCGAGGCGCGCGCCCGCGCGGCCGAGCGCCGGCTGCGCGCCGAGCACGACGCCCGGGTGGCGAACGCCGTCACGGCGGGCGCCCGGCAGCTGCTCGCCTGCCTGGAGGTGTCACTGGCCCGCGCGGACGCCGGGCGGGCCGCCGTCGAGCGGGCGCGCGCCGAGCGCGAGACCGAGCTGCGGGACCACCGCGAACACGGCCGGGAGCTCAAGGCCGAGCTGGACAAGCTGGTCGACGCCGGCCACCGGGACGAGGTGCTGCGCGCCGAGAAGCGGCTGCGGATCGAGCAGCTGGAAGCCCGGGCGCTGGAGGAGTTCGGCATCGAGGGCGGCGAGCTGCTCGCTTCGTACGGGCCGGACCGGCTCGTCCCGCCGCCCGCGCCCGACGGCGACGAGGCGCCCGGTGAGCCGCGCCCGTACGACCGGGCCGAGCAGGAGAAGCGGCTCCGGGCGGCGGAGAAGGCCTACCAGCAGCTCGGCAAGGTCAACCCGCTGGCGCTGGAGGAGTTCGCGGCGCTGGAGGAGCGGCACACCTTCCTCGGCGAGCAGCTGGACGACCTCAAGCGGAGCCGGCGCGACCTGCTCGACATCGTCAAGGACGTGGACGAGCGGGTCGAGCAGCTCTTCGCCTCGGCCTACCACGACACCGCCGCCCACTTCGAGGGTGTCTTCGCGCGGCTCTTCCCCGGCGGGGAGGGGCGGCTGGTGCTCACCGACCCGGCCGACATGCTGACCACCGGGGTCGAGGTGGAGGCCCGGCCGCCGGGCAAGAAGGTCAAGCGGCTCTCGCTGCTCTCCGGCGGGGAGCGCTCGCTGACCGCGGTGGCGCTGCTGGTGTCGATCTTCAAGGCCCGGCCCAGCCCGTTCTACGTGATGGACGAGGTCGAGGCGGCGCTCGACGAGACCAACCTGCGCCGGCTGGTGGGGATCATGGAGGAGCTGAGGGAGAGCTCCCAGCTGATCGTGATCACCCACCAGAAGCTGACCATGGAGTCCGCCGACGCCCTCTACGGCGTGACCATGAAGGGCGACGGCATCTCCCAGGTGATCAGCCAGCGGCTGCGGCCGGAGGTACCGCCCCGGCGGCGGGCCGGCGGGGAGCGCCCGGAGCCGTCCCGGGAGAGCCGTACCGTTTCCGCGTAGTCCGCCTGCGGTCCGTCCGCGCCGCCGTCACGGATACTGGACGGGTTATGGAATACGTGATCCTTGCCGTAGTCATCGCCGTGGTCGCCATCGGCGCGATCGCGGGCCTCGTCGTTTCCGGCAGACGACGCCAGCAGCTCCCCCCGAAGTCGCAGGCGCCGGTCATCACGGCGCCCAAGACCCCGCAAGAGCCCCAGGTCGGCGAGGAGGCCGCGCCGCCGACCGAGGAGCCCCGACGCACCGTCGAGGAGGTCGAGCTCCCCGAGGCCGAGGCCGTCCCCGAGGCGGCCGAGGCCGAGCCGGCCCCGGCGATCGAGGTGCCCGAGCCCACCGCCGGCCGGCTGGTCCGGCTGCGCTCCCGGCTCTCCCGCTCGCAGAACTCGCTCGGCAAGGGGCTGCTCTCGCTGCTCTCCCGCGAGCACCTCGACGAGGACACCTGGGAGGAGATCGAGGACACCCTGCTCACCGCCGATGTCGGCGTGACCCCCACCCAGGAGCTGGTCGAGCGGCTGCGCACCCGGGTCAAGGTGCTCGGCACCCGCACCCCGGACGAGCTGCGCACCCTGCTGCGCGAGGAGCTCGTCGAGCTGATCGGCACGGACGCCGACCGCACGGTGCACTCCACCAAGCACGAGGACGGCCCGGCCGTCGTCCTGGTGGTCGGCGTCAACGGCGTCGGCAAGACCACCACCACCGGCAAGCTGGCCCGGGTGCTGGTCGCCGACGGCCGTACGGTGGTGCTCGGCGCGGCCGACACCTTCCGGGCCGCCGCCGCCGACCAGCTGCAGACCTGGGGCGAGCGGGTCGGCGCGCGGACCGTCCGCGGCCCCGAGGGCGGGGACCCGGCCTCGGTCGCGTTCGACGCGGTCAAGGAGGGCATCGCCGAGGGCGCCGACACCGTGCTGGTGGACACCGCCGGCCGGCTGCACACCAAGACCGGCCTGATGGACGAGCTGGGCAAGGTCAAGCGGGTCGTGGAGAAGCACGGCCCGGTGGACGAGGTGCTGCTGGTGCTGGACGCCACCACCGGCCAGAACGGTCTGATCCAGGCCCGGGTCTTCGCCGAGGTGGTCGACATCACCGGCATCGTGCTGACCAAGCTGGACGGCACCGCCAAGGGCGGCATCGTGGTCGCGGTGCAGCGCGAGCTGGGTGTGCCGGTCAAGCTGATCGGGCTCGGCGAGGGCGCCGACGACCTGGCGCCGTTCGAACCCGGCGCGTTCGTGGACGCGCTGATCGGGGACTGAACCCCGCCCTCCCGGTGAAGGGTCCGCTCCGCGAGGGGCGGGCCCTTCGGCATGTCGAGGGGCGGCGGGCGCGGGGGCCCGACGGGGTTCGCGCGGGAGGGGGAGGGGCGGACGGCTAGGACGCGAGCCAGGCGGGCTCGGCGGTGCGCTCACGGCCGCGGTGGCAGGCGTAGGCGAGGGTGCCGAGCAGCAGCCGGGCCTCGGGCGGGCAGCCGGCGTTGTCGCGGGTGGGCCGGCGCAGCCAGCGGACCGGGCCCAGGCCGCCGAGCACGGTGGGCGGTGCGGCGACGTAGCTGCCCTCGCCGTGGCAGGTGAGGTCGAGCGCGGCGTCGTCCCAGCCCATCCGGTACAGCAGGTCGGGCAGTCGGCGCGCGGTGCCGGCGGCGACCAGGAACTGCAGCCGGCCGGTGGGCGAGGCCAGTACCGGGCCCACCTGGGTGCCCATGCGCTCCAGCCGGACCAGCGCCTGGAGGCCGGCCTGCTCGGGGACGTCCAGGACGTCGAAGGCGCGGCCGGTGGGGAACAGGACGGAGACGTCCGAGGCGGGGCGGGCCGCGGGTGCGCCGCCGGGGGCGGGGTGCAGGCCGGGCGCGGCACAGCGGGCGGCGCCGCAGTGGCAGCGGTCCGCGGCGGTGGCCGGGCCGGCCGGGTTGCCGACGGTGACCGCCCAGCCCCAGCGACCGGTGTACTCCGCGGCCGCCCGGGAGACCGTCACCCGGGTGCGGCGGCGTGCGCTCAGCGGGGCCAACCGCAGGTGCCCCAGTCGAAGTTCGCCGAACAGGTTGTCCATGCCTCCCCCAACAGGATCTCGTTGCCGATGGTTACGGGATGGTGACTTTGTGTTGTTTGTCCGTTGCGTGGCGCGTGGTGCGGTGGCGGCGCGCAGCGCGTGGCGTGCGCCTGTTGCCGTGCTGTGCCTCGGGCGCCGCCTTGTGGGGGTCGGTGCCGATGCCGGATCGTCGACTGCGCGAGGCGGCCGTCGATCAGGGTGGGCGGCAAACTCGCCTGGGGCTGCTGTGGTTTGAGGGTGACGGGCCGTGGTGCCGGTGGGGACCTGGCGGCCCGCATATGCCGGACCGCCGGGACTACCCAGTGAAGCGTGTGCGGAGTTGGATCGGTTCACTCCTGGGGGTGGCGAAAGGTGGCGTTTCGCCAGGGCCGCTCCCCCGGACCGTGTGCGGGGCATTACGTTCAGCACGCAGACATCGTCGGGGAGTCCGCTTCCGGCCCGGTGGGGGCGGGAGTTGGGGAATCTGACGCCTCGTCCGCGAGGATGGGCACACCAGTGCGACAAGTGGTCCGGCAAGCGGTCTCGGCAGCACCTCGGGTACGGAAGAGCAGCACGTCTGGCAAGAGCCCGCAACCGTCGGGCGGTCACGATCGGGGGCCCCGCAGCAGGGGCCGGGCGGGATGGGGACGTTCCCATGGCAGAGAAGCAACCCAATGAGAAGCTGACCACGTGGTTCGCCCGCAGCGGCTGGTCCAAGGGTGAACTGGCCCGCCAGGTCAACCGCCGGGCCCGTCAGATCGGCGCCCACCACGTGTCCACCGACACCTCGCGGGTGCGGCGCTGGCTCGACGGGGAGCAGCCCCGGGAGCCGATCCCGAAGATCATGTCGGAGCTGTTCTCCGAGCGCTTCGGTTCGGTGGTCTCCATCGAGGACCTCGGGCTGCGGGCCGCCGTCCCGGTCTCCACCGTGGGCGGCGGCGTCGACCTGCCCTGGAGCGCGCCGCAGACCGTTCAGCTGATCAGCGACTACTCGCGCAGCGATCTGATGCTCAACCGGCGCGGTTTCCTGGGCACTTCACTCGCCATGACGGCCGGTGCCGCGCTGATCGAGCCGATGCAGCGCTGGCTCACCCCCGGCCCGAACGGCACCCCCACCCCGATCCTGACCGCGGCCAACGGCGGTGAGCCGTTCACCGGCCGGCTCTCCGAGCCCGAGCTGGAACTGCTGGAGCAGACCACCGTCATGTTCCGGCAGTGGGACGCCCAGAACGGCGGCGGGCTGCGCCGCAAGGCCGTCGTCGGCCAGCTCCACGAGGTCACCGACCTGCTCCAGGAGACCTACCCCGAGCAGACCACCCGGCGGCTGTTCCGGCTCACCGCCGAGCTGGCCCACCTGGCCGGCTGGATGTCCTACGACGTGGGCATGCACCCCAGCGCGCAGAAGTACTACGTGCTGGCGCTGCACGCCGCGAAGGAGGCCGGCGACCGCCCGTTCGGTGCGCTGATCCTCACCGACATGAGCCGCCAGATGATCCACCTCAACCGCGGCGAGGACGCCCTGGAGCTGATCCACCTCGCCCAGTACGGCAGCCGTGACACCGCCACCCCGCGCCAGCAGTCCCTGCTGTACGCGATGGAGGCGCGTGCCTACGCCACCATCGGCGAGGTGAACCGCTGCGCCCGGGCGGTCCGGCTGGCCGAGGACACCTTCACCGACATCCGCGACGGCGACGGCGACCCGGACTGGCTGAAGTTCTTCTCGCCGGCCGAGCTGAACGCCGAGAACGCGCACTCCTTCCGCGATCTCGCCTACCACTCCGACCGGGCCGAGCTGTACGCCTCGATGTCCGCCCCGGTCATGGAGCGGGCGGTCGACCTCTTCCGCCAGGACGGCGACCACGTCCGCTCCTACGCCTTCAACCTGATCGGCATGGCCAGCGTGCACCTGCTGCAGCGGGAGCCGGAGCAGGCCGTGGTGATGGCCGAGCAGGCGGTGGACATCGCCACCAAGGTGCGCTCGGAGCGACTCAACTCCCGGGTCCGCAAGACCACCGAGGCCGCCGCCGCCCGGTACGGCGGCGTGGACGCGATCAGCCGGCTCAAGGAGCGGGTGGTCCAGGACATCCCGGAGTACGTCTCGGTGGTCTGACCCGCGCCGACGTACCCTCCCAGCCCCCACCGACCGTGACGGCCGCCGCCGCCACGGTCGGTGGCGTTTCCGGTACTCCTCGTGCCGCGCGGCGGCACGGTAACCCATCGGCTCCGGCGCCACGGCCGTGGTTCACGTAGGCGTAACCCGCGCGTCGCCGTCGTCACGGTCGCGAAACACCGGGCCGCATCGGCGGAAACCAGCCTTCGGCACGCTCCTTCCCATCGCCGACACCCCGGGTGGCACGGGACAGGTATCCCGGGTGTGGAGCGGCTTCCATTCATGAGGAGACGCCGATGCCGGACGGCTTCAGCGCGGGCGATACCGCCTTCGTGCTCATTTGCGCGGCCCTGGTCATGCTGATGACCCCGGGCCTGGCCTTCTTCTACGGGGGCATGGTCAGGGCCAAGAGCACGCTCAACATGCTGGCGATGAGCTTCCTCTCGCTGGGCATCGTCAGCGTGCTCTGGGTCCTCTACGGGTACTCGCTCAGCTTCGGTCCCGACGCCGGCGCCGGGCTGATCGGCAACCTGGACTTCCTCGGGATGCACGGCATCGGGCTGAACGACCTGACCGGCACGATCCCGGTCACCGCGTTCTCCGCCTTCCAGCTGATGTTCGCGATCATCACCCCGGCGCTGATCAGCGGGGCCGTCGCGGACCGGGCCAAGTTCACCGCCTGGGGTCTGTTCATCGCACTCTGGGTGACTGTCGTCTACTTCCCGGTCGCGCACTGGGTCTTCTTCTTCGACGGCGGCAACGGCGGCTGGCTCGGCGACCGCAACGGCGTGATCGACTTCGCCGGCGGCACCGCCGTGCACATCAACGCGGGTGTCGCGGGCCTGGCGCTCTGCCTGGTGCTCGGCAAGCGGGTCGGCTTCCGGAAGGACCCGATGCGCCCGCACAGCCTGCCGCTGGTGATGCTCGGGTCCGGGCTGCTGTGGTTCGGCTGGTTCGGCTTCAACGCCGGCTCGGCGCTGGCGGCCAACGGCGTCGCCGCGATGGCCCTGGTCAACACCCAGGTGGCCACGGCGGCCGCGCTGATCGGCTGGCTGGTCTACGAGAAGCTGCGGCACGGCGCGTTCACCACGCTGGGCGCCGCCTCCGGCGCGGTGGCCGGTCTGGTCGCCATCACCCCCGCCTGCGGCTCGGTGAGCCCGCTCGGCGCGGTCGCGATCGGGCTGATCGCCGGTGCCGTCTGCGCCGCGGCGATCAGCCTCAAGTACCGGTTCGGCTTCGACGACTCGCTCGACGTGGTCGGTGTGCACGCGGTCGGCGGCGCCGTCGGCTCGCTGCTGGTCGGGCTCTTCGCCACCGGCACCGTCGGCCAGACCGCCAAGGGCCTGTTCTACGGCGGCGGCCTGGAGCAGCTCGGCAAGCAGGCGATGGGCGTGGCCGTGGTCGGCGCCTACTCCTTCGTCCTCTCCTGGCTGCTGGCCAAGGGGATCGACCGCACGGTCGGCTTCCGGGTCGCCGAGGAGGTCGAGGTCGCCGGCATCGACCAGGCCGAGCACGCCGAGTCCGCGTACGACTTCAGCGCGCTGGGCGCCGGTCCGGCCCGGACCGCCCACGCTCCGGCCGCGGCGGTGGTCGCCGGGGCCGCCCCCGGGAACGCCGGGAAGAACACCGAGAAGACCGAGGTCGACGCCTGATGAAGCTCATCACCGCAGTCATCAAGCCGCACCGCCTGGACGATGTGAAGGCCGCCCTGCAGGCCTTCGGCGTGCACGGCCTGACCGTCACCGAGGCCAGTGGCTACGGCCGGCAGCGCGGCCACACCGAGGTCTACCGCGGCGCCGAGTACACCGTGGACCTGGTGCCCAAGGTCAGGATCGAGGTCCTGGTCGAGGACGACGACGCCGACCAGCTGATCGACGTCCTGGTGAAGGCCGCCAGGACCGGCAAGATCGGCGACGGCAAGGTCTGGAGCGTCCCGGTCGAGACCGCGGTGCGGGTCCGGACCGGTGAGCGCGGCCCCGACGCCCTCTGAGCAGGACCCCCTCCCTCTAGCATCAGCACGATCCCGCAGGCGGGCCCGAGACCACCCCGTGGTCACGGGTCCGCTGACGGCGTATCAGCGCTCTTCGCCCGAATCGGCGTTCCACGCCCGAATCGGCGCGCTTCGCTCAACCGGACGACGACGGACGGGGACCCCGTATGACCACGCAGCCCGACCCGCTCTCCCGGCCTGCCGCCGGGCCCGGGACTCCCCCCGCTCACCCGTCCGGCGGCGACGGCCCGCCCGACCACGGCACCGCCCGCGCCCGGCTGCTGGACACGCCCGGCCTGGTCGGGACCGCCCGGCGCACCGCACTGGCCACGCTCACCGACGACTGGCTGGCCGGCCTGTTCGCGGCGGCCGGCGCCCCCGCCGGGGTCGCCCTGGTCGCGGTCGGCGGTTACGGGCGCGGCGAACTCTCCCCGCGCAGCGACCTCGACGTCCTGCTGCTGCACGACGGCCCGCTCGACCCGGCGCTGCCCGAACGCGTCTGGTACCCGGTCTGGGACGCCGGCGCCTCCCTCGACCACTCCGTCCGCACCCCCGCCGAGGCCCGGAGCGTCGCCGCCGCCGACCTCAAGGCCCAGCTCGGCCTGCTCGACGCCCGGCACGTCGCCGGGGACCGGGCACTCACCGCGGGGCTGCGCTCCGCCGTGCTCGCCGACTGGCGCACCGGCGCCCCGAACCGCCTCCCCGAGCTGCGCGAACTCGGCCGCGAGCGGGCCGAGCGCCACGGCGAGCTCTCCTTCCTGCTGGAGCCGGACCTCAAGGAGGCCCGCGGCGGCCTGCGCGACGTGGTCGCGCTCAACGCGATCGCCGCCACCTGGCTGGCCGACGCCCCGCGCGACGGCCTGGACGCCGCCGCGGCGCGGCTGGCCGACGTCCGGGACGCCCTGCACCTGGCCACCGGCCGGGCCACCGAGCGGCTCAGCCTGCAGGACCAGGACCAGGTCGCCGAGCGGCTCGGCGTGCTGGACGCCGACACCCTGCTGCGGCAGGTGTACGAGGCCGCGCGGACCGTCGCCTACGCGAGTGACGTCACCTGGCGGGCGGTCGACCGGGTGCTGGCCGCCCGCACCACCCGGGGGCGGCGCTCCTCGCGGCTCTCCTTCCCGTTCACCGGCACCGGGCGGGGCGCCGGCGCGGTGGCGCGCGGCGCCGTCCAGCGCCGCCCGCTCGCCGAGGGCGTGGTCGAACAGGACGGCGAGGCGGTGCTCGCCCAGGGCGCCCGGCCGGCCGCCGACCCGGTGCTACCGCTGCGCGCGGCGGCCGCGGCGGCGCAGAACGGCCTCACCATCAGCTACGCGACGGTGCGCCGGCTGGCCGCCGAGTGCCGCCCGCTGCCGGTGCCCTGGCCGGACGAGGCGCGCGAGCAACTGGTCACCCTGCTCGGCGCCGGCGAGGCCTGCCTGCCGGTCTGGGAGGCGCTGGAGGCGGAGGGACTGATCACCCGGCTGCTGCCGGACTGGGAGCGTGTCCGCTGCCGGCCGCAGCGCAACGCGGTGCACCGCTGGACGGTCGACCGCCACCTGGTGGAGACAGCCGTGCGGGCGGCCGCGATGACCCGTCGGGTGGCCCGGCCGGACCTCCTGCTGGTCGCGGCCCTGCTGCACGACATCGGCAAGGGCTGGCCCGGTGACCACAGTGAGGCGGGTGAGGTGATCGTCCGCGACGTGGCGGTCCGGATGGGCTTCGACCACGAGTCCGTCGAGACGCTGGCGGTGCTGGTCCGCCACCATCTGACCCTGGTGGAGACCGCGACCCGGCGGGATCCGGACGACCCCGCCACGGTGGAGGCGATCACCAAGGTGGTCGCCACCCTGCCCCAGCTGGAGCTGCTGCACGCACTGACCGAGGCCGACGCGACCGCCACCGGTCCGGCCGCCTGGAGCCGCTGGCGGGCCTCGCTGGTGGACGGCCTGGCGGCCCGGGCCGCCGACCGGCTGGCCGGCGCGTACCCGTCGCCGGCCCCCGGCCGGTGGGGCTCCCACGCGGGGGAGGCGGCGCCGACCGCCGAACAGGAGCGGCTCGCCGTCGAGGCCGCCCGGACGGCCGGCCCGGCGCTCTCCCTGCTGGCCCAGGCCGACGTGGACGAACCCGGCACCGAGCCGATGGGCGTGCGGCTGACCCTGGCCGTGCCCGACCGGCCGGGCCTGCTCGGCACCGTCGCCGGGGTGCTGGCCCTGCACCGGCTGACCGTCCGCTCGGCGGGCCTGCGCGAGCTGGACCCGATCGGCGCCGGCCCGGTGCTGCTGCTCTCCTGGACGGTGGCCGCCGAGTTCGGCGAGCTGCCCGAGGCGGCCCGGCTCCGGGCCGACCTGCGCCGGGCGCTGGACGGTTCGCTGGACGTCTCGCGCCGGCTCGCCGAGCGCGACGCGGCCGCTCCGCGCCGGCGCGGCATCCCCACCCCGCCGCCGCTGGTCGCGGTGGCGCCGGCGATGGCCTCGGCCACCGCGACCGTGCTGGAGGTGCGGGCCCACGACGCCCCCGGCCTGCTGCACCGGATCGGGCGGGCCCTGGACGGGGCCGGTGTGCGGGTCCGGACGGCGCACGTCAGCACGCTCGGCGCGGAGGCCGTGGACTCCTTCTACCTGACCGACCAGGCGGGCCGGCCGCTCTCCGCCCAGCGGGCCGGGGAGGTGGCGGCGGCCGTCCGGGCCTCGCTGGGCTGACCGCGGGTCGCCGGGGCGGGCCGTTCCGGCGGGCCGCCCGGGCCGGAGCCGGCGCGCCGGAGGGGGTCCGTCGGACCGCCCCCGGACCGGTTCGCCCGGGGGTGGAGACCGTTGCCGGGGTGGCCGGATACCCTTGGGGGCGACGACCGTACTGATACCGATGCCGCAGAGGACCCGCGACGACGTGTTCGACACCCTTTCCGATCGCCTCGCAGCGACGTTCAAGAACCTCCGGGGCAAGGGCCGCCTCAGCGAGGCGGACATCGACGCCACCACCCGCGAGATCCGCATCGCGCTGCTGGAGGCGGACGTCGCGCTGCCGGTCGTGCGGGCCTTCATCAAGCAGGTCAAGGAGCGGGCCCTCGGCGCGGAGGTCTCCGGCGCGCTGAACCCCGCCCAGCAGATCATCAAGATCGTCAACGAGGAGCTCATCGCCATCCTCGGCGGCGAGACCCGCCGGGTGAGGTTCGCCAAGAACGGCCCGACGGTGATCATGCTCGCCGGCCTCCAGGGTGCCGGTAAGACCACCCTCGCGGGCAAGCTCGGGCACTGGCTGAAGAGCCAGAAGCACACCCCGCTGCTGGTCGCCTGCGACCTCCAGCGCCCCAACGCCGTCAACCAGCTCCAGGTGGTCGCGGAGCGCGCCGGCGTCGCCTTCTACGGGCCGCAGCCGGGCAACGGCGTCGGCGACCCGGTGCAGGTCGCCCGCGACTCGATCGAGTACGCCAAGCAGAAGCAGTACGACGTCGTCGTCGTCGACACCGCCGGCCGTCTGGGCATCGACGCCGAGCTGATGCAGCAGGCCGCCGACATCCGGGCCGCGGTCGACCCGGACGAGGTCCTGTTCGTCGTCGACGCGATGGTCGGCCAGGACGCGGTCATCACCGCGCAGGCCTTCCTCGACGGTGTCGACTTCACCGGTGTGGTGCTGTCCAAGCTCGACGGCGACGCCCGCGGCGGTGCCGCCCTGTCGGTCGCGCACGTCACCGGCCGGCAGATCATGTTCGCGTCCAACGGGGAGAAGGTCGAGGACTTCGACGCCTTCCACCCGGACCGGATGGCCTCGCGCATCCTCGGCATGGGCGACATGCTCTCGCTGATCGAGAAGGCCGAGCAGACCTTCTCGCAGGCCGAGGCCGAGAAGATCGCCTCCAAGCTGCAGGGCGGCGGCAAGGACTTCACGCTCGACGACTTCCTGGACCAGCTGGAGCAGGTCCGCAAGATGGGCTCGATCTCCAAGCTGCTGGGCATGCTGCCCGGGATGGGCCAGATCCGCGAGCAGATCAACAACATCGACGACAAGGACGTCGACCGGGTCGGCGCCATCATCAAGTCGATGACCCCGGCCGAGCGGACCGACCCGAAGCTCATCAACGGCTCGCGCCGGCTGCGCATCGCCAAGGGCTCCGGTGTCCAGGTCGGCGAGGTCAACAACCTGGTCGAGCGGTTCTTCGAGGCCCGCAAGATGATGTCGGCGATGGCTTCCGGCAAGGGCATCCCCGGTATGCCGGGCATCCCGGGCATGGGCGGCGGCTCCAAGAAGTCCGCCAAGAAGGCCCCGGCCGCCAAGGGGAAGCGCAAGAGCGGCAACCCGCTGAAGCGCGCGCAGGAGGAGGCCGCGGCCGCCGAGCGCCGCGCGCTCGGCCCGGGAGCCGGCCAGGCGCCGGCCCAGGGCGGCGCGTTCGGCCTCGGCGCGGGCAAGGGCCCGTCCGACTTCGAGCTGCCCAAGGAGTTCAAGGACCTGCTGTAGGTCCGCCCGCCCCGGGTGCCCGGCCTCGCGGCCGGAGCGCGCCCGTCGGGCAGGTGTACGGCCCGTCGCCCCGGTGCATCCCGGGCGGCGGGCCGTTCGCATGTCCGATGATGGTGGGGTGAGAGTGACGATCAGGGCCCCGCGGGCCGAGGACGAGGTTGTGTACGCCGAAGCGGTCCGCCGGTCCGCCGAGCACATCGGGCGGTGGAACCCGGTCGAGCCGAACGGGCTTCCGGACCTCCTGGAGCGGCAGGGTGCCGGTCTGCGCACCTTCCTGATCATCGATCAGGCCACCGGCGGGCTGGTGGGCAAGGTCAACATCGCGAACATCGTGATGGGCCGGTTCTGCAACGGCGCGCTCGGCTACGACTCGTACCTGCCGTTCGCCGGGACGGGGCGGATGACCGAGGGCATGCGGCTGGTGGTGGACCGCTGCTTCGGTCCGCAGGCGGCCGGCGGCCTCGGTCTGCACCGCCTGGAGATCAATGTGCAGCCGGACAACGGCCGTTCGATCGGGTTGGCCAAGCGGCTCGGCTTCCGGCACGAGGGCTACACGCCCCGGATGCTCTTCCTGGGCGGTGCCTGGCGGGACCACGAGCGCTTCGCGCTGACCGCCGAGGAGTGGTCCGGGCCGGGGGAGTAGCCGGTACCCGGGGTGTAGCCGGTACCGGGGACGGGGCGGGGGCGGGGGCGGGCGGGGAGGGGCGCGGCGTTGCGGCTGTATCACCTGGGTGAATGTCCGTATTGTCCGACGGGTGACCGATCCCGTGCCGCCGCGCCAGACCCCTGACCAGCCCTGGCGCTCCGAGGGCGCCCCACCCCCGACGCCTCCGCGCCGCAAGATGCCCGGCGGCTGGGCGGGGCTCGTGCTCACCGCCCTCGCGGTGTTCCTGATCACCGACCTGCTGCTGTCCTTCTTCGGCACGGCCGGCGCGACCACGATCTCCTACACCGAGTTCAACAACCAGCTGAACAACGGCAACGTCACCAAGATCTACTCCAAGGGCGACTCCATCGAGGGCACCCTCAAGAGCGCGGCGCCCAAACCGGACGGCGGCAAGGGCGACTACACCGAGTTCGACACCCAGCGCCCCTCCTTCGCCGGCGACAGCCTCTGGACCACCCTCCAGCAGCAGGGCGTCGAGGTCACCGCCAAGCCGGTGGTCCAGCAGCGCAGCTTCCTCGCCAACCTGCTGCTGTCACTCGCTCCGATGCTGTTGCTGATCCTGATCTGGGTGCTGCTCGCCCGCCGGATGGCCGGCGGCATGGGCGCCGGCGCGCTCGGCCGCAAGGCCCCGCCCAAGCCGGTCGCCGCCGAGCAGGGCAAGCGCACCACCTTCGCCGATGTGGCCGGCATCGACGAGGTCGAGGCCGAACTCGCCGAGGTGGTCGACTTCCTGAAGAACCCGCAGCACTACCGCAGGCTCGGCGCCAAGATGCCGCGCGGCGTGCTGCTCGCCGGCCCGCCCGGCACCGGGAAGACCCTGCTCGCCCGGGCCGTCGCCGGCGAGGCCGACGTACCGTTCTTCTCCGCCTCCGCCTCGGAGTTCATCGAGATGATCGTCGGGGTCGGCGCCGGCCGGGTCCGGGAGCTGTTCGCCGAGGCCCGCAAGGTCGCCCCCGCGATCATCTTCATCGACGAGATCGACACCATCGGCCGCCAGCGCGGCGGCGGTGGCGGCATGGGCGGTCACGACGAACGCGAGCAGACGCTCAACCAGATCCTCACCGAGATGGACGGCTTCTCCGGCTCCGAGGGCGTCATCGTCATCGCCGCCACCAACCGGGCGGACGTCCTCGACCCGGCCCTGCTGCGCCCCGGGCGCTTCGACCGGCGGGTCACCGTCAGTCCGCCGGACCGCGACGGCCGAGCGGCCATCCTGCGCATCCACACCCGCACCGTCCCGCTCGCCGCGGACACCGATCTCCACCAGCTGGCCAAGGTCACCCCCGGGATGACCGGTGCCGAACTGGCGAACCTGGTCAACGAGGCCGCGCTGCTGGCCGTCAAGCGCAAGCAGGACGCGGTGGGGGAGCGGGACCTCTCGGACGCGCTGGAGAAGGTCCAGCTGGGCGCCGTCCGGCCGCTGGTCATGCCGCAGGCCGAACGGGAGCGCACGGCGTACCACGAGAGCGGGCACGCCCTGCTCGGCATGCTCCAGCCGGGCGCCGACCCGGTCCGCAAGATCACCATCGTGCCGCGCGGCCGCGCCCTCGGCGTCACCCTGTCCACCCCCGAGACCGACCGCTACTCGTACACCGAGCCCTACCTGCGCGGCCGGATCATCGGCGCGCTCGGCGGGATGGCCGCCGAGCAGGTGGTCTACGGCGTGATCACCACGGGTGCGGAGAGCGACCTGGAGCAGGTCACCAACATCGCCCGTGGGATGGCCGGCCGCTGGGGCATGAGCGAGCGGGTCGGCCGGCTCACCGCCGTCCCCTCCGATCCGCAGGGCGCGTACGGGCTCTCCGCCGCGCCGACCACGCTGGACGCGGTCGACGAGGAGGCCCGGCGGATCGTCGCCGAGTGCTACGAGGAGGCGGTGCGGCTGCTGACCGAGCAGCGGGCCCGGCTGGACGCGCTGGCGGCGGCGCTGCTGGAGGCCGAGACGCTGGACGAGGAGGCGGCCTACCGGGCCGCCGGGATGCCGCGGAAGGCGCTCGACCAGGCGTGAGCCGGCCGAACGGGGGCGTCCGCGGTGGTCGCGGGCGCCCCCGTTCACGGTGTGGCGGTGCCGCGGTCCCGTTCGCGGTGCGGCGGTCCCGTGGCCCGTCGGGTGGCTTCCTGTCGCCAGGGGATGCCCGGGTGCCCGGGGCGCCGCGGCCGCCCGGTGCCGCCGGGGTGCGGGGCCACGGCCGTCCGGGCTACCGCGGCTGGTCGGCGACCAGGTACCGGAAGACGTTCTCCATCCGGACCGAGCCGTCCTGGCGCAGATACGGATGCAGTGCCTCCTCCAGCTCCTTCGCCACCAGGGACAGCCCGGAGAACTCCGCCGCCGCGTCGTACAGGCCGGTGGAGAGCAGGCCGCGCACCGAGCTGTCCAGGTCCGGATAGGCGAACGGGCAGCTCACCCGGCCACTGCCGGCCGGGCGCAGGCGGGCCGGCGCGAGCAGGTCCTCCAAGGCGCCGGGCGTGCTCAGCCCGAACGGGTCGCGTGCGGTGGTGCGCCCCGCCATCCGCCGGGCCACGTCCAGGACGGTCGCGCTCTCGCACCGCTCCGGCGGACCCCAGGCGGCCAGCACCACGTGCCCGCCGCGCAGCGTCAGCCGGGCGGCCTCGGCCACCACGCGCCGCGGATCGGCGGCCCCCGGCAGCTGCTCGAAGACCGTGACCAGCGAATGGGCCGAGCGGGGGACGCTCGCCGACGGCCGGGCACCCGCGCCCACCCGCAGCCGACGGTCTCTCGCCAGCTCGCGCAGCTCGTCGTGCGGCTCCAGGCCGGCGACCTGGGCACCCCGTTCGGCGGCCAGCAGCAGGGCCAGGCCGGAGCGGCAGCCCAGGCCCAGCACACTGGTCGCCGGGCCGACCTCCAGCCGGTCGTAGACCGCCTCGTAGAGCGGTACCAGCATGCGTTCCTGGATCTCCGCCCAGTCGCGCGCCCGCGCGGGCCACGCGCTCGCGGACTGCCGGTCGTGCGGTGGTGCGCCTGCGGGTCGTACGGTCGTGCCGGTCGTTCCAGCTGAAGCCATCGCGGCCTCCCATCCGGTCCTTCGGTGTGCTGCTACGGCTCCCCCAAAGTCCCGCCCCACTCCAGCGAACAGCGGCTCGGGCGCGGCGTCCAGAGGGGTGCAGGGTGGTGCGCGCGTGTCGCGGTCGTGCGCCCCCTGGCGGAACCGGGGCGCCCTTCGGCCGCCGCGGCGGCCGGGCGCCGTCGCGACCCGGCCGGCACGGGGACGGCTCGGGGGCGAACGGGTTCCGCGGAACGGATTCGAAGTCAGGCCCCTTGTCCCCGTACCATTCGCCCCATGGCAAAGGCACCCGTTCTCACCCCCCAGGCGGACGACTTCCCGCGCTGGTACCAGGACCTCATCAACAAGGCCGAGCTGGCCGACAACGGTCCGGTGCGCGGCACCATGGTCATCCGACCGTACGGCTACGGCCTGTGGGAGCGGATGCAGCAGGAGATGGACGCCCGCATCAAGAAGGCAGGCGCGCAGAACGCCTACTTCCCGATGTTCATCCCGCAGTCGTACCTGACCAAGGAAGCCGAGCACGTCGAGGGCTTCGCCCCCGAGCTCGCGGTGGTCACCCACGGCGGCGGCAAGCAGCTGGACGAGCCGGTCGTCGTCCGGCCCACCTCCGAGACCATCATCAACGAGTACTTCTCGAAGTGGGTGCAGAGTCACCGCGACCTGCCCCTGCTGATCAACCAGTGGGCCAACGTGGTCCGCTGGGAGCTGCGCCCGCGGGTCTTCCTGCGCACCACCGAGTTCCTCTGGCAGGAGGGCCACACCGCCCACGCCACGTACGAGGACGCCCGCGAGTACGCCTCGATGATCCACACCCAGGTCTACGGCGACTTCATGACCAATGTGCTCGGCATCGACGTCGTGCTCGGCCGCAAGACCGCCAAGGAGCGCTTCGCCGGCGCGATCAACACCCTCACCCTCGAGGGCATGATGGGCGACGGCAAGGCGCTGCAGATGGGCACCAGCCACGAGCTGGGCCAGAACTTCGCCAAGGCGTTCAACACCACCTACCAGCTCCAGGGTGCCGAGCGCGAGTACGTCTGGCAGACCTCCTGGGGCGTCTCGACCCGTATGGTCGGCGGCCTGATCATGTCCCACGGCGACGACAACGGCCTGCGGGTTCCCCCGCGTCTGGCCGCCGTCCAGGCCGTCGTCCTCGCCATCAAGGGCGACGACGCGGTGATCGCCAAGGTGCGCGAGATCGGTGCCCGGCTGGAGGCCGTCGGCATCCGGGTGGTCGTCGACGACCGCACCGACACCCCGTTCGGCCGCCGCGCCGTGGACTGGGAGCTCAAGGGCGTACCGCTGCGCATCGAGGTCGGCCCGCGCGACCTGGAGAACGGCACCGCGATGCTGGCCCGCCGCATCCCCGGCGGCAAGGAGCCGGTCACGATCGACGCGCTGGCCGAGCTGCTGCCGGGCATCCTGGAGGAGGACCAGGCGCTGCTGCTGCGCCAGTCCCGCGAGCGCCGCGAGTCCCGCACGGTCGACGTGACGAACCTCGACGAGGCCGTCGAGGCCGCCGCCACCGGCTGGGGCCGCATCTCCTGGGCCGAGCTGGGCCCGGAGGGCGAGGCCAAGCTGGCCGAGCAGGGCGTCTCGGTGCGCTGCATCGTCGCCGCCGACGGCTCGGTGCCGCAGACGGACGACCAGGACGGCAACATCGCGATCGTCGCGCGCGCCTACTGACCGGCGCGCGCTCGCGCCGGCACGCCGACAGCGGCGTGCCGGCGCAGGCGCACCGTGCGTGGTGCCTGCGGCGTGCGGTGCGTGATGTCTGCGGCGTGCCGGTGGGCGGCGCGCTGACGGGTGGTGCCGGGCAGGGCGCCGGAAACGTCGACGGCGCGGTGGCGGACGCCCCACGCACATCGATGGATGCCGGTGGTCGTGATGCCGGAAACCGACAGGTACTGGCGATTACTGGCGGCCGGTGGCAATGGTCCGGTGGCTGCCCGACAACGGTTGGACATCCGTCGGACATCCGGCCGACAACCGCCGTCGGGAATTCCTGCGGTAACCATCCAGGGTCCGTCTCACCTGTCGACATCCCTACTGGCCGGTCAACTGCCGGTATTAACGGAATAGCGGTACGGTGTACGGCCCGTGGCCCTGTCAACTCGACAGGACCGCGGGCCGTACGTCCTGGGGGCGACAGCCCGTCCCCGGACGGAAAAGACGAGGCCCGCCGAGCTGCGACGGGCCCAAACCGGCAGGGGGTTGGTCTTGCGTCAGATCCGGAACGCGCATTTCGCGCGGGCTCGTACATTCCTGAGAGTTTCCTGGGAATTCCAGGAGATCGGGAACACGCGGAACATCGGCTCGCACTCCATCGTTGGTCTAGCGTGAGCACGACACAGCCCCTCGTTCTCGCGGCCGAACTGGCCGCCGCCTGGAGTGACATCCAGGCCTTCCATCAGGATCTCCCCGACCTCGCCTCGCCCGAGGCGTTGATCGGCGAATCCTCCTCGGCCTGTGGCACGCGGCTCGGTTTCGAGCGGCTCCTCCACGAGGCTGCCCACGGTCTGGCCGCGGCCCGGGACATCCGGGACACCTCGCGGGCCGGCCGCTACCACAACCGGCGCTTCCTGCTCCTGGCTTCCGAGCTGGGCCTGGCGCACCCGGTCGAGCCGCACGCGAGTAGCGGCTTCTCCCAGGTGACCATGCTCAAGGAGACGCAGGAGCGGTACGCCGAGACCATCGAACGCCTGGACCGCGCCCTCGGCGCGCACCAGGAGGCGGTGGCCGGCGACGGTGTGTCGCGCGCGTTCCGCGGCCCGGCCGCCCGGCACGGTTCCTCCGGGGGCGGAGTCCGGGTCAAGGCGGTCTGCGGGTGCGGGCGGAACGTCCGCGTGGTGCCGTCGGTGCTCGCGCAGGCGTCCATCGTCTGCGGTGCCTGCCAGCAGCCGTTCAAGATCGCGTAGCGTGGGGAGCCGGCCGGCGACTGTGCGGGCAGTGTGTCCGGCCGGAGCGATCGACGGCCTGTGGTCGGCAGAGCCGATCGGTACGACCGATCGGCTGTCCTGACCGACATCTGTGAGGTGTTGGGCTGACCGGGAGCGGGGGCTCCCGGTCGGACCGGTTTGCTTCGGAGCGCTTCGGCGCTTCCCTGCCTCCGCCCATCTGCTTCCCCCTTCCTGCTCCCTCTTCCCCTTCTTCGGCCCTGGGTGGCCGGGGGTGGCCCGGTCTTGGGCGGCCCTGGGGGCTCTGCCCGGGCCCGGGGGCGGCCCTGCTCCGCTCGGTTCCGGTGTTCCGTTCCTGCGCTCCGTTCCTCCGCTCGGGTCCTGTGCTCCGTGGCGATGCCTCCGGGCCGAAGCCCGCCAGGGGTGAGCCGACCGGGCCTACGCCGTTCGGGCCTGCGCGGTTCGCGCCCGCCCGGTCGGGGCGGGCCGAGCGGGCGGCGGCGAGGCGGTTCGCGCCGGTATGGCAGAATGGACAGCTGAGTACTCGGCAGCCGAGCAGGACCCCTCTCTCCTACGGCTGGCGTGTCCCTTGAACGGCCAGCCTCGCAACCCCACGCGACGGTGCGGCCGCTCACCCACGTCAACACCAGGAGAACCCACTCCCGTGGCAGTCAAGATCAAGCTCAAGCGTCTCGGCAAGATTCGCTCCCCGCACTACCGCATCGTCGTCGCCGACGCCCGCACCAAGCGTGACGGTCGCGCGATCGAGGAGATCGGCATCTACCAGCCGACCTACAACCCCTCGAAGATCGAGGTCGACGGCGAGCGCGCCCAGTACTGGCTGTCCGTCGGCGCCCAGCCGACCGAGCCCGTGCTCGCCATCCTCAAGCTGACCGGCGACTGGCAGAAGTTCAAGGGTCTGCCGGCTCCGGCGCCCCTGCTCGTCGCCGAGCCCAAGGTCGAGGACTTCTCGCACCTGTTCGCGAAGGCCGTCGCCGGCTTCGAGGACGCCACCACCGGTGTTGCCATCACCCCGAAGGCCAAGAAGTCGGACAAGGCCGAGGCTGACGCCGACGCCGCCGCCGAGGCCTGATCGTGATCGAGGACGCCCTCGACCACCTGGTGAAGGGCATCGTCGAGCACCCCGACGAGGTGCAGGTGCGTTCGCGCAACCTGCGTCGGGGTAACACCATCGAGGTGCGTGTGCACCCCGATGACCTCGGCAAGGTGATCGGCCGGGGTGGCCGCACGGCGCGCGCACTGCGCACCGTGGTCGGCGCCCTCGGCGGTCGCAACGTCCGGGTCGACCTGGTCGACGTGGACAGCATTCGCTGACGCTGCTGCTCGTTCAGCCGTCAGGCTTGAGGCCGACCGGGACGCATGTCGTCCTGGTCGGCCTTTCTCTGTTTCCGGCCGTCTCTCGCGGGGCCTTCGCCTTCGCGGCCCTGCTTCGCGGCTCTGCTTCCCGGCATCAGCACCAGCACCGGACGGCAGCACCGATTACCAGCACCCAGCACCCATCCAGGAGAACGATCACCGTGCAGCTCGTCGTCGGCAAGATCGGCCGCGCCCACGGCATCAGGGGAGACGTCAGCGTCGAGGTCCGCACCGACGAGCCGGAGCTCCGGCTCGGTCCCGGTGCCGTCCTGCTCACCGACCCCGCGTCGGCCGGACCGCTGACCGTCGAGTCCGGCAAGGTTCACAGCGGCCGGCTGCTGCTGCGTTTCGCCGGCGTCAAGGACCGCAACGACGCGGAGGCGCTGCGCGGCACCATCCTGATCGCCGAGGTCGACCCGGAGGAGAGCCCCGACGACCCGGAGGAGTACTACGACCACCAGCTGATCGGCCTGGACGTGGTCCTGCTCGACGGCACCCCGGTCGGTGAGCTCACCGAGGTCGTCCACCTCCCGTACCAGGACCTGCTCACGGTGGAGAAGCCCGACGGGACCGAGGTGCTGGTGCCGTTCGTCACGCGCATCGTGCCGACCATCGACCTGGAGAACCAGCGCATCGTGATCGACCCGCCGGGCGGTCTGATCGACCCGGAGCAGGCCGAGGCCGTCCAGGGTGAGTCGGACGAGCCGGGCGCGTCGGAGGATTCGGGCTCGGAGGATTCGGCGGAGTCGGAGGACTCGGAGTGACCGCCGAGGAGCTGTCGCCGCAGGAGCCGCCCGCCTCGTCGGAGCCGGCTGTGGTGCCGGAGCAGACCGTTGTGCCGGAGCCGGATGCCGTGTCCGGGCTGCCCGCGGCGCAGGGCGTTCAGGACGGGATGCGGATCGATGTGGTCACGATCTTCCCCGAGTACCTGGAGCCGCTGAACGTCTCCCTGGTCGGCAAGGCCCGTGCCCGCGGCCAGCTCGATGTGCACGTCCACGACCTGCGGACGTGGACCCACGACATCCACCGGACGGTCGACGACAGCCCGTACGGCGGCGGCCCCGGCATGGTCATGAAGCCCGAGCCGTGGGGCGAGGCGCTGGACGGCGTGCTGAGCCGTGGCCCCGAGGGAGAGGTCCCCACCCTGGTGGTGCCCACCCCGAGCGGGCGCCCGTTCACCCAGGAGCTCGCCCAGGAGCTGGCCGGGCGTCCGTGGCTCGCCTTCACCCCCGCCCGGTACGAGGGTATCGACCGGCGGGTGATCGAGGAGGCGGCCACCCGGATGCCGGTGGTCGAGGTGTCGATCGGCGACTACGTCCTGGCCGGCGGCGAGGTCGCCGTCCTGGTGATGGTCGAGGCGATCGCCCGGTTGTTGCCGGGGGTGCTGGGAAACGCCGAGTCCCACCGGGACGACTCCTTCGCGCCCGGCGCCATGGCCGATCTGCTGGAGGGCCCGGTCTACACCAAGCCCGCCGAGTGGCGTGGCCGGACCGTCCCGGACGTGCTGCTCAGCGGCAACCACGGTCGGATCGCCCGCTGGCGGCGTGAGCAGGCCTTCGCCCGGACCCTGGCGAACCGGCCCGACCTGGTCCAGCGCTGGCAGAACGGGAGCTTCGACAAGAAGGACCGTGAGGCACTGAGCGTTCTCGGCCTGGCCTGGGACGAGCGGCTCGGCCGATTTCGGTCTGTGGTCGATGATGTGGAAGAATAGGTCGCTGCTGTCTGTCGCTGGGCCCTTCTCGTAGGGGTCACGTGGTCCGGTGCCCCCGCCACGGGGGGATCATCGCCAACCGATGCGGCCCGCAGCGAACCCCATTGTGACGAACTTCCGTGGGCGGCCCGTGGCGCCTGCGATGGAGAGCAACATGAGCAACAAGCTCGCTGCTGTCGACGCGGCCTCGCTGCGTAGCGACATTCCGGCCTTCCGCGCCGGTGACACCCTGAAGGTCCACGTCCGGGTCATCGAGGGCAACCGCTCTCGTGTCCAGGTCTTCCAGGGCGTCGTCATCCGCCGCCACGGCGCCGGTGTCGGCGAGACCTTCACCGTTCGCAAGGTCAGCTTCAACGTCGGCGTGGAGCGTACCTTCCCGGTGCACACCCCGGTCGTCGAGAAGATCGAGGTCGTGACCCGCGGTGCGGTTCGCCGCGCCAAGCTGTACTACCTGCGTGACCTCCGCGGCAAGGCCGCGAAGATCAAGGAGAAGCGCGACCGCTGATCCACCGGCCCCCGGTACTGCCGGGGGATCGGAGCGCTCTAGGGGGCGCGGCTGCCGCACGGTAAGCTCAGCCCCCGATGAGCACGCACGAACCATCCGCGGACCGCGACGGCTGTCCCGCACCCACCGGTGCGGACTCGCCGTCGCGGTCCGCGGTCGTTTCCGCGGTCGCCGCTGCGGCCGCGCCCGCTGAGGAGCCGGCGGTTGGGCCGGCGGCCGGGCCGGGTTCCGGGGCGGACACCGGGGCGGAGCGGGAGGCAGCCCGGCACGCCGAGGGGGACGCGGCCGGCGACCCGGCGGAGGAGACCGGGGCGTCGCCCCGTTCGCGCTCGCGCGACGTCCTGCTGCTCGTGGGTATCTGCCTGCTCGCGCTGCTTCTGGTGAACGCCTTCGTGGCTCGGCCGTTCTCGGTGCCTTCCGGCTCGATGGAGAACAGCCTGCGCCCGGGCGACCGCCTGGTCGCGAACCAACTGGCCTACTCCTTCGGGGGGCACCCGCAGCGCGGTGACGTCGTGGTCTTCGACGGGACGGGCTCCTTCCGGCGCGGATCGGCCGAGCCGTCCGGGTTCCGGGGCGCGCTGCGCTCGCTCGGCCAGGACCTCGGACTGGCCCCGGCGGGCGACTCGATCTACGTGAAGCGTGTCATCGGCGTTGCCGGGGACCGGGTGACCAGTACCGGGCCGGGCGCGCGGATCACCGTCAACGGTGTGCCGGTCGACGAGTCCTCCTACCTCGCACCGGGCGACGAGCCGTCCGACGTGGCTTTCGACGTGGTGGTGCCGGCCGGCAAGTTGTGGGTCATGGGTGACCACCGCAGTGCCTCCCGTGATTCGCGGGACCACCTGGGTGAGCCCGGCGGCGGCTTCGTGCCCGAGGGCAAGGTGATCGGACGCGCGGAGTGGGTGGTCTACCCGGTCGGCCACTGGGCCGGCCTGGACCGGTCGGCGGCGTTCGCCGCGGTAGGGGGGACCGGTGGCCATGGGGACCAGAGGTAGAGGCCGACTGGCCGACCGGCCGGCTGCCGCACCCGTGGACCAACCGGCCGGAGCACCGGCGCCGGAGGCGTCGGGGCCCGCCCGCGGCCGGGCCGCTCGCCGTCGCACCGCCCGCCGCGCTGCCCGTCGCCGCAAACGCTCCCTCCTGCACGAGATCCCGTTGATCGTCCTGGTGGCGCTGCTGGTGGCACTGGTGATGAAGACCTTCATGGTGCAGGTCTTCGTCATTCCCTCCGGCTCGATGGAGCAGACCATCCAGGTCGGTGACCGCGTGCTGGTGGACAAGCTCACCCCCTGGTTCGGCGCCGAGCCGGAGCGCGGTGACGTGGTCGTGTTCAAGGACCCGGGCGGGTGGCTGGAGGCCGACCACAAGCCGTCCACGGACGGACCGGTGCTGCGCGGGGCCAAGCAGGTCCTCACGTACGTCGGGCTGCTGCCGTCCGACAGCGAGCAGGATCTGATCAAGCGGGTGATCGGTGTCGGCGGTGACACGGTGGAGTGCTGCGACGAGCGCGGCCGGGTCAGCGTGAACGGCACGGCGGTCGACGAGCCGTACCTGTCGCCGGGCAACCCGCCGTCCCGCCAGCCGTTCAAGGTGAAGGTGCCGCAGGGGCGACTCTGGGTGATGGGAGACCACCGGGACGTGTCCGCCGACTCCCGTTTCCACATGGGGAATCCGGGACAGGGCACCATCCCGCTGAGCGGTGTGGTGGGTCGGGCGTTCGTCATCGCGTGGCCGGTCGGCCGGGTTCATCAACTTGATGCGCCGGGTTCACTCTCCTCGCTGGCACGGGCCGTGGACGCCCGGGGAACTGGGCCGGATTCAATGGATGTTGGGCCGCTTCCGAAGGAACCTCCGCTCGTTATGGGTGTGTTGGGCATCCTTCCGTTCGTCGGCCGAAGGCGTGGGCGGCCTCCGGAGTAGGCCCACCCCGTCCGGCCGCCGGTCGGGCGGAGCGCGTGGGAGCGCGAGCCGGATGCCCGGGAGTGATAGAGAAGTGCTGGTACGGCCGGTGTGTGACAACGGCCGTGTCCGGAGGCCGTGCCGGTGTCAGGTGTGCCCGAGGAGGGCGGCCCTGCGACCGTGTCGTGGTCGATGGTGGAGGTAGTGCCCGCTGTGCGGCACTGTGAGCGCGGACGCGCAGGCGTCCGCACAGCTGGGAGGAGACGTTGTGGGGGATTTGGTGATCGGCGCCCGCTCAGGCGCCGGAGAGCCCGAGGGCTCCGGACATCGGTCGGAACGGTCGACGGAGTCCGCAGTGTCGTCGACCGCCGCTGAGGACGCGGCGGTCCAGTCCGCCGACGACCAGGGCGGCGGCGCGGACGGCGCCTCCGACGACTCTCGGGACGAGGTGAGTTCTGAGGGCGGGTCGGAGACGAAGGCGGCCGGCAAGGAGCACAAGCAGCGCTCGTTCTGGAAAGAGCTGCCGATTCTGATCGGTATCGCGCTGGTCCTGGCGCTGGTGATCAAGACTTTCTTCGTCCAGGCGTTCTCCATTCCGTCGGAGTCGATGCAGAACACGCTTCAGGTCGGCGACCGCGTCCTCGTGGACAAGCTGACTCCGTGGTTCGGGGCCGAGCCCGAGCGTGGCGAGGTCGTGGTGTTCCACGACCCGGGCGGCTGGCTCGCGGACGAGCCCACCAAGCAGAGCAGCAACTCCTTCGTCCGGGGAGTTCAGGACGTCCTCAGTTTTGTCGGCCTGATGCCCTCCGAGAACGAGAAGGACCTGATCAAGCGGGTCATCGCGATCGGCGGGGACACCGTCGAGTGCGAGGGCGAAGGTCCGGTCAAGGTCAACGGGATCGCCCTCGACGAGCCCTACGTCTTCCCCGGCAACACCCCCTGCGGGACGAAGCCCTTCGGTCCGGTGAAGGTGCCGGACGGTCGGATCTGGGTGATGGGTGACCACCGCGCGGACTCGCTGGACTCCCGGTTCCACATGGACCAGCCGGGTGGCGGCACCGTTCCCGTGGACGAGGTCATCGGTCGTGCCTTCGTGGTGGCCTGGCCGATCAACCACTGGGCGACGCTGCCGGTGCCGAAGACCTTCGACCAGAAGGGGCTGGCGGCGGCCGTGCCGTTCGTGCCGCCCGTGGCCGGGGCGGTCGGCGCGGTCGGCCTGCTCCCGCTGGTGCGCCGGATGAGGGACCGGTCGGAGCGCGAGAAGCAGTCCTGACCACCACCTGTTCGCCCCCGGGTCTTGCGCGGGCCGTGGTACCGACGAGTAATCTGCTCGGACGTGCCACGGCCCGCCGGGTTTTCCGCCTGTGGCCCCGGCGTGCCATGAGCGTTTCCGGGTCGGGCAGGGGTGGATGGTTTCGATGAGCGGTGTCGTGACGGAGACGGCAGGCCGCCCGCCTGCGACCGCGCGGTCCCGGCGCAAGCCGTCCGCCGTGCTGCAGGGCGTCTTGATCGGGCTCGGCCTGGCCCTCCTGGTCGGTGGCTTCGTGGTGATGGCCCTGGACTACCGGCCGTACGGCATTCCGACGGGCTCGATGTCTCCGACGCTCAAGGCCGGGGACACCGTCGTGGCCCGACAGATCGACGGCAAGGCCGTCGGCCGGGGTGATGTCGTGGTCTTCCGCGACCAGGCCTGGGGCGGTGAGCTCATGGTCAAGCGGGTGGTGGCGGTCGGCGGCGACACCGTGGCGACCACCGGGGACGACCCGCGGCTGACCGTCAACGGCAAGCCGGTGGACGAGCCGTACCTGGCGGCGCAGGGACTGCAGGGGAGCGCGTTCAGCGTGGAGGTCCCTCCTGGCCGGCTCTTCCTGCTGGGGGACAACCGGCAGGGGTCGCTCGACTCCCGCCTCCACCTGGAGATCGACGGCGGCACGATCTCCGCCACCGAGGTGGAGGCCCGGGTGGAGGCCACCGTGCTGCCGTTCGGCCGGACGGGCATGTTCACCCGTACCGCGGCCTTCGACGGACTCGGCGGGTCGAAGGCCGGCGATCCGGGGCCGTTGGAGCCGGCCTTCTACGCCACTGTGGCCGGCGCGGCGCTGATCGTGGTGACCTGCGCGGTGGGTGGGGTGGCCGGCGCGGTCCGCCGGCTGGGACGCCGCTGAGCAGGCTGACCGCCGCTGCGGGTGCGGCCGCACCCGACGTCGCAGCCTCAGCTCGAACCGGAGCCGGCGCCGCCGTGACCCCCGCTGTCCGCGGCCCGGTCGCTCTGCCGAACATCGCCCCGGACGGTCGTGCCGGGTGGCAGGATCGGGGGAGTCGGCCGGACGAACGAGGAGAGGGGGGAAGGCAGCGATGACGACCGAGCACCGCAAGGCCTCGCGGATCCTGCTGCTGGACGGGCAGGACCGCCTGCTCCTCTTCCAGGGTTCGGACCCGGCGGTGCCGGGCGTCACCTGGTGGTTCACCCCCGGGGGAGGCCTGGAGCCGGGGGAGGGCACTCGCGAGGCCGCGGTGCGTGAGCTCGGCGAGGAGACCGGGCTTCGGGGAGTGGAACTGGGGCCCGTGGTGGCGTACGGCACGGCTTCGTTCTCCTATCGGGAGCAGCACTACGAGCAGGAGCAGTGGTTTCACCTGGCCCGGACCGTGCAGACGGTGCTCGATCATTCGGGAATGGGCGGGGACGAACACGCCCAACTGCTCGCGGCACGCTGGTGGACGGTCGAGGAGCTGAGGGCGACCGCCGAAACGATCTATCCGGTCGGGCTGGCGGACTTCCTGGGGCGACTGTTGGCCGAGGGGCCGCCAGTCACCCCGGTAAGGCTCTGAGGGTGAGTGCGGTGGTCCACAATGGGTGGACGTGACAAGTTGAGGGGACGCCTGGATGAGTGCCGAAGATCTCGAGAAGTACGAGACCGAGATGGAGCTCAAGCTCTACCGGGAGTACCGGGACGTCGTCGGCCTGTTCAAGTACGTGATTGAAACCGAGCGACGGTTCTACCTCACCAACGACTACGAGCTGCAGGTGCACTCGGTCCAGGGCGAGGTCTTCTTCGAGGTGTCGATGGCGGACGCGTGGGTCTGGGACATGTACCGGCCGGCCCGGTTCGTCCGCAAGGTCCGGGTGCTGACCTTCAAGGACGTGAACATCGAGGAGCTCGCGAAGAGCGATCTGGAGCTGCCCTCGGACGACTCCGGGTTCGGGAACTGACGTTGGACCGCTCGGTCCTGCGGTGTCCAGGGGAATTTCGACTTTCCCTGGATTCTCACTCCTGCGGGTGACGGAAGTTATCCACAGGGCCGGGTTATCCACAGGAAAGAGCAATCCTCTGGCCCGGCCCCGGGCCGCACGGCAACCTCCGCAGCGGAGGTGGTCACCGTGCAGGACACCAGGCGCACCACGCGCAAGCAGAGCGAGACGGCGAAGTCCCGACCGGGTGGGCAGGCCCGGCGCAAGGCGTCGAGGCCGCCGGAGGAGCGTCCGGCGGAGCTGCCCGGTCTCGACGAGGGGCCGGCTCCGCCGCGCCCGGAGCGGGCCGCTCCGCCGAAGACTCCGCCGGGGCGCGGCACGAACAACGGCCTCGGCCGCTACGGGGAGCGGGTCGCCGCCCGGCGGCTCGCCGAGAGCGGGCTCCGGATCCTGGACCGCAATTGGCGCTGCGTCGAGGGCGAGCTGGACATCGTCGCCCTCGACGGCGACACCCTGGCGGTCTGCGAGGTGAAGACCCGCTCCGAGCGGGGCTTCCAGCAGCCGAGCGAGGCCATCGACCGGACCAAGGCCGCCCGGCTCCAGCGCCTGGCGGAACGCTGGGTGGCCGAGCGCTGGCCCGGCCACTTCGCCCGGCTGGCCGGCCCGGGGTACCAGCCCGCTCCGGCGGATCCGCAGTGGCCGCCCGTCCCGCCCGGTGGGGTCCGGATCGACCTCGTGGCGGTCATCAACCGCGCCCGGGGCGCCGCCTCGGTGGACCATCTGCGGGGGGTGGTCTGAGATGGCCTTCGCCCGTACCTGCTCGGTGGCCCTGGTCGGCGTCGACGGTGTGATCGTCGAGGTCCAGGCAGACCTGGAGCCCGGAGTCGCCGCGTTCACCCTGGTCGGTCTGCCCGACAAAGCCCTGTCCGAGGCCCGCGACCGGGTACGCGCGGCCCTGGTGAACAGCGGAGAGGTCTGGCCCCAGCGAAAGCTCACCGTCGGGCTCAGCCCCGCCTCGGTGCCCAAGAGCGGCAGCGGCTTCGACCTCGCGGTGGCCTGCGCCGTCCTCGCCGCCGCCGAACGGCTGGAGCCGTCGTCCATCGCCGACCTGTTGATCATCGGCGAGCTGGGGCTCGACGGGCGGGTGCGCCCGGTACGCGGCATCCTGCCGTCGGTGCTCGCCGCCGCCGACGCCGGCTACCGGCGGGTCGTGGTGGCCGAGCAGACCGCTGCCGAGGCCTCGCTGGTCCCGGGCGTCACCGTCATCGGCGTGCGCAGCCTGCGCCAACTCGTCGCGATCCTCACCGGCGCCCCCGAGCCGGACGAGCCGCCCGACCCGGTCATCGGCCGTCCGGACCCTCTGATGGCCGGGCTGATGCTCCCCACCGCAGGGGTGCGCGGTCTGCCCGACGACGGAGCCGCTCGACTCGACCTGGCGGACGTGGCCGGCCAGTACGAGGCCCGACGCGCTCTGGAGATCGCCGCCGCAGGCGGTCATCACCTGTATCTGAAGGGCCCGCCGGGCGCGGGAAAGACGATGCTGGCGGAGCGATTGCCCGCGCTGCTGCCGCCGCTCACCCAGAAGGAGGCTCTGGAGGTCACCGCCGTGCACTCCGTGGCCGGACTGCTTCCGGCCGGCCGGCCGCTGATCAACTGCGCGCCGTACTGCGCCCCGCACCACTCGACCACCATGCCGGCGATCGTCGGCGGCGGGAGCGGGCTGCCCAGACCGGGTGCGGTCTCGTTGGCCCACCGGGGCGTGCTGTTCCTGGACGAGGCTCCGGAGTTCCCGGTCCGGGTGCTCGACGCGCTGCGCCAGCCGCTCGAATCGGGGGAGGTGGTGATCGCCCGATCGGCCGGATCGCTCAGGCTGCCGGCCAGGTTCCTGCTCTGTCTGGCCGCGAATCCCTGCCCCTGCGGGCGGTACTCACGCAGGGGCGAGGGGTGCGAATGCACTCCGGCGATGGTCAGTCGGTACCAAGGCCGTCTGTCCGGGCCGTTGCTCGACCGGGTCGACCTCCAGGTCCAGGTCGCCCCGGTGACCAGGGTCGAGCTGATGGAGCGGGACACCACGGCGGAGACCACCGCGACCGTCGCGGCCCGGGTGCTGGCCGCGCGGGAGCGTGCGGCGGCCCGGCTGGAGCACACGCCGTGGCGGACCAACGCCGAGGTGCCCGGCCATGAGTTGCGTACGCGTTGGCAGCTGGGGCCCAACGCGCTGAACGACGCCGCGCGACAACTGGAGCGGGGCCTGCTGACCGCCCGCGGCCTGGACCGGGTGCTCCGGGTCGCCTGGACGGTCGCCGATCTCGCCGGCCGGGACCGTCCGGACCAGCGGGACGTACGGACGGCGCTCGTGCTCCGCACCGGCGTGGAGCAGGGGCTGCCGCTCCGGGCCGGTCCACCCGCCGCGACCCCCGATCAGTGGCCGAGTGACAAGGAGACGCGAGTATGAACCAGACGGTGAACCACCCTCAGCACTCCCCCGAAGCCGGCCGGGGCACCGAGTCCGAGCGCTTCGCCAGGGCAGCGCTGAGCCGACTCGGTGAACCGGGGGACGCGGTCCTGGGCCGCTGGCTCACCCGGCTCGACGCCACCGACGTCGTCCGGGCGATCCGGGACGGCACCGTCCCCGACCATCCGGGCCCGGACGCGGACCGGCTCGCCGGCTACCGGGCCAGGCTCGTCGACGTCGATCCCGTGGCCGATCTGGAACGTGTGAGAACCGTCGGTGGGCGCTTCATCATTCCGGGCGACACGGAATGGCCGAGCCAACTGGACGACCTGGGGGACAGCAGACCGCTCGGGCTCTGGGTGGCCGGGACGGGGTCGCTGCGGCTGCTGGCCCTTCGCTCGGTCGCGGTCGTCGGGGCGCGGGCCTGCACGGCCTACGGCGCCCACGTCGCGGGGGAGCTGTCGGCGCAACTGGCCGAGCGGGGGTGGGTCGTGGTCTCCGGGGCGGCGTACGGGATCGATGCCTCCGCCCACCGGGGCGCGCTGGCCGTCGGGGGGATGAGCATCGCGGTCCTCGCCTGCGGTGTCGACGTGGCCTATCCGAGGGGCAACGCCCAGCTGATTCGCCGGATCGCCTCCCAGGGGTTGCTGTTGAGCGAGCTCCCGCCGGGGGAGCACCCGAACCGGTTCCGGTTCGTGCTGCGCAATCGCGTGATCGCGGCACTCACCCGAGGCACGGTGGTGGTCGAGGCGGCGGTGCGCAGCGGGGCGCTGAGCACCGCGAGACGGGCCCGCGACCTCAACCGGCACACGATGGGCGTCGCCGGCCCGGTGACGTCGGAGCTCTCGGCCGGGGTGCACGCCCTGATCCGCGCCGGCGCCACGCTGGTCACCGACGCGGCCGAGGTGGCCGAGTTGATCGGGGCGATCGGTGACGATCTCGCACCGCGACGCAGCGGGCCGGTGCTGCCGAGGGATCTGCTGGAGCCGGCCGTGGCGAGAGTGCTGGAGGCCGTGCCGGCCACGGCGGAGGGTGCTCCGGTGGAGCGCCTGGCCCGGCAGTCGGGGCTCCCGCCGGACGAAGTGCTCCAGCGGCTCTACGAGTTGGGGTCACTCGGGTTCGTGGAGCGGCACGGTGCCCACTGGCGGCTGGTGCGGGGGAGGTGAGCGACCGGGGCGGATCGGGACCAATCGGGGCGTGGCCGGAGGTGTGGTGGTCGGCAGGCGGCAGAGAGACGGCTCGTCGGTCGAGGTTTCACCCCCGGCGCGGGACCGCGGCAACACGAATGCCACCGGATCGGGGGACGACCGAGTGGCGGTAGCACATTGCAGTGAGTCGGTCACGCTACGCTCGCACTGCCTTCCCTATCAGCACATGACTCGGCAGAACGGCGCAGACCAACGCATGCCCACACACATTCCCGGACACAGAGTGACCGGTGGCGCCCGGTCCTCGGGAGGGCCGCGGACCGAGCGGCGCCCCGTGACCGAGTTCCCGCCCAAGGCGACGGGTGCGATGGGGGCCCTGGCCCGGCAGGGTGGCCGCCCGGCGCACGCCGGCGCGTACGCCGGTCGGCCGGACGAGCCCGGCACGCCTGACGCCTCCGAAGCAGCCGCTACGCCCGACGCGTCCGTCAGGTCCGAGACACCCGGGGTCCCCGGGCCGGGGCAGAGTCAGGACCCGCCGCCCGCCCCCACCGAGACGCCGGCGCCCCGACGGCAGCCCGGCGGCCCGGAACGCACCGCGCTGGAGGAGCTCTGGCGCTCCTACAAGGAGACGGGCGATCAGCGGTTGCGGGAGCAGCTGATCCTGCACTACTCACCGCTCGTCAAATACGTGGCGGGCCGGGTCGGGGTCGGGCTGCCTTCCAACGTCGAGCAGGCCGACTTCGTCTCCTCGGGCGTCTTCGGGCTGATCGACGCGATCGAGAAGTTCGACATCGACCGGGCCATCAAGTTCGAGACCTACGCGATCAGCCGGATCCGCGGCGCGATCATCGACGAACTCCGGGCGCTGGACTGGATCCCGCGTTCGGTGCGGCAGAAGGCCAAGGCGGTCGAGCGGACGTACGCGACGCTGGAGGCCCGGCTGCGTCGCACTCCGCACGAGCCGGAGGTCGCGGCCGAGATGGGCATCGCGATCGAGGACCTGCACGCCATCTTCAGTCAGCTCTCCCTCGCCAACGTGGTGGCGCTGGACGAACTGCTCCACCCGGTGGGCGAGGGCGGGGACCGGCCGAGCCTGGGCGACACCCTGGAGGACCGCGGCGCGGACAACCCGGTGGAGGTGGCCGAGGACCGGGAGCTGCGCAGGCTGCTGGCACAGGCGATCAACACCCTGCCCGAGCGGGAGAAGACCGTCGTGACCCTCTACTACTACGAGGGCCTCACCCTCGCGGAGATCGGCCAAGTGCTGGGGGTGACGGAGAGCCGGGTCAGCCAGATCCACACCAAGTCGGTGCTGCAGTTGCGGGCCAAACTGTCGGACATCCGGTAGGCCTGCCGTCCGCGCCTCCCCGTTCCCGGTCCGCCGCCCTCGGGTGTCCGGTCGCGGTGCGGAGCGGGAGCGACAGCGGCTCCTCCGAGCCCCCGCGTCTCCCTGTCATGCGCGGCGCCGTATCGGTGGGGTGTAGGGCTCCGTACAGTGGGACAGTGCCGAAGATCCGAGCGGCCACTCTGGCCGAGCACCGACAGCTGCAGCGAGCGGCGCTCCTCGATGCTGCCCGCAGCCTGCTCACCGAGGGGGGAATGGATGCCCTGACCTTCCCCGCTCTCGCGGCGCGCACCGGGCTGGCGCGCTCCTCGGTCTACGAGTACTTCCGTTCCCGCGCAGCCGTGGTCGAGCTGCTCTGCGAGGTCGACTTTCCGCTCTGGGCGGCCGAGATCGAGGCCGGGATGGAGAGCTGCGACACGGCGGCGGCCCGGATCGAGGCGTATGTCCGGGGTCAGCTCGCGCTGGCCGGGGATCCTCGGCACCGGGCGGTGGCGGCGATCTCGGCGCTGGAGCTCGACGAAGCGGCGCGGGAGCGGATCCGGGCCGCTCACGGCAAGCTCGTCGGACTGGTGGTCCAGGCTCTCCAGGATCTCGGTCACGAGCAGCCGAGGCTGGCGGCGGGCCTGCTCCAGGGGATCGTGGAAGCCGCCGTGCGGCAGGCCGAGCAGCGTGCCGTCGGCGGTCCGGCCGAGAGCCCGGACGTGATCGCCGACGCCGCTGTCACGCTCGCCCTGCACGGCCTGGGCGGGAGCTGACCCGAGCCGGCCTCACCGGCCGCGCCCGAGCGGGAGCAGTCGGGCGGCACCCGCGCCGAACAGCGCCAGGGGGTCGAGATACCGGTCGCCGCGCAGCAGTCCCCAGTGCAGGCAGTCGTGGCCGCCGCAGTGAGCGGCGCCTGGGGCGAGCTGCCCGAGCACCTGACCGGCCGTGACGGTGGTGCCGGCGGCGAGGGTACCGGTGACGGGCAGATAGGTGGTCCGCAGCGGCGGGGTGCCGGAGGCCGGGTGCGTGACGGTGACCACCGGTCGGCCCGCCACCAGGCCGGAGAACGAGACCACTCCGGGGGCCGCCGACCGGATGTCCGCACCGACGCCGGCGGCGAGATCCACGCCCCGATGCCCGGCGGCCCACGGCGTCGCCGGTGCCTCGAACCGCCTGAGCGGCCCACCCGGACGGCCCACCGGCCACTCCCGTTCGGCACCGGCACCGGCACCCATACCCGCACCACCGACACCAGTGCCGACCCCGGCGGCATGACCCACCGACCCCGGCAGGACGGTCAGCAGGACAGCCGTGATCACCAGCAGCGCGAGCAGCAGCAGCCGATGATCGTGCTCGGGCCCGGGCCCGAGCGGCGGGGGTAGTGCCGACACCACGCCTCTGCCGCCGACAGTGCGTGACGCAGGGGCCCCCGCGTCACGCACTGTCGTGAAGGCACGGAAGGCGCGGACGGTGCCGGTGAAGCCGGAGAACGCGGACGGAGCGGCGGCGCTGGGGGCAGTTGTCATGCCGTCGAGGCTGTCCGCCGAGAGCCGGCCCGGCCACCCCCGCCCCGATTCCTGTGGATAACCGGCCCCTGTGGACAGTCGCCGTCCCCCCGACGGGTGGGACGCCCCCGAGCGCGGCCCAGCCGTAGCCCCCGACCGTGAGACCCCGACCCACGAGCCCCCGAGCAGGTCGCCCCACCACCTCGCGCACCACCCCGCCTCACCACTCCACGCACCACCCCACCGGCCCTCCCACCTGTCCCCCCACCGACCTCCGGTCCCCGTGGAGTCGCCCGCTGCTCGGCGCTTCCCGTACACTTCACACGCGACCCGGTCCGCCGGGTCGACTTCGCACGCCCCGCCACCGGTGGACGGATGCGGCTCAGCCGCCGCCCCCGCCTGGTGCGAGTGCCGCTCGGTCCGCCGAGCCCGATCCGGTCTTCGGACCGCTCGGGCGGAAGCGGCTCGGCACGTTCGGGGCGTCAGGCGTGGCTGTCACCTGGCTGCCACGGACAAAACCGAGCCTGACCCGGCCGCACGCAGACGCCGAGCGGGGAGCGCCACCGCGCGACCCACGTCGTCGACTGCGCGGGAGCCGGGCGCAACACCTTAGGAGTACGGCTATGGCCGTCGTCACGATGCGGGAGCTGCTGGAGAGCGGCGTCCACTTCGGTCACCAGACCCGCCGCTGGAACCCGAAGATGAAGCGCTTCATCATCACGGAGCGCAACGGCATCTACATCATCGACCTCCTGCAGTCGCTGAACTACATCGACCGCGCCTTCGAGTTCATCAAGGAGACCGTTGCCCACGGCGGCAGCGTCCTCTTCGTCGGCACGAAGAAGCAGGCCCAGGAGGCCATCGCCGAGCAGGCCACCCGCGTGGGCATGCCCTACGTGAACCAGCGCTGGCTCGGCGGCATGCTGACCAACTTCTCGACCGTCTACAAGCGTCTGCAGCGCCTCAAGGAGCTCGGCGAGCTGGACTTCTCGGACGTGGCCGGCTCCGGCCTCACCAAGAAGGAGCTCCTGGTCCTCCAGCGCGAGCACGACAAGCTGGAGAAGACCCTCGGCGGTATCCGCGACATGCAGCGCGTTCCCAGCGCTGTCTGGATCGTGGACACCAAGAAGGAGCACATCGCGGTCGGCGAGGCCCGGAAGCTCAACATCCCGGTCGTCGCCATCCTCGACACCAACTGCGACCCCGACGAGGTCGACTACAAGATCCCGGGCAACGACGACGCGATCCGCTCCGTCACCCTGCTGACCCGTGTGATCGCCGACGCCGTCGCCGAGGGCCTCAAGTCCCGCGCGGGTGTCGCCAAGGGCGACGCCAAGGTTGAGCCGGGTGCCGACCAGCCGCTGGCCGACTGGGAGAAGGACATCCTGGAGGGCGAGAAGAAGGCTGAGGACGCTCCCGCCGCCGACGCTGCCGCCGAGGTCGAGGCCCCCGCGGCCGAGGTCGAGGCCGAGGTTGAGGTCGAGGCCCCCGCCGCCGAGGCTCCGGTTGCCGAGGCTCCGGCCGCTGACGAGGCTCCGGCCGAGCAGGCCTGACGTACCAAGGGTGAGGGGCACTCGCCGGTACGACACCGGTAGGTGCCCCTCTCTCCCGTGCCGGGACCGAACCGACGGTCCCGGCACAACTCCACGCAGACACGCGAGACGCGAGAAGAGATTCACACCATGGCGAACTTCACCGCCGCGGACGTCAAGAAGCTCCGTGAGCTCACCGGCGCCGGCATGATGGACTGCAAGAAGGCCCTGGACGAGGCCGAGGGCAACGTCGACAAGGCCGTCGAGCTGCTGCGCATCAAGGGCCAGAAGGGCGTCGCCAAGCGCGAGGGCCGTGACGCCTCCAACGGCGCCGTCGCCGCGCTGATCGCCGAGGACAAGAAGTCCGGCGTTCTGGTCGAGCTGAACTGCGAGACCGACTTCGTCGCCAAGGGTGACAACTTCGTCAAGGTCGCCGACGCGATCGCCGCCCACGTCGCCGCCACCGCCCCGGCCGACCTGGACGCCGCGCTGGCCTCCGAGATCGAGCCCGGCAAGACCGTCCAGCAGTTCGTGGACGAGGCCAACGCCGCGCTGGGCGAGAAGATCGTCTTCCGTCGCTTCGCCCAGTTCTCGGGTGACGGCTTCGTCGCGGTCTACCTCCACAAGACCAGCCCCGACCTGCCGCCGGCCGTCGGCGTCCTGGTCGAGCTGGACAAGGAGAACGCCGAGGTCGCCAAGGACGTCGCGCAGCACATCGCCGCCTTCGCGCCGAAGTACCTCTCCCGCGAGGAGATCCCGGCCGAGGAGATCGAGAACGAGCGCCGCGTCGCCGAGGCCACCGCTCGCGAGGAGGGCAAGCCGGAGGCTGCCCTGCCGAAGATCGTCGAGGGTCGCGTCACCGGCTTCGTCAAGGAGAACTCCGTCCTGGAGCAGGCCTTCGCGAAGGACAACAAGAAGAGCGTCGCCAAGGTCCTCGAGGAGAACGGCGTCGCCCTCAAGCGCTTCGCCCGCTTCCGCGTCGGCGCCTGACCCACGTTCCACCGGACTCCCGGCACGCTTAGGCTGGGAACCGCCCCCGTCCGATGACCAGGGCGGGAGGGACGCGCCGAACGGGCTCACCCAGCGTCATCCGTCTATGGGCGGGCCGCGTCGGCACCATGAACGACGAGGAGGCCATTGCCGTGCAGGACACCGTACCGGTTCCCGCGGCAGTGGCCTCCTCGCGTGTACGCGCAGGTCGGGGATCCGCACACCCGCGCCTGTGAACCAGTAGGTGTAGAAGGAGAAGTCCATGCAGGAGACGCAGGAGACCGCGCAGGACCCCCAGGCCGGCTCGCCCCGCCGGGTGCTGCTGAAGCTGTCCGGTGAGGCCTTCGCCGGTGGCGGCGGGCTCGGCGTGGACCCGGATGTCGTGCACGCGATCGCCCGTGAGATCGCCACGGTCGTCCGCGCCGGTACCGAGGTCGCGGTGGTGATCGGTGGTGGCAACTTCTTCCGCGGCGCCGAGCTCCAGGTGCGCGGCATGGACCGGGCCCGTTCCGACTACATGGGCATGCTCGGCACCGTGATGAACTGCCTGGCGCTGCAGGACTTCCTGGTCAAGGAAGGCATCGAGACCCGGGTCCAGACCGCGATCACCATGGGCCAGGTCGCCGAGCCGTACCTGCCGCTGCGCGCCGTCCGGCACCTGGAGAAGGGCCGTGTGGTGATCTTCGGTGCGGGTATGGGCATGCCCTACTTCTCCACCGACACCACGGCCGTCCAGCGCGCGCTGGAGATCCACGCGGACGTCCTGCTGATGGGCAAGAACGGCGTGGACGGCGTCTACGACTCCGACCCCCGGACCAACCCGGACGCGGTCAAGTTCGACGCGCTGGAGTACTCCGAGGTCATCGCGCGTGATCTCAAGGTCGCCGACCTCACCGCGATCACGCTGTGCAAGGACAACAACCTCCCGATGCTCGTCTTCGAGCTGCTGGCGGAGGGCAATATCGCGCGTGCGGTGAAGAGTGAGAAGATCGGCACACTCATCAGCCAGGATTCTGTCCGGGCCTGAGCAGCAATCAGCCGTACGGGACGGCGCCGGCACCACGTGCGGCGGCCTCCACACCGCGACCGGCTTCGACACCGACACCGGTCGGGACAACAGCAGATGAACCGGACAGGGAGTACACAGTGATCGAAGAGACCCTCCTCGAGGCCGAGGAGAAGATGGAGAAGGCCGTCGAGGTCGCCAAGAACGACTTCGCCGCCATCCGGACCGGCCGTGCGCACCCGGCGATGTTCGCCAAGATCGTGGCCGAGTACTACGGTGCCGTGACGCCGATCAACCAGCTGGCCTCCTTCTCCGTGCCGGAGCCGCGGATGGCCGTCGTCGCGCCGTTCGACAAGACCGCGCTGAAGGCCATCGAGCAGGCGATCCGCGACTCCGACCTCGGCGTCAACCCCTCGAACGACGGGTCCATCATCCGGGTGGTGCTTCCCGAGCTCACCGAGGAGCGCCGCCGCGAGTACATCAAGGTCGCCCGCGGCAAGGGCGAGGACGCCAAGGTCTCGATCCGTTCGGTGCGCCGCAAGGCCAAGGACGGCATCGACAAGCTGGTCAAGGACGGCGAGATCGGCGAGGACGACGGCCGTCGCGCGGAGAAGGAGCTCGACGACACCACGGCCAAGTACGTGGCCGCCGTCGACGAGCTGCTGAAGCACAAGGAAGCCGAGCTGCTCGAAGTCTGATGAACGACGCCCCTGACGCCCCTGGCTACTGGGGCCCATCCGACCAGCAGCACCAGCAGTACCAGCCGCACCCCCCGTACCGGCCCGCGCACGCGCCGCAGCCGGCCGCACCGGGCGCTGCGGGTGACCCCGGCCACCGAACGGGTCACTCGCAGCAGCCTCCGGTGTACTGGGGCGGTGACGCGGAGGAGACTCAGCTCATGCCCCCCGTACCGGCCGACCCAGGGCCCGACCCCGCCGAGGGGCCGACCCGGGAGGCCGGGCGGCTGAGTGGACCGCTGTTCCGGGACGAGCAGCCCCGGACGGCGGTGCCGGGCGCGGCGGAGACGGTCGTGCTGCGCGCGATCACCGACGATGTCGCCCCCACCCCCGGCCGCGGCGGTCCGCCGTACCCGGGGGTCCCGGCGTATCCCGCGCCGCCGCAGAGCCACCCGGCGGCCGGGCAGCCCCACCCTGTGCCGTTGTCCCACCCAGGGCAGGAGACACCCGTGGCCCAGCCCGACCAGCAGCCGCAGCCGCGCAAGCAGCGCGGCGGTCGCAACCTCCAGGCCGCGATAGGCGTGGGCGTCGGCCTCGGCGCGGTGATCATCGCCTCGCTGTTCGTGGTGAAGGCGCTGTTCCTGTTCGTGGTGATGGCGGCCGTGTCGGTCGGGATCTGGGAGCTGACCAGCCGACTGGCCGAGCGCAAGCAGATCAAGGCGCCGCTGGTCCCGCTGGTCGCGGGCGGCATCGCGATGATCGCCACCGGTTACTGGGCGGGGGTCCAGTGGGCGGCGGCCTCGCTGGCGCTGACCGGTCTGGCGGTGATGGTCTGGCGGATGGCCGAGCCGCCGGAGAACTACCTGCGGGACATAACGGCGGGTATCTTCACCGCCTTCTACGTGCCGTTCCTGGCCACCTTCGTGGCGATGATGCTGGCGGCGGACGACGGCCCGCAGCGGATCGTGCTGTTCCTGATCGTCACCGTCTGCAGCGACACCGGCGCCTACGCGGTGGGCTACAAGTTCGGGAAGAACAAGCTGGCCCCGACGATCAGCCCGGGCAAGACGCGCGAGGGCCTGGCCGGCGGCATCGGTCTGTCGATGCTGGCGGGCGCGCTGCTGATGCAGCTGATCATCGATGACGGCAGCTGGTGGCAGGGTCTGATCCTGGGTGGCTGCGCGGCGGTCGTCGCGACCCTGGGTGACCTGGGCGAGTCGATGATCAAGCGTGACCTCGGCATCAAGGACATGGGCACGCTGCTGCCCGGCCACGGCGGCATCATGGACCGCTTGGACTCGCTCCTGCCGACCGCCCCGGTGGTCTGGCTGCTGCTGGCGGCCTTCGTCGGCAGCTGAGTCCGGCCGCGCGTCCGGGCCGCGAGTCCGGGCCGGCTCAGGGCCGTGAAACCGGGCCGGGCGACCCGGCCAAGCCACGACGACGAGCGAGGGCTCCGGACGCAGGCGTCCGGAGCCCTTCGCCGTCTGCCGAGGTCCGAACGTCTGCGACACTGGATGAACCATGCCTAAGCCCGGAGAACTCACCTTTGTCGCGCCGCGTGGCGCCAAGCCCCCGCGACACCTCGCCGACCTGAGCCCCGCCGAACGCAAGGAGGCCGTCGCCGAGCTGGGCGAGCAGCCGTTCCGCGCGAAGCAGCTCTCCAACCACTACTTCGGTCGGATGTCCAACGACCCGGCGAGCTGGACGGACATCCCCGCCGCCAGCCGGGAGAAGCTCACCGAGAGCCTGCTCCCCGAGCTGATGTCGGTGGTGCGGCACGTCTCGTGCGACGACGACAACACCCGCAAGACGCTCTGGAAGCTGTTCGACGGCACGCTCGTCGAGTCCGTGCTGATGCGCTACCCGGACCGGGTCACCATGTGCATCAGCTCGCAGGCCGGCTGTGGTATGAACTGCCCGTTCTGCGCGACCGGCCAGGCCGGGCTGACCCGCAACCTCTCCACCGCCGAGATCGTCGAGCAGATCGCGGCCGGGATGCGCGCGCTCAAGACGGGCGAGATCCCGGGCGGCGAGGCCCGGCTGTCCAACGTGGTCTTCATGGGCATGGGCGAGCCGCTGGCGAACTACAACCGGGTGCTGGCCTCGATCCGCCGGCTCACCGACCCGGCGCCGGAGGGCTTCGGCCTCTCCCAGCGCGGCATCACCGTCTCCACCGTGGGTCTCGTGCCGGCGATGAACCGGCTCGCGGACGAGGGTCTCTCCTGTCGCCTCGCGCTGTCGCTGCACGCCCCGGACGACGAGCTGCGCGACGAGCTGGTGCCGGTGAACACCCGGTGGAAGGTCGCCGAGGTGCTCGACGCGGCGTGGAACTACGCGGAGAAGTCCGGCCGCCGGATCTCCATCGAGTACGCGCTGATCAAGGACATCAACGACCAGGCGTGGCGGGCGGACCTGCTCGGCCGGTTGATCAAGAACCACCGGGTGCACGTCAACCTGATCCCGCTGAACCCGACGCCGGGCTCCAAGTGGACGGCTTCCCGGCCCGAGGACGAGCGCGAGTTCGTTCGCCGGCTGCAGTCGCACGGTGTGCCCACCACCGTCCGTGACACCCGGGGCCAGGAGATCGACGGCGCCTGCGGCCAGCTCGCCGCGGCGGGCTGAGACACCGGACAGGCCGAAGGGCCGGACCGGCGGAGGAAGCGGACCGCCGCCGTGCCGGGGAGGCTCAGCGCAGGCCGGCCGCCGCCAGGGCGGCGGTCAGCCCGCCGGTGACCAGCAGGACGGTGCCGACCGCGAGGGTCCGCAGGGCCACCGCGCCGAACAGCAGCCGGGGCGGGGTGCCGATCCGCAGCAGCGCGCCGGCGACGTCCCGGCGGGCGGTGCGGAGTTCGGCCAGCCGGGAGACCACGGCGGCCACCGCGCAGCCCAGCACCAGGCAGACCTCGACGGCGGGCAGGGTGTCCGCGCTGCCC
The DNA here is from genome assembly GCF_044768625.1 of Kitasatospora sp. NPDC091207. Taxonomy (NCBI): domain Bacteria; kingdom Bacillati; phylum Actinomycetota; class Actinomycetes; order Kitasatosporales; family Streptomycetaceae; genus Kitasatospora; species Kitasatospora sp. NPDC091207. The sequence continues at coordinate 80,273 of NZ_JBIVVS010000030.1, forward strand.
GGTTCCCCGATCCAGTAGCGGACGGTGGTGAGCGCCACCGCGACCGCCAGGGTCAGGACGGCCAGGGGCGGTCCGAGCCGGCGGGCCTGCGCGGTCAGGCCCCGCCCGGCGAGCAGCCGTAGCGGCGTCGGCCGGCCGACGGCGAGCAGCAGCCCGGTCCAGGACAACAGCGGGCCGGTCAGCAGGGCGAGGCCGACGGCGCTCGCGGCCCAGCCGCCGAGGGCGGCGGTGCTGGTGCTGCCGAGCCCGGCCGGCAGGTGGATCGGGCGGCCGTCGGCGGCGGCGCCCGGGCGCAGCGCGATGAGTTCGAGGGCGAGGCCGAGCACGGCCAGCCCGATCGGCAGGGCGATCCGCAGCGGGCCGAAGCCGGTCGGTAGGTGCTGCCGCCCGCCGGGCAGGGTCTCGGCGATCGGCACCGCGCCGGCCGCCGCGATGCCGGCGGTCAGCGGGACCAGGGCGATCAGGGTGACCGGCGCGGCGGCCGGCAGCGGCAGGCCCATGCCGACCTCGGGGGCGAGCGAGGGCCCGGCGATGTCGTTGCGCAGGACCAGGAAGAGCAGCAGGGTCAGCGCGGAGCCGAGGGTGCAGGCGAGCGCGACCTCGCCGGCGATCAGGGCCCGGATCCGGGCGGAGCCGGCGCCCGCCGCGGTGAGGCCGGTGATCCGTTCGGGGCGCCGGGCGGGCACCGCGCGGGCGGCCACGGCGGCGAACCAGGCGACCGCGGCCAGCGGCGGCAGGCACCAGAGCAGCCGGGCGACGGTATCGGCGCCGCCCGCCGGGTCGCTCATCGCCCGGCCGAGGGCCCGCAGCAGGAAGGCGGCGACGACCGCGCCGGCCAGTGCGGTGAGCAGCCAGCGGCCGAGGTCGGGCACCCGGTAGCCCCGGGCCAGACGGAGATAGAACACGTCGACTCTTTCAGCGGCGGGGCGGCGTCATCGGCGCGTGGCCGACACGGCGGACGCTCCGGTGGCTCCCGGCGCGGCGGCGGTCCCGGTGCTTCCGGACGTGCCGCGCGGGACGGGGGCGGCGGGGGCGGCCAGCCGTCCGTCGACGAGGGCGACGGCGCGGTCCGCGTACCGGACGAGCTCGGGGTCGTGGGTGGCCAGGACGAGGGTGAGCTGGTGCGAGCGGGCCGCGCTGGTCAGTATCCGCAGGACCTGTTCGGCGGCCTCGCGGTGCAGCGGGGCGGTGGGGTCGTCGGCGAAGACGACCGGTGGCAGCGGGGCGAGCGCGCGGGCGACGGCGATCCGCTGGCGCTGGCTCTGGATCAGCCGGTCGGGTCGCAGCCGGGCGATGTCGCCGATGTCGAGCCGCTCCAGCCACTCGGCGGCGGCGGTGTACGCGGCCTTGTTGCCGGCGCCGGCCAGCAGCAGGGGCAGGGCGACGTTCTCCCGGGCGGTCAGCTCGGGCACCAGGTGCGGTTCGGAGCCGACGAAGCCGAAGCGGTCGCGTCGCAGTCGTTCGCGGCCGGCCCGGCCGAGGGTGTGGACGGGAGCGCTGTTGAACCAGACCTCGCCGTCGTCGACCGGGATGAGGGCGGAGAGACAGCCGAGCAGGGTGCTCTTCCCGGAGCCGCGCGGGCCGGTGACCGCGAGCACCTCGCCGTCCCGGACGCCGAGCGAGATACCGCGCAGGGCGGGGGTGCCGTGATGGGACTTGACGATCCCCCGGGCCCACAGCACGTCGTTGTCAGGCGGGGCCGCTGACATGAGGTTCCATCCTGGGTGGCCGCAGGGATATGACAGTCGTCAGATTAGAACGATCGGGACCGGGCGCGGTTGCGGCGCACTGGCCCATCAGGGGCAAATCACCCGTAATCAGGCGTGTTTGGTCGGGAAGATCGCGCGGAGAACACCGAAGGGCGGCCCCGCGGGAAGCGGGACCGCCCTTCGGCGGAGGGTGGGGAGGAAAGATCAGGCGATCAGATCTTGGCCCACGCGTCGGTGAGGCTGGTCCGCAGGATCTGCTCGATCTCGTCGAAGGTCGACTGGTCGGAGATCAGCGGCGGGGCCAGCTGGACGACCGGGTCGCCACGGTCGTCGGCGCGGCAGTACAGGCCGTTGTCGAAGAGGGCCTTCGACAGGAAGCCGTAGAGCACGCGCTCGACCTCGTCGTCGTTGAACGACTCCTTGGTGACCTTGTCCTTCACGAGCTCGATGCCGTAGAAGTACCCGTTGCCGCGGACGTCGCCGACGATCGGCAGGTCGCGCAGCTTGTTCAGGGTGCCGAGGAAGTTCGCCTCGTTGTCCAGCACGTGCTGGTTCAGGCCCTCGCGCTCGAAGATGTCGAGGTTGGCCAGCGCCACCGCGGAGGAGACCGGGTGGCCACCGAAGGTGTAGCCGTGCAGGAAGGTGTTGTCACCCTTGTAGAACGGCTCGGCCAGGCGGTCCGAGATGATCGTGGCGCCGATCGGGGAGTAGCCCGAGGTCATGCCCTTGGCGCAGGTGATCATGTCGGGCTGGTAGCCGAACTTGTCGGCGCCGAACATGGTGCCCAGGCGGCCGAAGGCGCAGATGACCTCGTCCGAGACCAGCAGCACGTCGTGGCGGTCGCAGATCTCGCGCAGGCGCTGGAAGTACCCGGGCGGCGGCGGGAAGCAGCCACCGGCGTTCTGCACCGGCTCGACGAAGACGGCGGCGACGGTCTCGGCGCCCTCGTTGAGGATCGCGACCTCGATCTCGTCGGCGCACCAGCGGCCGTAGGCCTCGGGGTCGACCGTGCCGTCCGGGCCCTCGAGGAAGGCCGGCGCGCGGTAGATGTTGGTGTTCGGGGCCTTGTGGGTGCCCGGCACCAGCGGCTCGAACGGGGCCTTCAGGCCCGGCAGGCCGGTGATGGACAGCGCGCCCTGCGGGGTGCCGTGGTAGGCGACCGCACGCGAGATGACCTTGTACTTGGTGGGCTTGCCGGTCAGCTTGAAGTACTGCTTGGCCAGCTTCCACGCGGTCTCGACGGCCTCGCCGCCACCGGTGGAGAAGAACACCTTGTTCAGGTCGCCCGGGGCGTAGTTCGCCAGGCGCTCGGCCAGCTCGACGGCCTTCGGGTGGGCGTAGCTCCACACCGGGAAGAAGGCGAGCTCCTTGGCCTGCTTGGCAGCGGCCTCGGCGAGCTCGACGCGGCCGTGACCGGCCTGCACCACGAACAGGCCGGAGAGGCCGTCGATGTACTTCCGGCCCTTGGTGTCCCAGATGTAGGTGCCCTCGCCCCTGGCGATCGTCGGCACGGGGGAGTTCTCGTACGACGACATGCGGGTGAAGTGCATCCACAGGTGGTCGTAGGCGGTCTTGGAAAGGTCCTTCTGCGCCGGGTCGGCTGTCATCGGGTGCCCCAGGTGTAGGTCTGTTTCCGGAGCTTCAGGTAAACGAAGCTCTCGGTGCTCCGCACGCCGGGAAGCGCGCGGATGCGCTTGTTGATCATTTCGAGCAGGTGCTCGTCGTCCTCGCAGACCAGTTCGGCCAGGAGATCGAACGAGCCTGCGGTGCAGACGACGTAGTCGACCTCGTCGAGGGCGGCCAACGCGTCGGCGACGGGCTCGATGTCGCCCTCGACCCGGATCCCGACCATCGCCTGGCGGGTGAAGCCGACGGTGAGCGGGTCCGTGACGGCGACGATCTGCATCACGCCTTGGTCGAGCAGTTTCTGGACGCGCTGTCGTACGGCCGCCTCGGACAGGCCGACGGCCTTGCCGATGGCGGCGTACGGGCGGCGCCCGTCCTCCTGGAGTTGCTCGATGATCGCCTTGGAGGCGGCGTCGAGGGGAACGCTGGCGTTCCGGTCGCGGTTGGCCACGCCGCAACTGTGCCTGATCGTTCCGCTGTTCGCAAGCGCGGGATCTGCTGATTTCGTCGTGATCTTGGAAATCGGATACGGATTTCATCGCTGTGCCGAAGTTGTGCTGTCGATACCAGCAGTCCTACGGCTACCCTGGTCCGGTACGCGCGCGGCTTCGCAGCGCAGCGCGCGTTCCCCCGAACAGTGGACCGCGCCGCGTCCGGCCCGGCCACTCGGCGCCCTTCGTCCGTCGGACCCGCCGACGTACCATGGCGCCGGAATCTGCAATGCCGCAGGCCCAGACCGAGGAGAGACCCGTGAGCGACCTTCGCACGCTGCGCAACTACATCAACGGTGAGTTCGTCGACGCGGCTGACGGCCGCACGCTCGACATCGTGGACCCCACCACCGGCGAGGTCTACGCGACGTCTCCGCTGTCCGGCGCCTCCGACGTGGACGCCGCCATGGCCTCCGCCGCCGCCGCCTTCCCGGTCTGGCGCGACTCCACCCCGAGCACCCGCCAGAAGCTGCTGCTCAAGATCGCCGACGCGGTCGAGGCGCGTGCCGACGAGATCGTGGACGCCGAGGTCCGCAACACCGGCAAGCCCCGCGCGCTGACCCTCTCCGAGGAGATCGGCCCGATGGTGGACCAGATCCGCTTCTTCGCCGGCGCCGCCCGACTCCTGGAGGGCAAGGCCGCCGGTGAGTACATGGACGGCATGACCTCGATCGTCCGTCGCGAGCCGGTCGGCGTCTGCGCCCAGGTCGCGCCGTGGAACTACCCGATGATGATGGCCGTCTGGAAGTTCGCCCCGGCCATCGCCGCGGGCAACACCGTCGTGCTGAAGCCGTCGGACACCACCCCGGCCTCCACCGTGCTGCTGGCCGAGATCATCGGCGGCATCCTGAAGGACCTGGAGCTGCCGGCCGGCGTCTTCAACGTGATCTGCGGCGACCGTGAGACCGGCCGGGCCATGGTCGAGCACTCCACCCCGGCGATGGCCTCCATCACCGGCTCGGTGCGCGCCGGCATCTCGGTCGCCGAGTCGGCGGCCAAGGACGTCAAGCGCGTCCACCTGGAGCTGGGTGGCAAGGCCCCGGTCGTGGTCTTCGAGGACGCGGACATCGCCGAGGCCGTCGAGGGCATCTCGGTGGCCGGCTTCTTCAACGCGGGCCAGGACTGTACCGCCGCCACCCGCGTGCTGGTGCACGAGTCGATCCACGACGCCTTCGTCGAGGCGCTGGCCAAGGCCGCGGCCGAGACCAAGACCGGTGGCGTGGACGACGAGGACGTGCTCTACGGCCCGCTGAACAACGCCAACCAGCTGAAGCAGGTCACCGGCTTCATCGACCGCCTGCCGGCGCACGCCAAGGTCGAGGCCGGCGGCCACCGGGTCGGCGACAAGGGCTACTTCTACGCCCCGACCGTCGTCTCCGGGCTGAACCAGGACGACGAGATCATCCAGAACGAGGTCTTCGGCCCGGTCATCACCGTGCAGAAGTTCTCGGACGAGGACCAGGCCGTCGGCTACGCCAACGGTGTCGAGTACGCGCTGGCCTCCTCGGTGTGGACCAAGGACCACGCCCGCGCCATGCGGATGTCGCGCCGTCTGGACTTCGGCTGCGTCTGGATCAACACCCACATCCCGCTGGTCGCCGAGATGCCGCACGGCGGCTTCAAGAAGTCCGGCTACGGCAAGGACCTCTCCTCCTACGGGTTCGAGGACTACACCCGGGTGAAGCACGTCATGACCGCGCTCTAGAGCGTCGGGACCGTCGGGGCGCGGCAGGACCGCGGCCCCGACGGCGCGTGACCGATCGTCCGGCAGGACAGTGGGCCCGGGTCGGGAACGATCCGGGCCCACTGCCTTGCCACCCTGTCGGCCGTTCGTGTGACCGCCTGACAGGATGAACCTGCACTTCGGGACCGGGACTCCCTAGCCTTGCCGCATGAGCATCCCCACCGCTGACTCAGCTGCCGGCCAGGCCGTCAAGGCCGCCGACCGCGCGCACGTCTTCCACTCGTGGTCCGCCCAGGCGCTGATCGACCCCCTCGCGGTGGCCGGCGCCGAGGGCTCGTACTTCTGGGACTACGACGGCAACCGCTACCTCGACTTCTCCTCGCAGCTGGTGAACACCAACATCGGGCACCAGCACCCGAAGGTGGTCGCCGCGATCCAGGAGCAGGCCGCGAAGCTCTGCACCATCGCCCCCGGCTTCGCCGTCGAGTCCCGCAGCGAGGCCGCGCGGCTGATCGCCGAGCGCACCCCCGGGGACCTCGACAAGATCTTCTTCACCAACGGCGGCGCCGAGGCCAACGAGAACGCCATCCGGCTGGCCCGGCTGCACACCGGGCGGCAGAAGGTCATGGCGACCTACCGCTCGTACCACGGCGCCACCGCCAACGCGATCGCCCTCACCGGCGACCCGCGCCGCTGGGCCAACGAGACCGGGGTCTCCGGTGTCGTGCACTTCTGGGGCCCGTACGCCTACCGCTCCAACTTCCACGCCGAGAACGAGGCGCAGGAGTGCGAGCGCGCGCTGCGGCACCTGGAGCAGGTGATCGCGTTCGAGGGTCCGGGCACCGTCGCGGCGATCATCCTGGAGACGGTGGTCGGCACCGCGGGCATCCTGGTCCCGCCGCCGGGCTACCTGGCCGGGGTGCGCGAGATCTGCGACCGCTACGGCATCGTGTTCATCCTGGACGAGGTGATGGCCGGCTTCGGCCGCACCGGCGCGTGGTTCGCCGCCGACCACTGGGGCGTCACCCCGGACCTGCTGACCTTCGCCAAGGGCGTCAACTCCGGTTACGTCCCGCTGGGCGGGGTGGCGATCAACGCCGAGATCGCCGCGACCTTCGCCGAGCGGCCGTTCCCCGGCGGGCTCACCTACTCGGGCCACCCGCTGGCCTGCGCCTCGGCCGTCGCCACGATCAACACCATGGCGCAGGAGGGCATCGTCGAGAACGCCGCGCACATCGGCGAGAACGTGATCGGTCCGGCCCTGCGCGAGCTGGCCGAGCGCCACCCCTCGATCGGCGAGGTGCGCGGGCTCGGGGTGTTCTGGGCACTGGACCTGGTCAAGGACCGCACCACCCGCGAGCCGCTGGTGCCGTACAACGCGGCGGGCCCCGCCAACGCGCCGATGGCCGAGCTGGCCGCCGCCTGCAAGCAGCGCGGGCTCTGGCCGTTCGTCAACATGAACCGCTTCCACGTCGTTCCGCCGTGCACCGTCACGGAGGAGGAGGCCAAGGCCGGTATCGCGGTGCTCGACGAGGTGCTGTCGCTGACCGACGCGCACACCGTCTGACGGACAGCCCGCCGACCGACGACGCACCAGACCCGACAGGACGGCCCCGGGTGCCCGCGCGCCCGGGGCCGTCCCACGCTCCGGAGGACCACTTTGCCCCGCACCACCCTCACCCGCCGCGGCGTGCTCGGCACCGCCGGGCTGATCGGCGTCGGAACCCTGACCGGCTGCGGCATCCCGTCCGCCTACGTGGCCGAGGACCGTCGCTCCGCCCCCGACCGCTCGGGGGAGGAGAAGCGGCTGGGCTTCTCCAACTGGACGCAGTACATCGACGTCGACGACGACGGCGGCCGCCCCACCCTGGACGCCTTCACCGAGCGGACCGGGATCAAGGTCACCTACACCGAGGACATCAACGACAACGACGAGTTCTTCGGGAAGATCGGCCCGGTGCTGACCCAGGGCACCGACCCCGGCCGGGACCTCATGGTGGTCAGCGACTGGATGGCCGGACGGTACGTCTCGCTCGGCTGGGTGCAGACCATGGACCGGGCCAACCTGCCGAACGTCACCGCCCAGCTGGATCCGCAGCTGGCGAACCCGGCCTTCGACCCCGGGCGCCGGCGCAGTGTGCCGTGGCAGTCCGGGATCACCGGCATCGCCTACAACCGCAAGGAGCTGGGCCGCGAGATCAGGTCCACCGCCGATCTCTGGGCCCCCGACCTCAAGGGCCGGGTCACCCTGTTCGCCGGGCTGGACGAGGCGCTCGGCCTGCTGATGCTCGGGTACGGCGCCGACATCTCGGCCTTCACCGAGGACGACGCGCACCGGGCGATGGACCTGGTGCAGAAGATGGTCGACAGCCGGCACATCCGCCGCTTCACCGGCAACGACTACACCAGCGACCTGGCCTCCGGGGCCGCGCTGGCCTGCCAGGCCTACTCGGGTGACGCCGTCCAGCTCACCGCCGAGAACCCGGACATCGCGTTCGTGGTGCCCGAGGAGGGCGGCGAACTCTGGGCGGAGAGCCTGCTGATCCCCAACCGGGCCGCGCACAAGCAGAACGCCGAGCTGCTGATCGACCACTACTACCGGCCCGAGGTGGCCGCCGAACTGGCCGCCGCCGTGCAGTACATCTGCCCGGTGCCGGCCGCCCGCGAGGTGCTGGCGGCCAGCGGGGACAAGGAGAAGGCCGAGCTGGCGGAGCACCCGCTGGTCTTCCCGACCGACGAGATGCGGGCCCGGCTGCACACCATGCGCGATGTCACCTCCGCCGAGCGCCCCGGTCTGCACAAGGTCTGGGGCCGCATCACCGGGGTGTGACGCGGCGGGACCGGCGCCTCAGCGCCGCACCGCGTCCAGCGCGAGCAGGGCGACGTGCAGCGAGAGGCAGGACTCGACCTGGTCGAGGTCGACGCCGAGGATCCGTTCGACCTTGTGCAGCCGGTCGTAGAAGGACGGCCGGGACAGGTGCGCGGCATCGGCCGCCGCGGACTTGTTCCGGCCCTGTTCCAGGTAGATCCGCAGCATCTGCACCAGCTGGGCGTTGTGCTCGGCGTCGTAGGCGAGCAGCGGGCCCAGCTCGCGCTCGACGTAGGTCTGCAGCCGGGCGTCGTCGCGCAGCAGGTGCAGCAGGCCGCGCAGCCGGACGTCGGGCAGCCGGTAGTACGCGGCCGCCCGCCCGCCGGGGGCGTCGTGCAGGGCGGCGTCGGCGACCTGGGTGGCCTCCAGCAGGGTGCGACGGGCGTCGCGGACGGAGCCGACCGAGGAGCCGGCGGCGACCACCGGTGCCGGTGCGGGGGCGGCGTCCCGATTGGCCTCCGCCGTCAGCCGGCGCAGCGCCGCGGCGAAGGCGTCCAGCGCGGCGTGCTCGTCCTGCTGGGCGCCGAGCGCGATCAGCACGCCCACGCCCTCGTCGTCGAGCGCGCCGACGAGGGCGGAGAGCCGGCAGCTCCGGATCGCGGTGGCCGCCAGCTCGGTGAAGTCGCGCAGCCGGGCCTGGGCCTCCAGGGCGGCCGGGATCGGTCCGCGCCGCTGCCGCAGCACCACGCCGACCAGCCGGCGGCCCTCCAGCGGCACACCGAGGGCCTGGGCGCGCAGCGCCACCTCGGAGACGGTCAGGGCATGGGTGAGGATGCCGGACAGCAGGGTGCGGTGGGTCTGCCGCTCCAGGCTCTCGCGGTCCCGGACCACCAGCCGGTTGAGGGCGAGCGCGGAGGCGCCGCGTTCCAGCAGCATGGTGTGCGGATGCGCGGTGCCCTCGGGCAGCGGCCCCGGGTCGGCGACCAGGACGAGCCGGCCCCAGTCCTGGCCCCGGGCGCCGACCGTGGTGACCAGCCAGCCGCTGCGCGGGTCGTGTCCGGTGCGGCCGGGTGGGTGGACCCCGCGCGAGCGGCGCTCCCAGTCCTCCAGCAGCTCGGTCTCCGGCCGGCCGGCGGTGTCGTGCGCCAGCACCTGGTGGGCGAGGTTCTCCAGGACGACCGGTCCGCCCGCCATCCGGGCCACCTGGCGGACCACCTCGGCCGGCTCGGCGCCCTCCACCACCAGTTCGTTGAAGACCTGGTGGACCGTCTCCGAGGTGCGCAGCTGCTCCAGCTGGGCGTTGACCACCAGGGCGTGCACGGCCTCGGTGACGGCGACGAAGCGCAGCTCGCGCCGGAGCGCGATCAGCGGCAGGCCGCGCTGCTCGGCGGCGTGCACCAGGGCGCGCGGCAGCGAGTCGAAGTAGCGCCGGCCGAACTCGATGACCAGGCCGGCCACGCCGACCTCGTCCAGCTCGCGCACGTACCGGGCGAGTCCCTCGCGGTCCTCGGGCAGCGCGATGCCGGTGGTCAGCACCAGCTCGCCGCCCTGGAGCACACCGGCGACATCGGGCAGTTCGCTGACATGGACCCAGCGGACCGGGCGCTCCAGACGGTCGGTGCCGGCGACGACCTGGGGGAGGCCGCGCCGCATCACCTCCAGGTCGAGTACACGGGCGACGGTGGGGAGCATCGCGGGGCCTCCAGGGTTCAGAGGGTTCAGAGTGTCAGGTAAATCATCGCTCCCGGCGACGACCTGTTGCCTTCGGAGAACCCTTGCACCCTGTAAGGCCCTGCGGGCCTAGCTTTCCGGGGTGAGCCTTGTCACGCCCGGGCGGCAAAGGGCATGGTCAGCGGGTCGGCTGTGGCGAAAGACGACACAACCGTGGGAACCCGTCGCGTAACCGGAAAGCAACAGCAGAATCCCTTGCCGGGGAAACGCGAGGCTGTCAGGATCGCGCATCCCGGTGACCGACCGGACGGATTCCCCTGTACCGCAGACGCGGCGACTCGACCAGTCGTACGACGCCGGTGCGGTCCCCTGCCCGCCGACCCGTGCAGCATGACGGGATCAGGCGGTCTTCACGCCTTGCGGGCAGACGAACCACCGGCACTTGGAGGAACAGATGGACCTGACCGACTTCGGCGCGGGCGCGCAGTACATCGCCGGCCGGCAGAGCCGGGGGAGCGGCGACCCCTTCCAGGTCGTCAACCCGGCGGACGGCAGTGTGGTCGAGCAGATCTCCCTCGCCTCCACCGAGCAGGTCGACGCCGCGGTCGCCGCCGCCCGCGCCGCGCTGCCCGAGTGGGCCGGCGCCACCCCCGCGGCCCGTTCGGAGGCGCTGACCAGGCTGGCCGCCGTCCTCGCCGAGGCCGGCGCCGACCTCGCCCGGGTGGAGACCTCGCAGACCGGCAAGCCGGTGAAGCTCTCCAGCGAGTTCGACGTCCCCGGCACCATCGACAACACCGCGTTCTTCGCGGGAGCCGCCCGCAACCTGGAGGGCAAGGCGGCCGGCGAGTACTCCGGGGACCACACCTCGTACGTGCGGCGGGAGCCGATCGGCGTGGTCGGCTCGATCTCGCCGTGGAACTACCCGCTGCAGATGGCCGCCTGGAAGATCCTCCCGGCCATCGCGGCGGGCAACACCATCGTCCTCAAGCCGGCCGAGCTGACCCCGCTGACCTCGGTGATGTTCGCCCGGGCCTGCACCGCGGCCGGCATCCCGGACGGTGTGGTCAACGTGGTCACCGGGGCCGGGCGCACCGCGGGCGAGCGCCTCGTCGCGCACCCGGACGTCGCGATGGTCTCCTTCACCGGCTCCACCCCGGTCGGCCGGCGGGTCGCCGAACTCGCCACCGCGACCGTCAAGCGCACCCACCTGGAGCTCGGCGGCAAGGCGCCGTTCGTGGTCTTCGACGACGCCGACCTGGACGCCGCCGTGCACGGCGCGGTCGCCGCGTCGTTGATCAACAGCGGCCAGGACTGCACCGCCGCCACCCGCGCCTACGTCCAGCGCCCGCTCTACGACGCCTTCGTGGCCGGTGTCGCCGAGCTCTACGGCGCGATCCGGCTCGGCGACCCGCTGAACCCGCGCACCGACCTCGGCCCGCTGGTCTCCCACACCCACCGCGACCGGGTGGCCGGCTTCGTCGAGCGCGCCCGCGGGTACGGCGCCACCGTCGTCACCGGCGGCCGCGCCCCCGAGAAGGGCCACGACGGCACCGACCTCACCCGCGGCGCCTACTACCTGCCCACCCTCGTCACCGACGCGGCGCAGGACAGCGAGATCGTCCAGGGCGAGATCTTCGGCCCGGTCCTGGTCGTGCTGCCCTTCGACGGCGACGACGAGGGGCTGCGGCTGGCCAACGACACCCCGTACGGCCTGGCCGCCTCGGCGTGGACGAGCAATGTGCACCGCTCGCTGCGCGCCACCCGGGAGATCGCGGCCGGCTGCGTCTGGGTCAACGACCACATCCCGATCATCAGCGAGATGCCGCACGGCGGCTACAAGTCCTCCGGCTACGGCAAGGACATGTCGCAGTACTCGCTGGACGAGTACACCCAGGTCAAGCACGTCATGTTCGACACCACGGCGGTGGCCCGCAAGGACTGGCACCGCACCGTCTTCGGAGACAGATAACCCCTTCCAGGGGCGTTCCCCCCAGCGCCCCGTCCCGACCTCTCGCCCCCAGGAGGCCCGTTCCATGGCGTTCAACGAGCTCACCGACGGTCTGCCCGAACCGGTCCGCAAGGCCTGGGAACGCAGTCTGACCAGTGGCCGGGCCGCCGTCGGCAGGCGGACCCTGCTGCGTGCCGCCGCCCTCACCGCGGGTGCGGGCACGCTGGCCGCCTGCGGCATCCCGGCGGCCGGCACCGCCGGTACCGGGGACTCCACCGCGAACGCCGCCCCGGACCTCTCGGAGAGCGAGCGCGAGGTGAACTTCTCCAACTGGCCGCTCTACGTCGACACCGACGAGAACGACAAGGAGAAGCACGGCTCACTGGAGGCCTTCACCGCGGACACCGGGATCAAGGTCAAGTACACCGAGGACGTCAACGACAACGTCGAGTTCTTCGGCAAGGTCAAACCCCAGCTCGCGGCCGGCCAGGACACCGGCCGCGACCTGGTGGTGCTCACCGACTGGATGGCCGCGCGGCTGATCCGCCTCGGCTGGGCGCAGAAGCTCACCCCGGCCAACGTCACCACCGCGATCACCACCGTGGACGCGCGCTTCCGCGCCCCCGACTGGGACCCGGGCCGGCTCTACTCCTACCCGTGGGCCGGCATCCAGACGGTGGTCGCCTACAACAAGAAGGCCACCAAGGGGAGGGAGATCACCAGCGTCGCCCAGCTGCTGGAGGACCCCGACCTCAAGGGCCGGGTCACCTTCCTCTCCGAGATGCGCGACACCGTCGGGATGACCCTGCTGGACATGGGCAAGGACCCGGCGAAGTTCACCGCCGACGACTACGACGCGGCGATCGCCCGGCTGCAGAAGGCCGTGGACAGCAAGCAGATCCGCCGCTTCACCGGCAACGACTACGGCCAGGAACTCTCCTCCGGCGACATCGCGGCCTGTGTCGCCTGGGGCGGCGACCTGATCCAACTGAGGGCCGACAACCCGGACATCGAGTTCGCGATCCCGGAGAAGGGCTTTGTCACCGCGACGGACAACATGCTCGTTCCGGCCAGGGCCCGGCACAAGGCCAACGCCGAGAAGCTGATCGACTTCTACTATCAGCCCAAGATCGCGGCGCAGCTGGCCGCGGGCATCGGCTACGTCTCCGCCGTCACCGGGATGGAGAAGGAGCTCGCGATCCTCGCCCCGGACACCGCGGCCAACCCGCTGGTCGTCCCCACCCCCGAGATGGCGGCGAAGGCACACGTGTTCCGCAGCCTGACCGAGGCCGAGGAGAGCTCCTTCGAGGAGAAGTTCTCCAAGCTCATCGGCGCCTGACCCCCACTGACGGCAGAGAATCCAGAGAGACACCACCCATGACAGAGCAGCTGCGCTCCGCGGCCACCGGCGGCGATGTCCGCCTCACCGGCATCGGCAAGACCTACGGGTCCTTCACCGCCGTCCACCCGCTCGACCTGACCGTCCCCCAGGGCTCCTTCTTCGCCCTGCTCGGCGCGTCCGGCTGCGGCAAGACCACCACGCTGCGCATGATCGCCGGACTGGAGGAGCCCACCACCGGGACCGTCCTGATCGGTGGCCAGGACGTCACCGCCCTGCCCCCCTACAAGCGGCCGGCGAACACCGTCTTCCAGAGCTACGCGCTCTTCCCGCACCTCGACATCTTCGAGAACATCGCCTTCGGCCTGCGCCGGCGCGGCAAGAAGGACGTCAAGAAGCAGGTCGACGACATGCTGGAGCTGGTGGAGCTCGGCCAGTTCGCCCGCCGCAAGCCGCACCAGCTCTCCGGCGGCCAGCAGCAGCGCGTCGCCGTGGCCCGCGCCCTGATCAACCACCCGCAGGTGCTGCTCCTGGACGAGCCGCTCGGCGCCCTCGACCTCAAGCTCCGCCGGCAGATGCAGCTGGAGCTCAAGCGGATCCAGACCGAGGTCGGCATCACCTTCGTCCACGTCACCCACGACCAGGAGGAGGCCATGACCATGGCCGACACCATCGCGGTGATGAACGGCGGCCGGGTGGAGCAGCTCGGCGCCCCCGCCGACCTCTACGAGAACCCCGCCACCACCTTCGTGGCCAACTTCCTCGGCCAGTCCAACCTGCTGCCCGCCGATGTGACCGGCCAGGAGGGCGGTGACCTGCTGCTCAGCGCCGCCGGTACCCGGCTCACGGTGCCCAGGGCCCGATGCGCCGCCGACGCCCGGAAGGTCCACCTCGGCGTCCGGCCGGAGAAGATCACCATCGAGCATTCCTCCGCCGAGGTCGCCGCCGGCCGCAACCGCCTGGGTGGCACCGTCGTCGACTCCAGCTTCATCGGCGTCTCCACCCAGTACCTGGTGCGCACCGACGGCGGCCAGGAGGTCACCGTCTTCGAGCAGAACATGGAGCGCGACAGCCGGATCGTCCCCGGCGCGCCGGTCGTCCTGCACTGGAACCCGGCACACTCCTTCGCCCTGGACGCCGCGCAGGCGATCGACGCGGGCACCGGGGAGGAGGCGGCATGACCACCACCACCGCGGCGGCGCCGCCGCAGGCCATACCCCCCGACGGCAGCGCGCTGCCCGAACCGGCCGCGCGGCCCAGGCGCAAGCTCACCCCGTACTGGCTGCTGCTGCCCGGCATCGCCTGGCTGGTGGTCTTCTTCGCGGTGCCGATGGTCTACCAGGCCTCCACCTCGCTGCAGACCGGCTCGCTGGAGGACGGCTTCAGCGTCACCTGGCACGTCGCCACCTACTGGGACGCCCTGGTCGAGTACCGCTGGCACTTCGTCCGCTCGTTCGGCTACGCCGCGACCGCCACGCTGTTCTGCCTGGCCATCGGCTACCCGCTCGCGTACACGATCGCCTTCAAGGCCGGCAAGCGCTGGCGCAACGTCATCCTGATCCTGGTGATCGCGCCGTTCTTCACCAGCTTCCTGATCCGCACGCTGGCCTGGAAGACCATCCTCTCGGACGGCGGCCCGGTGGTGGGCGCGCTCAACGCGCTGCACGTCCTGGACCTCACCAGCGCGGTCGGGCTCACCTCCGGCGACCGGGTGCTGGCCACGCCGCTCGCGGTGGTCTGCGGTCTGACCTACAACTTCCTGCCGTTCATGATCCTGCCGCTGTACACCTCGCTGGAGCGGATCGACCCGCGTCTGCACGAGGCGGCCGGCGACCTGTACGCCCGCCCGTTCACCACCTTCCGCAAGGTGACCTTCCCGATCTCGCTCCCCGGCGTGGTCGCGGGCACGCTGCTCACCTTCATCCCGGCCTCCGGCGACTACATCAACGCCCAGCTGCTGGGCTCGCCGAGCGAGCAGATGGTCGGCAACGGCATCCAGAAGCAGTTCCTGAACGTGCTCGACTACCCCACGGCCGCCGCGCTGAGCTTCATCCTGATGGCCCTGATCCTGGGCATGGTGACGGTCTACATGCGCAAGGCCGGGACGGAGGAACTGGTCTGATGTCCCGAGTGATCAAGTGGCTCCGGGCCCACCTGGTGGTGCTGGCCGGCGTGCTGGCCCTGGCCTACCTGGTGCTGCCCAACCTGGTGGTGCTCGCCTTCTCGTTCAACAAGCCGGTCGGCAAGTTCAACTACGAGTGGTCCGAGTTCTCCACCGACGCCTGGACCGATCCCTGCGGTGTGGCCGACATGTGCCAGTCGCTGTCGCTGAGCCTGGAGATCGCGGTGCTCGCGACCGTCGGCGCCACCGTGCTCGGCACCATGGTCGCCTTCGCGCTGGCCCGCTACCGCTTCCGCGGCCGCTCCGCCACCACCGCGATGATCTTCCTGCCGATGGCCATGCCCGAGGTGGTGATGGCCGCCTCGCTCGGCACGCTCTTCCTCAACATGCGCATCCCGTTCGGCTTCACCACGATCCTCATCGCGCACATCATGTTCTGCCTGAGCTTCGTGGTGACGGCGGTCAAGGCACGCGTGATGAGCATGGACCCGAGGCTCGAACAGGCCGCCCAGGACCTCTACGCGACCCCGACCCAGACCTTCCTGCGGGTCACCCTGCCGCTGGCCGCCCCCGGCATCGCCGCCGGCGCGCTGCTCAGCTTCGCGCTCTCCTTCGACGACTTCATCATCACCCAGTTCAACTCGGGCCCGACCACGGTCACCTTCCCGATGTTCGTCTGGGGCGCCTCCCAGCGCGGTATCCCGGTGCAGGTGAACGTCATCGGCACCGCGATGTTCATCGCCGCGGTGGTCCTGACCGTCGCCGGTCAGTGGCTCGGAAACCGCCGGAAGGCCACCGCCTGACCGGCCGGGCCGCCTCCTGGGCATACCGTCGGGAGGCGGCCCCACCATCACCATCAATGTGCAGAAAGTGGCTGATAATGCATGGACTCCGCCCGCGCGCTCAGTGACGCCAGGCCCACCCCCTTCTGGCTGGAGGACCCGGGCCGGCCGGCGGCGCTGCCCGCTCTGGTCGGCGACACCACCTGCGACCTGCTGGTCGTCGGCGGCGGGTACTCCGGCCTCTGGACCGCCCTCGTCGCCAAGGAGCGGGACCCCTCCCTGGACGTCGTCCTGGTCGAGGGCAACGAGGTGGGGTGGGCCGCGTCCGGGCGCAACGGCGGATTCTGCGCGGCCAGCCTGACCCACGGATTCGGCAACGGGCTGCAGCGCTGGCCCGCCGAACTCGCCCAGCTGGAGCGCCTCGGCGCCGCCAACCTGGACGGCATCGAGGCGACCCTCAAGCGCTACGACATCGACGCCGAGTGGGAGCGCACCGGCGAGATCGACGTCGCCACCCAGCCCCACCAGCTCGCCGAGCTGCACGAGGTCGCCGAGGCCGTCGCCGAGTACGGGCTCGACATCACCGTGCTCGACCGTGACGAGCTGCGGGCCCAGGTCGACTCGCCGACCTTCCTCGGCGGGCTCTGGGACAAGGAGGGCGTGGCGATGGTCCACCCCGCCAAGCTGGCCTGGGGTCTCAAGGCCGCCTGCCTCTCCTTGGGCGTGCGGATCTTCGAGCACACCCGGGCGACGGACCTCAACGAGTACGGCAGCGGCATGGCCGTCCGCACCCCGTACGGGCGGGTCTTCGCCCGGCGGGTCGCCCTCGGCACCAACGTCTTCCCGTCGCTGGTCAAGCGGGTCCGCCCGTTCATCGTCCCGGTGTACGACTACGCGCTGATGACCGAGCCGCTCAGCGCGGAACAGCTCGCCGCGATCGGCTGGCAGGGGCGGCAGGGGCTCGGCGACAGCGCCAACAAGTTCCACTACTTCCGGCTCTCCGCCGACAACCGGATCCTCTGGGGCGGCTACGACGCCGTCTACCACTACGGCGGGCGGGTCCGGCACGAGTACGACCAGCGGCCGGAGACCTTCCGCACCCTGGCGAACCACTTCTTCCGCTGCTTCCCGCAGCTGGAGGGGCTGCGCTTCACCAACGCCTGGGGCGGCGCGATCGACACCTGCAGCCGGTTCTCGGCGTTCTTCGACACCGCCTACCGCGGCCGGGTCGCCTACGCCGCCGGGTACACCGGGCTGGGCGTCGGCGCCAGCCGCTTCGGCGCCGAGGTGATGCTCGACCTGCTGGCCGGGGAGCGGACCGAGCGCACCTCGCTGGAGATGGTGCGCTCCAAGCCGCTGCCGTTCCCGCCCGAGCCGGTGCGCTGGGCGGGCATCGAGATCACCACGCGCTCGCTGGAGCGGGCGGACCGGACCGGCGGCCACCGCAACCTCTGGCTGCGCACCCTCGACCGGATGGGGCTGGGTTTCGACAGCTGAGGGGTGGAGCGGTCGGGCGAGGGCCCGAGGAGGGGCCGACCGGCCGCCCTCATGATCCGATGACCGGTCGATCCGGTGATCGGTGCGGTGCTCCGCCGATGACGCCGTTCGGCCGGGCGATCGCGCTACCCGTGTAAGAGAGACCCGCCGTCCGCCTCTCGTTGGTGACGGCGGGTCTCGGTTCCCGTCGCGCCACGATCAGCAGCAGCGCTGAGAAACGGGGACAGGACCATGGAGAGCACCGGACTGCACTGGCTCGCCCAGGCGGCACCGGACCCGGACGCCTTCCGGGAACAGTGGGAACGCAGCGGGCTGGGCCTGATGCTGTTGCCCGCCGGACGTCTGTGGGACGTCCTCTCGGTACCCGGCCGGCTCGGCCGGCCGGTCCTCGACATCCTCGACTCCCGCTCCTGCGGGCCGGTCCTCAGCGACTTCGCGGGCGAGAGCGTCGGCTTCCTCGTCCCCGTCGGCACGGCCGCGCGCTGGATCGGCACCGGCGTCCGGTGCGCCGGCGACGGCACCTGGATCGTCGTGCCGCACCCCGGACGCCGCAGCCGGGGCGTGCGCTGGCTCGTCCCGCCCGACGGCTCCGGACGGCTCAACGACCCGGTCGTGCTGGAGCTCGCCCTGCACGAGTCCGCCGCCCGGCTCAGCGACTGGTGAGGCCGCGGAGCCCCCGGCGGCTCCGGGCGTTCCGGAGCCCCGGGTGCCCGGGCGCGGTCCGGGACCCCCGGGCGTCCGGGCCGGCCCGGACGCACGGCGCGGACGGTCGCGCCAGACTGGGAGGGTGACCACCGCCCCGGACACCGTCGACGCGCCTCTCCGACCGGGCCCGGCCCAGCTGCGGCTCGCCGAGCTGGCCCGCCCCGTCTGCGACCGGCTCGGGTTCGCGCTCGCCGGTGGGCACGCGCTGCGGGCCCAAGGCGTGCCGGCCTGCGCCCAGGACGGGCTGACCCTGGTGACCAGCGGCGGAACCGACCTGCCGCAGGCCGCGGCCGAGCTGGCCGCCGCCTACCGGGCGGCCGGCGGCGGGGTCGCCGAGCGTCCGGGCACACCGCGTCTGGAACAGCTGTCCGTCCGGCTGACGCTCGGCGGGCGGACGCACACGGTGGAGCTGCGCAAGGAGCCGCTGGGCCACCGCCCGGTCCGCCTCGACCTCGGCGCACCGGCGCCCGGTGAACCCCCGCTGACGATGACGGTCGTCGCCCTGGAGGACGCGGCCGGGCTGGCCACCGCGCTGCTCGCCGACCGGGGCCTGCCGCGGGACCTGCTCGACGTGCACGCCCTGACCGCCTGGTACCGGGAGGGGGAGCTGCTCGCGCTGGCCACCGCGCTGGACCCGGACTTCCAGCCCGCCGTTCTCGCCGACCGGCTGGAGACGCTGGCCGAAGCCGCCGACGGGCGCTTCCGGGTCCGGCGGTCGGTGGCCGGCACACCGAGCGGCACGGTGGGCGGGCTCAAGCGGTGGGCGCTGGCGTGGTCGCAGGACCTCCGGCTCGACCTGCTGGAGACCCGGGAGGCCGCGGACGGACTGCACGATCCGTATCTGGAGGACGTCGAGGCGAGGGAGACCGGGGCGGACGCCGAGGAAGAGCTGCCCGTCGGGGACACGGCGGGTGGCGAGGGGGCGGTGGGCGCCGACGGGCCGGCCGCGGACGGGACGGGCCCGGACGGGACCGCGGGGCCGTCCGAGGCCTGAGCTTCGCCCGTTCGGCCGATACCGCCGACGACCTGTAAGGCTGAATCCCCGATCCCCGTCAGCCTGTTCGTTGAGGCCGGCCGTGGTGGCCAGCAGACTGGGTGATGAGCGCGGTAGCCCCGTGATCCCGTCGCCCGGCCCACTCGCGGGCGGCGCCACACAAGGGACCGGCGGCAGGACGCCGCCCGGGACTTCGGAGGCAGACGGACCATGAGCAAGCACATCATTCACTGGATCGGTGGCCGGCCGGTCGCCACCGCCGGCGCCGCGCCCCGCCGCGGTGACATCTTCGACCCGGCCACAGGCCAGGTCTCGGGCCACGTCGACTTCGCCGGGATCGCCGAGGTCGACCAGGCGGTGGCTGCCGCCGCCTCGGCCTTCGCCGAGTGGCGCAACGCCTCGATCGCCAAGCGCACGACGGTGCTCTTCAACTTCCGCGAACTGCTCAACGCCCGCCGGGACGAGCTGGCCGCGATCATCGTCGCCGAGCACGGCAAGGTGCACTCCGACGCGCTCGGCGAGATCGCCCGCGGCGTGGAGGTCGTCGAGTACGCCTGCGGCATCCCGCAGCTCGTCAAGGGCGGCTTCACCGAGCAGGCGTCCACCGGCATCGACGTCTACTCGATCCGCCAGCCGCTCGGCCCGGTCGCCATCATCTCTCCGTTCAACTTCCCGGCCATGGTGCCGATGTGGTTCTTCCCGATCGCCATCGCGGCCGGCAACACGGTCGTGCTGAAGCCCTCGGAGAAGGACCCGTCCGCCGCCAACTTCCTCGCCGAGCTGTGGAAGGAGGCCGGGCTGCCGGACGGCGTGTTCAACGTCGTGCACGGTGACAAGGTCTCCGTCGACCGCCTGCTGGAGCACCCCGACATCAAGTCGGTCAGCTTCGTCGGCTCCACCCCGATCGCCCGCTACGTCTACGAGACCGGCACCCGCTACGGCAAGCGCGTGCAGGCCCTCGGCGGCGCCAAGAACCACATGCTGGTCCTGCCGGACGCCGACCTCGACCTCAGCGCCGACGCCGCCATCAACGCCGGCTTCGGCGCGGCCGGCGAGCGCTGCATGGCCATCTCGGTGCTGGTCGCCGTCGACCCGATCGGTGACGAGCTGGTCGAGAAGATCAAGCAGCGGATCGCCAACCTCAAGGTCGGGCCCGGCTGCAACGGCGACTCGGAGATGGGCCCGCTGGTCACCGGCCAGCACCGGGACAAGGTCACCTCCTACGTCGAGTCCGGTGTCGCCGACGGCGCCGAGCTGGCGGTCGACGGCCGGAAGCACCCGATCACCGCCGAGGACCGGAACGGCGCCCCGACCTCGGACGGCTTCTGGCTCGGCCCCACGCTGTTCGACCACGTCAAGCCCGGAATGTCCGTCTACAACGACGAGATCTTCGGCCCGGTGCTGTCGGTGGTGCGCGTCGCCTCCTACGAGGAGGGCCTGGAGCTCATCAACGCCAACCCCTACGGCAACGGCACGGCCATCTTCACCAACGACGGCGGCGCGGCCCGGCGCTTCCAGTACGAGGTCGAGGTCGGCATGGTCGGTATCAACGTGCCGATCCCGGTGCCGGTCGCCTACTACTCCTTCGGCGGCTGGAAGGCGTCCCTGTTCGGCGACGCCCACGCGTACGGTCCGGACGGCGTGCAGTTCTTCACCCGCGGCAAGGCCGTCACCCAGCGCTGGCTGGACCCCTCGCACGGCGGCATCAACCTCGGCTTCCCGACCAACAGCTGAGCCCCCGCTCCACCGCGGCCGCCGGCCGGACCCCTCCCCCCGGGGGTCCGGCCGGCGGCCGTTCGTCGTTGGCCCGGCCGCGAGCGCTCAGGAGTGTTTGCATCGCCAGGCTGGGCAGCGTAGTGTTCCCTAGTCGCTCGGCTGGGAGCACCGGACACGCATCTGCGCGGACGGTCCCGGGGCGGCCAATCCTTGGAAACACATCACTTCCCGGTTCGGGCTGGGTTGCGCTTTGTCATTTCGACGGTGCGGCTCAGGTCTTATTCGGTGTGTCTGTTTATATGGGTTGCGGTCGGATTCGCCTTTCGGGGCGGGGATCGGCTAGAGTTTGAAACGTCGGACGGGGCATCAAGCCGCAGAAGACATCAGCGAGTTGGATGAAGGAAGCGCCGGAAACGGTGCGGAAAGCATCTGGTAAGCTGGGAACACGAAAGAACGAAGCGCCCGGAGGGCCCGCTGGAAGGCGGTCCGAAGGAAG
>NZ_JBIVVS010000031.1:0-83976 GCF_044768625.1 Kitasatospora sp. NPDC091207
GGTACTGCAGGGGGGACCCTGTGGGAGAGTAGGACGCCGCCGAACAATCATTGTGAAGAACCCCCACCCGATTTCGGGTGGGGGTTCTTTGCGTTTCCGGACGCGGTGCGACAGAGGGGACCGTCCGGCCGATGCCCCGGGTGCCGTGAAGGGGTCGGCAGGAGTCCCGGGCAGCCCCTGTCCGCCGTCAATATGGCGCTAAAACTGCCTGATCAGCGCCCTGATCGGTGGAGAATCGCGGGCTACGCCGTAGTCTCCAAGGTGAGGGGAACAGGTGTCCGGGGTGGTCCCCCGGGCGGGCCGGATCAAGAATGGTGCACATGGGACGCGGCAGGCTGCGGATCTACCTCGGGGCGGCACCCGGGGTCGGCAAGACGTACGCCATGCTCT
Source organism: Kitasatospora sp. NPDC091207 (assembly GCF_044768625.1). NCBI lineage: Bacteria > Bacillati > Actinomycetota > Actinomycetes > Kitasatosporales > Streptomycetaceae > Kitasatospora > Kitasatospora sp. NPDC091207. The sequence continues at coordinate 391 of NZ_JBIVVS010000031.1, forward strand.
CCGAGGCGCATCGGCGGCAGGAGCGCGGCACGGACGTGGTCGTCGGGTTCGTCGAGGACCACGGCCGCCGGCACACCGCGGAGCTGGTCGACGGCCTGGAGGTCGTCCCGCGCCGTGAGCTCGTGCACCGGGGCGCCTCCTTCACCGAGATGGACGTGGACGCCGTCCTGGCGCGCCGCCCGCAGGTGGTGCTGGTGGACGAGCTGGCGCACACCAATGTGCCCGGGTCCCGCGCGGCCAAGCGCTGGCAGGACGTCGAGGAGCTGCTGACGGCCGGCATCGACGTCATCTCGGCCGTGAACATCCAGCACCTGGAGTCCCTGGGGGACGTGGTCGAGGGCATCACCGGGGTCCGGCAGCGGGAGACCGTGCCGGACGAGGTGGTGCGGCGGGCCGACCAGCTCGAACTGGTCGACATGTCGCCGCAGGCCCTGCGCCGGCGCCTGGCCCACGGCAACGTGTACGCGCCGGAGAAGGTCGACGCCGCCCTCGCCAACTACTTCCGCCCCGGGAACCTCACCGCGCTGCGCGAGTTGGCGCTGCTCTGGACGGCCGACCGGGTCGACGAGTACCTCCAGAAGTACCGGGCCGAGCAGGGCATCAAGGGCACCTGGCAGGCCCGGGAACGGATCGTGGTCGGCCTGACCGGCGGGCCCGAGGGGGCGACCCTGATCCGTCGGGCGGCCCGGATCGCGGCCCGGGGCTCCGGCGGCGAGCTGCTGGCCGTCCACATCTCCCGCTCGGACGGACTGGCCGGTTCGGGCTCCGGCTCCTCCCAGGCGCTGATCGAGCAGCGGGCCCTGGTGGAGAACCTGGGCGGCAGCTTCCACGCGGTGCTCGCCGACGACCCCGCCGCCGGGCTGCTGGACTTCGCCCGCGGCGTGAACGCCACCCAGATCGTGCTGGGCACCAGCCGCCGGCCCGCCTGGCAGTACCTCTACGGACCGGGCGTGGGCACCACGGTGACCCGGGCGTCCGGTGACATCGATGTGCACATCGTCACGCACGAGCAGGCCGCCAAGGGCCTGGGCCGGGTCCCGATCCGCAGGGTCACCGACCTGGGCCGGTCGCGCACCGTCGCGGGCTGGCTGATCGGCCTGGGCGGCCCGCCGCTGCTGGCCCTGCTACTGACCCACGTCGAGGGCCTCGGGCTCTCCACCGACATGCTGCTGTTCCTGTCCCTGACGGTCTGCGCGGCACTGGTCGGCGGGCTCTTCCCGGCGATCGCCTCGGCGCTGGTCGGGTCCTCGGCGCTGAACTACTACTTCGCCCCGCCGATCCACACCTTCACCATCGACGAGCCGCAGAACATCATCGCGGTGGGGATCTTCACCGCCGTCGGCATCGCGGTCGCCTCCGTGGTGGACCTCGCCGCGCGGCGTACCCATCAGGCGGCCCGCAGCCAGACCGAGGCACAGACGCTCAGCGCGCTGGCCGGCACGGTGCTACGGGGTGCGCCGGGCGGGGACGGCGTGCTGACCGCGCTGCTGGAGCAGGTCCGGGAGACGTTCCAGCAGGACGCCGCCGCGTTGCTGGAGCGGCCCGATCCGATCGGGCCGTGGCAGTCGGTGGCGGCGGCCGGGCCGCGCCCGCCGCTGCGGCCGGAGACCGCGGACGTGGACGTCCCGGTCGGCGACACCCTGGCGCTGGTGCTGCGCGGCCGGGTGCTGCCGGCCGAGGACCGCCGGCTGCTCGGCGCCTTCGCGGCTCAGGCCGCTGTGCTGCTGGAACGCCGCCGGCTGGCGGGGGAGGCCGTCGCGGCCCGGCGGGAGGCGGAGGGCAACCGGATCCGTACGGCGCTGCTGGCCGCCGTCTCGCACGACCTGCGGACCCCGCTGGCGAGCATCAAGGCCTCGGTCAGCTCGCTCCGCTCGGCGGACGTCGAGTGGGACGAGGCGGACGAGGCGGAGCTGTTGGCCGGGATCGAGGCCGGCGCCGACCGGCTCGACCACCTGATCAACAACCTGCTCGACATGAGCCGGCTGCAGACCGGTACCGTCACGCCGCTGATCCAGGAGACCGACCTGGACGAGGTGGTGCCGTTCGCCCTCGGCGGTGTGCCGCCCGACGCCGTCCGGCTGGACGTCCCCGAGACGCTGCCGATGATCCGGGCCGACGGGGGGCTGCTGGAACGCTCGCTGGCCAACCTGGTCGAGAACGCCGTCAAGTACAGCCCGGACGGCTTGAAGGTGCTGGTCAAGGCCGACGCCCTGCATCCGGCGGGCGGCCCGGGCCGGGTCGAGCTGCGGATAGTCGACCGCGGACCCGGGGTGCCCGAGGACGCGAAGGAGCGGATCTTCGCGCCGTTCCAGCGGTACGGGGACGCGCCGCGCGGGGCCGGAGTGGGCCTCGGGCTCGCCGTGGCGCGCGGCTTCGTGGAGGCGATGGACGGCACCGTGACGGCCGAGGACACTCCCGGCGGCGGCCTCACCATGGTCGTCACCCTGCCCGCCGTGGACCGCCCGCCGGAGCCGGCCGGGCAGACCGAGGCGGCCGAGCCGGCCGGCTCGCCCGAAGACCACCCCGGGACGGCCTCGTCGGCCGCACCCGCCGGCGGCCCGTCCTCCCGGCCGACGGACCGCCCTTCCCCGGTATGACCACCATCCTTCCGACAGCTGTGAAAGGCGGAGCCCGTATGACCCGGGTCCTCGTCGTGGACGACGAACCGCAGATCGTCCGCGCGCTGGTGATCAACCTCAAGGCCCGCAAGTACGAGGTCGACGCGGCCCACGACGGCGCGAGCGCCCTGGAGCTGGCCGCCGCCCGCCACCCCGACGTGGTGGTCCTCGACCTCGGTCTGCCCGACATGGACGGCGTCGAGGTGATCAAGGGTCTGCGCGGCTGGACCAGGGTGCCGATCATCGTGCTCTCGGCCCGGCACGCCTCCGACGAGAAGGTCGAGGCGCTCGACGCGGGTGCCGACGACTACGTCACCAAGCCCTTCGGCATGGACGAGCTGCTCGCCCGGATGCGCGCCGCCGTGCGGCGGGCCGAGCCGGTGGCCGGCGAGGACGACTCGCTGGTGGTCACGGACAGCTTCACCGTCGACCTCGCGGCCAAGAAGGTCAACCGGGACGGCGCCGACATCCGTCTGACGCCCACCGAGTGGCACCTGCTGGAGGTGCTGGTCCGCAATGCCGGCCGGCTGGTCAGCCAGACCCAGCTGCTCCAGGAGGTCTGGGGCCCGGCCTACCGCACCGAGACCAACTACCTGCGGGTCTACCTCGCCCAGTTGCGCCGCAAGCTGGAGCGCGACCCTTCGCACCCGCGCCACTTCATCACCGAGCCGGGCATGGGCTACCGCTTCGAGGGCTGACGGCGGGGCCGTCCGGCCCCGGCCGACTTCGTGACCTGCCGCCGAGGCCCCCAAAACCGGTACCCTTCCGACATGAGTGGTGACATCAGCAGCGACCAGCCGCAGGGCCGCTTCCGCCGTATGCTCAACCGGCTGACCTCCTCCGCGGCGGAGCTCCAGGCAGAGGAGCTGCGCCAGGAGATCGCGGCGGAGTCGGGCTGCACCCCGATCGCCAGCTGCGGGGACCGTCAACTGGTCACCGTCGCCGGCACCCTGCGGACGGTGACCCTCCGCCCGCGGGCCGGTGTACCCGCGCTGGAGGCCGAGCTCTTCGACGGTACCGAGGCGCTGGACGTGGTCTGGCTCGGGCGGCGTTCCATCGCCGGTATAGAGCCGGGCCGCCGACTGGTGGCCAGCGGCCGGATCGGCCACGCACGCGGGCGCCGCGTGCTGTTCAACCCCCGCTACGAACTGCGTCCGGTCGGACACGGGAGCGAATGAGCGTGAGCAACCAGCCCGGCGGCGACCCCGCCGCCCAGCTCGGCGTGGTCGAGATCGAGCCCGGCGACGAGGCGGCCCGACAGGCCGCCGCCTCCCGCGAGGCCGCCGACACCGTGATGAAGGCGTTCGGCGGTGTCCGCGGCATGGTCGACATGACGCTGCCCGGCCTGGTCTTCATCGTCACGTACAACATCACCCACCAGGTCCCGGCGGCCGCCTGGGCCGCGCTCGGACTGAGCGGCCTGTTCGTGGTGGCGCGGCTGGCCCGGCGGGAGACCGTCCAGCACGCCTTCAGCGGCGTCTTCGGGGTCGCCATCGGTGCCTGGATCTCCATGAAGACCGGCAAGGCGGAGAACTTCTACCTGCCCGGCCTGCTCTGGAACGTCGGCTACTGCATCGGCCTGGCCGTCTCGGCGCTGGTCCGCTGGCCGATGATCGGCCTGATGCTCGGCCCGATCACCGGGGAGATGTTCACCTGGCGCAAGGAGAACCCGGGCCGGCTCGCGGCCTACACCAAGGCCACCTGGGCCTGGGTGGTGATCATGGGCATCAAGCCGGTGATCCTCTTCCCGCTGTACTTCACCCACAACGTCAATCTGCTCGGCTGGCTGAAGGTCGCCCTGGGCATCCCGCCGATGCTGCTGGCGATGTACGTCACCTGGCAGATCCTGCTGAAGGCGCCGCCGCCCATCAAGGCGCAGCTGGACGACGAGCCGGCCGAGGCACCGCCGGGGGACAGGTAGCGCCCGGGGAACACCGCGCACGCGAGCGGGGCCCGCACTCGATCCGAGTGCGGGCCCCGCTCGCGTCTGCCGACGGCGCCGGTCGCTACTGGGCGCCGGAGGACGCGGAGAGCAGGTCCTCCAGCTCCTCCTCGCGCTCCTGGGCGGCCACGAAGAGCAGCTCGTCGCCGCCCTCCAGGGTGTCGTCCTTGCCCGGGGTGAGCACCCGGCCCTCGCGGATGATGGTCACCAGCGCGGTGTCCGGCGGCCAGGCCACGTCGCCGACCCGGGTGCCGACCAGCTCGGTGTCGCTCGCCAGGGTCAGCTCGACCAGGTTGGCGTTGCCCTGGCTGAAGCGCATCAGCCGGACCAGGTCGCCGACGCTGACCGCCTCCTCGACGAGGGCGGACATCAGGCGCGGGGTGGAGACGGCGACGTCCACGCCCCAGGACTCGTTGAAGAGCCACTCGTTCTTCGGGTTGTTCACCCGGGCGACCACCCGCGGCACGCCGTACTCGGTCTTCGCGAGCAGCGAGACGACCAGGTTGACCTTGTCGTCACCGGTGGCGGCGATCACCACGTGGCAGCGCTGCAGCGCTGCCTCGTCCAGCGAGGTGATCTCGCAGGCGTCGGCCAGCAGCCACTCCGCCATGGGGACCCGCTCCACCGAGATGGAGTTCGGGTTCTTGTCGATCAGCAGGACCTCGTGGCCGTTCTCCAGCAGCTCGCTCGCGATCGAGCGGCCGACGGCCCCGGCCCCGGCAATGGCGACCCGCATCAGTGACCCTCCTCCTTCGGCCCCTGCGCGAACGCGGCCTCGACGGCCGCCAGGTCGGCCCGGCGGGCCATGACGTGCACCAGGTCGCCCTCCTGCACCACCATCTGCGACGTGGGCAGCACGCCCTCGCCGAGCCGGGTGACGAACGCCACCCGGGTGCCGGAGGCCTCCTCCAGCGCGCTGATCCGGTGGCCGACCCAGTGCGGGTCGTAGGCGACCTCGGCCAGCTGCACGGTGCCGCTCGGGTCCTGCCAGAGCGGCTCGGCGCCGCTCGGCAGCAGCCGGCGCAGCATCTGGTCGGCCGTCCAGCGGACGGTCGCCACGGTCGGGATGCCGAGGCGCTGGTAGACCTCGGCGCGGCGGGGGTCGTAGATCCGGGCCGCGACGTTCTCCACGCCGAAGTTCTCCCGGGCGACCCGGGCCGCGATGATGTTGGAGTTGTCACCGCTGGAGACGGCGGCGAACGCGCCGGCCTCCTCGATGCCCGCTTCCTTCAGGGTGTCCTGGTCGAAGCCGACACCCGTGACCCGGCGGCCGTTGAAGCCGGCGCCGAGGCGGCGGAACGCCGTCGGATCCTGGTCGACGACGGCGACCGAGTGGCCCTGTTTCTCCAGTGCCCTGGCGAGGGCGGAGCCCACGCGGCCGCAGCCCATGATGACGATGTGCACCGGCGCTACCTCACCCGTCCCGTTGGGTTCTTGACCTGCGCAAACACCGTTCATCTTCCTTTCCCGCCCCGTGGTCCGGGGTGAGCGTGTTCGTGGGGCTCGGTGTGACAACCTGAGTGTTGCCCGCCTGCTCGTATCCGACACGCTAGCCGGTCCACCGAACACAGTCGCGACGAAGGGGGGGCCGTAAGTCGGACCACGGGGCGAACAGCCCCTACGATTCCTTAACGTGCCTATGCCGACTGACCTTCCGAAACGCATCCTGATCGGGCGTGCGCTGCGCAGCGACAAGCTCGGGGAAACGCTGCTCCCCAAGCGCATCGCGCTGCCCGTCTTCGCCTCGGACGCGCTCTCCTCGGTCGCGTACGCGCCCGAGGAAATCCTGCTGACGCTCTCCCTGGCGGGTGCCTCGGCCATTCACTTCTCGTGGCAGATCGGCGTCGTCGTCGCCGTCGTGATGCTCGCCGTGGTGGCCTCGTACCGGCAGAACGTCCACGCGTATCCGAGCGGTGGTGGCGACTACGAGGTCGCCACCGTGAACCACGGCCCCAACTCCGGCCTGGTGGTCGCCAGCGCGCTGATGGTGGACTACATCCTCACCGTGGCGGTCTCCACCACCTCCGGGGTGGCCAACGTGGTGTCCGCGGTGCCCGCGCTGCGCGGCCACGAGCTGACCCTGTCGGTCGTCGTGGTGATCGTGCTGATGGGCATGAACCTGCGCGGTGTCCGCGAGTCCGGCAGCGCCTTCGCCGTTCCGACGTACGCCTTCATGGTGGGCGTGCTCGGCATGGTCGTGTACGGCGTGGTCCGGCACTTCGGCCTGGGCCAGGACATGCCCGCCGAGAGCGCCGGGTTCCACCTGGAGCCGACGCCCGGCAACGAGTCGCTGGCCGGCTTCGCCATGGTGTTCCTGCTGCTCAAGGCGTTCTCCTCGGGCTGTGCCGCGCTGACCGGCGTCGAGGCGATCTCCAACGGTGTGCCCGCCTTCCGCAAGCCGAAGAGCAAGAACGCGGCGACCACGCTGCTGATGATGGCGTCCATCGCCGTCGTGATGTTCATGGGCATCATCTGGCTGGCCCGGCTCACCGGCGTCCAGATGGCCGAGAACCCCGCCGAGCAGCTGGTCGGCGCGGGCGACGGCTACCACCAGAAGACCGCGCTGGCGCAGATCAGCGAGGCCGTCTTCTCGAACTTCACGCCCGGCTTCTACTTCGTGGCCGCCGTCACCGGTCTGATCCTGGTGCTGGCCGCCAACACCGCCTTCAACGGCTTCCCGGTGCTCGGCTCGATCCTGGCGCAGGACCGCTACCTGCCGCGCCAGCTGCACACCCGCGGCGACCGGCTGGCCTTCTCCAACGGCATCATCCTGCTGGCGCTGGCCGCGATCCTGTTCATCATCGCCTTCGACGCCGATCCGACCCGGCTGATCCAGCTGTACATCGTCGGTGTCTTCGTGTCCTTCAACATGAGCCAGTCCGGCATGATCCGCCACTGGACCAGGCACCTGCGCACCGAGACCGACCCCGCCAAGCGCCGTCACATGCAGCGCAGCCGGGCGATCAACACCTTCGGCCTGGTGATGACCATGGCCGTGCTGATCGTCGTCCTGGCCACCAAGATCAGCCACGCCTGGATCGCGATCGCCACGATGGTCGTGCTGTTCGTGCTGATGAAGGCGATCCGCCGGCACTACGACCGGGTCTCCGAGGAGCTGGTCGCCGCCGAGGAGCCGGACGACGTGGTGCTGCCCACCCGGGTGCACGCCATCGTGCTGGTCTCCAAGCTGCACAAGCCGGCCCTGCGCGCCCTGGCGTACGCGCGGCTGGCCCGTGCCCACACGCTGGAGGCCGTCACCGTCAACGTCGACCCGGCGGACACCGCGGCGCTGCGCGCGGAGTGGGACGAGCGCGGCATCGAGGTGCCGCTCAAGGTGCTGGACTCGCCGTTCCGCGAGGTGACCGGGCCGGTGCTGGACTACGTGAAGAACCTGCGCCGCAGCAGTCCGCGCGATGTGGTGTCGGTCTACATCCCCGAGTACGTGGTCGGTCACTGGTACGAGCACCTGCTGCACAACCAGAGCGCGCTGCGGCTCAAGGGACGCCTGCTGTTCAAGCCCGGGGTGATGGTCACCTCGGTGCCCTGGCAGCTGGAGTCCTCCGAACGGCGCAAGCCGCAGAAGGCCTGGTCGGCGCCCGGTGCCGTCCGCCGTGGTGAGCCGCGGGCGCCGAAGGCCGTAAAGTCGAAGGTCTCCGCACAGCCCGACGGCACCGCTGACAGCAGCAAGGACTCCTCCCAGTGACCCGCAACACCCCGCCCCGTTCCAACGGCTCCTCGGGCTCCTCGTCGAAGGGCTCGTCCTCGAAGGGGGGCTCCGCGAAGGGCGCCCGCAAGGGCGGCGCCGGCAAGCCCGGGCAGGTCGCCCGGCCGCGCTGGGGCAAGCCCGTGCGCCCGGCCGCCACCGACCGCGAGGGCTTCACCGCGCAGACCGCCCCGCTCGCGCCGGGCGAGCGGGCTCCCGAGCCCGCCGAGCGCCCCGCGCCCGCGCAGGCGCGCAAGGAGAAGCCCAAGGAGCAGCCCAAGAGCGGTGACCGCCCGCGCAAGCAGGCCGTCCGTCCGCCGAAGGCGCTGCGCACGCCGCGCGCGCCGCGGGCCGAGGCCGCCCCCAGGGGGCCCGGCGGCGACCCGCTGGTCGGCGAGCGCTACGAGGTCGAGGTCGGCGCGGTCGCGCACGGCGGCGGCCACTGCGTGGCCCGCCACGAGGGCCGGGTGCTGTTCGTCCGGCACGCGCTGCCCGGCGAGAAGGTGATCGCCCAGGTCACCGAGGGCACCACGAAGTCGCGCTTCCTGCGTGCCGACGCGGTGGAGATCCTGGAGCCCGCCAAGGACCGGATCGCCCCGCCCTGCCCGTTCTCCGGGCCGGGCAAGTGCGGTGGCTGCGACTGGCAGCACGTCACCCCGGGCGGGCAGCGCAAGCTCAAGGTGCAGGTGCTCACCGAGCAGCTGGCCAAGCTGGCGGGCCTCACCCCGGTCGAGGCCGGCTGGGACGGCAGTGTCGAGCCGGTCGGCGGCAAGCTGGCGGCCGGGCAGGTGCCGGCCTGGCGCAGCCGGGTGCAGTACGCGGTGGACCAGGAGAGCGGCAAGGTCGGGCTGCGCAAGCACCGCTCGCACGACATCCAGCTGGTCGACCGCTGCCTGATCGCCGCCGAGGGTGTCACGGAGCTGGGCATCGAGGCCCGCGACTGGCCGGGCGTCGCCACCGTCGAGGTGATCGCCGCCGCCGGGTCCTCGGACCGCCAGGTGGTGCTGACCCCGCGGCCCGGCGCCCAGCTGCCGCTGGTCGAGCTGGACAAGCCGGTGTCGATCGCCCGGATCGACGAGCACGACAACATCCACAAGGTGCACGGCCGCTCCTTCGTCCGCGAGCGCGCGGCCGGCCGGACCTGGCGGGTCAGCAACGGCGGCTTCTGGCAGATCCACCCGGAGGCGCCGGACACCCTGGTCGACGCGGTGCTGGACGGTCTGGACCCGCAGTGGGGCGAGAACGCGCTGGACCTGTACTGCGGTGTCGGGCTGTTCGCGGGTGCGCTGGCCGACCGGGTCGGTGAGGACGGCGCGGTGCTCGGCATCGAGTCCTCCAAGCAGGCCGTGGTCGACGCCCGGCACAACCTGGCGGTGCTGGACAACGTCCGGATCGAGTGCGACCGGGTGGAGACGCTGCTGCCGCGGACCGGCATCACCGCCACCGACCTGATCGTCCTGGACCCGCCGCGGGCGGGTGCCGGGCGGGAGACCGTCGCGCACCTGGCCGGTCTCTCGGCCCGTCGGATCGCCTACGTCGCCTGTGACCCGGCCGCGCTCGCCCGGGACCTCGCGTTCTTCCGTGAGGGCGGATACCGGCCGGTCTCGCTGCGGGCGTTCGACCTGTTCCCGATGACCCACCACTTCGAGTGCGTGGCGATCCTGGAGCCGGTCGGGGAGTAGTCGGGGCTCTCGCACTGACGCGCAGGCGGCATCCGGTCGGTCCGGGTGCCGCCTGTCGGCGTTCACGGGCCGTCCGGGGTGCCGCGGGGCCCGCGCCGCCCGGCCGGGCCGGTACACGCGGGTCCGGCCGGTCCGGTACGCGCCGCCCGGTCGGGCCGACGGGGCGGGGTGCGCTGCCCGGCCGGGCCCGGTGGCCGGCGCGAACGGTCCGGGACACGTGGCCCGGCCGGGCACGGCCGCCGGCCCGGGGTCAGCGCAAGGGCGCGCCCGCGTCGGCGGGCACCGCGGTGCCGTGGGGGGCCTCGGACCCGGCCGGTGCCTGCATCGTCCCGGCGGGCAGCCCCTGGTCGCGCAGGCGGCGGCAGATGTCCTGGAGGACGGCGATGCCGGGCTTCTCGTGGTCGTCCGTGGGCCAGACCACGCCGAAGTCGCAGGGCACCAGGCCCTCCACCGGCCGGTAGCGGACGTCCGGGCGGGGGAAGAGCTCGGCCGCCACGGCGGGCAGGAAGGCCATCGCCCCGTCGAAGGAGACCGCGGAGAGCAGCGACTCCACCCGGGTCACCTGGTGAGCGGTGTAGCGGACCCGGGTGCCGTCGGGCCGCGGGTCCATCGCCCAGAAGCTCCGCTCGGAGGGGGACACCTCCGGCGCGAGACCGACCATCGGCCGGTCGGCGAGGTCCGCGAGCCGCAGCGCCGGCTGCCGGGCCAGCGGGTCGGAGGCGGCCACGCAGACCACCCGCGGCTCGGTGGTGAGGGGTTCGGCGTGGAAGCCCTCGGGCGCCGGCAGGTAGACGAACGCGGCGTCGATCTTCCCGATCGCGAGGGCGGTGGTCTGCTCGACCAGATCCAGGACGTGGAAGTCCACGTCCAGACCGGGGTGCAGGGTGGTGAGCGCGGCGATCACCCGGCGGGTGGCCGCCAGGGCGGCGGCGCAGTCGGTCAGCCCCAGCCGCAGGGTCAGCCCGTCGCCGTCGGCGGGCGAGTGGCGTGCGGCGTCGCGCAGTTCGTCCGCGGCGCCCACCACGTTCCGGACGAGGGGAAGCAGGGCGTGCCCCAGGGGCGTCAACGTCACTTTCCTGCTCGTCCGGGTGAACAACTGCACCCCCAGGCGGCGTTCGAGGGCGCGGATCTGCTGACTGAGGGCGGGCTGGGTCAGATAGAGCCGCGCGGCGGCGCGGCCGAAATGCAGCTCCTCGGCCAGCGTCAGCAGTGATCGCAGTTGATGAACTGCCGGGTCGTCCACGCCGACCATCGCCGTTGCCTCCCATCGCCCCGGAGCTGGCTCCGCGATCCATCAACCATGCTAATCGATAGACGATTGCGCGGAGCCTTGCGGGCGAGGGAAGCTGACGGTGCCTCAGCGAGATCGCGGGCGAATCCGGTCCAGCGCGGCCGGGGTGGCCGAAAACCGGCCGGCCGCTTCTTTCGGCCTGCCCCGATCCACCCGCGTACGCGGAGGCGCGGCCGTCGTTCCGGCGAGAACGGCCGTCGCGGGCGGGGCGTCCACTGGGCACGACCGATCATGGCGGTCCGCCGAGAACCACCGAGCACCATCCCAGAAGCGGTTCCGTGCCGCCCGGCGCGGACACGAATTCAGGAGCGGTGAAATGAGCGTTCAACCAGGAATTCCGCCCGAGCCCGCCAGGTGCGGACCGCTCGATTCCGGCTTCGCGCCCAAACGGGCATGTTGTCTGGAGGAGTGTTGAACCACAACACCACGGGGGAGCCGTCCGCCCGGACGGCATCGGCACGCGTACTCGAACTGCTCTACCGGTACCAGCGGATCGACGAGGCGCTGGCGGCCGAACCGGACGGTCCGGCGGACGGCCCGCAGATCGCGGGAAACGCGCGCTGCGAGGCGTGCTCGGAGGTCCACCGGGCCAAGATGGAGCGCTTCACCGCGCGCGGTGAGCCCATCCACTTCGTGGTGCCGGCCTTTCCGGCGAAGTCCCCGAACCAGGGCAAGGTGCTCGGCGCGCTGCCGGACCTCGGTGAGCGGCTGGCGGTCGGCTTCCTGCAGTCGCTCTGTGACTACGTGCGGCACTTCTACGGGCCGGGTGCCCGGGTCACGATCTGCTCGGACGGCCACGTCTTCGGCGACGTGGTCGGGGTGACCGACGGGGCGGTGACCGCCTACCGGCAGGCCCTCGGCGAGATGATCGGCACCGCGCACTGGTCGGCGCTGGACCTCTTCGGCCTGGACGACGCGTTCGGCAGCCTCGACTACCCGAAGATGCGGCGGGTGCTGGAGGAGAACTACTCCGCGACGCTGGACGAGCTCAAGGAGAACGTCCGCGCCGACCGGAACACGCGTGCGCTGTTCAACGGCATCCACCGCTTCATGTTCGAGGACGCGGTGGCGCGGCACGGCGGCGGGACGACCCGGAACCAGCTCCGGAAGAACTCCAAGGACGCCGCCTACCAGACCATTCTGCGGAGCAACGCGTGGAGCCGGCTGGTCGCCGAGAAATTCCCCGACGCGATACGCCTGTCGATACACCCGCAGCCTCCGCACTCGGAGAAGTTCGGGCTCCAGCTCATGCCGACCAAGGACGGCTGGCTGACCCCCTGGCACGGCGTGGTGCTCGACGACGGTGTCAGCCGGTACCTGGTCAAGCGGTGGGACGCGGAAAACCTCCAGGCCTCCGTCGTGTGGCGGGACGGCCGGCCCAGCCATTTCGTCGCCCCGCACCTCGCCGCCCGCCCGTAGGGCCGCCACCCCCCCCAGAAAGGAGGACAACGCGCCATGACGATGTCCATGTCCCCGATCGCGGATCTGCGCCACATTCCGCTCCGTCCGTTCGGCCGCGTGGTCGAGGCCCCCGGTGGGAATGCCCGGATCGCCGACATTCCGGTGGACACGCTGGCCCGCTGGACCGAGGAATCGCGGGTCCTGGTGCTTCGCGGATTCTCTCTCCTGGCGAAGCAGGAATTCGCCGACTACTGCCGGCGGTGGGGCGAGGTCCTGAAATGGGAGCCGGGCGAGGTCATCGACCTGGTGGTCGAGGACAATCCCCGGAACTACCTGTTCGCCAGCGGCGACGTGCCGTTCCACTGGGACGGCGCCTTCGTCGAGGCCGATCCGCGGTACTTCTTCTTCCAGTGCCTGGACGCGACCGCGGGGGCCGGCGGGGAGACCGTCTTCTCCGACACCACCGCCGTCTACCGGGACGCCGAGCCCGAACTGCGTGAGCTCTGGGCGCGGATCAGCGTCACCTACACCACCGAGAAGATGGTGCACTACGGCGGCGAGGTGACCGAGCGGCTGGTGGCCCAGCACCCCGGTACCGGCGTGCCCGTGCTGCGCTTCGCCGAGCCGCTGGACCCCGCGGTCTACAAGAACCCGGTGGCCGTCCAGGTCGACGGCATCGACGGCGCGCAGGCCGAGGAGTTCATCGCCTCGATGGCGGAACGGCTGCACCGCCCCGCCTACTGCTACGCCCACGACTGGCGCCGGGGCGACATCGTGATCGCCGACAACATCGCGCTGGTGCACGGGCGCAACGCCTTCAACGGGCCGACCTCCCGCCATCTGCAGCGGGTCGAGGTCATCTGACCCTCCCGGCCGGCTCCCGGTACTCCCGACGAGTCCCGTCATCACCCGTCAACGCCCGGAGGCCACCATTTCCGGCACAGGTGGAGCGAGAACATGAGTATTGGCATTGTGGGCACCGGGATCTCCGGTCTTCATCTGGCGCTGAGGCTACGGCAGTTCGGCATCGACACCACCCTGTACACGGCCCAGGAGCCCGACGACATCCGCGGCGGGCCGCCGTTGAACTTCGTCACTCGGTTCGACTCCACCCGGGAACGGGAATCCGCGCTCGGCGTCACCGCATGGTCGTCGGAGGCGTACGACAACGCGTGGATGCACCTGAACGTGGAAGGCCCGGGCGGGATTTCCTTCCGCGGCCGGCTCCCGAAGCCGGCCAGCTCGGTCGACTTCCGGATGTATCTCGCCACGCTGCTGGAGGAGTACCGGCGGCGTGGCGGGGATCCGGTACGGCTGCGGGTGGCCGACCGGGCCGGGCTGGAGCGGCTGGCCGAACGCCATGACCTGGTGGTCGTGGCGGCCGGGCGGGGCGCGCTCACCGAGGTCTTCCCGCGGGACCCGGCCCGCTCGCCCTACCTCTCGGCACCGCGCCACCTCGCCGGCGGCCTGTTCCACGGGGTCCGGCCGCCGGAGCCGGCCGGCATGACGATGCACATGGTCCCGGGGGCGGGCGAGATCCACGCCCCCACCTACCACTCGTTCACCGGGCAGGTGACCGCCGTGCTCGTCGAGGCCGTCCCGGACGGCCCGTTCGGGGCGCTGACCGGCCGGGACCACCGCGGCGACCCGGACGGCTTCGCCAAGGAGGTCCTCGCCCTCGTCACCGCCCACGCGCCCGCCCTGCGGGAGCGCGTCGACGAGCGGGACTTCGCCCTCGCCCGACCGGTGGACCTGCTCCAGGGCGCGGTCGTCCCGGTGGTCCGCCGCGGCTGGGCCCCGCTCACCGGCGACCGGTACGCGCTGGCCGTCGGTGACGCCTGGATCACCAACGACCCGCTCACCGCCCAGGGCGCCAACCTCGGCTCGGCGCTGGCCTTCCACCTCGCCGACGCGCTGCGCGAGCACACCGGCCCGTACGACGCGGCGTTCTGCCACGCCGTCTCCGAGCGGATGTGGCGGATCGCCCGGCCCGTCGTCGACTGGACCAACCTGTTCATCGGCCCGCCCCCGGCCCACCTGGGCACCCTGCTCGCCGCCGCCGCGGCCGACCAGCGGGTGGCCGACGCCTTCGTCGCCCACCTCGACCGGCCGGACGCCATGTGGCGCGGCCTCGCCGGCCCCGAGAGCACCGACGAGTTCATCGCCCGGGCACAGTCAGTGAGGAGTGCGGTATGAGCGTCAAGGTCGGCCTGGTCTGGGACGCGGTCGGACGGATCGAGGCCGGGCGGGGGTTGCTGGAACTCGCCCGCCAGGCCGGGCTGGACACCTTCCTGGTCTTCGACCACCTGATGAACGTGTTTCCCCGGCAGGCCTGGGACACCGACTTCAGCCATGTCGCGGCGGACCTGCCCACCCCGGACCGCTGCCTCGACTTCGCCACCGTGCTCGGCAACTTCGCCCCGCAGGCCGGCCCGGTCCGGCTCGCCATCGGGGTCACCGACCCGCACCGGCGCCACCCCGCGGTACTCGCGCAGACCGCGCTGACCCTCGCCCAACTCACCGACCAGGCCCCCGTCCTCGGCATCGGCGCGGGAGCGCTGGAGAACCTCGTGCCGTACGGCGTGCCGCACGACCACCAGGTGGACCGGGTCGAGGAGGCGCTGCGCGTCCTGCGGCTGCTGTTCTCCGGGGAGGGCCCGCACGACTTCCGCGGCACCCACTTCACCCTCGACCGGGCGCTCATCACGCCCGCCCCCGAGGGCCGCACGCCCCGGATCTGGCTCGGTGCCAACCGCCCGCGGATGCTCACCCTGGCCGGCCGCCACGCCGACGGCTGGCTGCCCTCCGAACTGATGGCCCCCGACGAGTACGCCCGCCGGCTCGACGTGGTGCGCGCCGCCGCCGTCGACGCCGACCGCGACCCCGACACGATCGTCGCCGCGGGCGGTGTCCCGATCGTGGTGGCGGAGACCGACGCCGCCGCACAGGACCTGCTGCGGGCCACTCCGATCCGCTACCTCGCGCTGCACGCGGGCGCCCGGGCCTGGCGGCGGCACGGCGCCGCCCACCCCTTCGGCGAGGACTACCGCGGCCTGGTCGAACTGCTGCCGCACCTGCTCACCCGGGCCGAGGTGGAGCGGGCGCTCGCGGTGGTGCCCGACGAGGTGGTCGCCGACCAGGTCATCGCCGGCAGCCGGGAGACGGTGCTCAAACGGATCGGCGAACTCATCGACGCGGGCATGCGCCACCCGATGCTGATCCCCGCCTCCGCGCTGGCCTCGCCCGAGGCCGCCGGCTACACGATCGAGTCCGTCGGCTGGCTTGCCGCCCGGCTGCGCTCCGACTCCGGCCCGGGCGGCGGCGCGGGCTCCGGCCCGGACGCGGCTGCCGCCGACGGCTCCGCGGCGGTGTCCGCGTGACCGGCGTGGGCGTCGTCGGATCCGGCATCTCCGGCCTGCAACTGGCGCTGCGCCTGCAGCAGTCCGGCGTGCCGGTGACGGTGTACTCGGAGCACGGCGTCGAGGGCCTCAAGGGCGGCCGGCCGCGCAACTTCCCCGCCCGGTTCGGGCAGACGCAGCGGCGGGAGCGGGAACTCGGCGTCCATGACTGGGAGTTCGCCGACGCACAGGTGCGGCACTGGGCGGTCACCATGCACACCGGCGAGCCGCGGCCGCTGGAGTTCCTCGCCGCGCTGCGGCCGCCGTCCAGCGTGGTCGACTTCCGGATCTACCTGCCCAGGCTGCTCGGTGCCTTCGTCGACCGCGGCGGGGAGCTGGAGACCGGCGACCTCCCGGTCGAGGAGATCGGCCGGCGCCACGACCTGGTGGTCGTCGCCAACGGCAACCGCTCGGTGCGCCGGCTGTTCCCGGCCGACGCCGCCCGCTCGCCGTACAGCACGCCGCAGCGCGTCCTGTGTGCCGGGATCTACCTCGGGATCGACGAGGAGGTGCCGCACTCGCTCGACATCCACTTCCTGCCCGGTGCCGGCGAGATCCTGCGCCTGCCCTTCTACTCCCCGGCCGGCCGGGCCGACGTCCTCGCCTTCGAGGCCGTTCCGGGCGGGCCCCTGGAGTCCGCCTGCCACCTCGACGCCGACGCCGACCCGGCGGCCTTCCACCGGCACGTGCTCGACCTGGTGGCCGCCCACGCCCCGGGCCTGCGCGAGCGGATCGACACCGCCGGCTTCGCGCTCACCGCGCCCGGCGAACTCACCCAGGGCGCCATCACCCCGGTGGTCCGCCGGGGCTGGGCCCGGCTCGACGACGGCACCTGCGCGCTGGCCGTCGGCGACGCCTGGATCACCAACGACCCGCTCACCGCCCAGGGCGCCAACCTCGGCTCGCACAGCGCCTTCGCCCTGGCCGCGCTGATCACGAGCCATCAGGGGCGCTACGACGAGGAGTTCTGCCGCGACGCGTCCGGGCGGCTCTGGGAGCACGCCCGCCACGTCGTGGAGTGGAGCAACGCCTTCCTCGCCGAACCCCCGTCGCACGTCGCCGCGCTGTTCGGGCGGGCCGCGGCCGACCAGCGGGTCGCCGACGCCTTCGTCAGCACCTTCGACGACCCGGTCGCGATGTGGCGGGCGCTGTCCACCCCGGAGGGCGTGAGCGCCTTCCTCGCCGACTGCGAGCGGACCGGACCCGTCGGCCGCTGAACGGACCCACGACCACCCAAGGAGCGCGATGACCTTTCCCGACACGGCCCGGGACGAGAAGGGCCGGCTGATCCCCGAGTCCGAGCAGACCGCGGTGTGGCTGCTCGGCGGCCTGGCCCAGATACGCGTGCCCGGCGAGGCGACGGGGAACGCCTTCACCGTCGTGCAGCACACCGGCGTCCGCGGCTACACCACGCCGCTGCACATCCACGACTACGAGGACGAGGTCTTCATGGTCCTGGACGGCACGCTGCGCATGGTCTGCGACGGACAGGAGTTCGTCGCCGAGGCCGGCAGCACGATGATCGTGCCGCGGACCGTTCCGCACGGCTTCGTGACGACCTCGCCGAACTGCCGCTTCCTCACCATCCACTCCACGCCCCAGCCGGACCGCAGGCCGCAGTTCGACCTGTTCCTCAAGGCGGAGATCCCGCACGCCAGGGCCCTCACGCTGCCCACCGAGGACGTGGGCGGCCCCGACCTCGACCACATCATCGCGCTGGGCACCACGTACGCGTACCGCTACGCCGGCCCGCCACCGACCCCCTGACAGCCGCGCCGGCCTCCCCGGCCGGCCGGCCGACGCTCCCGTACCGACAGAAGAGACACCATGTCGTTGAAGCTCCTTTCCCTGATGCTGTGCGTGTTCGGCATCACCACCGGCGAGTTCGTCATCGCCGGCATCCTGCCGGACGTCGCCGCCGACCTCGACGTGTCGATCCCCGCGGCCGGGCTCCTGGTCACCGCGTACGCCATCGGAATGATCATCGGCGGTCCGGTGCTCACCGCACTGACCGCGCGGTACCCGCGCAAGCCGCTCATCGTCGGCCTGCTCGTCATCGTGATCGTCGGCAATGTGGCGTCCGCACTGGCGCCCGCGTACGCCGTGCTGTTCGTCGCGCGCGTGGTCACCGCCCTGGTGACCGCCACGTTCTTCGCCAACGCGATCGTGATCGCCGCGTCCACGGCCCCGGAGGGCAAGCAGGCCTCGACCGTGTCCAAGCTGGTCTTCGGGATGAACCTCTCGATGATGCTCGGCGCGCCCATCGGCACCTTCATCGGCGACCACTTCGGCTGGCGCGCGACCTTCGCCGTCATCGCCGGGGTCTGTCTGGTCGGTCTGGTCCTGGTGCTGCCGCTGGTGCCGGACGTCGCGGCCTCCACCACCAGCGCGGTGGCGGAGCTGCGGGTGTTCCGCGACCGCAACGTCCAACTGGCGATCGGCATCACCGCCGTCGCCAACATGGGCCTGCTCATGGTGTTCACCTACTTCTCGCCGCTGCTCACCGACCTCACCGGCTTCGCCGACGGGGCCGTCCCGCTGCTGCTGCTGGCGTACGGGGTGGGCGCGGCGGTCGGCAACTTCGTCGGCGGCTGGCTCTCCGACCGCTCCCTGATGGCCTCGCAGGTCGGCCTGCTGGGCCTGCTCACCGCGGGCCTGCTGGTGATGTGGGCGGTCAGCGACGGCACCGTGCTCACGGCGGTGATGGTGTTCGTGATCGGGGCGCTGGGCTTCTCCGTCATCCCCGGCATGCAGACCCGGGTGCTGACCACCGCCAGTTCGGCGCCGACCCTGGCGATCGCGGTGAACGCCTCCGGTTACCAGCTCGCCGCCGCCCTGGCCGGCTGGCTGGGCGGCCGGGTCATCGACGGCCCGGGCCTGCGCTCCGTCTACCTCGCCGCCGCCGCGGTCACCGTCCTCGGCATCCTGCTCAGCGCCTACGCCTGGCACCGCGACCGCACCGGCGGCAGCGGGGTGGCCGGCGCCGGCACCAAGGAGCGGGCGGCCGAGACCTCGCCGGCCTGACGCTCCGCCAGGCGGGGCCGCGCCCGGTGCGCCGGCCGGCCCCGCCGCTTCGCCCGGTCCCGTGCGGGGGCCGGGAGTCCCGCCGGGACCACCCGGCCGTCACTTCACGAGGGGCAACCATGGGTCGTGATTCCGTCCTGGTCACCGGCGACTGGGCCGAGCGCCGTCTCGGCACCGAAGGAGTGGTCTTCGTCGAGACCGGCAACGAGGACACCGAGTACCGCAAGGGCCATCTGCCGGGCGCGGTCTGGATCAACTGGAGCGAACTCCAGGACGACCTGCGGCTCGGCGTCGTCGACCGGGCGGCGTTCGGGCGGCTGATGCGGGCCAAGGGCATCGGCGAGCAGGACACCGTCGTGGTCCACTCGGCCAACGCCAACCTGCTGGCCACCCAGCTCTACTGGTACCTCACCCTCTACGGCCACCGGTCCGTGCGGCTGCTCGACGGCGGCCGCCGCAAGTGGGAGCTGGACGGCCGCCCGCTCACCACCGCGCTGCCCGACCGCCCGGCGACCGGCTACCTGGTCACCGAGCCGGACCCGTCGGTCCGGGCGACCAGGGACGACGTCCTCGCCGCCATCGGGCGGCGCAACATCCTCGACGTCCGGAGCCCGGAGGAGTTCTCCGGGCTGGTCTTCGCACCCGGTTTCGCCGGGGAGGCGTTCGCGGCCGGCCACAACCCCCATGAGGTGGCGCAGCGCTCCGGCCACGTCCCGGGCGCGGTCCACCTGCCCTGGGAGGCCGTCGTCGCGGCGGACGACACCTTCCGCTCCGACGAGGAGCTCGGCCGGCGGTTCGCCGGCCTGGAACCCTCCCTCGGCACCATCACCTACTGCTGGGTCGGTGCCCGCTCCGCGCACACCTGGTTCGTCCTGCGCGAGCTGCTGGGCTGGCCGGACGTCCGCAACTACGACGGCTCCTGGGCCGAGTACGGGTCGCTGATCGGCGCGCCGGTCGAACGCGGCACGCCCGGCGACTGAGCCGGGCACCTCCCCACCCCACTCCACGCTGATCCTCCGAGCCTGAAGGGAGCGGGGCCGGCCCGCCCCGGGCGGCCCCCACCACCTGCCATGAACGAACGCAACACGACGCAGTCCCCGCTCGGCGCGCCCGTCCGGGAGCGGCTGGCGGGCAAGGTCGCCCTGGTGACGGGCGCCAGTTCCGGCATCGGCGAGGCCACCGCGAAGGCCCTGGCCGCGCAGGGCGCGAGCGTGGTGCTGGCGGCCCGGCGGCGGAGCGAACTGGACCGGGTCGCCGGGGAGATCACCGCCGCCGGCGGCGCCGCGATCGCCGTCACGGCCGACGTCACGCTCGACGAGGACGTCGCGGCCGCCGTCCGCGCGGCCGAGCGGCACTACGGCGGCCTGGACATCGCCTTCAACAACGCCGGGACGCTGGGCACCCCGGGTCTGCTCGCCGACCAGAAGCCGGAGGCCTGGGCCGACGACCTCAGCCGGGTCCTCACCAGCGTCTTCCTGTCGATGCGGCACGAGATCCCGGCCCTGCGGCGGCGCGGCGGCGGGGTGATCGTCAACAACGCCTCCCAGCTGGGCGTGGTCGGGTTCGGTGCCGGGATCAGCGCCTACGTGGCCGGGAAGCACGGCGTGGTGGGCCTCACGAAGGCCGCCGCGCTGGAGTACGCCGGCGAGAACATCCGGGTCAACGCCCTGGCGCTGGCGTCCGTGGACACGCCGATGTACCGCTCCTCGGTGGGCGGCGACCAGGAGATGGCCGACATGTTCACCGCCCTGCACCCGCTCGGCCGGATCGCGAGCGCACGGGAGGCGGCCTCGGCGGTCGTCTACCTGGCCGGTGACGAGGCGGGCTTCTTCACCGGCTCGGTGCTGGTCATGGACGGTGGATGGACGGCCCGGTGACACCCGCGACCGCCGCCGGGCCCCAGCGGGCCGCCCGGGGCGTGCCCGAGGTCGTCGGCGGCGACCTCGAGGTGCCGCTGGTGACCGGGTCCTGGGTGCCGTACGCCAACCTCGACTACGCGGCGAGTACCCCGAGCCTGGCGGCCGTGCGGCACGAGGTGGACCGCATGCTGCCCTGGTACAGCAGCGTGCACCGCGGCGCCGGCTTCGCCTCCGCGGTCTCCACCCGGACCTACGAGCGGGCCCGGGACACGGTGCGCCGCTTCGTGGGCGCGGCCCCGGACGCCGAGGTGGTGTTCACCCGCAACACCACCGACGCGCTCAACCTGCTCGGCCGCGCGCTGCCCGCCGGCACGGCGGTCTTCCGGTTCTCCACCGACCACCACGCCGCCCTGCTGGCCTGGCGCGGCTCCGCGGTCCACCGGCTGGCCCGGCCGGCCACCGCGGCGGACGCGGTGACCGCGCTGGCGAAGGCGCTCGCCGACGCCCCCAGGGGGCCGAAACTGGTGGTGATCACCGGCGCGTCCAATGTGACCGGGGAGCTGTGGCCGGTCGCCGACCTGGCGGAGGTGGCCGGCACCCACGGCGCCCGCACCGTGCTGGACGCCGCCCAACTGGCCGGCCACCGGCCGCTGGACCTCGCCGGCTGGGGCGTGGACTGGGCCGCGCTCTCCGGGCACAAGCTGTACGCGCCGTTCGGCGCGGGCGCCCTGGTGGGCTCCGCCGACTGGCTGGACACCGCCGACCCCTATCTGGCCGGCGGCGGGGCCACCGCGCGGGTCGCCGAGGAGGACGGTCGGGAGAGCGTCCGCTGGGTGGGGCTGCCGCACCGGCACGAGGGCGGCTCCCCGAACGTGGTGGGCACCCACGCGATGGCGGTCGCCTGCCGGACACTGACCGCCACCGGCTGGGACGCCGTCACCCGGCACGAGCAGGCGCTGACGGCCCGGCTCCGCGGCGGGCTGGCGGCCGTCCCGGGGGTACGCCTGCTGGACCTGTGGCCGGGCGGGCACCAGCGGCTCGGCGTGGTCTCCTTCAGCGTCGCCCGCTGCGGCGACGTGCCCGCCGACCAGCGGCTGGTCGCCACCGCGCTCTCCGCGGAGTACGGGATCGGCGTCCGGGACGGCGCGTTCTGCGCCCACCAGGCGGTCCACACCCTGCTGAGCGACGCGCCCGGACACCAGGGCGACCGCGCGCTGCGCGCCAGCATCGGCCTCGGCACCACCGACGAGCACGTCGACCGCCTGGTGGCGGCGCTGGGGGAGCTGGTGCGGCGCGGACCGCGCTGGGCGTACGACCACCCGGAGGACGGCTGGCGGCCCGTGCCGGACCCCCGGCCGGTGCCGGAATTCCTCCGGTGAGCGGGAATCGCGCGGGCGGCGGAATTCCGGGGACCACGCGGGCGGCGGTATTCCGGGGACCACGCCCCGGGCGATTGTTCCTCAGTAGGCTCCGGGACCGGAAGGAGAGTGCCCGACATGACCGGACCACGCACGACCGAACACCTGGATGAATCCGGCCCGCCGGCCCGCCGATTCGGCGTCATGCTCTATCCGGACCAGCCTTTCCCGGTCCTGGTGGAGCGGCTGAGATGGCTGGAGGAACTCGGTTTCGACCAGGTGTTCGTACCCGATCACAGCGCGGACCTGCGAAACCCGAGCGGCCTCTGGTTCGACAGCTGGTCCGTGCTGGCCACGGCGGCGGTGACCACGCGCCGGATCCGGATCGGCACCCTGGTGGCCAACCAGATCCTGCGCCCGCCGGCCCAGCTGGCCAAGCAGGCGATCGCCCTCGACCACCTGTCCGGCGGCCGCTTCGACCTCGGCATCGGGGCCGGGCTGTTCCCCTGGGACCACCACAGCGTCGGCCAGGTGCCGTGGTCGCCCAAGGAGCGGGCCGAGCGGTTCGCGGACTACGTGGCGATCGTGGACGGCGTGCTGCGGGGCGGGGTGCTCAGCCACGAGGGGGCCCAGCTGTGGGTCAAGGACGTGGTGACGGTGCCCGGTTCGCTGCAGTCGCCGCGGCTGCCGCTGATCGTCGGCGGCCAGTCGCCGACGCTGATCCGGGTGGCGGCCGCGTGCGCCGACGCCTGGAACACCCACGGCCCGCCGGGCGCGAGCGCGCAGGAGGTGCTCGGCATCACCGCCGAGCAGAACCGCCGGCTGGACCGGCTCGCCGCCGAGGCGGGCCGCGACCCCGCGGACATCCGGCGCGGCTACACGATCTTCGGGCCCTGGGACCCGAGAAGAGGACAGCACGGCTACGAGGAGATCTTCGAACGCTTCACCGGAGCCGGTGTCGCGGAGTTCGTCCTCGACTGGCCGGGGGAGGCCCATCGGGAGGAATTCGAACGAGTCGCCCGTGAGGTGATTCCGCCGTTGCGCGACAGCTGACGGCGACCGCACACCACGGGGGATTTCACGACGCGATCCCGTCCGGCGGATCGGCCGGGAGTGACCCGGCCGATCCGGAACACCGTACGGGGGATCACAGGAATTCGGCGGTTCGTCGCGGACGGGAACGCCGGGGACGGGCACGTCGCCCAGGATTTCGCGTGAAGAGAAGGTGTGACAGAGATGATCGAAGACGTGGCCGGCACGGCCACCACGGGGGCTTCGGACAACGGGGGCGCGCTGGAGAACAGGGGTGTGCCGGAGAACAGGGCTGCGCCGGACGGCGGCGGGGTGACGGCGGACCCCCTGCGGGGGCGGGGCGGGATCACCGTGACCAAGGCCGACCGCCAGTACGAGGACCTGGTCAGCGGGCTCAACCAGCGCTACGTCGCGGCGCCCGACGCCATCCGGCTGGTGAGCACCACCGCGGAGGTGGTCACCGTCGTCCAGGAGGCCTTCGACCAGGGCAGGCGGCTGGCCGTGCGCTCCAGCGGGCACTGCTACGAGAACTTCGTCCACAACCCGGAGGTCCGGATCATCCTGGACATGTCCGGGATGCACGAGGTCGGCTACGACCCCGGGCTCAACGCGATCGCCGTCGAGTCGGGCGCGACCAACCTGCGCACCTACCAGACCCTCTACCCGGAGTGGGGCGTCGTCGTCCCCGCCGGGTTCTGCTACTCCGTCGCGATGGGCGGCCATGTCAGCGGCGGCGCCTGGGGACCGCTCTGCCGGCTGCACGGCCTGGTCGTCGACCACCTGTACGCGGTCGAGGTGGTCGTGGTCGACGAGAGCGGCCGGGCCCGCGCGGTGATCGGCACCCGCGACCCGGAGGACCCGCACCACGACCTCTGGTGGGCCCACACGGGCGGCGGGGGCGGCAACTTCGGCGTCGTCACCCGCTACTGGTTCCGCTCGCCGGACGCCACCGGGCGGGACCCGCGCGCCCTGCTGCCCAGGCCGCCCGAGGAACTCCTGGTCAGCGCCGTCAGCTGGCCGTGGGACGAGCTGAGCCGGGACGAGTTCGTCCGCCTGGCCCACAACTACGCCGACTGGCACGTGGCCCACCTCGGGCCCGACGACCCGGCCCGGGCGCTGATCAGCCAACTGGTGCTGAACCACCGCAGCGCCGGCCAGATCGGCATGCTCGTCCTGGTGGACGCCTCGGCGCCGGACGCCGAGCAGCTGCTCGCCGACTACCTGGAGCGGATCGGCGACGGCATCACCGTCGAGCGCGGCGCGCTGACCCGGCACATGGGCGAACTGCCCGCGCTGCCCCGGTTCGCCGCGCCGCGCCGGCTGCCCTGGCTCAAGGCGGTCCGGATGCTCGGCACCACCAACGGCGTGCTCAACGACCCGACGCTGCGCGCCGAGTACAAGTCCGCCTTCATGCGGGCCGGCTTCCCCGACCGGCAGCTCGACGCGCTCTACGAGCACCTCACCCGCGAGGACGTGGCCAACCCGGACATCAGCGTGCAACTGACCTCCTACGGCGGCCGGATCAACGCGGTCGACCCGGCGGCCACCGCGGCGCCGCACCGGGACGCGGCCTTCAAGATGCTCTGGCAGGTGTTCTGGAACGACCCCGCCGACGACGCCCGCAACATCGGCTGGGCCCGCGACTGCTACCGGGCGGTCTACGCCGACACCGGCGGTGTGCCGGTGCCGAACGGGATCACCGACGGCTGCTACGTGAACTACCCCGACATCGACCTCGGCGACCCGCTCCTCAACACCTCGGGGGTGCCCTGGCACGACCTCTACTACAAGGAGAACTACCCGCGTCTGCAGCGGATCAAGGCGGCGTGGGACCCGCACGACGTCTTCCGGCACGGCCAGTCCGTCGGGCTGCCCGCGGTCTGAGTGGTGGCCGGCGGGGTCGCCCGCTCCGCCGCGGCGCCCGGTTCCGTCCGGGCGCCGTGCGGGCGGGCGGCGCCCGGGCGGCGGGCGTTCGCGCCGTGCTCCACCGCTCTGTCCCGCCGCCGCCGCGCCCTGCCGCCGTGGTGTTCCGCCGCCGCCGTGTCCCCCGTGAAGGAGCCCTTCCGATGACCTCCCTGCTCGCGATATCCGCCAGCCCCTCGGCCGGCTCGCGCACCGCCGCGCTGACGGCCCATCTGGTCCGGCTCCTGGCCGAGGCCGGCTTCCGGACCGGGCACGTCCGGGTCCGCGACCTGCCGGCGGCGGAGCTGTTGGCCGGGCGGGCCGAGAGCGCCGTGCTGCGCGAGGCCCTCGACGCGGTGGCCGCCGCGGACGGCGTGGTGGTGGCGTCACCCGTGTACAACGCGGCCTACAGCGGACTGCTGAAGGCCTTCCTCGACGTGCTGCCCCGGTCCGGGCTGGCGGGCAAGACGGTGCTGCCGGTGATGACCGGCGGAAGCCTCGCGCACGCCCTCGCCCCCGACTACGCGCTGCGGCCGGTGCTGACGGCGCTCGGCGCCCGGTACGTCGTGCGCGGCGCGTTCGTCCTCGACGGGGCGATCGAGCCGCTCGACGGCGGCCCGCCGCGCCTGGCGCCGGACGCCGCGCCCCGGCTGGAGCAGGCGGTGGCGGACTTCCTCGCCGCGCTGCCGCCGGAGGTGCCCGGTGGGCTGCCCGCGGCCGGGCGGTCCGGGCCCGGCGCCCTCGCGCGGAGGTGACGCGGGCGGCCCCCGGGGTTCCGGGGACCGCCCGCGTCGATGGGCCGGGGTGCTCAGAGCTCGCGCCGCTCCTCGTCGTCGGCGCTGTGCGGCAGGGTGATCCCGTGCTGTGCGGCGAGCCGCAGCAGTCCGGCGATCCGTCCCTCGTAGGCCTGGACGCCGTCGGCGTCCTCCTCGGTCCGGGCTGCCGCGAGTTCCTTGCGGGCCTGGGTGAGCTGCTCGCGCAGCTCCTGGTCGAACATCGCTGTCATTGCCGGCCTCCACACCGGTCGGTGCCACTCCAGGGAACGCTCGGGGCAGTTCAGAGTCTACGAAGGTGAAGAACTCTTCAAGTCTTGCTCCCGTGGCGCCAGGGTGGCGTTTCCGGGGCGCGCGGCTCAGGTGTGCGCGCCCTTGTCGTGCTAGCACTTCAGCGCTAGCGTGAATTTCATGGGTAAGAAACAGCTGAACGTCCGGGTGGACGCCACCACCGCGGAGATGGCCCGGGAGCGGGCGGAACAGCAGGGGATCAGCATGAACCAGTACATCGAGCGCCTGGTCCAGCAGGACATGGGCGAGGCCGGGCGGGTGTTCGTCGACGCCGCCGCGCAGTTCATGAAGGAGTACGAGTCCTCCTTCCTGGCCGAGTTCGGCGAGCGCGGCGACCTCCAGGACGTGCGTCGTTGAACCTGGAGGTCGACCTCTCGTGGCTGCTCATGACAGCCGAGCAGTACACGCCCGGTGACCCGCAGGTCACCGACTACGGATCGCTGCTCGCGGCGGTCGCCCGCCACCAGGCCGAGATCTTCGACATCGCCGTCTACCCCGAACCGCAGGACCGCGCCGCCGCCCTGATGCACCAGCTCATCCGGGTGCCGGCCCTGGAGAAGACCAACGAACTGTTCGCCACCGCCGTCGCCTACGCCTACCTGGTGGCCAGCGGCTGCACGGTCGCCACCACCGCCCGCGAGGTGCGCAGCCTCGCCCGGGCGATCCGCGAGGGGCGGCTCGGCGTGTCCGGCGTGGCCGAGCGGCTGGCCGCGTGGGTGGTGGACGAGGCCGAGGGCGAGGACGTCAGCGGCGAGGACGACAACGAGGAGTAGGGCGGGGGTGCGCGACGGCCGGTTCTCGGGCCGGGCGGGCTTCGGGCCGGGCGGCGGCGCGGCCGGTCAGGCCCCGGCCGGCCCGGTCGCGGCGGGTTCGGTCGCGGCGGGTTCGGCGATCAGGGCGGTCGCGAACGGGCGGAAGCCCGCCCGGCGGTAGATCCGGGCGACGTCCTCGTCGGCGGCGGACAGGAAGACCGTCCGCACGCCGTTCGCCCGCGCGTGCGCGACCAGCGCCGCCGTCACCGCCAGGCCGAGGCCGCGCCGGCGCGCCGCCGGCAGGGTGCCGACACCGGCCACCTCGGTGACCGCGCCGACCGGGTTGTGCTGGCCCGCGCAGAGCGCCGTACCGTCCTGGATGGCCGCGGCGAGCACGGTGAGCCCGGCGGTGATCCGCCCGGCGATCCGCGCGACCGCGCCGTCCGAGGCCAACTGCTCGGCGGTCACGGCCAGTTCGTCCGGTCCGGCGAGGCCGAGGCCGGTGCCGGGCTCACCGAACGCCAGGTGCGGGACGGCGGTCGCGCTCGCGAGGTCGGGATCCGCCGGGGACAGGACGCGCACCGACACCCCCGCGGGCAGCTCGGGCCCCGGCAGGGCGGGCTCCTCGTCCGGGCCCAGCGCCAGCAGCGGGTGCTCGTGCACCGCCAGCCCGGCCTCCTCCACCGCCGCGCGCAGCAGGGGATCGTGCTCGGCCACCCACTCGAAGGCCTGCGGCGCGCCCAGCTCGCGCTGGCGGGCCAGCACCCGCCGGACGTCCTCGGCGGTGACCGCCGGACCGGTGTGGCCGAGTGCCGGGCGGGCGTAGTACGGCCAGCCCTCGCCCTCGCGGACGAACAGGCTCAGCGGACCGAAGTCCTCGACGCGGGCGGAGCCGCGCGGCACCGCGTCGTAGTAGTGCTCGATCTCGTCGAGGAGGGGGCGGTGGGCGGGATCAAGATCGGCGGAAGTCACGCGGTGCATCCAAGCAGGCCTGTCACGTTCCTGCCAGCCTTTTTGCCGCCGCTGCGCGGTCGGTGGGGTGCGGTTGCGCGGTCGCCGCGCGGTCGGTGGGCTGCCGCCGCGCGGCCGGTGTGCGGTCGGTCCGGCGCGCCGGGAGCCCGGGCATTTCGGACCGATTGTTGCCGAATGCTTACAGGCCGGGCGATCTTGTGTGCGGACCCCGTGGCATCCTGGGGCTTTTACAGCTCCGCCGGACGGATCGGCGGGCGTCGGCACGGGGAGAGGCGAGGGGGATGACAGGCTCATGAGGCTCTGCTTTCTGGTCGAGGAGCACTACCGGCACGACGGCATGCCGCTCGACGTGGTGCGCCAACTCACCGCCTGGGGGCACCGGGTGGACGTGCTGCGCCCGGGGAACTCGCTGATGGCGATCTCCGAGGCGGTGCGGGCCGGCAGCCATGACGCCTGGGTGCTCAAGACCGTCTCCGGCGGCCCCGGCCTGACCCTCCTGGAAGCCGCCGCCGCCGTCGGCCTCACCACCGTCAACGACGTCCGTTCCATCCGCGGTGTCCGGGACAAGGCGCTGGCCGCGGTGATCGCGCGGACCCGTGGCCTGCCCGTCCCGGTGACCTACGCCGCCGCCCGCTGGGAGCGGCTCGCCGAGATCCCGGCCTCCGAGTACCCCCTGGTGGTCAAGCCCGCCGACGGCAGCTCCGGACGGGCCGTGCGGCTCGTCCCCACCCCCGACCACCTCGTCGAACTCGGTCCCGAACTGGCCGGCGAGGGCCTGCTGATCGCCCAGCCCTACGTGCCCAACTCCGGCACCGATCTCAAGGTGTACTGCGTCGACGGCGAGCTCTACGCGACCGAGCGCTGCTCCCCGATCCACCCCGGCCAGGGCGTGCGCGAACGGCAGGTGCCGCTCAGCGGCGACGTCGCGCGGATCGCCGCGCAGGTCGGCGAGGTCTTCGGTCTCGACCTCTACGGCGTCGACGTCCTGCTCGGCCCGGACGGACCGGTGGTCGTCGACATCAACGACTTCCCCAGCTTCCGCCAGGTGCCCGACGCGGTCGCCCGGGTCTCCCGCGCCGTGCTGCGGCTGGCCCGCACCGGCACGGCGGTCTCCGCTCCGGCGCCCGCGCTGGACCAGGCGCCGGCCGTCCCGGTGGCGGAGCCGGTACGGCTGCCCGCGCAGGGCACGGCCGTGGGCGTGGGCGGCGCGGGGCTGATCGACGGCCTGGGTCGCGGCGACCTCGTCAAC
This sequence comes from Kitasatospora sp. NPDC091207, assembly GCF_044768625.1. Taxonomy (NCBI): domain Bacteria; kingdom Bacillati; phylum Actinomycetota; class Actinomycetes; order Kitasatosporales; family Streptomycetaceae; genus Kitasatospora; species Kitasatospora sp. NPDC091207. Next base: position 29,638 of record NZ_JBIVVS010000031.1, read on the forward strand.
GGGGCCGTGGGCGGCGCGATATGAGGATCTGCCTGCTCACCGCCGATCCCGGCCATCCGCTGCTCGCCGCCACCGCCGCGCTGCTGTCCCCCCGCCACCGGGTCGAGAGCCTCGACCCGAACCGCGACGACCTCCCGGCCGCCGAACTCCTCGGCCCCGGCCCGCTCGCCGACGTCTACCTGCTCAAGGCCCGCACTCCGCGGGCCCTCGCGCTCGCTCGCCACCTGGAGGAGCGCGGCGCCCCCGTCGTCAACTCGGCCGCCGCGACCGCGTTCTGCCAGGACCGCACGGACATGGCCGATCTCGCCGGCCGGTCGGGCCTGCCGTTCGCCGCCACCCGCACCGCCGCCACCATCGCCGGACTGCCCGCCCTCGACCACCCGTCGGTGATCAAGAGCCGCCACAGTCGCCGCGGTGACCTGGTCGCCCGCGTCGACGACGCCGCCGGACTGCGCGCCCTCGCCGAGGCGTGGCCCGACGAACCCGTGGTGGCCCAGCCCTACCTCGCCGGCACCGGCTGGGACCAGAAGCTCTGGGTCGTCGCCGGGCAGGTCTTCTGCGCCCGCCGCCGCTCCGAACTCTCCGAACCCGCCGGCGCACCCGACGGCGGCGGGCCGTTCGGCCCCCGGGAGCTGCCCGCCGACCGTGCCGAGCTGGCCCGCCGGGTCGGCGAGGTCTTCGGCCTCGACGTCTACGGCGTCGACCTGCTCGACGGTCCGGCCGAACCGGTCATCGTCGACATCAACGCCTTCCCCGGCATCCGCGGCCAGGCCGGCGCCCCCGAAGCCCTCGCCGCGCTCGCCCTGCGGGTGGCCCGCCACGGCGTCGAGGCCCGGCAGGCCGGCGGCCTCCGCCTCCCGGCACAGCGCGATGCGCGCCAGGACACCGCCGGTCGTTAGGCTTGGCCCTTCCGGCCGGACCGCACGACCGGACGGCGAGAGAAGACGGACGTTGCTGCAGGACATCCAGCCCTACCTGGCCTGCCCGCACTGCGCGCAGGGCCTCACCCCCGACGGGCGCGCCCTGCGCTGTCCCACCGGGCACAGCTTCGACATCGCCAAGCAGGGCTATGTCAGCCTGCTCGCGGGCGACGCGCACACCGGCACCGGTGACACCGCCGAGATGGTCGCCGCCCGCAGCGACTTCCTCGCCGCCGGCCACTACCGCCCGATCGCCGCGGCCCTCGCCGACGCCGCCGCCGGGGCCCTCGCCGACGCCGCACCGGACGGCCTGGTCGCCGACCTCGGCGCCGGCACCGGCCACTATCTCGCCCACGTCCTGGACGCCCTGCCGGGCCGGTCCGGCGCCGCCCTCGACATCTCCAAGTACGCGCTGCGCCGCGCCGCCAGGGCCCACCCCCGGATCGGCGCCGTGGTGTGCGACGCCTGGCGTCCGCTGCCGCTGCTGGACGGCACCGCCGATCTCGTCCTCAACGTCTTCGCGCCGCGCAACGGTCCCGAGATCCGCCGCGTGCTGCGGCCCGGCGGCACCCTGCTGCTGGTCTCGCCGACCCCACGCCATCTGCGCGAACTGGTCGGCGCGCTCGGCCTGCTCTCGGTCGACGAGGAGAAGCAGCGCCGGATCGACGAGAAGCTCGGCCCCCATCTGACCCCGGTCGGGCGGCAGGAGGTCGAGTTCGGGCTGCGGCTGTCCGCCGCCGACGTCCGCACGGTCGTCGGGATGGGCCCGAGCGCCTGGCACACCGACCAGGAGCGGCTGGCCGCCCGGCTCGCCGCCCTGCCGGACCCGGTCGAGGTCACCGCCTCCGTGACGGTCGCCGCCTACCGGCGCTGAGCGGGGGTGCCCGCCCCCGGGGCCGCGGACGTCTCCGGGGCGCTCCCGGACCGGCGCTCTCCCCGGGGCCTCCCGGCCCGGTCCCCGGGTGCCGCGGTAGGGCCGGCCCCGGGAACGCCGGCCCGTCGGGCCGCGGCGTCGGTGGCGCCTCATGTCCGTGGCGCCTCGTGTCGGTGGCGCCTCATTGGGATGAATCTGGCGGGCAGGCACGTTTCTGCCGCCCGAGCGGCGGCTAACGTCCGACGGGTGAACCGCGACGCCACCCGGCCCGCCGTGCCGGCCCACCCCCACCAGCGGACGCCGGACCCCGGTCCGCCCTCCGTCCAGCGCCCCACCGTCGAGGAGATCCGGCTCACCTCGTTCAAGTCGTACCGGCGCGCGGTCCTGCCGCTCGCGCCCCTCACCGTGCTGTACGGGCCCGCCGGTGTCGGCAAGTCCAACGCCCTCGACGCCCTCGCGGTCCTCTCCCGGCTCGCCCTCGGCGAGGAGATCACCGACTCCCTGAACGGTCTGCCCGGGCTAGGCGGCCCCCTCACGACGCCCGTCCGAGGCGGCCTCGACGGCTGCGTCCCGCACGGCCGCGACGCCGTCATCCTGGGCTGCACCGTCCGCTCCGACCAGGGGCCGATCCGGCTGGAACTGGTCATCCGCACCGACGGACCGGTCCGGATCGCCCGTGAACAGCTCACCCTCGACGGCCGGATCCTCGTCGAGACCGGCGAACAGGACCTCCGCCGGCAGCGCGTCAACGTCGGCTGGCACAACGACACCCGGCAGGGCGACATCCGCGCTCCCTTCCCGAACACCACCCTGATCACCGCCCAGATCCCCCTGCGCGTCGCCGGGTCCTCACCCGGCGAACGCACGGTGCTGGCCGCCACCGAACAGGTGCTCACCGCCCTGCGCGAGGTCTTCCCCGTCCACCCCGTGCCCGGGCTGATGCGCGACTGGGCCCGCCCCGACCCGCAGGCCCGGCTGCTCAGTACCGCCGCCAACATCTCCGCCGTGATCGCCCGGCTCAGCAACGAATGCGGCCGCCGCTACGGCCGGCTGCTCCGCGTCGTCCAGTCCGCCGCCCCGCACCCCCTGCTCGGACTCGACCTGGCCCGCCGCGGTGCCGGCGCCGACGAGCGGGTCCTCGCCGTCTTCGACGAGGGCGTCCTCGGCCGCACCGGCGCGGACCAGGCCTCCGACGGCATGCTGCGCCACCTCGCGTTCGCCGCCGTCCTGCTCACCGGCGCCGGCGTTCTCGACCTCGACGCGGCCGAGGTGCCCTGGGCGCACCGGCAGCTCACCGTGCTCGCCGAGGACCTCGGCGCCGGACTCGGCACCGAGCAGGCGGCCTCGCTGCTGCGGCTCGCCGGGGAGATGGCCGGGCGCGACCAACTGCGGGTGCTGGCCGCCCTCCAGGAGCCGGCCGCGGCGCGGGAGGCGTTCGGCGGGCCCGGTGAGCTGCCGCCGGGGGTCGCCCTGGTCGAGTGCCGGCGCGATCCCGGCTCCGGGCACAGCGTGTTGCGTGCGGAGACCGCGCGGGTGCCGGCCCAGGCGGCGCGCGGGGAGGGCGCGGTGGCAGGGGCGGGTTCGGGTGCGCCGACCGGTTCGGGCGCGGGTGCGCGGCCGGGTGCGCGGTCGGGTGCGGAGTCGGGCGCGCGGGCGGTGGGTGCCTCGGGAGCCGCCGGCGGACCGCGACCGGCGGGCGTGGCGCTGGATGAGGTAGACCTGGACGGGTGAGCGAACGAGAGACGGAACCGGCGGACCCGACCCTGGAGAGCCTGCGGCAGCGGCTGACGGAGTTCGCGGCGGAACGCCGCTGGGAGCCCTTCCACACGCCGAAGAACCTGGCCGCGGCGCTGACCGTGGAGGCCGGGGAACTGCTGGAGATCTTCCAGTGGCTCACCCCCGAGCAGGCCGGCTCGGTGATGTCCGAGCCGGACAGCGCGCACCGGGTGCGGGACGAGGTCGCCGACGTCCTCGCGTACCTGCTGCAGTTCTGCACCGCGGTGGGGGTGGACCCGCTGACCGCCCTGGCCGCCAAGATCGAGCGCAATGAGCTGCGGTTCCCGGCGCCCGGGGCCGGGCCCGGTCCGGGTCCGGGGGCGGGGGCGGGGTCCGGCGCCTGAGTCTGAGCCTGGGTCGGAATCCGGTGTGCGGGGCTCAGGGGCCGGGGCGCCGGAGTCAATCGAGGTGTGGGTGACTCACCCCTGCGAGGGACAAGAGTTGTCCACACCCCCGGGGTTGTCCACAGGTTCCGAGGGGGTGGCTGCGCCGATCCCTTCGTCGGCGCACGCTTTCGCCGTGACCAGGTGCCCACCCGTCGCAGGACGGGGCGGGCACGGTGCGAACGCGTGGAAGGGGTGGCCGCCGATGGAGGCGCTGCGACTGATCAAGACGGCCCGGCACGCCCTGGCCGAGGCCAGGAACGTGTCCGACGTGCTGCTGGAGGCGCGACAGGCCGCGCTGCTCACCGAGGCGGTGGGTGCCCGGCTGGCAGAGCTGGACGACACCGGGCCGGAGGACGCCGAGCTGGCCGGCCTCGGCCAGCAACTGGCCGAGGCCGGTGCCCACGCCGCGGGCTGCCTCGACCAGTCCTCGGGCGATTCATCCGCCCTGCTGGGGCTGGGCATCGGTGGACGCGCCGGGCGGCTGACCGAGCTCGGCGCCCTCGGCCCGGCGCTGGAGGAGCTCCTCGGGCTGCTCCAGGAGGTCGGGGAGACGCTGGTGGTGCTGGCCTGCGGGGCCGATACCGAGAGCCTCTACTGGACGTGCATCGACGGGGTCGACGCCGGCGCCGACTGCAGGGACGTGGTGGGCCGGCTGCGGGAGTCCGTCCGGCGGGCCGAGGACGGTGAGGCGGCGGCGGGCGGTGCGGCCGGTCCACCGGGGCTCCCGGCACCGGCCGCCGAACAGGGGGCGCCGTTACTGGTGCTCAGGATCGGCCCGCCGGGTGATGGCGGGCCGGGGCGGGAGGCCCTGCGACCGGGCTACCGGATGCCGGGCCCGGCCGGCGCGCCGGAGGTGTCCGTGCCGATGGGGTAGGCGGTCGGGGCGGGGCTTCGCGGACTGAGGCCTGCAGGTCGGCGGCCCCGGGAGGGGGTGGGGGTGGGAGGGGCGGGGGTGGGCCCCAGGAACCGGGCAGACGGGAACCGGGGGAAGCGCCCGACAGAGAGCCGAAAGCCCCGGAACAGGCCCGAAAGCCCCCGGAACAGCCGGAAGCCCCGGCGCCGCCGAAGCGGTGCCGGGGCCCGAGACCTCGAAGGAGGCGATCAGTTGTGCGCGTGCAGCTCGGCGTTCAGACCGCCCCAGGAGCCGGCCCGGGCGATGACCTCGACCGCGCCGGTCTGCGAGTTGCGGCGGAAGAGGAGGTTGTCCTGGCCGGACAGCTCCACCGCCTTCGCCACCTTGCCGTCCGGGGTGGTCACCCGGGTGCCGGCGGTGACGTAGAGGCCGGCCTCGACCACGCAGTCGTTGCCCAGCGAGATGCCGATACCGGCGTTGGCGCCGAGCAGGCAGCGCTCGCCGACCGAGACGACCTGCTTGCCGCCGCCCGACAGGGTGCCCATGATCGAGGAGCCGCCGCCGATGTCGCTGTGGTCGCCGACCACGACACCCGCGCTGATCCGGCCCTCGACCATGGAGGTGCCCAGGGTGCCGGCGTTGAAGTTGACGAAGCCCTCGTGCATCACGGTGGTGCCGGCGGCCAGGTGCGCGCCGAGCCGGACGCGGTCCGCGTGAGCGATGCGCACACCGGAGGGGGCCACGTAGTCGGTCATCCGGGGGAACTTGTCGATCCCGTACACGGCGAGCTGGCCGCCCTGGGCGCGGACGGCCAGCCGGGCCTGCTCGACCTTGTCCACCTGCACCGGGCCGATGCTGGTCCACGCCACGTTGGCGAGCAGGCCGAACAGGCCGTCCAGGTTCTGGCCGTGCGGCTTCACCAGACGGTGGCTCAGCAGGTGCAGGCGCAGGTAGGCGTCGTGCGCGTCGATCGGCTTCTCGTCGAGCGAGGCGATCGTGGTGCGCACGGCGACCACCTCCACGCCGCGGCGCGCGTCGGCGCGCAGCGCCTCGGCGGCGCCGGCGCCCAGCTCGGTCTCGGCCTGCTCGGCGGTCAGGCGGACGGTGCCGGCCGGGCCGGGCTCGGCGGCCAGCGCGGGGGCGGGGTACCAGGTGTCGAGGACGGTGCCGTCGGCGGCGATGGTGGCCAGACCGACGGCAACGGCGCCGCTTGCGAGGGAGGTGGATTCTGCAGTCACATCGTGCACGTTAACGAATACGGGGCGCCGGTGCCGAACACGCTCACCGTGCGGACAGCGCGGCGGGCCGTCCCGGGCCGCGCCGGTGCCGGTGCCGGAGGTGGTGGAGACCGGGGTCGCGGCAGGTCATCGCGGGGGGCCGCCCGGGGGCCGCGCCGTTCCCCGGCGCGCAAAACCCGGTGCTCGGCGGGCGGGTGCTGGGCAATACTCGGGCTGGTGTTCATGTCGATCTCCACCACCGGTACTGCCGAGAGCCCGGCCACCGACCTCGGTTTCCTGCTGCACAAACACCCCGGCAAGGTCCAGCGGTTCGGGACGTCGCACGGGGAGGCCCACGTCTTCTACCCGGCGGCGGGCGACGAACTCTGCACGGCCGCGCTGCTGCTCGACATCGACCCGATCGCGCTGGTCCGCAGGGGCCGGGGCAAGGGCCGGGGCGGCTCACCGGACTTCGCGCTCGCGCAGTACGTCAACGACCGCCCCTACGCCGCGTCCTCGCTGCTCGCGGTGGCCCTGCGGACGGTGTTCCGCACGGCGATGAAGGGTGTCTGCGAGGCCCGCCCCGGGCTGGCGGACCGGCCCCGGCCGCTGCGGATCGCACTGCCCGCCGTGCCCGCCAACGGCTCGGGCGAGGGTGGCGGGCCCGCCATGGTGACCCGGCTCTTCGAGCCGCTGGGCTGGCAGGTCGAGGCCGTGGCGATCCCGTTGGACGAGTCGTTCCCCGAGTGGGGCGAGTCGCGCTACGTGCGGGTCGAGCTGGCCTCGTCCACCGTCCGTCTCGCGGACGCGCTCCAGCAGCTCTACGTGCTGTTGCCGGTGCTCGACGGTGCCAAGCACTACTGGGTCGCCCCGGACGAGGTCGACAAGTTGCTCGCCGCCGGCGAGGGCTGGCTGGCCGACCACCCGGAGCGGGCCCTGATCGCCCGTCGGTACCTCTCGCGACGCTGGTCGCTGACCCGGACCGCGATGGAGCGCCTGGAGCTGGCACGGCTCGCCGAGGCCGACGACCGCGAGGTCGAGGAGATCGACAACGCGGTCGACGACACCGACGGCCCCGAGCCCGGGGCGGCGCACCCGGCCGCCACCGGGCGGGCCGAGGCGGGACCGGCCGAAGGAGGACCGATCGCGGCGGGACCGGCCGAGGACGGGGCGCCGTCGAAGCGGCCCTCGCTCGCCGAGCAGCGCCGGACGGCGATCCTGGCCGCCCTGCGTGAGGTCGGGGCGGCCCGGGTGGCCGACCTCGGCTGCGGGCAGGGCGAGCTGATCGGCGCGCTGCTCAAGGACTCCCGGATCACCGAGGTGCTCGGTGTGGACGTGTCCGCGCGGGCGCTGACCGCGGCCGCCCGCAAGCTGCGGTTGGAGCGGATGCCGGAGCGTCAGGTGGCCCGGGTCAAGCTGGTCCAGGGCGCGCTGACGTACACGGACACGCGGCTGAAGGGCTACGACGCGGCGGTGCTCTGCGAGGTGATCGAGCACCTGGACCTGCCCCGGCTGCCGGCCCTGGAGTACGCGGTGCTCGGGGCGGCCCGTCCGTCGGCGGTCGTGGTCACCACGCCGAACGCCGAGTACAACGTCCGTTGGGAGAGTCTGCCGGCCGGGCACGTCCGGCATGCCGACCATCGTTTCGAGTGGGATCGCGCGCAGTTCCGCGCCTGGGCCGAGCGGGTGGCGCGGTCCTACGGCTACACCGTCGTGATCCGTCCGGTCGGGCCGGAGGACCCGGACGTGGGGCCGCCGACCCAGCTCGCGCTGTTCCGCCTCGGCAGCACGGCCGAGCCCGCGCCCACCGAGCCCGCGCCCACCGAGGCCGAGCCCACCGAGCCCGCGCCCACCGAAACCGCCGGTGCCACTACCAGGGCCGACCGCGAGACCATCGAAGCCGCCGGCACCACCACATCCGACCGTACGACGCCCGAAGGGGGCGAGCCCCGATGACGACCGACGACGACGCGCAGTTCCCGAGCCCCACCGAGGGGACGCCCCCCGACCAGGGCACCACCGAGCCCGGCACCACCGAGGCCCCCGCACCCGAGGCCCCCGCCGCCGCGAAGGCGCGCCGCCTCCCGGTGACCGACGTCTCCCTCGTCGTCCTGATCGGCACCAGCGGTGCGGGCAAGTCCAGCTTCGCCCGCGAGCACTTCCTGCCCACCCAGGTGATCTCCTCGGACTTCTGCCGCGGCCTGGTGTCCGACGACGAGAACGACCAGTCCGCCTCCGCCGAGGCCTTCGACGTGCTGCACTACATCGTCGGCAAGCGCCTCGCCGCCGGCCGGCTGACCGTCGTGGACGCGACCAACGTCCAGCCGGAGGCCCGCAAGCAGCTGATCCGGATCGCCCGCGACCACGACGTGCTGCCGATCGCGATCGTGCTGGACGTCCCGCCGGGCGTCTGCGCCGAGCGCAACCGCTCCCGCCCCGACCGCCAGTTGCCCGCGCACGTGGTCCCGCGCCAGCACCGCGAGCTGCGCCGTTCGCTGCGCGGTCTGGAGCGCGAGGGGTTCCGCAAGGTGCACGTCCTGCGCGGCGAGGCCGAGGTCGGGGCCGCCGAGATCGTGCCGGAGAAGCGCTTCAACGACCTGCGCCACCTCACCGGCCCCTTCGACATCGTCGGGGACATCCACGGCTGCCGCTCCGAGCTGGAGACCCTGCTCACCCGCCTCGGCTACGCCCTCGCGCGGGACGACGCCGGCCGCCCGGTGGACGCCGTCCACCCCGGGGGCCGTACCGCCGTCTTCGTCGGTGACCTGGTCGACCGCGGCCCGGACACGCCGGGTGTGCTGCGCCTGGTGATGGGCATGGTCGCGGCCGGGCACGCGATCTGCGTGCCGGGCAACCACGAGAACAAGCTCGGCCGCGCGATGGACGGCAGGAAGGTCACCGTCTCGCACGGTCTCCAGGAGTCGCTGGACCAGCTGGCGGGCGAGTCGGAGGAGTTCCGCGCCGAGGTCCGGACGTTCATGCGCGGCCTGGTCAGCCACTACCTGCTGGACGGCGGGGCCCTGGTGGTCTGCCACGCCGGTCTGCCGGAGAAGTACCACGGCCGGGCCTCCGGCCGGGTGCGCTCGCACGCGCTGTACGGGGACACCACCGGTGAGACCGACGAGTACGGCCTGCCGGTGCGCTACCCGTGGGCGGAGGAGTACCGGGGCAAGGCCCTGGTGGTCTACGGCCACACACCGGTGCCGGTGGCGAGTTTCCTCAACAACACCATCTGCCTGGACACCGGCTGCGTCTTCGGCGGCAGCCTGACCGCGCTGCGCTACCCGGAGCGCGAGCTGGTGGGCGTCGAGGCGGAGCGGGAGTGGTACGCGCCGGTCCGGCCGATGATCACGGACGCGCCCGGCTCCCGCGAGGGCCGTCCACTGGATCTCGCGGACGTGGCGGGCCGCCGGGTGGTCGAGACCGCCCTGCACGGCCGGATCGCCGTCCGGGAGGAGAACGCGGCGGCCGCGCTGGAGGTGATGAGCCGGTTCGCGATCGACCCCCGGCTGCTCGCCTACCTGCCGCCGACCATGGCGCCGAGCGCGACCTCGCGCCGCCCCGGCTACCTGGAACACCCGGAGGAGGCCTTCCTCGCCTACCGCGAGGACGGCGTCCGGCAGGTGATCTGCGAGGAGAAGCACATGGGCTCCCGCGCGGTGGTGCTGGTGGCCCGGGACGACACGGCGTTGGAGAAGCGGTTCGGGCCGGCCGGCCCGGGGGCGATCTGGACCCGCACCGGCCGGGCCTTCCTCGGCGACGAGGACCTGACCGCCGCCGTCCTGGGCCGGCTGCGGGCCGCGGCGGAGCGCTCCGGGCTCTTCGACCAGCTGCGGACCGACTGGCTGCTGCTGGACACCGAGCTGATGCCGTGGTCCCTCAAGGCCACCGAACTGCTGCGCCGCCAGTACGCGGCGGTCGGCGCGGCGGCACGCGCGGCGCTGCCGCGGGTGCTCACCGCGCTGGAGCAGGCGGCCGGCCGCGGGCTGGACCTCTCCGCGCTGACGTCCCGCCAGCGGCAGCGGGCCGCCGACGCCCAGGCGTTCACCGAGGCGTACCGGCGGTACTGCTGGCCGACCGAGGGCCTGGCGGGCATCCGGCTGGCACCGTTCCAGGTGCTGGCGGCCGAGGGGGCGAACCTCGCGGTGCGTCCGCACGACGAGCACCTCGCCTGGATCGACGGCCTGGTCGACGCCGACCACGCGGCGGAGCCGCGGTCCCCGGTCCTGCACCGGACCGGCCGGCTGCTGGTGGACACCGGTGACGAGGCGTCCGTCGCGGCGGCCGTCACCTGGTGGGAGGAGCTCACCGGGGCGGGTGGCGAGGGCATGGTGGTCAAGCCACTGGTCTCGCCGGCCCGGGGCAGGGCCGGGGAGGGCCGCCCGGGCGGGCTGGTACAGCCCGGAGTCAAGGTCCGCGGCCGCGAGTACCTGCGGATCATCTACGGGCCGGACTACACCGAGTACCTGGACCAGCTGCGGCAGCGCTTCCTCGGGCACAAGCGCTCGCTGGCGCTGCGCGAGTACGCGCTCGGCCTGGAGGCGCTGGACCGGCTGGCGGCGGGTGAGCCGCTCTGGCGGGTGCACGAGCCGGTCTTCGCCGTCCTCGCGCTGGAGTCCGAGCCGGTCGACCCCCGGCTCTAGGGTCCGTCCCAGGGTGCTCCCGCCGGGGAGCCGCACCGCTGCGGACCGGGCGGGTCCCGCGGGTCACCCCGCAGGGTCCGCCGCGTCGCAGGCCCGGCCGGTGCGTGCCGCTCCCGGGCCGTGCGGCCCGGCACGGCGGCTGCCGCCGGCCGAAGTATCGCGAAGTCTTTGCATAGAAATTCCGAGCATCGTATATAATTGCCGCTTCGCTGTTCGTCCACGTCACCCCAGGAGCCCGGCATGGCCTTCAACCTCCGGAACAGGCACTTCCTCAAGGAGCTCGACTTCACTCCCCAGGAGTTCCGCTTCCTGGTGGACCTCGCCGCCCAGCTCAAGGCGGCGAAGTACGCGGGCACCGAGCAGCCCCGGCTGCGTGGCAAGAACATCGCGCTGATCTTCGAGAAGACCTCCACCCGGACGCGCTGCGCCTTCGAGGTCGCCGCCCACGATCAGGGCGCCACCACCACGTACCTGGACCCGTCCGGCTCGCAGATCGGCCACAAGGAGTCGATCAAGGACACCGCCCGGGTGCTGGGCCGGATGTTCGACGGCATCGAGTACCGGGGGCACGGCCAGGCGGTCGTCGAGGAGTTGGCCGCCCATGCCGGGGTCCCGGTCTGGAACGGTCTGACCGACGAGTGGCACCCCACCCAACTGCTCGCCGACGTCCTGACCATCCAGGAGCACACCGCCAAGCCGCTGACCGAGGTGGCCCTCGCCTACCTCGGCGACGCCCGCTCCAACATGGGCAACTCGCTGCTGGTCACCGGCGCCCTGCTCGGTATGGACGTCCGGATCGTCGCGCCCCGGGCGCTCTGGCCCGCCGAGGACGTCCGGAAGGCGGCCGAGGTGCTCGCCGGGTCGACCGGCGCCCGGATCACCCTCACCGAGGACGTCGACGCGGGCGTGGCCGGCGCCGACTTCCTCTACACCGACGTCTGGGTCTCGATGGGCGAGCCCAAGGAGGTGTGGGTCGAGCGGATCGAGCTGCTCAAGCCGTACCAGGTGTCGATGGAGACCGTCCGGGCCACCGGCAACCCGGCCGTGAAGTTCCTGCACTGCCTGCCCGCCTTCCACGACCTGGGCACGGTGGTCGGCCGGCAGCTGCACGAGACGACCGGGATGGCCGAGCTGGAGTGCACCGACGAGCTGTTCGAGTCGGACCACTCCATCGTCTTCGACCAGGCGGAGAACCGCCTGCACACCATCAAGGCCGTGCTGGTCGCCACCCTGGGGTCCTGAGGTCCCGGATCCGGGACCTCAGGACCCCAGGGGCGTCACGGCCTCAGCGTCACGGCTTCAGCTTCACGCAGCCGGCCCGGTCGCCCGCGGCGTGCGGGCCGGCCGGGGTGCCCGCGTGCAGGACCACCGAGCGGGCCTCGCCCGGCCGGGGTTGCCAGGCCACCGAGGCGGCGGCCGAGCCGGCGCCCCGGCCGTCCGTGCGCAGCGTCAGCCGCAGCTCGTTGCGGTCGTTGGCGTAGGAGGGGTCGGTGGACGGCTGCACCGGGTCGGCGAGGTGCTGGTAGTGCGGACCGGAGGCGGCCGGGTCGGCCCCGCAGGAGCCGGTGTGCAGGTGTGCCGGGAACTCGTGGTCCGGGGCGAGTCCGGCCACGGTCAGGGTCAGCAGCGTCCGCCCGGGCACCGAGCGGTCGATCACCACGCGGACGTGCGAGCCGTACGGCACCAGGTCGGTGGCGTGGCTGATCGCGGTCGGCGGGACGAAGGCCGACGCCGGGTCGAAGGCGGCCTCGACCACCGAGACCGTCCGGGCCGCGGAGCTGTCGGAGCCCTCGGCGGCAGCGTCGGCGGTCGGCCGCACGGAACCCCCGGCGGCCGGCGACGCCGGTGCGGTGTGGGCGGCCTGCGCGGGAGGGGCGGCCGCCGCGGCCGCGGTGGGTGCCAGCAGGGCGAGCGGGAGCAGGGCGGCGGCGATCGGACCGGGCATCGGCGGGCCTTCCGGGGTGGGGGAGCGGTACGGCGGACGCCCTGCTCAACGGTGGCCCGTACCGAACGGACACCCCCTGGGCGGCCCCGGCCTCCCCGGCGTCCCGGCTGTCCTACCCGGCCGAGCCGTGGATCCCCCGGATCTCGCAGCGCGGCCCGCTGGCCCGCATCAGCCGCAGGTCCGCCGTGACCAGCGGAGCCCCGTACCGCTCGGCGACCGCGACGTACGCGGCGTCGTCCGGGGTGAGGTTGTCCTTCAGCTCCCAGATCCGGCCGAGCAGCGGGGTGATCCCGACCTTGCGGATCGCCAGCTCGGGCAGTCGGGCGACGATCTCGCCGACCCGTTCGGCGGTGAGCTCCTTGGCCAGGTAGAGGCCGCGCAACGACTGCATGACCTCGATGACGATGTGCTCGGGGGCCACCCACTCGCCGTCGGCCGCGAGCTCGGCGCGGGCCGCCGTTCCGCGCTCACCCTCGTCGGCGAGCGCCAGTACCAGTGCGGATGCGTCCACCACGATCATCAGTCGGCCCCCGGCCCGTTCCCGTCCGTCATGTCACGTCGCCGGTCACGCTACCGGTCGTCTGCCGCCGGACCCGCCGCCTGCCGCCCGTGCCGGGCCCGCTCCCGGTCCGCCGCCTGCGCCCCGCCTGCGCCCCGCTCCGCCCCGACCCGCCGCCCACCGTTTGATGCCCACCGTTTGATGCCCACCGTTGGACGCCCGGCCTTGGGGGCCTCGTCACAAGGGGTTCGGGCGGGATGTGCCGGGTGGGGGCAGTGTGGAGGTGGTGCCGACGTGGCGGACGCGCCGCCATGCACTATGGTTTATCTCGACATCGAGATAACTGCCCACTACTATATATCTCGACATCAAGATACTTGCCGAGAGGCGCTCACCGGCGGTGCGGGCGGGGTCAACCTAAGTAAGGGTGACCTTACCACCGTGGCGGCCGGATACCGCACGAAGCACCTAGAAGGAGTCAGTCGTGTCCGCGAACAGCTTCGACGCCCGCAGCTCGCTGCAGGTGGGCGACGAGTCGTACGAGATCTTCAAGCTCTCCGCCGTCGAGGGTTCCAAGCGGCTGCCCTACAGCCTCAAGGTGCTGCTGGAGAACCTGCTCCGCACGGAGGACGGCGCGAACATCACCGCCGACCACATCCGCGCGCTCGGCAACTGGGACGCCGACGCCCAGCCGAGCCAGGAGATCCAGTTCACTCCGGCCCGCGTGATCATGCAGGACTTCACCGGCGTGCCGTGCGTGGTCGACCTCGCCACCATGCGTGAGGCCGTCAAGGAGCTGGGCGGCGACCCGGCCAAGATCAACCCGCTGGCCCCGGCCGAGCTGGTCATCGACCACTCCGTCATCGCCGACAAGTTCGGCACCCCGGACGCCTTCGTCCAGAACGTCGAGATCGAGTACGGCCGCAACAAGGAGCGCTACCAGTTCCTGCGCTGGGGCCAGACCGCGTTCGACGAGTTCAAGGTCGTCCCGCCGGGCACCGGCATCGTCCACCAGGTGAACATCGAGCACCTGGCCCGCACGATCATGGTCCGGGGCGGCCAGGCCTACCCCGACACCTGCGTCGGCACCGACTCGCACACCACCATGGTCAACGGCCTGGGCGTGCTGGGCTGGGGCGTCGGCGGCATCGAGGCCGAGGCCGCGATGCTCGGCCAGCCGGTCTCCATGCTGATCCCGCGCGTGGTCGGCTTCAAGCTCAACGGCCAGCTGCCGGCCGGCACCACCGCCACCGACCTGGTGCTCACCATCACCGAGATGCTGCGCAAGCACGGTGTGGTCGGCAAGTTCGTCGAGTTCTACGGCGAGGGCGTCACCGCGATCCCGCTGGCCAACCGCGCCACCATCGGCAACATGTCGCCGGAGTTCGGCTCGACCTGTGCGATCTTCCCGATCGACGCCGAGACCATCAGCTACCTGAAGCTCACCGGCCGCAGCGAGCAGCAGCTCGCCCTGGTCGAGGCGTACGCCAAGGAGCAGGGCCTCTGGCACGACCCGTCGGTCGAGCCGGTCTACTCCGAGTACCTCGAGCTGGACGTCTCCACCGTCGTCCCGTCGATCTCCGGCCCGAAGCGCCCGCAGGACCGCGTGATCCTGGCCGAGGCCGCCACCAAGTTCGCCGAGGCGCTGCCGACCTACTCGGCCGAGGCCTCGAAGCCGACCGCGGTGACCGCCCCCGACGGTTCGACCTACGAGATCGACAACGGCGCGGTCGTGATCGCCTCGATCACCTCCTGCACCAACACCTCCAACCCCTCCGTCATGCTGGGCGCCGCCCTGCTGGCGAAGAAGGCCGTGGAGAAGGGCCTGACCGTCAAGCCCTGGGTCAAGACCACCCTGGCCCCCGGGTCCAAGGTCGTCATGGACTACTACGAGAAGGCCGGCCTGCTCCCGTACATGGAGAAGCTGGGCTTCAACCTGGTCGGCTACGGCTGCGTCACCTGCATCGGCAACTCGGGCCCGCTGCCCGAGGAGGTCTCGGCCGCCGTCAACGAGTCCGACCTGGCGGTCGTCTCGGTGCTCTCCGGCAACCGCAACTTCGAGGGCCGGATCAACCCCGACGTCAAGATGAACTACCTGGCCTCCCCGCCGCTGGTGGTCGCCTACGCCCTCGCGGGCAACATGAACATCGACATCACCCGCGACGCGCTGGGCCAGGACGCCGACGGCAACGACGTCTTCCTCGCCGACATCTGGCCGTCCGAGAAGGAGGTCGCCGACACCGTCGCCGGCTCCATCGACGAGGCCATGTTCGACAAGGGCTACCAGGACGTCTTCGCCGGTGACCACCGCTGGCAGTCGCTCCCCGTCCCGACCGGCAACACCTTCGAGTGGGACGCCGAGTCCACCTACGTCCGCAAGCCCCCGTACTTCGAGGGCATGGCCAAGACCCCGAGCCCGGTGACCGACATCGCCGGTGCCCGCGTCCTGGCCAAGCTGGGCGACTCGGTCACCACCGACCACATCTCCCCGGCGGGCAACATCAAGCCGGGCACCCCGGCGGCGCAGTACCTGACCGCCAACGGTGTGGAGAAGCGCGACTTCAACTCGTACGGCTCGCGCCGTGGCAACCACGAGGTGATGATCCGCGGCACCTTCGCCAACATCCGCCTGCGCAACCAGATCGCGCCGGGCACCGAGGGCGGCTACACCCGCGACTTCACCCAGGCCGACGCGCCGGTGTCGTTCATCTACGACGCCTCGCAGAACTACCAGGCCGCCGGCATCCCGCTGGTCGTCCTCGCCGGCAAGGAGTACGGCTCCGGCTCGTCCCGTGACTGGGCCGCCAAGGGCACCGCGCTGCTGGGCGTGAAGGCCGTCATCGCCGAGTCCTACGAGCGCATCCACCGCTCGAACCTGATCGGCATGGGCGTCCTGCCGCTGCAGTTCCCGGAGGGCCAGAACGCCGAGTCCCTCGGCCTGACCGGCGAGGAGACCTTCTCCTTCACCGGTGTGACCGAGCTCAACGACGGCCGCACCCCGGCGACCGTCAAGGTCAAGGCCGGCGATGTCGAGTTCGACGCGGTCGTGCGCATCGACACCCCCGGCGAGGCGGACTACTACCGCAACGGCGGCATCCTGCAGTACGTGCTGCGCAGCCTGATCGGCTGACCAGCGCACGCACCGCGGGGCTGAGGCCCCGACGGTAAAGAGACAGTCAAGAGGCCGGATCGCGTCAACGCGGTCCGGCCTCTTGTATGTCCGGGCCGAATGGACTAAACCTCTGTTTCAGCTTGGTCCAGACCACTTGATGCTGATTCAGAGAAAGCCGCAGGTCTTCTCGTATGCGCATGCTCAGTCGTACCGCTGCCTTCCTCGCCGCCGTCACGGTGGCCTCCGCTGTCGCCGCCCCCGCCGCCTCGGCCCACGACCGCGGCCACGGCCCGAGGCTGAAGGGGGAGCGGGTCGGCTACTTCACCCAGTGGGGGGCCAACAGCTCCGCCAAGCGGGTGCAGGAGTCCGGCCAGGCCGGGAAGCTCACCGTCATCAACTACGCCTTCGGCAACGTCTCCGCCGACGGCACCTGCTTCGAGTCCAACGAGGCCGGCCAGGGCGACGCCCTCAACGACTACCAGCGCCCCTTCTCCGCCGCCGATTCGGTGGACGGCCGGGCCGACGCGCCCGGCCAGCGGCTCAAGGGCCACTTCAACCAGCTGCGCAAGCTGAAGGCCGAGAACCCGCAGCTCAGGACCGTCATCTCGCTGGGCGGTTGGAGCTGGTCCAAGTACTTCTCGGACGCGGCCGCCACCGACGAGGCCCGCAAGAAGTTCGTCTCCTCCTGCCTCGACCTCTACATCAAGGGCAACCTGCCCCGGCTGGCCGGCGCCCCCGAGGGCGGCACCGGGGTGGCCGCGGGCGTCTTCGACGGCATCGACGTCGACTGGGAGTACCCGGGCGGCGGCGGTGACGCGGGCAACGTCGTCCGGCCCGAGGACGGCCGCAACTTCACACTGCTGATGCAGGAGTTCCGCAAGCAGCTGGACGCGCTCAGCGGCAAGAAGGGCAAGCACTACCTGCTGACCGCCGCCGTGGCGGCCAACGAGACCGTCGCGGACCGGCTGGAGCTGCCCGAGGTCGCCAAGTCCGTCGACTGGCTCAACCTGATGACGTACGACCTGCACGGTCCGTGGGAGGGCAAGGGCCCGACCAACCACCAGGCCAACCTCTACTCCGACCCGACCGACCCCGAGCCGCGTCAGCGCAGCGCGGACAAGGCCGTCGACCACTACGCCGAGCGCGGCCTGCCGTCCCGCCAGACCGTGCTCGGCGCGCCGTTCTACGGCCACGGCTGGACGGGTGTCCCGGCGGGCAGCCGCAACGGCCTGTACCAGTCGGCCACCGCGGCCGCGGGCGACCTCACCTACCAGGAGATCAACGCGCTGCCCGGGAAGCTCTCCGTCGACCGTGAGCACGGCGCGTCCTGGAAGTACGACGGCACCACCTTCTACAGCTACGACAGCGCCGAGGTGCTCACCGCCAAGGCCCGCTACGCCCGTTGGAACGACCTGGGCGGCGTGATGGTCTGGTCGCTGGACGGCGACGACGCCCGGGGCAGCGGGATCGCCGCCCTGGACCGCGGGCTGCGGGGCAACTGACCCCGGCCGGACCGGGCCCGGCGGCCACCGCCGGCCCCCGCGCCACACCGCCGGTCCCCGCACGACACGGACGGGCCCGCCGCGAGCGATCGCGGCGGGCCCGTCCCCGTGCCGGCGGGTGCCGGCGAGCGGTACCGGCCGGCGGCCTCGGCAGGAGGCGCCGGCCGAGGTGTCAGGCGCGGTCGCAGGCCTGCGCCCGCAGCGCCCGGGCCAGGTCGTCCCGGCGCTCCAGCACCAGCCGGCGCAGCGCCGGCGCCGCGTCCGGGTGCCCGGCCAGCCAGGCGTCCGCCTCGGCCAGCGTCTCCTCGCTGATCTGGGCGTGCGGGAAGAACCCGCCGACGATCCGCATCGCGATCTCGATGGTCCGCTCGGACCAGACCCGCTCCAGCAGCTTGAAGTACGGCGCCGCGTACAGCGCGGTCAGGTCGCGGTGCCCGGGCAGCGCGAAGCCGGCGATGTTCGCCTCGACCAGCGCGTTGGGCAGCTCGTCCGAGTCGATCACGGCGGACCAGGCGGCGGCCTTCGCCTCCGGGGTCGGCCGGGCGGCCAGGCACTGGGTGTACTGGCGCTTGCCGCTGGCGGTGTGGTCGGCCGTCAGCTCCTCGGCGAGCTCCTCGTCCGAGGCCTGGCCGGCCGCGGCCAGCGCCAGCCAGAGCGCCCAGCGCAGCTCCTGGTCGACGTCCAGGCCGTCGATCCGGGCGGTGCCCGCCAGCAGGCCGCGGACCAGGCCCAGGTGCTCGGAGCCGTTGGCGGTCTGGGCCAGGAAGCGGGCCCAGGCCAGCTGGTGGTCGCTGCCGGGGGCGGCGGCGCGCAGCTCGCGCAGCGCGCCGTCGGCCAGCAGCCGGCCGCCCTCGCCGCGCCAGGCCGGGTCGGCGTACAGGTCGACGGCGCCCTTGGCCTGCAGGTGCAGGGACTGCAGCACGCCGATGTTGGACTCCTGCCCGGCGAAGCGCAGCACCAGGGCGATGTAGTCGCGGGCCGGCATCAGGCCGTCCCGGGTGAGGTTCCACACCGCGGACCAGGCCAGTGCCCGGGCCAGGTCGCCCTCGATGTCGCCGAGGCCGCCGCGCAGCGTCTCCAGGGACTCGGCGTCGAAGCGGATCTTGCAGTAGGTCAGGTCGTCGTCGTTCAGCAGCACCAGCGCGGGCCGGGGGCGGCCGACGGCTTCGGCCACGACGGTGCGGGTGCCGGTGACGTCCAGCTCGATCCGGTCGGTGCGCACCAGCGCGCCGTCGGCGTCCCGGTCGTAGAGGCCGACGGCGATCCGGTGCGGGCGCAGGACGCTGCCGTTCCCGGCGTCCTGGAGGACGGCGAGCTCGGTGATCCGGCCCTCGGCGTCCACGGTGACCTGCGGGGTCAGCGAGTTGACGCCGGCGGTCTGCAGCCAGGCGGCGGCCCAGGACTTGAGGTCGCGGCCGCTGGTCTCCTCCAGGATGTCCAGCAGGTCGGCGAGTTCGGTGTTGCCGAAGGCGTGCCGCTTGAAGTAGCGGCGGGCGCCCTCGAAGAAGGCCTCCGAACCGACGTACGCCACCAGCTGCTTGAGCACCGAGGCGCCCTTGGCGTAGGTGATGCCGTCGAAGTTGAGCTTGGCGTCCTCCAGGTCCCGGATGTCCGCGGTGATCGGGTGGGTGGTCGGGAACTGGTCCTGCCGGTAGGCCCAGGCCTTGCGCTGGTTGGCGAAGGTGATCCAGGCGGCGGAGTAGCGGGTGCGCGCGCCGATCAGCGCGTAGGAGCCCATGAAGTCGGCGAAGGACTCCTTCAGCCAGAGGTCGTCCCACCAGCGCATGGTGACCAGGTCGCCGAACCACATGTGCGCCATCTCGTGCAGGATGACGTTGGCCCGGCCCTCGTAGGCGGCGTCGGTGACCTTCGAGCGGAAGATGAACTCCTCGCGGAAGGTGACGCAGCCCGGGTTCTCCATCGCGCCGATGTTGTACTCGGGCACGAAGGCCTGGTCGTACTTGCCGAACGGGTACGGGTAGTCGAACTCCTCGTGGAAGAAGTCGAGTCCGAGCTTGGTGACGCCGAGGATCTCGTCGGAGTCGAAGTAGGGCGCGAGCGACTTGCGGCACAGCGCGGCGAGCGGGATCTCCAGGGTGGTGCCGTCGGCCAGCGTGCGGCTGTAGTGGTCGGTGGCCACGTGGTAGGGGCCGGCGACCACGGCGGTGAGGTAGGTGGAGATCGGCCGCGTCGGCGCGAACCGCCAGGTGCGGGCGGCGCCCTCGGTGGTCACCTCCTCGTGCACGGCGTTGGACCGGACGTCCCAGGCGGCGGGCGCGGTGACGGTGAAGGAGAACGGGGCCTTCAGGTCGGGCTGCTCGAAGGTGGCGAACACCCGGCGGGCGTCGGCTGGCTCGTAGTGGGTGTAGAGGTAGGTCTCGCCGTCCACCGGGTCGGTGAAGCGGTGCAGGCCCTCGCCGGTGCGGCTGTACGCGCAGTCGGCGTCCACCACGAGGACGTTCCGGTCGGCGAGGCCGTCGACGTGCACCCGGGCACCGTCGAAGGCGGTGGCCGGGTCGAGCGCGCGGCCGTTCAGGGTGACCGCGCGGACCGCGCTCGCCAGCAGGTCGAGGAAGGTCGAGGCGCCCGGCTCGGAACAGCCGAAGGCGATCGTGGTGGTGGAGCGGAAGGTGGCGGCCGCCGGGTCGGGGGCCGACGTCACGTCCAGCCGGACCTGGTAGCTGTCCACAGACAGGATGCTGGCCCGCTGCTGGGCTTCGTCGCGGCTCAGGTTCTTGCCCGGCACGGCGGTACTCCTTTGTCCGGCTCGCACGGTGGTGCGGTGTTCACTGGTGCGGTGGGTGCTGCGCGTTGTGGTGCTGCGGGGGCATCCTTTCACGCCCCTCGCGCCGGTACCATTGCACAAACCGGGGCGCCGGTCCGGAATCAGCGGCGCCGCGCGGGTGTTCGGGATCGGATGGACCCCGAGTCGGGGGCCGCCCCGCATCTCACCGAAGGACGACAGCCGTGACGACTGCCGCTGAGCGCAAGACCGCCGACTTCTGGTTCGACCCGGCCTGTCCCTGGGCCTGGATGACGTCCCGCTGGCTGATCGAGGTCCAGCGGCTGCGTCCGGTGGACGTGAACTGGCACGTGATGAGCCTGTCCGTGCTGAACGAGCACCGCGACCTCCCGCAGGACTACCGGGAGCTGCTGGACAGCGCCTGGGGCCCGGTCCGGGTCTGCGTCGCCGCCGCCCAGCAGCACGGCGACGAGGTGCTCGGCCGCCTCTACACCGAGCTGGGCACCCGTTTCCACAACCAGGGCCTGCCCCGGACCCGGGAGACCGTCGAGGCGGCGCTGGTCGCGGCGGGCCTGCCGGCCGAGCTGGCGGACGCCGCCGACACGGACGCGTACGACGAGGCCCTGCGGGCCTCGCACAAGGAGGGCATCACCCTGGTCGGCGAGGACGTCGGGACCCCGGTGATCGCGGTCGAGGGCGCGGACGGCGAGCGGGTGGCCTTCTTCGGCCCGGTGGTCACCCCGGCCCCGCGCGGTGAGGCCGCCGCCCGCCTCTGGGACGGCACCCTGCTGGTCGCGTCGACCCCGGGCTTCTACGAGATCAAGCGCACCCGCACCGCAGGCCCGTCCTTCGAGTAGCGGCCGCCGCGCGCCTGCCTGCGGGCGGACGCGCGAGAGGGGCCCGGTACCGAGGCGGTACCGGGCCCCTCTCGCGTGCCTCAGCGGGCGGCGGCGGCGTCCCGGCGCTGCTTGAGCAGGCCGGCCCCGACGAGCAGCGCGACGAGCACGCCGGCCGCGTACAGCTGCTGCCGGTTGCCCTCGGTGGTGGTCATCAGGGCCAGGATGCCGACCACGGCGGCCATCGCGACCCAGGTCAGGTACGGGAAGCCCCACATCCGGACGGTGAGCAGCTCGGGCGACTCGCGCTCCAGCCGGCGGCGCATCCGCAGCTGGACGACGCAGATGAAGAACCAGACCACCAGGATGGCGACGCCGGTGGTGTTCATCAGCCAGGTGAAGACGGTGTCCGGCCAGAACTTGGAGGCCAGGACCGCGCCGAAGCCGAACAGGCAGGAGGCGACCACGGCCGGCCGCGGCACCCCGCCGCTGACCTTGGCCAGCGCCTTCGGTCCCTGGCCGCGGGAGACCAGCGAGTACGCCATCCGGGAGGAGCCGTAGATGTTGGCGTTCATCGCGGAGAGCAGGGCGATCAGCACCACGGCCTCCATGATGGTTCCCGCGCCGGGCACGCCCAGGTGCTGGAGGACGGTCACGTAGGGGCCGTTCTCGACGACCGACGGGTCCTTCCAGGAGACCAGGGTGACGACCAGGGCCATCGAGCCGATGTAGAAGATCGCGATCCGCCAGACCGCCGTGCGCACCGCGTTGGCGACGTTGCGCTTGGGGTCGTCGGACTCGGCGGCGGCGATGGTGACGGTCTCCAGACCGCCGTAGGCGAAGACCGAGGCGAGCAGGCCGACGATCAGCCCGCTGACGCCGGTGGGCAGGAAGCCGCCCTGGCCGGTGAGGTTCTCTGTGCCGGGGGCGCCGGGGCCGAGCACCCCGGCGACGCCGAGCGTGCCGAGCACCAGGAAGGCGATGATCGCGGCGACCTTGATGGTGGCGAACCAGAACTCGAACTCGCCGAAGTTCTTCACCGCGGTGAGGTTGCTGGCGCAGAAGAAGACCATGAAGAGGCCGACCCAGACCCAGGCGGAGACGCCGGGGATCCAGCCGTTGACGATCTTTCCGGCGGCGGTGGCCTCGGCGGCGACGCCGCAGCAGAGCATCACCCAGTACATCCAGCCGGCGGTGATCCCGGCCCACGGGCCGACCTCCTTCTCGGCGTGCACCGAGAAGGAGCCGGACGCCGGACGGGCCGCCGACATCTCGCCGAGCATGCGCATGATCAGCATGACCAGCAGGCCGGAGAGCGTGAACGCCAGGATGATGGCGGGCCCGGCCGCCGCGATGCCCGCCCCGGAGCCGACGAAGAGGCCGGCGCCGATGACCCCGCCGAGCGCGATCATCGAGAGGTGGCGCTGCTTCAGGCCGTGGGTGAGCTGCTGCCCGCCGGCCGGCGCGTCGGAGGCGGAGGTCGTCCCGGGCGCCGAGGGCGCGGAGGTACGGGCCATGAGGTGGGGATCCAGACTGTTCGGAATGCGGTGCGAGTTGCCCAATATCCGGGGGCGCCACTGTCCATGCCAAGAATGACGGGGCCGGGCCCACGATGCGGACCGGATCGTGACGGGAAATGGCCGGAATGGTCACATTCCGTGGTGATGGGTGGGGCGGATCCGACAATGACCGGCGCCGGGGCTTTGTCCGGTTCCCTGACGGTGCCGACGGCGATCACCGCGTAGGTTCACAGGTGTTCACTCACCTGATCATCAGCACCACCCGGTCCTGATCGCCGGAACCCACGCCCACCCGATCGTCCGACTCGCCCGATCACCCGATCGCCGACCGTCCCCGTGCGGAGGAAACCCCCGATGGCCACTGCCAGCACCCCGACTGCCAGCACCCCGATACTGAGCCGCGGCGTCCTCGCCGACCTGCTGCCCGCCGCGTCCGGCCGGTTCGGCGCCCAGACCCGCGACCTCGCCCTGGTGACCGGCGGCGCCGCCCTCACCGGCCTGGCCGCCCAGTTCTCGGTCAACGTCGCCGGCTCCCCGGTGCCCGTCACCGGCCAGACCTTCGCCGCCCTGCTGGTCGGCACCGCGCTCGGCGCCCGCCGCGGCATCGCCTCGCTCGGCCTCTACCTGCTGGCCGGCATGGCGGGCCTGCCCTGGTTCGCCGAGGGTGCCTCCGGCTGGTCGATGCCCACGCTCGGCTACATGATCGGCTTCGTCCTCGCGGCCGCCCTCACCGGCGCGCTGGCCCGCCGGGGCGCCGACCGGAGCCCGCTGAACACCGCCGCCACGATGGCCCTCGGCACCGCCGCCATCTACGCCGTCGGCGTGCCCTACCTCGCCTTCTCGCTGGGCGTCCCGCTGGCCCGCGCCGCCGAGCTGGGTCTCTACCCCTACCTGGTCGGCGACGCGCTGAAGGCCGTCCTGGCGGCCGGCGCCCTCCCGCTCGCCTGGAAGCTGCTCGGAAAGCGCTGAGCGGGCGCCTCCGCGGACCTCGGCCCCGCCCGGGGCCCGGCGCCGCCGGGCCCCGGCTCGCTCGGCCGTGCCCCCTGCGCGGCCCCGCCGCACACGCATGCCACACTCATGGGCATGCGCGTGTACCTCGGCTCGGACCATGCCGGATACGAACTGAAGAACCACCTCGTGGAGTGGCTCAAGGAGGCCGGCCACGAGCCGGTCGACTGCGGGCCGCACATCTACGACGCGGCCGACGACTACCCGCCGTTCTGCCTGCGCGCCGCCGAGCGCACCGCGGCGGACCCGGAGGCACTGGGCGTCGTGATCGGCGGTTCGGGCAACGGCGAGGCGATCGCCGCCAACAAGGTCAAGGGCGTCCGTGCCGCGCTGGCCTGGAGCGAGCAGACCGCCTCGCTCGGCCGCGAGCACAACAACGCCAACGTGATCTCCGTCGGCGGCCGGATGCACACCCAGGAGGAGGCGACCCGCTTCGTCGAGGTCTTCCTCAACACCCCGTACAGCGGCGACGACCGGCACACCCGCCGGATCACGATGCTGAGCGAGTACGAGACCACGGGCGAGCTCCCGCCCATCCCGGCCCACCACCCGCAGGGCTGACCCACCCCTTCCGACCGCCTCCGCCGGCCGGCCGCGCTCCCCGGCGCGGCCGGCCGGCGCGCTTGTCGGCAGCCGCGCCGCCCGATGTCGCCCTGTGTGATCGGCCACAGAGCCCGCTCCGCCCGGCCGGCGCGCGGACGACCCCGCACACGGGGCGCGTGCGCGGCCCGCGTGGTTCGTACGCCCAACCGGCGCACGCCTCCTGACGAAGCGGCCGACGACCGCCGCAATCGGCCGAAACCCGCTGACGCGCCAGCGCCACGGCGGCGCCGCCCGCGCCCGAGCCGTCGACGCCGACCCGTGCCGGTGGATATGGTCGGTCCCCATGGCTGGCAGACCGCCGGGCGAACCGCCCCAGACGACTGCGACGAGGCCCGGCGCCGCCACGGTGCCCGACCCCGTGACGGCCCGGTTGCGCAAGAAGCTCCGCCGGGTCCGCCGAAGGCTGCGCACCGCCGGTGTCGACTACTTCCGCGGCGGCGCCGCCGACTGGCCGGTGCTCTGCGTGCTGGCCCTGCTGGTCCCGCTGCTGATCCTGCTCAACATCTGGATCCCGGCCTGGGCCCCGCCCACCTCCCTGGTCCTGCCCATCCTGGCCGCCGCGCTGCTGCTGCGCCCCGGCAGCCTGGTGGTGCTCTACGCGCTCGCCGCGCTCGGGCTGTCCGCCGAGTCCGTGATCCACACCGGCCAGCGGGTCGCCAGCGCCGACCCGGACGCCTACACCTACGGCGTCACCCCCGGCGCCGCCCTGGTGGTCGGCGCGGCCGGGGTCGGCGGTCTGCTGCTGGCCCAGTTCCGCAGCCGGGTCGGGGTCCCCTGGTGGGGCGGCTCCACCATGCTGTTCGACCTGCGCGAGCGGCTGCGGGTGCAGAGCCGTGTCCCGGAGCTGCCGGACGGCTGGCACGCCGACATGGCGCTGCGCCCGGCCGGCGGGCAGTCCTTCTCCGGGGACTTCGTGGTCGCCGCCCGGACCGGGCCCGCCCAGCGGGTGCTGGAGGTGGTCCTGGCGGACGTCTCCGGCAAGGGCATGGACGCCGGCTCACGGGCCCTGCTGCTCTCCGGGGCCTTCGGCGGCCTGGTCGGCTCGCTGCCCGCGCACGACTTCCTGCCCGCCGCCAACGGCTACCTGCTCCGCCAGTCCTGGGAGGAGGGCTTCGCCACCGCCGTCCACCTGGTCCTCGACCTGGACACCGGGGAGTACGAACTGCTCTCGGCCGGCCACCTGCCCGGGATGCAACGGCTCGCGGGCGCCGGGCGCTGGGAGATGAAGGAGAGCACCGAGGGCCCGCTGCTCGGCATCTACGACGGTGCCAAGTTCGAGGGTGTGCGCGGCCGGCTGAACCGCGGCGACGTCCTGATGCTCTGCACCGACGGCATGGTCGAGGCGCCCGGCCGGGACCTCTCGGACGGGATGGACCGGCTGATGGGCGAGGCCGACCGGCTGGTCCCCGGCGGTGGTCCCGGCGCCGGGGCGGGTGCCGCCGCCCGGCTGATCGAGACGGTCGCCCGGGACATCAACGACGACCGCGCCGTCCTGCTGCTCTGGCGCGACTGACCCCGCGCGTCCGGGCCGGGCCGCCGTGCCCGCCGGATCCACCGGCCCGCTCGCCGGGCCGTTTCCGCCGGTGAGCGGGCGGGCGGCTGCCCGGCACATGCCGCGGGCAGCTGCTGTCAAGCCGGGGAGCTGATCTTCGGCCATTTCCGACCCGCCGTCACCGGAGCGGACCAGCCCGTTCCGGTCCGCCCCGCCGGGTGTTTCCCGGCCGCTCAGCGGCGCCCCGCCGACGATTCGTCAGAACGGCTCCGCTATCGTCTCGGTCGGCGGAAACTCGTCTCGCATCGCAGGATATCGGCGTTCGGCTGACAGTCAGACCTTTACGCAATCGGCACGTTCGACCACACTGAGTCCGGGCGGGACTGGTCAGGATTCGGGGGATGGGGGCGCCACATGCGGCACGACGGACACCGTCCGGCCGTACCGGACTCTCCTTCCGGCCGCGACACGTCGGACGAACTGCCGTTCCGCCTCGGGACCGTCGGACAGGCCGGGGTCCGGCTTCGCAGGGGCTGTCAGCCGATGGCGCCCCGCTATGAAACGAGGAAGTGAGTCCGGGTGGCACTCTCCGTCTCCGCACTGGTCCTGTTCGGCGTCATCTGCTTCATCTTCATCCGCAACAAGCAACTGAAGGTCGGGCACGCGATCCTGGCCGCGCTGTTCGGCTTCATGCTCAACCAGAGCACGGCGGCCAAGCCGATCCAGGACTTCCTGAGCCAGATCGCCAAGAGCATCTCCAACATCGCCAGCTGACCCGCGGCGGCCTCGGTCGAGGCCCGGGGGCGTTCAGCGGGGGAGGGGGCCGGCCGCCCGGGTCACCGGTCGGCCCGTCTGGCCTGCCGCCAGCGGGCGAAGAACCCCCGGGCCCGGGCGGCCGCCGGGGCCCGCGGCCGCGGTGCCGCGGGCGCCGCGGCGTTCGTCGGCGCGGTCGTCACCGACGCCGCGTCCGGGGCTGTCAGCAGCACGAACAGCCGTGCCCAGCAGAGCCGTTCGCCGCGCGGCCAGTCCAGCGCGCGCAGCGCCGCCGAGGCGGCCTCCGACACCTCGCCGTTGACCCGGACCTCGGCGACGTCGTCCCCCGCCTTGCCGCCGAGGAAGAGCTTCACCCCGTTCAGGTGCCGCCCGGTCAGCTCCGGCAGCAGCGCGGGCGCCAGCGCGGGCAGCACCCGGTGCTCCGCCAGCCAGCCGGCCAGCCGCTCGTTGCCGAAGCCGAACACCGCCGCGGGCCCCTGGACGGCGTGCCAGCCCGGCAGTTCCGGGTGATCGGCGTGGTCGGCGTGCTCGCCGCGGCGCTCCCGCAGCTCGACCAGGACCGCGGCGGTGGTGGTCGCCCACATCCGGACCGCGTTGTCGAGCTTCTCCTCCTCGGTCTTGCCGAGGCCGGCCGCGCAGTCCCACACCACGGGCGCGTCCGCGTGGCCCAGCCGGAACACGAAGCCCAGGTCGACGTGGCCGGCGCCGTCGATGCCGGGGTGCTCCCGGACGGCCACCGCCGTGGTGCCCGGACCGCGCACCACCTCGCCGTCGGCGGTGAACTCCTGCCCGAAGCGTGCCATTTCCCGGACCACAGAGCGCTGAATGACGGCCAGTCGGTCCTGGGGACGCACCGGACACTCCTCCACCTTCGGGTTCGCAGCGTTCTCGAACTGCTCTCGAACTGCTTTCGAACGCCGCCGAGGCTATCGGCCCGGGGCCCCGCCGGGAAACCGATGCGGGCTGCGGGCCGCCGAAGCGGGCTCGGCTCTCCGGTCGCAGAATTGTCCTTTATGCACCATTTTGGGTAGCGGTAACCGTAGGCCATCGCTCGGAGAGCCGCATGCCCCGCACCGACCTGACGCCCGCCCCGTCGCCGCTCGCCCCGGACGGCGGCCTGGTCGCGGAGATCGAGGCGTACCTCGCCTCGCTGCCCGCTCCGGCGCGCACTCCGGCGGCGCATCCCCGGCCGCCGTACGTCTGCCCGTTGGGATCGACGCCGCAGCCGTGGCACGCCGGCCACCCGCTGCCCCGGGCCACCCTGCTGGACCGGGTGCTGCGCCGGCCCGCCCGCCCGGTGCCGGTGAGCGCCGCCGACCACCTGCGGCTCGCCTCCCGCTACATCGGCGCGGTCGGCTGGCTGCAAGGCGCGATGTGGGACGGCGCCGGCCGGGTCTGCCTGCTCGGCGCCCAGGCCGCCGTCCTGGCCCACGGCTACGGCACCCCGGCCACCGTGCGGACCGCCCGGGTCCAGCTGATGGAGGTGCTGCACGCCACCGGCCGGCCGGCGGCCTCCCCGGACGAGTACAACGACCGGCCCACCACCCGGCAGGCCGACGTCCACCAGCTGCTCGACCGCGCCGCGGCCCGGGCCGGCCGGCTCGGCCTCTGACGAGCGGTCCGGAAACGGAACGGCCCCGGAACGACGGTGTCGTTCCGGGGCCGGACAGGTGGAGCGGGTGACGAGAATCGAACTCGCGTGACTAGTTTGGAAGACTAGGGCTCTACCATTGAGCTACACCCGCGTGATCCTCCGGCCGTCGCCGGACGGAAGGTCGGGAACAGCGTACCTGGTCCGGTCGGCCACGCGCACACCACATTCGTTCTCGGGCCCTCGGAGATGTCGCCGACCGGGCAGGGCCCGGCGTGTACGCTTCCTCTCGGCACCACGGGGTGTGGCGCAGTTTGGTAGCGCGTCCGCTTTGGGAGCGGAAGGCCGTCGGTTCGAATCCGGTCACCCCGACAGTGCGGCAGGGTCTCGTCCTCGGCGGGGCCCTGTTGGCGTTTCCGGGGGTCCGCGGGTACCGCTCGGCGGTCCGCGGGCGTCGGCGAGGCCCCGTCGCGGGCGTCGGAGCCGGACTCCTGTTGTGGTTTCCGGGTCCGGTCCGGCATGGTGAATGGTTGACATTTCACCAAATGCTGGAGCCCGGATGAGCCCGATGAGGATGAACCCCAAGATCGCGGTCGGAGTCGTCTTCGTCGCCTCGCTGTTCATGTCGATCATGGACACCACGATCGTGAACGTCGCCCTGCCCGCGATCGGCCGCGAGTTCGGCACCGATCCGGCCGGGGTCGGCGTGATCAACGTCGGCTACCTGGTCAGCCTGGCCGTCTTCGTCCCGCTCTCCGGCTGGCTGGGGGACCGCTTCGGCACCCGGCGGGTCTTCCTCGTCTCGCTCGCCCTCTTCACCCTCGCCTCGCTGCTCTGCGGCGCGGCCGGCTCGATGACCTCGCTCACCCTCTACCGGATCTTCCAGGGCGCGGCCGGTGGCCTGCTCACCCCGGTCGGGATGACCATGCTCTTCCGGGCCTTCCCGCAGGAGGAGCGGATGCGGGCGACCCGCATCCTGATGCTGCCCACCGCCGTCGCGCCGGCCGCCGGCCCGGTCCTCGGCGGCTGGCTGGTGGACGGCTGGTCCTGGCACTGGGTCTTCATCGTCAACGTGCCGGTCGGCATCGCCGCACTGGTCTTCGGGCTGCTCGCGCTGCCCGACTACCGCGCCGAACGGGCCGGCCGGTTCGACGCGGCCGGGTTCCTGCTCTCCGCCGTCGGCTTCGGCGCCGCGATGTACGCGCTCTCCGAGGGCGCGTCGCAGGGCTGGGGGAGCGCGCGGATCGTGGTCTCGGCACTCGTCGGCGCACTCGCGCTGGCGGCCCTGGTGGTCGTCGAGCTGCGCCGCCCCGAGCCGATGCTCGACCTGCGGCTCTTCCGGGACCGCATCTTCCGCACCACCAACCTGCTCTCGCTCTTCTCCGGCGCCGCCTTCCTCGGCATGCTCTACCTCTTCCCGCTGCTGATGCAGGACGCGCTCGGCATGGACGCCCTGCACAGCGGTCTGATGGTCTTCCCCGAGGCGCTCGGGGTGATGCTCGCCTCCCAGATCGCGAGCCGCCTCTACCCGAGGATCGGCCCGCGCCGGATCCTGGTCGCCGGCGCCACCGTGGTCGCCTGCTGCCTGGCCCTGATGGCCACGATCGGGCCGGACAGCAACCTGTGGGCGGTGCGCGCCCTGATGTTCGTCACCGGCTACGCGATGTCGCACGTCTTCATGCCCTCGCAGACCGCCGCCTTCGCCACCATCAGCGCGCGCGACACCGGCGCCGCCTCCACCCTCTACAACGCGCAGCGCCAGCTCGGCTCGGCGCTCGGGGTCGCGGTGCTCGGTACCGTGCTGACCGCCGTGGGGGCCTTCACCGTGAACGCCTCGGGTACGCCCGTGGCGAACCTCACCGCCTACCGGGCGGCCTTCCTCACCGCCGCCGGCCTGGCCCTGGTGGCGGCCGCGATCGCCTTGCTGGTACGGGATTCCGACGCCGCCGCCACCATGCGCGCGGTACCGGTGGGGGGTACCGCCGACAGGGCGGCCGAGCCCGTCGGGGAGCCGGCCGGGAAGGGCTGAGCGACCGCTGACGGCAGTGTCCTGGCGTCCGCCTTTCGTGGTACCGGTAGGATGGGGCGCTGGCGGTAGTCCCTGTGGCGTCAACCCAGGTCAACCGCACGAGGGCGAGGAGTCACGCTCACCGTCCACCCCCCACGGGAGATGCAGCTCCAACCGCCCATCGCCCGTCTCGCCCGACCCGCCAGCACCGGCCCCGGCCGGTATCGACGGGGAGGGCGGAGGCAACCTGACCGCAAGCCCATAGGAGACCAAACCGTGAAGAGCGCCGTCGAGACTCTGAACCCGACCCGGGTTCGACTCACCGTCGAGGTGCCCTTCGAGGAGCTCAAGCCCAGCCTCGACGCGGCGTACAAGAAGATCAACCAGCAGGTCTCGGTCCCGGGCTTCCGCAAGGGCAAGATCCCGAACCGTGTCATCGACCAGCGTTTCGGTCGTGGCGCCGTGCTGGAGGAGGCCGTCAACGACGCCCTCCCGCGCTTCTACACGCAGGCCGTCGACGAGGGCAAGATCGAGGTCCTCGGCCAGCCCGACATCACCAACATCGAGGGTGTCGAGACGATCGCCGACGGCGGTGACCTGAAGTTCACCGCCGAGGTCGACATTCGTCCCGAGATCACCCTGCCGGACTTCTCGACCATCGAGGTCACCGTCGACCCGATCGTGGTCACCGACGAGGACATCGACAAGTCGCTGGAGCAGCTGCGCGAGCGCTTCTCCTCGGTCAAGGACGTCGAGCGCGCCGCGACCGCCGCCGACATCGTGGTCGTCGACCTCGAGGCCAAGGTCGACGGCGAGGTGCCGGAGGACGGCATCGCCAAGGGCGTCAGCTACGAGATCGGCTCCGGCCGTCTGATCGACGGCATCGACGACGCCGTCGTCGGCCTGGAGGCCGGTGGCACCGCCACCTTCTCCACCGAGCTCAAGGGCGGCACCCAGGCGGGCAAGACCTCCGAGGTCACCGTCACCGTCACCGCCGTCCAGGAGAAGGAGCTCCCCGAGCTGGACGACGAGTTCGCCCAGCTGGCCAGCGAGTTCGACTCGCTGGAGGAGCTGCGCGCCGACTCCCGCAAGCGCCTCGAGCGCATGAAGGAGTACGACCAGGCCACCCAGGCCCAGGAGAAGGTGCTCGACGCGCTGCTGGCGCTGGTCGAGATCGAGTTCCCGGAGAAGCTCCTCAAGGACGAGATCGAGACCCGCAAGCACAACCTGGAGCACCACCAGCTGGAGCCGATGGGCCTCAACCTCGCGTCCTACCTGGAGACCCAGGGCAAGACCGAGGAGGAGTTCCTCGCGGAGACCGAGGACCAGGCGAAGAAGGGCATCAAGACCCAGTTCGTCCTGGACCAGATCGTCGCCGACGAGGAGCTGGGCGTCGACCAGCAGGAGCTCACCGAGCACCTCATCCGCCGCGCCGCCGGCTCGGGCCTGACCCCGGACCAGTTCGCGCAGCAGGTCGTCCAGGGTGGCCAGGTGCCGCTGCTGGTCGGCGAGGTCGCTCGCGGCAAGGCGCTGGCCACCGTGGTCGAGGCCGCCAAGGTCCTCGACACCGAGGGCAACGAGATCAACTTCGACGACGACGAGGCCGACGAGTCGGCCGAGACCGTCGCCGCCGAGGCCCCGGCCGCCGAGGCCGAGGAGAAGACCGAGGCCTGATCGCCCCGGTCGCGCTGACGCAGCAGCGGGCCCGGACGCCGTACGAGGCGTCCGGGCCCGCCGCTTTTCCCCGGCCTGGGGGCCGCCGCGTTCCCCGGCCCGTCCGGGCCGGTCCCCGGGCCCGCGCGGTGAACCCTGCGCTCACAGCGAACAGTTCTGCGTGAGGGATTCTGCGGCCCGGCCTGCGCGTTAGGGTCCTTGGACAGCAACAATCACACCGTGATACCCGGAAGCTGTGCGACACCGTGAGGGCCGTCGAACGGCCCTCCAAATCGACTGAGCAGGTGGCTAAGTGACGTTCCCGCAGATGCAGATGCCTAGCCCGATGGCGCCGCACGCCGCCTCTGGTGACGTGCTCGGCGGCCTGGGCGACCAGGTCTACAACCGGCTGCTCAACGAGCGGATCATCTTCCTCGGCCAGCAGGTCGACGACGACATCGCCAACAAGATCACCGCCCAGCTGCTCCTGCTGGCCGCGGACCCGGACAAGGACATCTTCCTCTACATCAACTCTCCGGGCGGCTCGATCTCGGCCGGCATGGCGATCTACGACACCATGCAGTACATCAAGAACGACGTCGTCACCATCGCCATGGGCATGGCCGCCTCGATGGGGCAGTTCCTGCTGACCGCCGGCGCCAAGGGCAAGCGCTTCTCGCTGCCGAACGCCAACATCCTGATGCACCAGCCCTCCGCCGGTCTCGGCGGTTCGGCCACCGACATCCGCATCCAGGCGGAGCAGCTGCTCCGCACCAAGAAGCGGATGTCCGAGCTGATCGCCTTCCACAGCGGCCAGTCCTTCGAGCAGATCACCGCGGACTCCGACCGCGACCGCTGGTTCACGCCCGAGGAGGCCCTGGAGTACGGCCTGATCGACGCGATCATGCACAGCGCCGCGGACGTCCCCGGCGGCGGCGGCACGGGCGCCTGAGCCTCGGCCCCGGCTCCACGAGACCACAGCCACAACGCTCCGGAGGACTAGAACCCCCATGAACATCCCCAGCCTGTCCAGCGCCAAGGCACGCGTCGAGGACATGCGCGCCGAGGGCCGCTACATCGTCCCGCGCTTCGTCGAGCGCACCTCGCAGGGCATCCGCGAGTACGACCCGTACGCCAAGCTGTTCGAGGAGCGCATCATCTTCCTCGGCTCGCAGGTCGACGACGTCTCCGCGAACGACATCATGGCCCAGCTGCTCTGCCTGGAGTCGATGGACCCGGACCGCGAGATCCAGATGTACATCAACTCGCCCGGCGGATCGTTCACGGCCCTGACGGCCATCTACGACACCATGCAGTACGTGAAGCCGGACATCACCACCGTCTGCATGGGCCAGGCGGCCTCCGCCGCGGCCGTGCTGCTCGCGGCCGGCACCCCCGGCAAGCGGATGGCGCTGCCGAACGCCCGCATCCTGATCCACCAGCCGTACACCGAGACCGGCCGCGGTCAGGTCTCCGACCTGGAGATCCAGGCCCGGGAGATCTTCCGGATGCGCGAGCAGCTGGAGGAGATGCTCTCCAAGCACTCCAACAAGTCGGTGGAGCAGGTCCGCGACGACATCGAGCGCGACAAGATCCTGACCGCCGAGGAGGCCGTCGAGTACGGTCTGGTCGACCTCGTCATCTCCACCCGCAAGGCCTCGCTGACCTCCTGAGGCCGGCACTCTCCCGCCCTTGCCCCCGGCAGGCGGGACGGAGTTCCCGGGCGGGGCGCGCCAGCTGTCGCGCGCCCCGCCCCCGGCGCATCGGCGGTACGACCGCCGGCATCTGTTCGGTATCAATTCGCCCAGGGCGTAGGGCAGACCTGGCGAAGAGGACGGAATCAGCGGCCCGGCAGAGTACCGTCGGATAGCGAGACCGATCGCCGTCGGCGTAGACGGTCCACAGCACCAGGCCCCGGAACCCCCGCGGGGCCCCTGGCGAAGGGGAAGCACCTCGTGGCACGCATCGGAGACGGTGGCGACCTGCTCAAGTGCTCGTTCTGCGGCAAGTCGCAGAAGCAGGTGAAGAAGCTGATCGCCGGCCCAGGCGTGTACATCTGCGACGAGTGCATCGACCTGTGCAACGAGATCATCGAGGAGGAGCTCGCCGAGACCTCCGAGGTGCGTTTCGAGGAGCTCCCGAAGCCGCGCGAGATCTACGAGTTCCTGGACCAGTACGTGGTCGGCCAGGACCTCGCCAAGAAGGCGCTGTCGGTGGCGGTCTACAACCACTACAAGCGCGTGCAGGCGGGCGAGGCCGGCCGCAGCGGCGGCAACGGCCGTGAGGACGCCATCGAGCTGGCGAAGTCCAACATCCTGCTGCTCGGCCCGACGGGCTCCGGCAAGACGCTGCTGGCGCAGACGCTGGCCCGGATGCTGAACGTGCCCTTCGCCATCGCCGACGCCACCGCGCTGACCGAGGCGGGGTACGTCGGCGAGGACGTCGAGAACATCCTGCTGAAGCTGATCCAGGCGGCCGACTACGACGTCAAGAAGGCCGAGACCGGGATCATCTACATCGATGAGATCGACAAGGTCGCCCGCAAGAGCGAGAACCCGTCGATCACCCGGGACGTCTCCGGCGAGGGCGTGCAGCAGGCGCTGCTGAAGATCCTGGAGGGCACCACCGCGTCGGTGCCGCCGCAGGGCGGTCGCAAGCACCCGCACCAGGAGTTCATCCAGATCGACACCACCAACGTGCTGTTCATCGTGGGTGGCGCGTTCGCCGGTCTGGAGCGGATCATCGAGGGCCGCGCGGGTGCCAAGGGCATCGGCTTCGGCGCGAACATCCGGTCCAAGCGGGAGCAGGACGCCAGCGACCACTTCCGTCAGGTGATGCCGGAGGACCTGGTCAAGTTCGGCATGATCCCGGAGTTCATCGGCCGCCTCCCGGTGATCACCAGCGTGCACAACCTCGACCGCGAGGCGCTGCTGCAGATCCTCACCGAGCCGAAGAACGCGCTGGTCAAGCAGTACCGCAAGCTCTTCGAACTGGACGGCGTCGAGCTGGAGTTCTCCCGCGACGCGCTGGAGGCCATCGCCGACCAGGCGATCCTGCGCGGCACCGGAGCGCGCGGTCTGCGGGCCATCATGGAGGAGGTGCTGATGTCCGTGATGTACGAGGTGCCCTCGCGTCAGGACGTCGCCCGCGTGGTGGTGACCGGGGACGTCGTCTCCAAGCACGCGATCCCCACGCTCGTCCCGCGCGACATGATCAAGCGGGAGCGGCGCGACAAGAGCGCCTGACCTCCCGCCGGAAAGGGCCCCCGGAGACCGTCGGTCGGTCTCCGGGGGCCCTTCGTCGTCAGGGGCGCGGGGGTGCCCGCTACTTCGGCACCTCGGCGACCGCGCGCAGGTCGCGGGCGTCGGCGGCCAGCTTCTCCAGGTCCGGCGCCTTGCCCTCCTCCGGTGCCTGCATCAGCAGCACCAGGGTGCTGTTGTCGGCCCAGGCGCAGATGCCGAGGTCGCTGCCGGACTGGGTGGCCTTGGCGCACTCCATGGTGCCGCCCTTCGAGCCGGCGTCGACCGCGTGCCGGTCGGTGACGGTGGGGCCGCCGGACGAGAAGCCCTTGAACATGGCGTCCAGCTCCTGCTTGGGGAGCAGCACCTTGCCGTAGCCGCCGACCACGATGAGCTGCGGCTCCTGCGCCGAGTCCTGGTAGACGGCGCTGACGCCGGTCGGGTTCCAGGCGCCGTCGCCCTTGCCGAACTCGGAGGTGATCTCCTTCTCCATCGCCTGGGCGATCTCGTTGTCGTCGTCCTTGGTGAGGTCCTTGAACGCGGTCGGCAGGACGATCTTCTGGGTGCCGGCGTTGGAGGTCACGTCGAAGACGAAGTACGCGAGGCCGCCACCGATCAGCGCCAGCACGCCGACGAACACGCCCAGCAGGATCCAGAGCGTCTTGCGGGACTTGCGCGGCGGCACCGGGGCGTACGCGCCGTAGCCCGGGTAACCGGCCTGGCCGTCCGCCGGCGGGTAGCCGGGCGGCGCGGCCTGCGGCGGGACGGCGCCCCAGGCCGGGGCGGCGGGCGGCGGCGGGGGAGTCGCGCCGTAGCCGGGCTGCTGGGGCGGCACGGGAGCACCGCCGTACGGCTCTCCGGCGGGCGGCGGCGGGGTGCCGTAGGGGTTCTGGTCGGTCACGGTGGCCCTTTCTTGGGACGGGAGGGACGGCGGACGTGGCGCACTCCCACCCGGGGCCGGGTGGCAGATGGGAACGGTGGGCGGGTTACTTGGCGACGACCATGGCGGAGCGGATCGCCCGGGTCTTCTCGGCGGCCTGGGCCGGGGTGAGCGGCGTCTGGGCGGTGCCGGTGAGGCTGGACTTCAGGAAGGAGACCCGGGCCGTGGTCGACTTGTCGGCCCAGACGCAGACGGTGGACTGCGACTTGCCACCGAGCACGCCGTAGACGCCGCAGGAGAGCTTGGCCGAGGAGTTGTGGCTGTCCTGGGCCGGGAACTCGGCCAGCGGAGTGGTCCAGCTGCCGCCCTCGCCGGGCTTCTTGGAGTCCTCCATGATCTTGTCCGGGTCGTCGAGCACCCCGTAGACGCCGATCACGCTGATGGTGTCCAGCGGGTCGGCGCCCTTGGCGTAGCTGGCGATCAGCACGTGGAGGTCCTTGCCGAGCTTGGAGGTATCGGCCTTGCTCGGGTCGGCCGCCTGCTCCTTGGCCGACTTCTGGGTGTAGCCGTCCGGCAGCGACTGGGCGGCAGTGATCTTGTAGGCGCCGCCGGTGTCCCCGCCGAGCACCTTGTAGAGGCCGAAGCCGCCGCCGCCCAGCACCAGGGCGCCGATCACCAGGCCGATCACCAGCCCGGCCCTGCCCTTCTTCGGCGGCGGCGCCGCCGGGTAGCCGGGCGCGCCGTACGGGGCCTGCGGCGGCACCGCGCCGTAGGGCGGCTGCGGGGCGCCGTACGGGGCCTGCGGCTGGGGCGCGCCGTACTGCGGCGCCGGTGCCCCCTGCTGCGGGTAGCCGTACTGCTGCGGCGGCTGGCCGTAGGGCGGTTGGGCCCCGTAGGGCGGCTGCGGCTGCGGCGCGCCGTAGGGCTGCGGTGCCCCGTACGGCTGCGGCTGACCCTGCGGATACTGCTGACCCTGGCCGTACATCTGTTGTGCTCCCCCGCCGCACCCGCGGCCTGTTGTGATCCGAAGTCGTCCGTACCCGCATCAAGGGCCGGACGAGTGTGCGGGCACGTTATCGCACGGGGCCGACGGCCGTCCGGGCCGGGCGCACGGGGGCCCGGACCGAAAGCGGTTCGTAACCCACGTCCGCAGGTACGTAAACTGTGCGTCGTGACCGACACCACGAACCAGCGCCCCGCGAACACTCACGCAGGGGACGACGCAGCCACCCTCCCGACGACCTACGCTCCGGCGGACGTAGAGGGCGAGCTGTACGAGCGCTGGGTAGAGCGCGGTTACTTCACGGCCGACGCGAAGAGTGACAAGCCCCCGTACACCATCGTCATCCCGCCGCCGAACGTCACCGGTGCGCTGCACCTGGGCCACGCCTTCCAGCACACGCTGATGGACGCGCTGACCCGCCGCAAGCGCATGCAGGGCTTCGAGACGCTCTGGCTGCCCGGCATGGACCACGCCGGCATCGCCACCCAGAACAAGGTGGAGCAGCAGCTCGCGGAGTCCGGTCTCTCCCGGCACGACCTGGGCCGGGAGGCCTTCGTCGAGAAGGTCTGGGAGTGGAAGGAGAACTACGGCGGCAGGATCCTCGGCCAGATGCGCCGCCTCGGCGACGGCGTGGACTGGTCCCGCGAGCGCTTCACCATGGACGAGGGCCTCTCCCAGGCTGTCCAGACCATCTTCAAGCGCCTCTTCGACGACGGTCTGATCTACCGGGCCGAGCGCATCATCAACTGGTGCCCGCGCTGCCTCACCGCGCTCTCCGACATCGAGGTGGAGCACGAGGAGGTCCCCGGCGAGCTGGTCTCGATCCGCTACGGGGACGGCGAGGACTCGATCGTCGTCGCCACGACCCGCGCCGAGACGATGCTGGGCGACACCGCGGTCGCCGTCCACCCGGAGGACGAGCGCTACCGGCACCTGATCGGCCGGACCATCAAGCTGCCGCTGACGGACCGGGAGATCCCGGTCGTCGCCGACGAGCACGTCGACCCGGAGTTCGGCACCGGCGCCGTCAAGGTGACCCCGGCGCACGACCCGAACGACTTCGCCATCGGGCAGCGCCACAACCTGCCGAACCTGAGCGTCATGGACGAGCGCGGCGCGATCACCGTGCACGGCCCCTTCCTCGGCCTGGACCGGCTGGAGGCACGCTCGGCCGTGGTCGGCGCGCTGCGCGAGCAGGGCCGGATCGTCGCCGAGAAGCGCCCGTACATGCACGCCGTCGGCCACTGCTCGCGCTGCCACACCGTGGTCGAGCCGCGCCTGTCGCTGCAGTGGTGGGTCAAGGTCGCCCCGCTCGCCCAGGCCGCCGGCGACGCCGTCCGGGACGGCAAGGTGGAGATCCACCCGAAGGAGCTGGAGCGCCGCTACTTCGACTGGGTCGACAACATGTACGACTGGTGCATCTCGCGCCAGCTCTGGTGGGGTCACCGGATCCCGGTCTGGTACGGCCCGGACGGCGAGGTCGTCTGCGTCGGCCCCGACGAGCAGCCGCCGACCGGCGAGGGCTGGCACCAGGACCCGGACGTCCTGGACACCTGGTTCTCCTCCGGCCTCTGGCCCTTCTCCACCCTCGGCTGGCCGGAGCGGACCCAGGACCTGGAGAAGTTCTACTCGACCGACGTCCTGGTCACCGGCCACGACATCATCTTCTTCTGGGTCGCCCGGATGATGATGTTCGGCCTGTACGCGATGGACGGTCAGGCGCCGTTCAAGACCGTCGCCCTGACCGGCCTGGTCCGCGACGAGTTCGGCAAGAAGATGTCGAAGTCCTCCGGCACCGCCGTGGACCCGCTGGACTGGATGGACGCCTACGGCGCCGACGCCGTCCGCTTCACCCTGGCCCGCGGCGCGAACCCCGGCGCCGACGTGCCGATCGGCGAGGACTGGGTCAAGGGCTCGCGCAACTTCTGCAACAAGCTCTGGAACGCGACCCGTTTCGCGCTGATGAACGGTGCCACCGTCGAGGGCCCGCTCCCCGCGCCGCAGGAGCTGACCGCGGTCGACCGCTGGATCCTGTCGCGGTTGAACGCCACCGTCGCCGAGGTGGACGCGCTGTACGACGACTACGAGTTCGCCAAGGTCTCGGACACGCTCTACCACTTCGCCTGGGACGAGGTGTTCGACTGGTACGTCGAGCTCTCCAAGACCACCCTCGCCAAGGGCGGCGCGCAGGCCGACGCCTCCCGCCGGGTCCTGGGCGAGGTCCTGGACGTCACGCTGCGGTTGCTCCACCCGATCGTCCCGTTCGTCACCGACACCCTGTGGACCACGCTCACCGGCGCCGAGTCGCTGGTGGTCACCGCGTGGCCCGAGGACAGCGGCTTCCGGGACACCGCGGCCGAGGCCGAGGTCGCCACGCTCCAGCAGGTGGTCACCGAGGTCCGCCGGTTCCGCTCGGACCAGGGCCTGCAGCCCGCGCAGAAGGTCCCGGCCCAGCTGGACCTCGCCGGTACCGTGCTCGCCGTCCACGAGGACGCGATCCGCTCGCTGCTGCGCCTGACCGCGCCCGAGGAGGGCTTCGCGGCCACCGCCTCGCTCCCGGTCGGCGGCGCCACGGTGGCGCTGGACCTCTCCGGCACCATCGACGTCGCGGCTGAGCGCAAGCGACTGGCCAAGGACCTCGCGGTCGCCGAGAAGGAGAAGGTCCAGACCACCGCCAAGCTCGGCAACGAGGCGTTCCTCGCCAAGGCGCCGGACGACGTGGTCGCCAAGATCCGGGGCCGTCAGGAGGCCGCCGAGGCCGACATCGCCCGGATCACCGCTCAGCTCGCGGCGCTGCCGCAGGCCTGATCCGGCCGACGGGCCCGGCCCGTCGAGGGCTCGCCAGGGGCCGCATCCCGCCGACGCGGGGTGCGGCCCCTCGGCCTTTCCCCGGCCGGTTCGCGGCCACCCTCACCCGGTTCGCGGCCTTCTCGCGGTCGTCACGCGGCCTTCGCGCCGGCCGGACGCGGAAATGGGCCCTCTAATAGCCCAGTGCCATTGCGCTGTTCCGGCGAATATTCATCCTGGACCGGGTGAAGTCCTATTCCGCCCGAATTCATTCCGGTCTTGCCCGCGCGGGTTCGCGGAAGTTTGCAGGTCGGATGTGTACGGTGTGCACGGAGTTTCGCTGAGCCGACGACCGAGGAGGGCATGGCGTGGTGGTGACCGAGAGGTTGGCCGACGAACTGCCGATGGAAGCGGTCCAGGAGGCCAAGGCTGGGGCGGCGACCCTGCTGCTGGCGTTCCGGCACGGCAACCAGCTCGCGTTCGACCACGCGCTGGACCGGCTCTTCGCGGAGCACGCGGAGCGCGAGGTGACCACCCTGCTGGCCTGGATCGCCGCCGAGGCGGTCCGCAAGGCGTACGCGCCCGAGGTGGGCGACAGGGTGCTGCACGCGATGGTCCGGCGCGCCCCGGCCGATTCCGGCGCGGTGGCGGTGGACGAGGAGACCGCCGACGCGGCCCGGCTGATCGAGGCCGTGGCGGCCGGCGAGGTGGCCGAGGTGCGCGGCCTGGTGGCCGCCACCGCCGACACCACCTTCCTGCTCGGCGGCCTGCTCCAGGGCATCGCGATGATGCTGCCGCTGCTGCCCGAGGGCGAGCTGGCCGAGATCACCGCGGAGCTGCGTCGCCGGCACTGCGGCCCGTGCCCGGAGATCCCGGAGGCCCGGGCCGGGGTCTGACCCCGGCCCGGGCCCGTGCGCCGGCG
Organism: Kitasatospora sp. NPDC091207; assembly: GCF_044768625.1. Lineage (NCBI taxonomy): Bacteria > Bacillati > Actinomycetota > Actinomycetes > Kitasatosporales > Streptomycetaceae > Kitasatospora > Kitasatospora sp. NPDC091207. The sequence continues at coordinate 70,424 of NZ_JBIVVS010000031.1, forward strand.
CCCGACGCGCTCTACGGCATCGCGTGCAGGTGCGAGCCGACGGTGCCGGCGATCCCGCCGCCGGCCTTGGCGTCCCAGTTGGTCGACCAGGTCATCGCCCCGCCGATGCCGGGCCACGTGGTGTCGGGCTTGAAGCTCCCGCAGTTGGTGCCGGCGGCCAGGCAGTCCAGGGCGTTGTTGACCACGCCCGGGCTGACGTAACCGCCGCCCGCCGCGCTGGTGGAGGCCGGGACCCCGAGCCCGACCTGGTCGGGCCGCAGCCCGCCCTTGAGCTGGATGCAGGCCAGCGCGGTCAGGAAGTTCACGCTGCCCTGGGAGTAGACCTGGCCGTCGCAGCCGAGCATCGCGCCGGAGTTGTAGTACTGCATGTTGACGATGGTGAGGATGTCCTTCACGTTCAGCGCCAGCTTGAAGTACTCCATCCCGGTCGACTGCATGTCGATGGTCTGCGGCGCCATGGTGAGGACGAACCCGCTGCCCGCCTTCGCCGCCAGCGCGTGCAGGGCCTGGCCCATGTAGGTGGCGTTGACGCCGTTCTCCAGGTCGATGTCGATCCCGTCGAAGCCGTAGTTCTGCAGCAGCGTCCAGGCCGTGTTGGCGAAGGTGGTGGCCGAGGCGGAACTGTTCACCGAGACGGTGCCGTTCTGGCCGCCGACCGAGAGCACCACCTTCTTGCCGGCCGCCCGCTTGGCCGCGATGTCGGCCTTGAACTGGGCGTCGGTGTAGCCGCCGAGCTTGGCCGACAGCGCCGGGTCCAGGGTGAAGCCCAGCCCGCCGGGTGTGCCGGTGGCGTCGGCGAAGGAGACCGCGATGATGTCGTAGGCGGCCGGGACGTCGCTGATCCGCTGCACGGTGGCGGTGTTGTCGAAGTTCTGCCAGTAGCCGGTGAGCAGGTGCTTGGGCAGGCCGGGCCGGGTCGGGGTGACGGTCGGGGTGACCGTCGGGGTGACCGTCGGGGTCGCGGTGGGGGTCGGGGTCGGGGTCGCGGTGGGGGTGGCCGTCCCGGTGGGGGTGGGCTTCGGGTCGCCCGGTCCGATCAGTGAGACGTCGTCGGCCAGGTAGGAGGGCTGGCCGTACCAGCCGTGCAGGTAGACCGTGACGCTGGTGGTGTTGGCCCCGGTGGTGAAGGTGGTGGAGAGCTTGGCCCAGCTCGCCGAGTTGGTCCAGGTGCCGGGATCCGTGCCGCCGGTGCCGCGGGCCCCGAGGTAGACGTAGGAGCCCTGCACCCAGGAGCTCAGGGTGTACGTCGACGAGGGCTTCACGGTGACGGTCTGGGTGCACTCGCCGGTGTCGCTCGCGCCCGGGGTGGCGCGCAGCGCGTACGCGCCGGAGTGGACGGTGCCGGTCTCCGGGGTGCCGCCGGAGGGACAGGTCCAGCCGCCGAGGTGGTCGGCGGCCTCGAAGCCGCCGTTGTCGATCAGGTCGACGTCGGCGGTCGCCGCGCTGGACGTGCTGGTGGCGACGACCAGGCCGCTCAGGCCCAGGGCGATCGCCGAGGCCCCGGCGAGCAGCGTGTGGACGGCGCGGGCGCGCCGGTGTCGGGCAGGTGGCATGACTCCATCTCCTGTGGGGGGAGACCGTCGGCTCACGTGGGGGAGAGCCGTCCGGCTGTCGCTGGTGCGGGAGCTACCGACAACTCAAGTCCCTGTCGGGGTAGGAGACTTGCCCTCACAAGGTGGAGTAGACCAATCCGGCTGTCAAGAGTGCCTGTCCGGGCGTCCGGCGGCGGCGGCCACCGGCTGCCCGGCCAGTCGTGCCGTCAGGCGGGCGATCCGGGCGGAGGCCAGCCCGTCCCCGTACGGGCTGGGGGTGGCCGCCAGCCGGGCGAGCCGCTCGGGGGAGTCGGCCAGCCAGGCCCGGGCCAGTTCGCCGAACTCCTCGCCGGGCCGCACCAGTGCGGCGAAGCCGGCGTCGACGGCCTCCGGGCGTTCTGTCGAGCGGCGCACCACCAGCAGCGGGCGGCCGAGCACGGTGCACTCCTCCTGGACTCCGCCGGAGTCGGAGACCAGCAGCGCCGCGTGCCGGGCCAGGCCCAGGAACTCCGCGTACCCGACCGGTTCGGTCACGGCGATCCGCTCCAGCAGGCCGTCCAGGGCGAACCGGTCGACGGCGGCCGCGGTCCGCGGGTGCATCGGGAACAGGACGGGGGTGCCGGCCCGGGCGATCCGGTCCAGCCCGGCCAGGACGGCGCCCAGCGCCTCGGCGCTGTCGGTGTTCTCCGGCCGGTGCACGGTGGCCAGCACATAGCCGTCCGGCTCCAGGCCGTGCGCGGCCAGCAGGGCGGCCCGGGCGGCCCGGTCGGGCAGCCGGCGGCGGACCACCTCGACCACGGTGTTGCCGGTGACGGTGATCCGCTCCTCGTCCAGGGACTCGGCCCGCAGATTGGCGGCGTTCGCCGCGGTGGCGGCGCAGAGCAGGTCGGAGACGTGGTCGACCATCACCCGGTTGTGCTCCTCGGGCATCGCCCGGTCGAAGCTGCGCAGGCCGGCCTCGACGTGCACCAGCGGGATCTCCCGGGAGTTGGCGGCCAGCGCGCCGGCCAGGGTGGCGTTGGTGTCGCCCTGGACGACGACGGCGGCGGGCCGGTCCTCGGCGAAGGCGGCGTCCAGCTGGCCGAGGGACTGGGCGATCTGGCCGGCGCGCGGTCGGCCGCCGACGCCGGTCAGCAGCTCGGGCCGGGGCAGGTCGAGGTCGCGCAGGAAGCGCCCGGACAGCGCCTCGTCCCAGTGCTGGCCGGTGTGCACCAGCCGGGTCGCGGCGCCCAGCTCGTGGATCAGCGGGGCGAGCTTGACCAGCTCGGGGCGGGTGCCGAGGACGACGGCGACGCTGGCGGGCGGCAACGGGGGCAGGCACATGGACACGGGGGACTCCGAACGGCTCTCGGACGGGACGGGACGCCCTCGGCATCGAGGGCGGTGGGGCTCGGGCTTCGCGGGGGGAAGCGCCCGGGCTTCAAGGGCGGTGGGCTTCGAGGGCCCCGGGCTTCGAGGGCGGAAGGGCTCAGGCTTCCAGGGCGGTGGGGGCGCCGGCGGCGACCGTCTCGGCGTTGCGCCTGGTCTTGGCCCAGCCGTTGCGGCCGAGCAGCAGCCGGGCGGCGGCCCGGGTGGCGACCACGAACAGGTGGTAGGCGTAGAGCCAGACCAGGACGCCCCAGAGCAGGCCGGTGAGCCGGCTCCGGCCGGGGTGGACGAGCCTGCGGTAGGCGAAGCCCCAGAGGACCATCGGCAGGGTCGCGACCAGGAAGGCGACGGCCATCAGCGGCCCGAACCGGGCCTGGAAGCCGGCGGTGTCCTCGGGGAACAGCACCAGTCCGGCGGCCGTGATCCCGATCGAGACCGGGGTGAGCACCACCAGCAGCACGCAGACCACGGGCTGCAGGAAGGTGTACAGCACCTCGGCCTTGCCGGCCCAGCGGTAGTGCGGTGAGCGCAGCACCCGGCCGGTGTAGCGCAGGCACTGCATGTTGCCCTGGGCCCACCGGGTGCGCTGGGTGAGGAAGCGCCGGAGCGAGACCAGGCCCTCCTGGGACACCCGCGCCTCGGTGACGTGCGTCAGCCGCCAGCCGGCCAGCCGCAGTTCCAGGCCCGACTCGTAGTCCTCCAGGAGTGCCCGCTCCGGCCAGGGGCGACCCTCGCGGCCCTCCTCGGCGGTGAGCGAGTCCAGCGCGGTGAGCCGGACGAACTGGCCGTTGCCGCCGAGGCCGACGCTGCCGGTGCGCCGGCGCAGCAGCTGCATGCCGGCGTTGTTGGCCTGGAACTCGACGTCCTGCATCCGGACCAGGGCGCGGGCCAGCGCGTTGGCGGTCCGGCCGCGTCCGGGGAGCGGCCGTTCGTCGTCCGCGTTGCGCATCCGGACGCCGATCTGCACGGCGCCGGTGTCGGGGCGGGCCAGCGCGTGGTCGGAGCAGACCAGCCGTAGGGTGCCGGGGTCCAGCTCGCCGTCGGCGTCCACGACGCCGATGACCACCCGGGCGCGGTCGGTGGACTCGGGCAGCCAGGCGTGGACGGCGCGGTAGGCGGCGTTGAGCGCGGCGCCCTTGCCGATCCGGGCGTGCGGACGGCGGCGCTGGACGAGGTGGATCCGGGTGTCGTGCTCGGCGGCGGCCAGGACCAGCTCGCGGGTGCGGTCCCCGCTGTCGTCGTCGATCACCCACAGGTGGGCCTCGGGGGCGGAGCGCCGCAGCCCGTCGAGGGTCTGGGTGACGACGGCCTCCTCGTCGCGGCAGGGGATCAGCAGGTGCCACTGGAAGGCGGCCGGCTCGCCCGGCCCGGCGGGCCGGTTGTGCCGGAAGGCGTGCCGGGAGCCGGCCCAGTAGAGCAGGAAGCGGCCGAACACGAGGAGCATGTAGCCGAGGAGCAGCAGCGAGAGCAGCTCGGCGACCCGGACGACGCCGGTCTGGTGGACCAGGAGGGACTCGCGCAAGAGGTCGGGCATAGGGCTGTGCTCCTGGTGATCAAAGGTGAGATGGCTCCCTGTGGTGCGAATCGAAGCTTCATTGCCATCTGCACTCGCCGAATCAATAGTAAATCGGGTGAATCGGAAAGACAGGGCAAAGTGGTCGTTCTCACCCCGTCGGGAGCGCGTGGCGCCGCTCCGTAGACTGTGGTCGTGAGCGACAAGGCCGACCCGAACCCGTACACCCTCCGCCCCGCCGACAGCGGCTCCGGCGATGTCCTGCGCGACGTCGAAGTGGAGCTCTCCCAGCGCTGGCCGGAGAACAAGCTGGAGCCCTCGCTCGACCGGATCGAGGCGCTGATGGACATCCTGGGCCAGCCCCAGCGGTCCTTCCCCTCGATCCACATCACCGGCACCAACGGCAAGACCTCCACCGCCCGGATGATCGAGCAGCTCCTCAACACCTTCGAGCTGCGCACCGGCCGCTACACCAGTCCGCACGTGGAGTCCGTCACCGAGCGGATCAGCCTGGACGGCGCCCCGATCGACCCCGAGCGGTTCGTCGAGGTCTACCGGGACATCGAGCCGTACGTCCGGATGGTCGACGAGCGCGAGCCGATCGCGATGTCCTTCTTCGAGGTGCTGACCGGCATGGCCTACGCGGCCTTCGCCGACGCCCCGGTGGACGTCGGCGTGGTCGAGGTCGGCATGGGCGGCACCTGGGACGCCACCAACGTGATCGACGCCGCCGTCTCCGTGATCACCCCGATCTCGCTGGACCACACCGACAAGCTGGGTGGGACCACCGGCGAGATCGCGGTCGAGAAGTCCGGGATCATCAAGCCGGGCGGCATCGCGGTCGTCGCCCAGCAGCAGCTGGACGCCGCCCAGAACATCCTGCGCCGTGCCGTCGAGGTGGACGCGACGGTGGCCCGCGAGGGCATGGAGTTCGGTGTGATCCGCCGTGAGGTCGCCATCGGCGGCCAGCTGGTGACGCTGCGCGGGCTCGGCGGCGAGGAGTACGAGGACGTCTTCCTCCCGCTGCACGGCGCCCACCAGGCGCAGAACGCGGCGCTCGCGCTCGCGGCGGTCGAGGCCTTCTTCGGCGTCGGCGGCGCGCGCGGCGGGCAGCTGGACGCGGACAAGGTGCGGCAGGCGTTCTCCGGCGTCGCCTCGCCGGGCCGCCTGGAGGTCGTCCGCCGCAGCCCGACGATCGTCCTGGACGCCGCGCACAACCCGGACGGCGCCCACGCCACCGTCGCCGCGATCGGTGAGTCCTTCGGCTTCACCCGGCTGGTCGGCGTGATCGGCACCAGCGGCGACAAGGACGTGGCCGGCCTGCTGGAGGCCTTCGAGCCGATCCTGGCCGAGGTCGTCATCACCCAGAACTCCACCCACCGGGCGATGGACGCGGACACGCTGGCCGCGCTCGCCGTCGAGATCTTCGGTGAGGACCGGGTCCAGGTCGAGCCCCGGCTCGACGACGCCATCACCGCCGCCGTCAGCCTCGCCGAGGAGGACGGGGACCTCGGCGGCGCCGGGGTGCTGGTCACCGGTTCGGTCATCACGGTGGGCGAGGCCCGCCTGCTGCTCGGGAGGAAGTGACGATGAGGACGCTCTGCTCCTCGACGCTGATCGGCGAGGCACTGCTGGCGCTGTTCGCCGGACTGGTGGCGATGCAGCTCTCCGACGTGCCGACCGGCACGGTCTGGACCGTCACCGGCATCGCGATGGGGCTCTGCGTGCTGCTCTGCGGCATGATCACCCGCCCCGGCGCGGTCGCGATCGGCTGGGCGCTCCAGCTCGGCCTGATCGCCAGCGGCTTCATCCTGCCGACCATGTTCGGACTGGGCGTGGTCTTCGCCGGGCTCTGGTGGTGCTCGGTGCACTACGGCCGCAAGATCGACGAGTTCAAGGCCGCCCGCGCCGCCGCCCAGGCGGTCCCCGCGGGGTAGCGGCGGGGTGGCGACGGGGTGGCACCCGGGCCCGCCCGGCGCCGTCGCTCACGCAAGGTAACCTCTGCCGTAGTCGCACTCCGCACCGCGAACCGGGTGCGCGCCGAACCGATTCCCCAGGAGACGCACCGTGTCCCAGCGCACTCTCGTCCTGCTCAAGCCCGACGCCGTCAAGCGCGGCCTGGCCGGCGAGATCATCAGCCGCATCGAGCGCAAGGCCGGCTGGCGGCTCGCCGCCGTCGAGCTGCGCACCTTCGACCGGGCGACGCTGGAGCAGCACTATGCGGAGCACGTCGGCCGCCCGTTCTACGAGCCGCTGCTGGAGTTCATGACCTCCGGCCCGTCGATCGCGCTGATCGTCGAGGGCGAGGAGGTCGTCCCCGGCATCCGGATGCTGGCCGGCGCCACCAACCCGCTGGAGGCCGGTGCCGGCACCATCCGCGGCGACTACGCGACCATCACCCGGGAGAATCTGATCCACGCCTCCGACTCCCCGGAGTCCGCCGAGCGCGAGATCAAGATCTTCTTCCCGGCGCACGCGTAAGCACCACCCAGGGACCTTCGGGTGCCCCGGTCGGGACCATTGGCCCGGCCGGGGCATTCTTATCGTGAAATAGGGAACTGGGGATGCCGACACGGCGTCCCAATGCCCGGAGAAGCGATCACGCTCCGGACAATGGACGGTATGCCCCACGTCGACGTCCGTACTGGCCGGCGTGACTACGATGGACGCGACTCATGGGCCCGGTACGGCTGGTCAGCTGGTCTTCGCCCAAGCCGTGGGCACGCGCTCTCGTCCACCCCCGCAATGACTCCGAGCCCGGGAAGGCACCTACACCCCATGGCAACCAACCTGTCGTTCATCGGCCGCGACCTGGCGATCGACCTCGGAACCGCCAACACGCTGGTGTACGTCAGGGGCAAGGGGATCGTCCTCAACGAGCCGTCCGTCGTCGCGGTCAACACCAACACCGGCGGCATCCTGGCGGTCGGCGCCGAGGCCAAGAAGATGATCGGCCGCACGCCGGGCAACATCGTCGCCATCCGCCCGCTCAAGGACGGCGTGATCGCCGACTTCGAGATCACCGAGCGGATGCTCCGCTACTTCATCCTCAAGATCCACCGCCGCCGCTACCTGGCCCGCCCCCGGGTCGTGGTCTGCGTGCCCTCGGGCATCACCGGAGTCGAGCGCCGCGCCGTGATCGAGGCCTCCTCGCAGGCCGGCGCGCGCCAGGTGCACATCATCGAGGAGCCGATGGCCGCCGCGATCGGCGCCGGCCTGCCGGTCCACGAGGCCACCGGCAACATGGTCGTCGACATCGGCGGCGGCACCACCGAGGTGGCCGTGATCTCGCTCGGCGGCATCGTCACCGCGCAGTCCATCCGGGTGGCCGGCGACGAGCTGGACAACGCGATCGTCCAGCACATCAAGAAGGAGTACTCGCTGCTCCTGGGCGAGCGCAGCGCCGAGCAGATCAAGATGAGCATCGGCTCCGCCTTCGCGCTGGAGGGCGAGAAGGACGAGCACGCCGAGATCCGCGGCCGCGACCTGGTCAGCGGCCTGCCCAAGACCGTCGTCATCTCGGCGGCCGAGGTCCGCGAGGCCATCGACGAGCCGGTCAACTCGATCATCGACGCGGTCAAGACCACCCTCGACCAGTGCCCGCCCGAGCTCGCCGGCGACGTCATGGACCGCGGCATCGTGCTCACCGGCGGCGGTGCCCTGCTGCGCGGCCTGGACGAGCGGCTGCGCCGCGAGACCGGGATGCCGATCCACATCGCCGAGAACCCGCTGGACTCCGTCGCGCTCGGCTCCGGCAAGTGCGTCGAGGAGTTCGAGGCACTCCAGCAGGTACTCGACGCCCAGCCGCGCCGTTAGCACAACCGTCAGACCTGTAGTCAACTGAACGGCCCCCGCCCGGGCCCACAGCCCGGGTGGGCGGCCAGGTACGAAGGGGCAGTACCAGCACCGTGAGGGACACACGAGAGAGCCGGCTGCTGCTCATCCTGCTGGTGGCCGTCGCCTTCGCGCTGATCACCGTGGACATCAAGGGCGGTGAGAGTTCGCCGCTCGGAGGAGCCCGGCGCGCCGCCGCCGGCGTCCTCGGCCCGGTCGAGCGCGGCGCCGCCACGGTGGTCGACCCGGTGGCCGACACCGTCCGCGCCTTCCGCGACGCCGCCGGCCACAGCGGCCGCACCGACCAGCTGGCCCGGGAGAACACCGAGCTGCGCCAGAAGCTCGCCTCCTCCGACATGGCCGGCGGACGCACCAAGCAGCTCGACGACCTGCTGCGCACCGCGGGCTCCGGCGGCTACACCGTCAAGGCCGCCCAGGTGATCGCGATCGGCCCGGCCCAGGGCTTCTCCTGGACCATCACCGTCGACGCGGGCAGTGACGACGGCCTGACCCGGGACATGACGGTGATCAACGGTCAGGGCCTGGTCGGCCGGATCACCACCGTCGCCCCGACCACCTCCACGGTCCTGCTCGCCTCCGACCCGGGCTTCAGCGCCGGGGCCCGGCTGGAGGGCAGCGGCGAGATCGGCTTCGCCTCCGGCGGCGGCACCAGCGCAATGAAGGTCTCCCTGCTCAACGGCAAGGCCCAGGTGAAGGAGGGCGACCGGCTGGTCACCTTCGGCTCGCAGAGCGGCCGCCCGTTCGTGCCCGGCGTCCCGGTCGGCAAGGTGGTCCAGGTCGAGGCGAACCCCGGTCAGCTGACCAAGACCGTCCTGGTCGAGCCCTTCGTCCAGTTCACCCGGCTCGACCTGATCGGCGTGGTGGTGGTGCCACCGCGCACCGACCCGCGCGACGCCGTCCTGCCGCCGGCCCCGGCCGCCCAGGGTCAGGCCCCGGCCGCCCCGGCCCAGGCCGCGCCCGCCGCCCCGGCCGCCGCCGCCCCGCCCGCCAAGACCACTGGGGGGAACTGAACCATGCGCCTCGCCCGCGTCCCCGTCACCGCCGTCCTCGTCCTGCTCGGCCTGATCCTCCAGGTCAGCGTCTTCGGCCGGCTCCAACTCCCCGGTGCCACACCGGACATACTGCTCCTCGTGGTGGTCGGCCTGGCCATGGTCTACGGGCCGACCGGCGGCTGCCTGGTGGGCTTCGCCGCCGGACTGCTGGCCGACCTCGCGCCGCCGTCCGACCACGCGATCGGCCGCTACGCGCTGGTGCTCTGCCTGATGGGCTACGCCGCGGGACTGGTCCGCCCCGACCACGGCCGGCAGCGTTCGGTCTCCGGCGCGCTGCTGGTGGTGGCCGCCGCGGCGGTCGCCTCCACCCTGCTCTACGCGATGGTCGGCGCCCTGGTCGGCGACACCGCCGCCCGCCACGTCGGCCTCGGCAGCCTGGTGCTCACCGCCCTGCTGTACGACCTGCTGCTGGCGCCGTTCGTCGTCCCGGTGGTGATGCTGATCGGCCGCCGCTTCGGGCGTGACCCGGTGGCCGCCGCGGCCGGCGACGACGAGGGCGGCGGCTCCGGCCTGGGCACGCTGGCGCGCTACCGCACCACCCGCGAGACGTCGGCCGGACCGTCCTACAAGAAGCGGCGCTCGCTCGGCTTCGCCAAGCGCCCGTAGGCCCGGCCCGCCCATGATTCCCGGAACCCCGCACCCTGGAGCGCACGAGACGTGAGCAACATCCCCGAGACCGGCCGAACCCGGCGGGTGACGATCCGTCTGGTGGTACTGCAGATCCTGGTGCTCTCGCTGCTCGCCACCCTCGGTGGGCGGCTCTGGTACCTGCAGATCCGCAACGCCAGCGTCTACACCGCCAAGGCGACCGGCAACCACATCCGCGAGGTGGTCGAGCCGGCCGTGCGCGGTGAGATCCTCGACGCCTCGGGCCGCATCCTGGCCGGCAACGAGACCCGGTTGGTGGTCTCGGTCAGCCGCACCTCGCTGCTGCAGCAGAAGGACGGCGGCAAGGCGGTGCTGGGCCGGCTCGCCGAGGTGCTCGGCATGCCGGCCAAGGACGTCCAGGAGAAGGTCCGGCTCTGCGACGCCAAGACGCCGCAGCCCTGCTGGAACGGCTCGCCCTACCAGCCGATCCCGGTCACCAAGGAGGCGACCACCCAGCAGGCGCTGCAGATAATGGAGCGCCGCGAGGACTTCCCCGGGATCACCGCGCAGCCCACCGCCGTGCGCCACTACACCGGCGTCGAGGGCGCCAACATGGCCCAGGTGCTCGGCTACCTCTCGCCGGTGACGGACGAGGAGGTCAGCAAGACCGCCGACAAGACCGGCCTGGACCGGTACCTGCCGGCCGACCAGATCGGCCGGGCCGGGCTGGAGTCGGTGTACGACCGCGACCTGCGCGGCACCGCCGGGATCACCAAGCTGGAGGTGGACAACCTCGGCCGGGTGATCGGCAACGCCGGCATCGTCGAGCCGCGGACCGGCGACAACCTGGTGACCAGCATCGACGCCCGGGTGCAGAAGGTCGTCGAGGACAACCTGGTGCAGGCGATGAACGACGCCAGGAAGACCTTCGACAAGGTGACCAACCGCAACTACGAGGCCGACTCCGGCGCCGCGGTCGTCATGGACGTGCACACCGGGCGGATCGTGGCGATGGCCAGCGCGCCGACGTACGACCCCAACCTCTGGCAGGGCGGCATCTCGGGCCAGGACTACCAGGCGCTGACCAGCAAGGACTCCAACTTCCCGCTGCTGAACCGGGCCATACAGGGTCAGTCCGCCCCCGGCTCGACCTTCAAGGTCATCTCCACCACCGCCGCCGTGCAGGCCGGCTACTCGCTGGACGGGACGTACCCGTGCCCGAAGAGCCTGACCATCGGCGGCCGTGAGTTCAAGAACTTCGAGAGCGAGAACTTCGGTTCGATCACGCTGGAGAAGGCGCTGGAGGTCTCCTGCGACACCGTCTTCTACGGGCTGGCGTACGACCAGTGGATGAAGGACGGCGGCATCAAGCCGAAGAAGGACACCGCGGACTGGTTCTACAAGACCGCCCACCAGTTCGGCCTCGGCGCCAAGACCGGCATCGACCTGCCCAGCGAGGTCCCCGGGCGGGTGCCGGACCGGCAGTGGAAGCAGTCCTTCTTCGACAACAACAAGGACGCCTGGTGCCGGCAGGCGGAGAAGGGCGGCACCACCTTCTCCGACCAGATCGCCCGGGAGAACTGCGTCGACGGCTACCAGATGCGCGCCGGTGACTCGGTCAACTTCGCGATCGGACAGGGCGACACGCTCGTCACCCCGATCCAGATGGCCCGGATCTACTCGGCGCTCGCCAACGGCGGCACGTTCTACCGGCCGACCGTCGCCAAGGCGGTGATAAGCCCGGGCGGGGAGCTCGTCCGCGAGATCGCCCCGCACGAGGACGCCAAGTTCCCCGGCGACCAGAAGCTGCTCAGCTACATCGACCAGGCCACCGCGGGCGTCGTCACCGGCGGTACCGCCGCCTGGAAGTTCACCGGCGCCGGCTGGCCGCAGGGCAAGATCGAGCTGCACGCCAAGACCGGCACCGCCGAGGTCGAGGGCAAGCAGACCACCTCGTGGCTGACCACCTACAGCGACGACTACGCGGTCGTGATGACGATAAGCCAAGGCGGCACCGGCTCCGGTGGCTCCGGCGACGCGATTCGGCGGATCTACCAGGCGCTGTACGGCGTCGACGACAAGGGCAACATCGACGGCGGCAAGGCACTGCTGCCCAAGCCGCAGGCCGAGCTGCCCAAGTTCAACCCGGACGGCACCGCCGTCATCAAGCCGGCCGGCTACACCGCCGCCGGGGACCCGGGCGTGACCGGCCCCTCGCCGCGGGTCTTCCTGGACCCGGCGCAGCCGGCCGGCCCGCCGACCGCACCCACCGCGGCGGACTTCGCCGCCGTCGAGCCCAACCGGGGCACCGGAAGGAGCCGGGCATGACCTCCTACGGCTCGTACCGCCAGCTGCGGCTCGCCCCGCAGCGCAGCGGGGTGTCGAAGGCCCTCGCCAAGGACTCCCCGCTCTGGCGGATCGACTGGATACTGCTGCTGGCCGCCATGGTGCTGTCGCTGGGCAGCTCGCTGCTGGTCTGGTCGGCCACCCGGGGCCGGGACTCGCTCACCCACGGCGATCCGCAGTACTTCCTGTTCCGGCACCTCACCAACGTGGTGATCGGCCTGGTGCTGTGCGCGGTGGTGATAGGGATAGGGAGCCGGCGGTTCCGCACCCTGGTGCCGTTCCTGTACGTCGCGGTGATCCTGCTGCTGATGGCCACGCTGAGCCCGCTCGGCTCGACCATCAACGGGCAGCACTCCTGGATCCAGCTCGGCGGCGGCTTCTCCGTCCAGCCGGCCGAGTTCGCCAAGCTGGCGATCGTGCTGGCGATGGCCGTGGTGCTGTCGGACCAGGTGGACGCGGGGGAGCGGGAGTTCCCCTCGCACCGGGCGGTGTTCCGCGGCCTGGTCTGGGCCACGCTGCCGATGGCGATCGTGATGCTGATGCCGGACGCCGGCTCGGTGATGGTGATGGCCGTCATCGTGCTGGGCATCCTGCTGGCCTCCGGCTCGGCCAACCGCTGGGTGCTCGGGCTGATCCTGGCCGGGGTCGGCGGCTGTGTGGCGATCTGGAAGCTCGGGGTGCTGAGCAAGTACCAGATCGACCGCTTCGCGGCCTTCGCCAACCCGGCCCTGGACCCGTCCGGCGTGGGCTACAACACCGCCCAGGCCCGGATCGCCATCGGTTCGGGCGGGCTCACCGGCAAGGGCCTGTTCCACGGGACGCAGACCACCGGGCAGTTCGTGCCGGAGCAGCAGACCGACTTCGTCTTCACGGTGGCCGGTGAGGAACTGGGCTTCCTCGGGGCGATGGCGATCATCGTGCTGCTGGGCGTGGTGCTCTGGCGGGCCTGCCGGATCGCCCGGCACGCCACCGACCTGTACGGCACCATCGTGGCCGCCGGAGTGGTCGCCTGGTTCGCCTTCCAGGGCTTCGAGAACATAGGGATGTGCCTGGGCATCATGCCGGTGGCCGGTATCCCGCTGCCGTTCGTCTCCTACGGCGGGTCGTCGATGTTCGCGACCTGGCTGGCGATCGGACTCCTGCAGGCGGTGCAGAGCCAACGGCCGATAGCGGCCTGAGCGTACGGGAACGCCGGCGGGGGGGGGGGCGCGGGGGGCGCCGGGGGCGGCCCCCCCCCCGGGGGCCCCCCCCCCCCCCCCCGCGGGGCCCCCCCCCCCCCCCCCCCCCCCCCCCCCCCCC